>CAYMAN010000029.1:0-25729 GCA_964388455.1 uncultured Eubacteriales bacterium
CATCCTGAGCCAGGATCAAACTCTCCGTGGAATATGTTACGAGCCGAAGCTCGTAGTACACGAAGTTATGATCCGGTTCTATCCGGAGTGATTCACCTGCGCCGGTAAGGAAGCCGACGTGGTCTGAATCGTAACTCTTGTCTCGCCGGTTTGGTCTTTTAATGGACCCTCTCGACTTGACGGGTTTAGTGTTGGTTCGCTTTGCGAACCTTTACTGGCTTGTCACAGTATCCGGTTTTCAAGGTTCAAGCTGCAGCAGATTCCGCTTACTACCTGCGGTTTTGCCCGCTGCGTGCCGCCTGTGTTGTGTTCGGCGGCAAGGAGATACATTACGCATTCGCCTTAGCCGTGTCAACAGGTTATCTGAACTTTTTTTCGGCACCTTGCGGGCCAAGTTCATCTCGCCTGATCCGGGAAGTAAAGAGCGCCTCCCGACTCTGTTCGGGGGCGCTCACAGACAGCTTATGTGCCGCATTACTGCGGCGTCACGGCTGCTATGTGATCAACTCCGAACGGCTTTCCGTTTTCAACACGCGCTCCGGTCTCCTGTGTGGCTCCGGCGGTGCGGTGTCGTACTGTACACCGCCCCAAATGAGTGCGCAAGGGGTATTTCGATAACTCTTTGTACGCAGCACGCGTCACGCTCAATCTCGAGTCCGGATGCCCCATGGTGGCGTCCGGAACAACGGCTCCGCTGCCGCTTCACTCAGCTGCGACCAGGCGCGCGAACTTGCGCTTCCCAACCTGGATGACGTGTCCTGCAACACGATCCCGAGTGGAGTAGTAGACGCCGACCCCAAGTGCCTCGCCATCGATTTTGACGCCACCTTGATCGATCATCCGGCGTCCTTCGCCTGCAGAGCCGACCATCCCTACTGAGTGAAGCAGACCCGGAAGATAGACCTCATCATCAAGCTCAACTGCAACGTCGGCTATATCCGTGGGCGCCTGACGATCCCTGAACTGGCGATCAAAGGCCGCTTCGGCCTTCTCGGCGAGCTCGGACGAGTGATAGAGCGTGACGACATCCCTACCCAAGCGGCGCTTGACTTCGTTTGGGTGCAGCGTGCCGGCGGCCAGTCCTGCGGCGATGGCGTCCACCTCATCGACAGGAAGCGTCGTGCACAGGCGGAAGTACTTCACCATGATCTCGTCCGGGATGGACATGACCTTGCCGAACATGTCGTCGGGCTCGTCTGTCAGCCCGATGTAGTTGCCGTAGCTCTTGCTCATCTTCTGAACACCGTCGGTACCCTCGAGCAACGGCAGCGTCAAAGCCACCTGGGGCTCCTTGCCGAGTTTCTCCATCAACTCGCGGCCGGCGAGGAGGTTGAAGAGTTGATCCGTACCGCCTAGTTCCACATCCGCCTCGATAGCCACCGAGTCGTATGCCTGCGCCATCGGATACAGGAACTCGTGGAGCGAGATGGACTGCTGCGAGGCATATCGCTTCGAGAAGTCGTCGCGCTCGAGTATCCGCGCGACCGTGAACTGGCTCGTGAGCCGGAGGATGTCTTCGAAGCCGAGCGTGCCGAGCCACTCGGAGTTACGCCGAAGCTCGGTCTTCTCGGCGTCGAGGATCTTCATCGCCTGGGTGACGTAGGTCTCGGCGTTGGCGTCGATCTGCTCGAGCGTGAGCGGCGGCCGCGTGCTGTTGCGACCCGAAGGATCGCCGATGAGCGCGGTGAAGTCGCCGATGATGAGTACGACTGTGTGACCGAGGTCCTGGAACTGGCGGAGCTTCCTGAGCGGGACCGCATGGCCAAGGTGCAGGTCGGGCGCTGTCGGGTCGACCCCGAGTTTGATTCGCAGCGGAGTACCCTTGGCGAGCTTCTTCGTCATGCCGGCCGTCGGTACCAGGTCAGCGATGCCGCTCTTGATGATATGTAGTTGTTCGTCGGCAGAGAGCACGGCGGACGGAGCCTCCTCGGCGGTAAACGAGCCGGTTACGTCCGCACCACGGCGGCCACTTCACGGCTCGTTTGGCTTGTAGTTTGCGTGTCATACTATCAGAGGAAACGTCCCGGCCGCGCTTGGCGCGAGGCCGTGTGGCATCTTCACGACGCTCGTTGACGCCGAAGCCGACGAGCAGCCCACGACACCGATACAGCCAAAGGATCGCAGCCGCATGACTGAGTACCGACCACGTGATGACAAAGGCCGAGCACCCAAGCCGCGACCGCGTTCCGGCCAATCGAGCTCGCGCGCACGCGCCCAGAGTCCCTCCGGCAGTGGCCGCACCCGCAAGGCCGGCCCCCAGTCGCGTACTAATAAAGGCGCGGTTCGACAGCCGGCCAGACGTGGACCTGCACGTCCGCCAAAACGTGGGCGTGGTGCTCTGCGTACCGTTGGCTTGATCCTGCTCGTGGCGTTCGCCGCCCTCGGTATCACCGCGGGCATCGTATATGCGACGCTTGCGTCCTCACTCCCCGACCCCGATGTCGCCAACGGTCGCGGACGCGACCAATCCTCCGTGATCCTCGACCGCAAGGGCCGCGTCCTGGCAAAGCTGTACGCCGAGGAGAACCGCAGCGACAAGAAGCTCGCCGACATTCCGCCTTTGTTGCGCCGCGCTGCGATCGCTACAGAGGACAAGCGCTTCTACGAGCACACAGGAGTGGATCCGCTCGGAATCGCGCGCGCGGTCGTCACCGACATCGCCTTGCGCAAGAAGGCCCAGGGTGGATCCACCATCACGCAGCAGTATGTGAAGCAGGCGTTCGTCACCGACGAGAAGACGCTCAAGCGCAAGGTGATGGAGGCGATGCTCGCCAACCGGATCGAGAAACGGCACAGCAAGGACGAGATTCTCGAGCTCTACCTGAACACCATCTACTTTGGACACGGGTCCTACGGCGTGGAGTCGGCCGCCAGGGCGTACTTCGGGAAGGGCGTGGAGGAGATCACGCTCCCGGAAGCAG
This sequence comes from uncultured Eubacteriales bacterium, assembly GCA_964388455.1. GTDB lineage: Bacteria > Actinomycetota > Coriobacteriia > Anaerosomatales > JAAXUF01 > JBBRWO01. Next base: position 2,922 of record CAYMAN010000029.1, read on the forward strand.
CGATGATCGCCGGCGTCATCAAGTCGCCCGGACGCTATTCGCCCTATCTCGATCCGGAAGCGGCGAAACGTCGTCGCGACACGGTTCTCGGCCAGATGCTCGACCAGGGATACATCACGGCGAGTGAGCACGAGGAGGCGGTCACATCACCCATCAAGACCACCGGTCTCAAGCGCACCGCCACCAGGGCCCCGTACTTCGTCGAGTGGATCAAGGCCCAGCTCGCCGAGAAGTACGGCCAGGATCGCCTCTACCGTGGCGGTCTGCGCGTGAAGACGACACTTGACATGAAGATGCAGACCTCCGCCGAGAAGTCCATCGCTGCCGTTCTGAACCGAAAGAACGATCCGTCCGCCGCAATCGTCTCCATCCGTCCCGGAACGGGCGAGGTTCTGGCGATGGTGGGTGGTCGGGATTTCAAGACTCAACAGTTCAACGCTGCTGTGCAAGGAGCCGGACGTCAACCCGGGTCCGCGTTCAAGCCGTTCGTGCTCACCACGGCACTTACGAAGGGAGTGAGCCCATCGGCGGCGTTCGAGTCAGGCCCGGTGAAGCTCAGGGTCGGTGATGAGACATGGAGTGTCACCGGGGCACACGGGGGCAGAAAGGGCCCTATGCGCCTTCGAGAGGCCACCGAGCAGTCAGTTAACTCGGTATTCGCGCAGCTGATCTTGGACGTCACCCCTGAAGAGGTCGTCAAGACGGCCGAGCGCATGGGCTTGCCCGGTGACATCACCCCGGTGCCCGCCATCGCGCTGGGCGGTCTGGAGACGGGCGTGACGCCACTGGAGATGGCCAACGCGTACGCCACGCTGGCTGCGGAAGGGCAGGTCTCGACACCATTTGGAATATCGGAGGTCAAGGACAGCGAGGGCAAAGTCATCTTCTCGGCGAAGCGTAAATCGAAAGAGGCCCTCGATCCCGCTGTCGCGTATCTGACCACCGACCTCCTCAAGGGCGTGATCACGCGCGGGACCGGCACCGCTGCGGCAATCGGTCGACCCGCAGCAGGCAAGACCGGCACGACGCAGGAGAACCGAGATGCGTGGTTCGTCGGGTACACTCCCCAACTTGCCACGGCGGTATGGATGGGGTACCCGGAGGGGGCCAAGGCCATGAACAACGTTCATGGTCAGCAGGTCACAGGCGGGTCGTTCCCTGCTCAGATCTGGGCCCGTTTCATGAAGGCGGCGCTTTCAGGCCAGCCGGTACTGAAGTTCGAGAAACCCTCCGGACTCAAGACGATGAAGGTGTGCAACGAAACCGGTCAGGCAGCCACCGAGTACTGCCCCCGGAAAATCAACGAGCTGATGCTGACTTCAACCAAACTCGAGCCGTGCAAGAAGCACGCCTTGCCGGAGCAGATCAAGATCCCGAACCTCGTGGGGCTCACCAAGGAAGCGGCGCTGGCGGCGCTCGACAAGCTGAAGCTCGCTGCCAGGGTGGTCGAGCAGGACGTCGCGGGCGTATCGGCGGGTACCGTAGCGAAACAGAGCCCCGGCAAGGGCAGCGTAGCCACCTCGGCCACAGTCGTGAACTTGACGGTCAGCAACGGCGGGGCGGGCGACCAGGCACCGGTTCCTGACCTGAAGATGCCGGCCACAGCCTCGCCGGGGGAGAAAGTCACCCTCGACGGCTCAGGCTCGACGGACAACGGGAAAATCGTCACGTGGTACTGGGAGTTCGGTGACGGAACCAACGTGTCGGGCAAGAAGGTCACGCACGCCTGGGCGGTAAACGGCCCTTATGACGTGACGCTATGGGTAACCGACGATTCAGGTCAGCAGGCATCGATCTCGAAACACATCGTCATCAAGTAACGCCCTCGACTGATCGCGACGCCTGTGGGACTAGCTCAGTCCGCGGAAATAGTGGCCCGAGGTGGTCCTGCCTTCGCGGGCCGGCTGCGGCAGCGGTACCCCTGCGACAGCCGCGTCGATCGCACGTCTGACCGCCCGAACCACCTCAGACGCCTGCTCCGCGGTCTCTGTCGCTACGTCGACGCGTACCGCACAGATACCAGCGTCGATCAGCTCGGGCAGAGCCGACATAAGGTCGAGTGGCACGGAGTTGTAGACGCGCGAGCGACCCATGACATCTGTGACCACCGGGAACTCGTATCCCTTGCGGTCGCGTAGGGTGTGACGCTCTGCACGGCGTACGCACGCTCGGCAGCGGCCGTCACAAGGGCCCTCTGCCATCAGAATGCAGTGCTCCGTGACCATGACCTCTTGACGCCCGTAGACGACCGTCCCGAGCTCACACGTGGTCTCCCCTGCTATCAGGGCGATCTGCTGGCCTGTGAGCTCCGGCGACAGCCACACCCGCGACGCGCCCAGGTCTACCAGCTGCGCGACCGCGAGCGAGTTGACCGCGTTCAGCGACCAGTGTGCTTCCACAGTGGCGCCACGTCGTGCTGACTCGGACAAGACGCCGAGGTTGCCAGCCACGACCCTGGCGCCCGACATCGCGAACTCAAGCGAGTCAGCGAACTCGGCATCGTGAAGAATACGGGGCAGAAGCGGCACCCATCTCGGGTCCTCGGAGTCCTCCTGCATCATCAGGTAGGTTGGCACGTGAGCGACCGAGGCGCCGGCTTCGAGCGCAGCCTTCGCCGCAGTCCGGCTCTCGACCGCGACTACCAGCTCCGGGGCGACACGGCGACGGGCACGGTCGCGGCGCTCACCGATCGGCAGCCTTGGCGAGAGCCGGTGTCGGGACGCCCATGGCGCGAGCACACCGCGCTCGTAGTCCTCCAGCGCCTCGCGACGCACACGGTGCAACGCCGAGAACCCGAGCCCGACGCCCGTGGCGAGCTCGACATCCCATGATTCCGCCACGTAAGGCGTTCCCCCGAACCGCCCTACGTGTTCGATGACCTCGTCGACGCTCAGCGACTTGGTGCGCGCCGGTTCCACGAGCGGGCCGCGCGCCGCGCCGCGACGACCCACTGAGTCCACCACCTCGACGGCGAGCGCATCTCCTTCGATCACCCTGACCGACACACGTAGCGCAACCGGTCTCGACCCGTTGGCGAAGGTCCGCTCGGCAGCCGACGTCAACGCCGCGTTGCGCACGCGGAACACCCGGTCACCCATTCCGACCTGCTCTTGAACCGTGAGCTCCACGCGCTTGCCTGCAGGTGCAGTGGCGTGCGTACCGCCATCAAAGCCCAGCATGCCCGCAGGCTGCGCGAATCGGCCTGCCGACGTCCAGAATTCTATGGTGTCCTCGGCATCGAGTGGGCTGTCGAGCGATACGGTGACTCGCCCACTCTCCGTGGCCACGACCCTGCCTACGGGCACACCTCTGTTGTTGGGACGCGCGTAGCTCATCATGTCGTTTCCGCGCTCCCCGATCAGGTACGCCTCCGAGAAGCCGCGGGAGAACGCTTCAGAGAGGACAGCCTGCTCACCATCGCGAACGACGTAGGCTTCCGGGTCAGCGGCGGCACGGTCGAGCGCAGCCCGATACACACCGGTGACCAACGCGACGTACTCGGCGCTCTTCATACGGCCTTCGATCTTGACGGCCGTCACTCCGGCATCGACGAGTCGCCCTAGCATCGCTATGCCCGCGAGGTCTTTGGGTGAGAGCAGGTGCGCACCGGGAGTCGCCACCGACTGACCATCTTCGTCGATGAGCTCGTACGGGAGCCTGCACGGCTGTGCGCACTGGCCGCGGTTAGCACTTCTGCCGCCGATGAGCGAGGACATCAGGCACTGTCCCGAATAGCTGACGCAGAGCGCACCGTGCACGAACGCCTCGATCTCCACTTTCAGGGCGCGGGTGAACGCAGCGATCTCCTCGATGGACACTTCGCGCGCCAGCGTGACTCGCGAGACGCCGATCTGTTCGAGTGCGGCTATCGTTGCGGTGTTGTGCGAGTTCACCTGCGTGGAGGTGTGCACGCGTACGTGCGGCAGCGTCATTCGCACCGCACGCAGAAGCCCCAGGTCCTGCACGATCACGGCGTCTACACCAGCCGTCCACGCATCGTCAACAAGCGAAAGTGCTTGGCTCAGCTCATCGGGCAGCACCACCACGTTGACAGTGAGGTATATCTTGACTCCCACAAGGTGCGCCGAGCGGCACGCGTCCGCCAGAGTCGCAACGGTGAAGTTCTCGGCACCTCGCCGAGCGTTAAGCACCTCGACGCCGAGATAGATCGCATCAGCCCCGTTGGCGAGTGCCGCGCGAAAAGCTTCCGGGCCACCAGCAGGCGCCAGGAGCTCGGGAACCTTATGGGTCAGGGATGCGTCTAAGGACATGATCGCCGTTTCTGTAGTGACGGGGCGGTGACGGTTAGGGCACTTGGCATGCATTTCGCCGCGGATAGGGCACAATGTACCACCAGGACAATGATGGAGGGATATGTCTAGCAGGCGCTCGCGGCTCCGCCGCTCAAGGAAGACGACCGGTTCCTCGATCGCGCTGAGAGTCACAGCGGTCGTACTTACGGTCGTACTCGCCCTGTCACTGTCGGGGGCAGCGTTCGGCGCGAGCATGATCAAGACCTGGCTGACGGACCTGCCCGACTACAAGGCCAAAGACGCCTTCGATGTTGCCCAGACGACCACCATCTACTCAGCGGATGGCAAGTTGCTTGCCAGACTCTACCTTGAGAACAGGCAGACGATTCCCATCTCCGCGATGGCCACAGACCTGGTCAACGGAATCGTCGCGGTGGAGGATGAGCGCTACTACGAGCATAACGGCGTCGATCCGATCGGTATCGTGCGCGCCGCGGTCAACAACCTCAAGGGCGGCGGTCGGCAAGGCGCTTCGACCATCACGCAGCAGTACATCCGTCAGACCATACTGCGCGACGAGGCGTACGACATCTCCTACGCCCGCAAGATCCGCGAAGCGTTCCTGGCGATCGAGGTCGAGAAACGCCACTCCAAGCGCGAGATTCTGGAGATGTACCTGAACACGATCTACCTGGGCGAAGGTGCATACGGGGCCGAGACGGCCTCTCGCACGTACTTCGCACGCAGTGCCAGCAAGCTCACACTGGCACAGGCGGCACTGATCGCAGGGCTGGCGCAGTCGCCGAGTCGGCTTGACCCCTACGACAACCCCGACGGAGCCATCGCTCGTCGCGACGAGGTACTTCGCGCGATGCTGAGTAACGGCTACATCGACAAGGCCGCCTACGACGACGCAGTCGCTACCAAGCTCTCGCTCAAGCGTAGCAAGGACCCGCGCGATGGCGTCTACGACGCACCGTTCTTCGTTGCGCACGTGAAGAAGGAGCTGCAAGCGAAGTTCTCCCCCGCCGTGGTCTTCATGGGCGGGCTTACCGTCTACACCACGCTGGACACGCGTCTGCAGCGATACGCTGAGAGTGCCGTCCATGACAAGCTCAGCAGTTCGCGTGACCCCGAGGCCGCACTGGTCTCGATCGACCCGCGCGATGGGCACATCAAGGCGCTCGTCGGCGGAAAGAATTTCCACAAGAACAAGTTCAATCTGGCAACGCAGGGACGACGCCAGCCAGGATCCTCATTCAAGACATTCGCGCTCGTGACGGCGATCGAAAAGGGCATGCCGCCCACGTTTCGCATCGACTCGTCGTCGCCCGCGATGATCCCTACCAAGCCCAAGCCGTGGATCGTCGGCAACAGCGAGGGTTCCGGACGTGGAATGATCACGCTTGCATCCGCGACGGCCGCATCCGTCAACACCGTATTCGCACGCCTGGCGTGGGAGCTTGGCGCCAAGAGCATCGCCAACACCGCTACGCGAATGGGAATCCAGACGCCGCTTCCCAAGGTCCCCTCCATCGCACTCGGAGCGACCAATGTGACGCCGCTTGAGATGGCGTCGGCGTATGGCACCCTCGCCACCGGTGGCGAGCACTTCCCTCCCATCTCCATCACCAAGGTCACCGACCGCAACAACGAGGTGATCTTCAAGGCCAAGCCGAGAGGCAAGAGAGTGCTCAAGCCCGGTGTTGCCCGGGCCGTCACCGACGTGCTCAAAGGTGTCATCAGCGGAGGCACTGCGTCGCGTGCCAACATCGGACGCCCCGCCGCAGGTAAGACGGGTACAAGCCAAAACTATCGCGACGTTTGGTTTGTGGGTTACACCCCTCAGCTGGTCACCTCTGTGTGGGTCGGTCACATGACTGAGCGTCCCATCTACGTGAACGGCTCACATGCGTTCGGCGGCACGGTCGCCGCTCCGATCTGGGCGTCGTACATGAAGCGAGCGCTGGCCAAGGAAAAGAAGTTGGACTTTCCTCGCGCGGCCAGCCCAAGCTACAACCCCTCGAAGTTCAGCATTCCTGTAAGCAAGCCGCCGAGCGTGACCGGCATGACTCTCGACCAGGCCAGCGCGAAGCTCCGAGGCTACGGATTCACTGTTGAGTACGATTGGTCAAAGAAGGCGAAGGGTACCGTCATCGGCCAGTCGTTCACGAACGGCAAGATCGTGTTGCGGGTTTCCAAGGGTCCTGAACCAGTTGATCCCAAGCCGCCGGTGGTCGAGCCCCCACCTCCCGTGGACCCCGAACCCACCAGCACCCCCAAGCCGTAGCAGCCGGCCCCAACCACACAAAGAGAGGGCCACCCATCGGGTGGCCCTCTTGCTGTTCGAAGCTGTGAAAGAACGAAGCTTTACGAGCGCTTGAATCGCACCATCCCAGACGTGCAGTAGACGGCGATCGCTCCTACTGCCTCGATGCGATCCAGGATCAGGTTCATCCCCAGCACGTCGCTCGAGATGTGTCCGGCGATGACCAGGTTGAGCTTCAACTCTTCTGCACGCTTCTTGTGCTCCTCCGAGTAGTGCATTCCGACAAGTGTTCCCACGCCTGCCGCGGACAGCCGATTGAGCGCGTCGGTCGGTCCCTCGGTTCCACCGGTCATGTCTACCACGATACGGCCCGGACGGCTCGTGCCGGAACCGGAGATGAGCGCAGGCCCGTATCCCTTCGTGGCCGCATCTCCATACTCGGGAATGGTGCGCAGCGCCTTGACCAGTGCATCGAGGGTGTCCGGGTTCTCGGCTTCGATGAACTGCTGGACAAAGCGCTGAACGGAGTTGTCGGCGGGTGTGTGACACGAGAGCGATGCGAGACCGAGCAACCGGGCAGCATCTATGGCACGGTAGTGGTTCACCGGCATGATGCGTCGGCGGATCTCCTCGGCGCGCGGCGCGATCAGCGCGTCACCCGCAGCGATCGAGACGCCCTGGTTCGACCAAAGGTCAGCCTGCATGTACATGACTTCGTGGAGGTTGGCATAGCCGGGCCCCTCGGGGTGATGGGCGAAGACGAGGTCGATGGGCTCGCCCTTCTCGCGAAGCCTGTCCGCAAGCAAGACTTCCGGGGCCTCCATATCGATGCCCACCAACAACCCGCGAATCTCCGTATCAGGATCGCCTTCGCAGATTCTGGTGTCCGCATACGGATTTGTCAGCTTTTCTGTGTCGAAGAATGCCTTGTCGTCCTCGTCGAGCGCGTCATACGCCTTTGAGTTGGCGGCAAGCACTCGCTCGAGTTCTGTTGCCTCACGCGGGTCGGCCTCCATGCCGGCGGCGACGCAGGTGTCGTAGATGTGCTGGAGCTTCACAGGCTGTACCCTTCTCCCAGATTCACAATGAGTCGTCCTGGCATCGTCGGCGCCCCCTGGCCTCAGATGCCGCACACACGTAGGACGTGTGATGCATGATGTCATCGTATCGTACGCGGCATGTGTCGCGGTGCGACAAAGCGGCCAGCGAAGGAACCTTCATCCATGTCAGCACAACTTGAGCGTCGCCGCGGCATCGACAGGCGTCAAGAGCGCCACTTCCGATTCCACAACCGCCGTGGCGGCTTCGATCGCCGACGCGCATACCCGTTTCTGCGCACGCTGCGTGATGCACCCTGGACCTTGTTCGTCGTCCTCGCGCTCATCAATGTGTTGTCGGCTGTTGACGGTCTTCTGACCACTGCCGAGCTGGCAACCGGATTGGCGCGCGAAGGAAACCCCGTGTTCGGTCACATGATTCGGGTCAGTCCGTACTTCGCCGGCGTGTTCAAGGTGGTGGTGATGCTCGCGGTTTCGGTCGGGATATGGAGAGGTCGACGCTACCGCTCCATTTTGATGATCGCTCCCATCACGGCCGGGCTGTACGCGGCACTGCTCGCCTATCACCTGGGAAGCCTTTCGGGCCTCGGGTTCCTCTAAGGCTGCGGCGGGAACGGCGCGGCTTACTCTGTGAGCGCTTCGAGCCAGATCTCATCGGCGGCAATCGCATCCCGCTGCGCCTGGATCTGGAGCTTCACGGCCGAGTGGCCCGTACCGCCGATGCTCACGCGACGGGCGACGATCTTCTCAAGGTCGACGGCATCGAGTACATCGGGACCGAAGCGAGCATCGTGTGCGACGTACTCCTCGGCGGTGAGGTCCTGGAGCGCCTTGCCCGAGCGCTCGCAGTCGAGCACCAGCTTGCCGATGACCTCGTGCGCGTCACGGAACGGCACTCCTCGGCCCACCAGGTGGTCGGCGAGGTCGGTGGCTGCCATGAAGCCACCTCGGGCTCCGAGGAGCATTCGATCCGCGTTGACGTGCATTGTGTCGAGCATACCGCTCATCGCACGCAGTGAGGATGCCAGGGTGTCGATGGCGTCGAAGATGACTTCCTTGTCTTCCTGCATGTCCTTGTTGTAGGCGAGCGGGAGGCCCTTCATCGTGATCAGCAGTGACGTCAGGTCGCCGATCACACGACCTGTCTTGCCGCGCACAAGCTCGGCGAAGTCCGGGTTCTTCTTCTGCGGCATGATGCTCGAGCCGGTCGAGAACTCGTCGTCCATGGTGACGAAGCCGAACTCGTCGCTCGACCAGAGGATGAGCTCCTCGGCGAGGCGCGAGAGGTGCACCTGGCAGACCGCGCACGCATATCCGAGGTCCAGAAGAAAGTCGCGATCGGAGACCGCATCCATCGAGTTCTCGCTGATGGCCGAGAAGCCCAAGCGGTTGGCGACGTACTCGCGGTCGAGCGGAAACGTGGTGCCGGCGAGTGCCGCGCTACCGAGCGGCAGGACATCGGCGGCCTCATACGCGTGACGGATGCGAGTGAAGTCGCGTGTGAGCATCCATGCGTACGCGAGGATGTGGTGGCTGAAGAGAACCGGCTGCGCCTTCTGCAGGTGGGTGTAGCCGGGCATGACGACGCCGAAGTGCTCCTCAGCGAGCTTGAGCGCGGATCGGCGGACACACTGGACCCGGTACGCGAGGTCGGCGCAGCGCTGGCGCACGTACAGACGCGTGTCGGTGGCGACCTGGTCGTTGCGGCTGCGGCCGGTGTGGAGACGCGCACCGGCGGGTCCGATGCGCTCGGTGAGAACGCGTTCGATCGCCATGTGGACGTCCTCGTCGGCGATGTCGAAGACGAAATCGCCCGCGCGGATCTCACGGTAGATGACCGAGAGCCCCTCCTCGATCGCGTCGGCGTCGGCTGAGGAGATAATGCCCTGCTCCGCGAGCATACGGGCGTGGGCTATGGAGCCGCGGATATCCTCGGCCCACATGCGCTGGTCGACCGGCAGGGATGCTCCGAACTCTGTCAGGAACCTGCCGGGAGACTTCTCGAAACGGCCGCCCCACGGGGTCTTGGCGTCACTCATCTGCGGGCTCCTCGGGGGTGGCTGGCTGGTCGTCGGTTGCTGGTACCGAATCAGGCGCGTGAGCCGGTACGGGTGCTGTGGCGGGATCGGGCACGGTCGTGGCAGCGCGCTTCTTACCGACGACGTAGCCCATGAAGAACGTCAGAATCGGCGCACCGAACAGGAGTGCCACGATGAGCGTGATCACGAGCAGTTCAGGTACTCCGATTCCGTACATGAGCTATACCTCGCCTTCCTTACCGACCTTGCGACGCTGGCGAGCCCAGACCTTGGTGGGCAGGCCATGCAGGTCGATAAAGCCCTTGGCGGCCTTGTGGTCGAAGCTGTCGGCGGCGTCGTACGTCGCCAGGTTGTAATCGTAGAGCGAGTACGGGCTGCGACGTCCTACCGGCACGCATGATCCCTTGAAGAAGCGCAGGCGCACGTCCCCCGTGACCAGCTGCTGCGTGGTCTCGATGAAGCCGTCGAGCGCCTCTTTGAGCGGCGAGAACCACATGCCGTTGTAGACGAGCTCGGCCCACTTCTGCTCGACGCCGAGCTTGTAGTGCAGCACGTCGCGCTCCAGGCACAGGTCCTCAAGCGCCTTGTGGGCGGTGATGAGGGTCAGCGCACCGGGAACCTCGTAGATCTCGCGAGACTTCACGCCGATGAGGCGGTTCTCGATCATGTCGATACGACCGAAGCCGTGCTTGCCCGCGAGCTCGTTCATGGCGTTGATGATCTGGTGGAAGCTCATGAGTTCGCCGTTCAGGGCGACGGGAACGCCTTGCTCGAAGCTGATCTCGGCGTACTCGGCCTCGTCACAGGTGTTGCCGCGGGAGTCGGCGGTCAGCGTGTAGATGTCCGCGGGCGGCTCGACCCAGGGATCCTCAAGCACGCCGCACTCGATGGCGCGACCCCAGAGGTTGTCGTCGATCGAGTACGGGCTCGCCTTGGTGGTCGGCACCGGGATGCCGCGGGCCTCGGCCCACTCCATCTCCTGCTCGCGGGTCTTGAGCTCCCACTCGCGCACAGGAGCGACGATCTCGAGGTCCGGATCGAGGCACGAGATGCCGACCTCGAAGCGCACCTGGTCGTTGCCCTTGCCGGTACAGCCGTGACCGATGTACTTGGCCTGATGACGGTGCGCCTCCTCGACGAGGTGCTTCACGATGATCGGGCGCGACATCGCGCTGACCAGCGGGTACTTGTTTTCGTACAGTGCATTCGCCTTGAGCGCCTTGGCGATGTACTCCTCGACGTACTCCTCACGGACGTCCTTGACGATGGACTCGACCGCGCCGATGGTCAGTGCCTTCTGGCGCACGAACTCCAAGTCCTGGCGCTCCTGACCTACGTCGATCGCCAGGGCGATGACGTCCATGTGCTTGTGCTCCTGAATCCACTTGATGGCGACCGAGGTATCAAGCCCGCCCGAGTACGCCAGTACACACTTCTCCCGTGCCATTGCATGTATCCCTTCTCAGTGCGCGTCGTGCCGTCGGGCACCACGCGTGAATGTCTGCGCGAACCACTCTTGATGATCTGCCAACGGGCGCTCCCGTCGTTCAGGAAACGCCGCGGAACTTGTCGAGCGTGTCGACGAGCAGTGCCGCCTCCGCGTCGCCGGTTGTGATGACAAGAATCGTGTCGTCGCCGGCGACTGAGCCGAGGATGCCCTCGAGGTCAGCACCGTCCAGCGCTGCGGCAACCCCAGGAGCTGTGCCTGCGGACGCCTTGACCAAGACGAGGTTGTTGGTCCGCTTAACATCCTGCACGAGGTCGGTGACCATGCGCTGCAGGTGCAGATCCTCGGCGAGTACGTAGACTCCCTCAGGGAGCTTGCGCAGGCTCATCTCGGTGATGTCACGCGAGATCGTTGCCTGGGTGCAGACGTACCCCTCGGCTTTGAGAAGGTCCACGAGCGCGCGCTGAGTCTTCACCCGCTCGTTGCGTACGATCCGGCGGATCGCATCCTGTCGTTCGAGTCGCTTCCGCATGTGCGGCACCAGTCCTCTGTCCGTGTCCAAGCCGGTCTAGCCCAGCAAGAGCGAGAGCAGGGCTTTCTGGGCGTGCAGTCTGTTCTCGGCCTCATCGAACACTGCCGAGTACGGGGCATCGATGACCTCGTCGAGGACCTCTTCGCCGCGATGTGCGGGGAGACAGTGCATGAAGATCGCGTCCTTGTCCGCGTACGACATGAGCGTGGCGTCCACGCAGTAAGGACGAAACACCTTGAGACGCTCGGCGTGCTCGGACTCCTGCCCCATCGACGCCCAGGTGTCTGTGATCACGACGTCGGCAGCGGTGACGGCCTCGACCGGATCGTGGGTTATGTCGATGCGTCCTCCGGTCTGCTCGGCGATGGCGCGTGCCTGCTCGACGACGACCGGGTCGACCGTGAAGCCCTCGGGCGTTCCGATGGATACCGACATCCCCGCAAGCGCGCCGCCGAGGAGGTACGTATTGGCCATGTTGTTGCCGTCGCCTACGTACGCCAGACGGACACCCGCGACTCTGCCGAGGCGCTCCTGGATGGTGAGCAGGTCGGCAAGGCCTTGGCAGGGGTGATGATCATCGGTGAGCGCGTTGACGACGGGAACGGCAGCCGTCTCGGCGATCTCCTCGACCATCGACTGCTCGAACGTACGGATCACGATGGCGTCACAGTAGCGCTCGAGTACCTTGGTGGTGTCATAGACGCTCTCGCTGCGCGAGAACGCGCTGTCGTTTCCGCTCATGACGACCGGATGCGCGCCGAGGCGGACGCACGCGATCTCGAAACTCACGCGGGTTCGCATCGAAGGCTTCTGGAAGATCAGCGCGATCGACTTGCCCGCCAGCGGCGCGGTGCGAACGCCGCGTGCCCACGCGCGCTTCTGAGCGGTCGCAACGTCAAGCAGGTAGGTGAGTTCGACAGGCGTGAGGTCGCCGATTGAGAGAAGGTCTCTACCGCGAAGTGGATTATCCATGTGAGTCGCTCGCTTCATCAAGAATGGTGGACAGAACGGCAATTAGTGTATCAATCTCGGACTTTCCACACACGAGTGGTGGCAAGAAACGCAAAATATTCGTACCGATGTTGTTCAAGACTATGCCCCGCGAGAGGGCCGCTTGAGCGACATCGGCCGCAATCGGCTCGGTGAGGGTGATGCCCACCATGAGACCGGAACCCCGCACGTCGATTATCGCGCCGGTGGTCTCGGCCAGCCCCAGCAGCTCGCTGCGCAGGTAGCCACCGCTCGCGACCGCGTTTTCGCCGAGCTTCTCGGCGAGCATCGCTGCAAGCGTTGCGCGCGCGGCGGCACAGATCGTCGGGCCGCCCCCGAAAGTGGAGCCGTGGTCACCTGGCTGAAGCGCCTCCGCGGCGGTTCCGCGCGCGAGGATGCCACCGATCGGCAGTCCGTTGCCCAGCGCCTTGGCGACGGTGATGACATCGGGCACGACGTCAAACGCCTGGTGCGCGAACGCCGGACCGGTGCGGAAGAAGCCCGTCTGGACCTCGTCGGCGATGAAGAGTGCACCCTGCTCGTCGCAGACGTCGCGCACCGCCGAGAGGTACTCGGCCGAGAGCGGCCACACGCCGCCCTCCCCTTGCACGACCTCGATCATGACGGCAGCGACGGTATCGTCGACCGCATCGCGGAGCGCGGCGACGTCGTTGGCTGGCACGTGGACGAACCCCTCCGGCATCGGTGCGAACGCCTCCTGCTTGCTGGGCTGACCCGTGGCGGCGAGGGCCGCCAGCGTGCGTCCATGGAAGCTGCGCTCGAGCGTGACTACCTTGTAGGCACCGGGCTTGTGCACGCCGGCCCAGCGGCGCGCCAGCTTGATCGCGCCTTCGGTCGCCTCGGTGCCGGAGTTGGCGAAGAACATCCGCCAGTCGTCGCCCTCGAGGAGCGCCTCGACCTCCTCGGCGAGCTCGGCGCGGTGCTCGACGTAGAAGAGGTTGCTGACGTGCGTGAGCTTGGCGGCCTGCTCGGCGAGCGCGGCGGTCACGGCGGGGTGCGCGTGGCCGAGGTTCACGGCGCCGATGCCTGAGACGAAGTCCAGGTACTCGGCGCCAGTGTCGTCGTAGAGCCGCATGCCGTCACCGCGCACGAAGAGCACCGGCTTGCGGGCGTACGTCTGCAAGATGGTGCGCGCGTCGAGTTCCTGTGCGGCGGCCAACGTCGTCATCAGGCCACCTCGCCGTCGGCCGCGATCATCGTGCCGACACCCTCGTCGGTGTAGACCTCGAGCAGCAAAGCATGCGGTACGGTACCGTTCAGGATGTGGGCACGCCGCACGCCGCCACGCAGCGAGTGTACGCACGCGGCGACCTTGGGGACCATGCCGCCTTCGAGCTCATCGGAAACGATCATCTCCTCGGCCTGCTCGGGGGTGAGCGCGCTGATGAGCGACGACTTGTCCGAGAAGTCGCGGTACAGCCCGTCGACGTCGGTCAGGAAGATGATCTTGTCCGCCGAGAGAGCCGTCGCGAGCTCAGCGGCGACGAGGTCGGCGTTCACGTTGTAGCTGCCGCCGTCCTCACCCGCCGCGACCGTCGCGACGACCGGGATGAAGCCGTCCTCGATGAGGTTGTCGATGACGGTGGTGTCTATCGCAGTGACCTCGCCGACCCGCCCGAGCCGCGGATCGCGCTGCCTGGCGCTGACCAGATTGCCGTCGTCCCCGGACACGCCCACGGCAAGTCGCCCGTGGTGATTGATCGCCGAGACGAGCTCCGGGTTCACCTTGCCGACCAGCACCATCTTGACGACCTCCATCGCCTCATCGGAGGTGACGCGCAGGCCGTCGTAGAACTCGACCGCGAGGCCGAGCCGGTCCATGAGCGCGGTGATCTCCGGTCCACCGCCGTGGACGACCACCGGGTTCATGCCGACGAGCTTCATGAGCACGATATCGGCGGCGACCTGGTCACGCAGGTCAGGATCGGTCATGGCGGCGCCGCCGTACTTGATGACGACGGTCGTTCCCATGGTGCGTTTGATGTAGGGCAACGCCTCCGTGAGCGTGTGGGCTTTGGCGAACATGTCGTTCATCGGTACCTCCGGGGTACGAGTGACGAGCGGGGTGGTGTGTGGCGCTTCGTGGGTGTGCGGCGGACCGTGCGAGATCGCGGCTGTGTGCCGCTAGCTTCGGTAGTCGCCGTTGATGCGTACGTACTCGTAACTCAGGTCGCATGTCCACACGACAGCCGAGCCGCTACCGAGGTTGAGATCCACCGAGATGTCGACTTCGCTTGCCGAGAGGGCAGCGGCGGCCTCGTCCTCGTCGAACCCGGTGGCGGTGCCGCTGCGACACACCGGGACTCCGGCGAAGTCGATGTCGAACGCATCGGGGTCGACCTCGGCCCCTGAGCGACCGATCGCACCCGCGACGCGACCCCAGTTCGCGTCGCCGCCGAAGAGCGCGGTCTTTACCAGCGGCGAATTGGCGACGGCGAACGCAGCCAGCTCGGCATCAGCGTCGCTGATCGCACCTGACACGCGAACGGTCACCAATTTGGTCGCGCCTTCCCCGTCACGGGCGATCATGCGAGCGAGCTCACTGGACACCGCGGTGACCGCCGAGGCGATGAGATCGAAGTCGTCGGAGTCCGACCCGATGGGCTCGCCGCCAGCAGCGCCTGAGGCGAGCAGAACCGCCGTATCGTTGGTAGAGGTGTCCGAGTCCACTGTGACGCGATTGAAGCTCTGAGAGACCGCGAGACGCAGCGCTGCGTCGCATGCGTCACCGGTCAGAGGGGCGTCGGTCGTGAGAACAGCGATCATCGTGGCCATGTTAGGTGCGATCATGCCGCTGCCCTTGGCCATGCCACCCACCGTGACGCGACGTCCGGCGATGTCGAGGCTGACTGCGGTCTCTTTGGGAAATGTGTCGGTGGTCATGATCGCCTCGGCCGCGTGCGTTCCGGACCGATTGTCGAGCTCCTCGGCCAATTCCGGCACAGCGGCGAGGACGCGCTCGACGGGAAGCGGGACACCGATCACGCCGGTGGAAGCTACGATGACCTGCTCGGACGAGCAGAGCAGCGCCTCGCCCACCGCCACCGCAGTAGCTCGCGCATCGAGTTCCCCTTGAGAGCCCGTGCAGGCGTTCGCGTTGCCGGCGTTGACGACGACCGCCCGAGCGCAGCCACCTGCGATGTGGCGCCGGGACACGATCACGGGGGCCGCAGCGACCTTGTTGGTGGTGAACACCGCAGCAGCCGGAACGCACTCCTCGGCGACGATGAGCGCAAGATCGCGCTTGCCGCTGGCCTTCAGCCCCGCCGCAACACCCGCGGAGAGGAACCCCTTGGGCGCGCAGACGCCGCCCTGGGCGAGCGCGAATCCTGCAGTGTGATCGAGTGCGGTCATGAAAGCTCCTGGTTCCGGATTGATCGTGCGGCAGTGCGGTCGCGCCCTTAGACGATGGCGCCGGGTCGCTCGAGCCCGAGCGTCTCGGCGTGACCGAACACCGCGTTGGCGCACTGCATCGCCTGGCCGGCGGCGCCCTTGCCGAGATTGTCGATCGCGCAGGTCGCGACCAGCGTCCCGGTGCGCTGATCGACCGCGACGCCGATGTGCGCGCGATTGGTGCCGCGCACCTCCCCGGTCGCGGGCATCACGCCGGCGTCGTGGACGTGGACGAACGGCTCGTCGGCGAAGCGCGCCCGGTACAGCGCGACCGCCTCGGCAGTGGTCATCGGGTCCGCGAGATCGAGGTAGACGGTGGAGAGGAGTCCGCGGGACATGGGCACCAGGTGCGGCACGAACATCACGCTGATGTCGCGCCCGGCGATACCGGACAGCGACTGCTCCATCTCGGGAGTATGCCGATGGGTGCCGGGCTGGTAGGCCTTGATCGACTCGGTAACGGCTGCGTAGTGGGTGGTGGCGGAGAGAGATCTGCCCGCGCCCGAGACGCCGGACTTGGCGTCGACCACGACGCGGCTCCCGCATGTCACGCCAGCCTCGAGGGCCGGAAGCGCGGCGAGCGTGGTAGCGGTGGGGTAGCAGCCAGGACAGGCGACGAGTCGTGCATCCCGCAGCCTTGTGCGACCCAATTCCGGGAGGCCGTAGACCGCCTGGGTGAGGAGATCGGGTGCGCTGTGCTGCACGCCGTACCACTGCTCGTAGACCGCCGGGTCGACGAGCCGGAAGTCGGCCGACATGTCCAAGACGGTCACGCCACGGTCGAGGAGCGGGGGGACGAGCGCAAGCGCGGCGGTGTGAGGGACCGCGAGGAACGCAACCGTCGCCAGCTCAGCGATGGCATCAACGTCAGGCTCTGATAGCACCAGATCAGTGGCGCCGGCAAACCCCGGGTACAGCTCGGAAAGAGGACGACCAGCGTCGGCGGCAGACGTGACGCAGGCAAGGCTGAAGTGCGGATGAGCGAGCGTCCAGCGAACAGCCTCGACTCCCGCGTACCCTGCGGCTCCAACCACGGCAACGTCCGTCACGCGTGCCCCCTCCCGTCAAGCGTCGTTTGCGGATTTCGCGAGACTATATCCGTCCCAACGCATATATGTCAATCAATATGCATTTGAGTGTTTCTTGGTCCAACACTCGATTCGCACTTTTCGCATGCGGAGGGTGGCTGTATGCATTCCTACCCGCGCAGCTCGCCTCCGACAGCCGCCGAGACCTTGCGCACGAGACGCTCGTGCACGGTCTCGACCTCCTCGGCGACGAGGGTACGGTCGGGCGCCCGGTACGACAGTGCGAACGCCAAGGACTTCTTACCCGCTGGCACACCCTTGCCCCGATACACGTCGAACAGTCGCACCGTATCGAGCAGCTTGCCTCCCGCCGCGCGGATCGACTGCTCGACGCGCTCAGCAGTGACGTCCTCGGCGACCACGAGGGCCAGGTCTAGTTCGACTGCGGGATGACGGGGGACGTCGGTGAACGCCTTGGCGTCTCGGGCCGCGCGGATCAGCGGCGCGAGCTCGAGTTCGAATGCGGTGACGGGGGCCTCGGCTTCGAACGTGTCGAGCACCAACGGGTGCACTTCGCCGAGCCAACCGACCACTTCACCGCCGACGAGAACCTCGGCCGCTCGTCCGGGCTGCAGGAACGGCAGCTCTGCCGGACGGACCTTGAACCGCGCAACGCCGAGCTGACGGACGAGCATCTCGAGAATGCCCTTGCCATCGAAGAAGTCGAGCGCGACCGACGGGTCATTCCAAGCCGCTGGCTGCCACGCGCCCGCCAGAACACCTGCCACGCTGCCGCGCTCCTTGGGCTGCTTGCGACCAACGGCTGTCCGGAAGGTCGATCCGATCTCGTAGAGGTGGATGTCTTCGGTTCCTCGGCGCTGGTTGTATGAGACGCTCCTGAGCAGCCCCGGCAGCAGTGAGCGACGCAACACCGCGTGCTCACCGGACATGGGATTGAGCAGCTCGACCGGCACCTCATCGTCGGGAAGTTCGATGCGCAGCCGCGCGACGTCTTCCGGATCGGCAAACGAGTACGTCATCGTCTCGTTGAGCCCGCAGGCACGCAGCGTGGCTCCGATGCGCTCGCGCCACTTCTGATCACGCGTGAGCTCGCCGAGACGGCCAGCGCCCGAAGGAAGTGTGGAAACGATCCGGTCCATGCCGTAGATGCGCAGCACCTCTTCGATGAGATCGATCTCGCGATGCAGGTCCGGGCGGAATGACGGCACCGCGACGTCCAGCACGGCGTCCGAGCCTTCGAATGCCGAGCTCACGATCGCCTCGCAGCCAAGACGTCGCAGGATCGATGCGCTCTCCTCGGCAGCGATGTCGGCGCCGAGCAGGGCGCGCAGCCGCTCGGAGCGGAGGGTGAGTCGAACGGGTTCGACAGGCAGCGGGTAGATATCCACGATTCCAGGAGCCACTTCGCCACCGCAGAGATCGGTCATGAGTTCCGCAGCGCGATCGAGCGCGGCTACGCACGCCTCACGGTCGACGCTCTTCTCGAACCGAGACGAGGCCTCCGAGAACAAGCCCAGACGGCGGCTGCTCCGTGAAACAGATGACGGCTCGAACGACGCCGCTTCAAGCAGAATGTTGACGGTCGCATCGTGCACCTCCGTCGACTCCCCGCCCATGACACCCGCAAGCGCGATGGGACCGCTCGCGTCGGTGATGACAAGCATATCTGCGGCAAGAGCGCGCTCAACACCATCGAGCGTCGTGAGGCGCTCACCGGCCGCTGCGGTCCGCACCCCGATCGTGACCATGCCGTCCGCATCACGCGTGAGGAGGTCTGCGTCGAAAGCATGGAGCGGCTGACCCAGTTCGAACATCACGTAGTTGGTGATGTCGACCACATTGGAGATCGAGCGGGCGCCGCAAGCGATGACGCGCTCGGCGAGCCACTGAGGTGATGCGCCGATCTTGACGTTGCGAATGAGCCGCGCGGCGTAGCGAGGGCAGAGTTCGTCGCTCTCGATGCGTACGCGAACCGACTCCACCACCGGCGCACCGGTCTCGACCGGACTGGCGACGACTCCCCGCGACTCGGTTCCGTAGACCGCACCCACTTCGCGCGCCACGCCCACGACGGCGAGGCAGTCAGGGCGGTTCGGCGTGATCTCAAGCTCCAGGATCGTGTCCGAGAGACCCTGGTACTGCGCGAACGGCACGCCCACCGGCGCATCGGCCGGCAGGATCAGCAGCCCGTCGTGATCGCCGCCCATGCCCAGCTCGTCGGCCGAGCAGTTCATGCCGCGACTCTCGATTCCGCGCAGCTTGGCCTTCTTGATGGTCAGCCCGTTTGGCAGCGTCGCGCCGACGAGGGCGACGGGAACCTTGTCACCGGCCTCGAAGTTCTGCGCGCCGCACACGATCTGAGCTGGCTCCTCGGCGCCGACCTCGACGGTCGTCACCCAGAGCTTGTCGGCCTCAGGATGGCGGTCCTTGGTGAGGATCTGCCCCACGACGACACCATCGAGCGCCGCGCCGGCGGTATGAACCGACTCGACTGCGGTACCCGTGAGATTGAGTCTGTCTACGAAGCCGTCGATGTCAACGGGGACATCTACGAGCTCTTTGAGCCACTTGAGCGAAACGAGCATGGTGTCTTCAGCCCTTTCGAGTCTAGAACTGCCTCAGGAATCGCATGTCGCCTTCAAGGAGCATGCGCAGGTCCGGAATGTTGTACTTGAGAGCGGCGATGCGTTCGACGCCCATCCCAAATGCAAAACCGCTGTAGCGCTCAGGATCGATGCCGGCGTAGCCGAACACATTGGGATCGACCATCCCGCAGCCGAGGATCTCGAGCCAACCGCTCCCCTTGCAGAATCGGCAGCCCTTGCCATCGCAGATGCCGCAGCTGACATCGACTTCAGCACTGGGCTCCGTGAACGGGAAGAAGTGCGGGCGGAAGCGCGTGCGCCTGTCCGGACCGAAGATCGCCTTGCACACATGATCGAGCGTTCCCTTGAGGTCACCGAAGGTGATGCCCTCATCGACGACGAGGCCCTCGATCTGTGTGAACTGCGGCAGGTGACTGGGGTCGGCGATGTCTCGGCGGTAGACCTTGCCGGGTGCCAGGACGTAGATGGGCGGCTCGGACTTCTCCATGACGCGGACCTGGACGGGACTGGTGTGGGTGCGCAGCAGCACGTCGCTCTCGCCCTCGATGTCGGCCTGTTCTCCGGAGAGGTCTCGAACGTAGAACGTGTCCTGCAGACTGCGCGCGGGATGATCCGGCGGCGTATTCAGCGCGGTGAAGTTGTAGTAGTCGAGTTCGACCTCGGGGCCTTCGGCGATCTTGTAGCCCAGGCCCAGGAAGATGTCGATGACTTCCGTACGGATCTGCTCGATGAGGTGACGACTGCCGACGGGATGCGCGCGACCGGGAAGCGTGACGTCGATGGCCTCGGCCCCGATGCGCGCTTCCAATGCGCTTGCGGCAAGATCCGCCTGCCGTGTGGCGAGCGCCTCCTCGATGGCGACGCGAACCTCGTTTGAGACCTTGCCGGCCAGCGGACGCTCCTCGGGCGAAAGTCCGCCGAGCCCGCGAAGGATCGCGGTAACTGACCCCTTCTTGCCGAGATACTCCACGCGAACCGCGTCAAGCGACGCCAGATCCGTTGCCGCACCGATGGCCTCGACCCCGCGTACGCGAAGTTGCTGTAGCTCGTCTGCGATGCTCATGAGCCCGTCGCACCTTTCCGTGTCGTGAAAACATGAGCGGGAGCCGACTCCACGCCCTTGGTCTGAAACGATCCAAGGACGGGAGCCGACTCCCGCGGTACCACCTCGGTTATCCGGGCACTTGATCCGGATCACTCAACTGCGACTGCACTCGTCGCACGCGGCCCTGGCGGCCACACGTCCCGATATCGGGGGAACCGGCTCACCTACTTGAGGACGCTCACCTCGTTCAGTTCGCAGCTGCTGGAGGGAACCGTGTTCGCCGACGACCGTGTGGCTCTCCCAGTCAAAGGAGCCATTCCCTGGCCGGCCGACATCAGCGAAACGTCATCTCCGTCATTGCCGTGACTCTATTCATCTGAGCCGCTATGGTATCGCACGCTTACCGAGCCCGCCACCACGCAAGGAAGCTCCCTACGGGCAACACCGCTCGAACCGGACCAACGACCGCGGCAACAGGCACCGCATCCCTGTCCGCGGTCGGATTCGCATCGCCCTTGGTCCGAATGGCAGCAGCGCCCTCATGGCCGATCATTCTGTGCAGCACCGGACCGTGGCCCGCCTCTTTGTAGAGCACGACATCCCTGACATCGACACGCGCACCCTTTTGCACGAGAACCAGGTCTCCAGCCGACAGCGCCGGATTCATGGACGACCCCGAGACGCGGACCGGACGCCAGATCGACAGACCGCTCGCGATGATCAACGCCACGATTCCAACGACTGCTGCCTGCTCGGCGATCCTTCGTACGGGAAGACGCATCAGTGCGCCTGCTCGGCATCGACGTAGAGGGAAACGCGAGCGTAGTCGTTTGCAAGCGTGTTGGTGGCTGTGGCCGGAAGACTCACCTCGAACTTCAGCTCCCCCTTGGCACCCGGAGCGAGCCGGAGCGGAGCCGTCTTGAGCGCGGCAAGGGTCCCGTCGTAGACCGGCGTGCCCGCACACGAAACCCGACATGTGAGGGCGTCGTAGAAGTCGGTGATCCCCGCCTTCTTCGAGGCGGTCACGATCACGTCGGTCGGCAAGGTGCCGTCATTGACCACCGAGAGCTGGCGCGTCTCCGGCATCCCCGGCGCCAACGAATCGATCGCGAGAGGCGCCGAAGTCGGAACGGTGCTTATGGCGACCGAGCCGGCTTTGATCATGCTATCTGCGACTTGGACTTGCGTGGTGAAGTACGCGCCGGCAGCACCGACGGCAAGGGCCGAGAGCGCTCCGACGACCGCGAACAGGACCTTTTTCAACATGGCTCCTCCTTGATGATGAGCAGCCGAGGGGTGACCGCACGGGCAGTTGGTGGATGGCGGGCGCCTCGCCTTCCGTGCCGATGGTCGCACCTCGCGCTTACCTGCCTCTCACCGGAACCTTACCGACGGCTCAATTCGCCGAAGAGTTGTCGAGCATGCAGCGAGGCCCCACCGAAATCGGCAGGGCCTCGCGGAATCGACTCAGTTCGATAGAACTACAGAGCGGCCTTCGCCCTCTCGGCGAGCTGAGCGAACGAACCGGGATCGTTGATCGCCATGTCCGAGAGAATCTTGCGGTCCAGGGTGATGCCGGCCTTCTTGAGACCGTTCATGAACACCGAGTAGGACATGCCGTTGATGCGAGCGCCGGCGTTGATGCGAACGATCCACAGGCGGCGGATCTCGCGCTTCTTGTTGCGGCGGTCACGATAGACGTACTGCAGCGAGTGCTGGGTCTGTTCCTTGGCCGAACGGTAACTGCGGCTCTTATTGCCGTAGTACCCCTTGGCACGAGCTAGAACTGTACGGCGCTTCTTCTTGGCCGTCATTGCGCGCTTTACGCGAGGCATGGATCAATCACTCCTTGAGTTCTGAAAGATAGGGGAAATCGGGTCGCGTCGGAACTAACCGATGCCCAGACCCTTCTTGATGACGTTCATGTCTGCCTTGGCGACCGTGGTCTCCTGGCGGAAACCGCGCTTGCGCTTGGGCGACTTCTTCTCGAGGATGTGGCTCTTGAACGCCTTGCTGCGCATGATCTTGCCTGAGCCCGTTACACGAAACCGCTTGGCGGTGCCCTTGTGGGTCTTCATCTTCGGCATGTAGGCCGCCTTCCTAGTC
>CAYMAN010000030.1:0-23254 GCA_964388455.1 uncultured Eubacteriales bacterium
AGTCGTAGCATCAGTCGTAGTAATAGGAGCAGCCATGACCCTGGCACAGGCGCGCAAGCGCTATCCCAACGTTCCGACGGATATCGTCAAGTGGGCCGTCGAGAACATCTCTGATCCGCGCGACATCGAGCGCGGTCTCAACCGTCTCGAGCAGGCCAAGCGAGTTCAGCTGAAGTACCCGGCCTAGCGCGCGACCCTCAATCGAACCTCCTGAATCACGCCGCCATCACGACGGTGTGATTCGGTCTGTCCGACGACCCGGTAGCGCCAGCCTCGAGAAGACGCTACGCGGCTTGTGGGTGGCGATCGCGTGCTCGTAGTGGTGTTCAAGCCTCTCAGCCTGACGCTCAATGGAAAAACTGCTCGCTCGGGCGAGTGCCGAGCAGGCGAGGTCGGCGCGGTGCGCCTCATCGCCCAGCAGCTGATCGATCGCCAGTCCAAGATCCTCAGGTCTGCCGGGTGTGATGATACCCGTGCGTCCGGATATGACGAAGTCCTCGACCGCGTGGTCCTCGACCGCAATCACCGGCAGGCCGGCGGCCATCGCCTCACCGATCACCAACCCTTGAGTCTCGGTCGTCGACGCGAAGATGAACGCATGCGCGAGGTGGTACGCCGCAATCGCGTCCTCTCCCTGCAAGTAGCCGAGGAACGTCACGCGATCCGCGAGATCGAGTTCCGCGACAAGCGCCTCAAGCGCCTCGCGGTGTGGCCCGTCACCGCCGATGAGGAGCCGTGTGTTGGTCAGGCGTGAGTGCCACAGTGCTCTCAGCACCAGCTCGACGTTCTTTTCCTTGCCCAGGCGCCCCATGAAGAGGAGCAGGCGCTCCTCGGGGCGGACAGCGGCTCTCTCGGCCAGGGCGTCGATGCGCTTCTGATTGATCTTCGCGTAGCGCACCGTATCCACGCCGGTGGCGATTACGTCGATGGGCACTGTGACGCCCCAGTTGCGCAGGTAACGTTCGACTTTGGTCGAAGGGGCGATGATCGACGAGCACTGCTCGCAGAACTCACGCGAGAGCCTCTCGGCGAGCTTCTTGGTCAGGCGCGTTTCCCAGACGTAGTGGACGTACTCGGGATACATGGTGTGGTACGTGTGTACATAGGGAATCTTGTGGCGCCGCGCCACGTTCAGGCCGAAGAGTCCGACTGCGAACGGGTCGTGTGAGTGAACGATATCCAGGTCCACCTTATCCAGGACGCGAAGCGCTTCGATAGAGATGGGGGATGCGAGCCTCATCTCGGGCTGAAAGGCGAAGGGGAGCGACTTGAAGCGCACCGTGTATTTGTCGTCGTCCACGTGTTCGGGCGTTGGTGCGAACAGATACACTTCATGACCGCGCTCCATGAGTGCGCGCCGGAAGAGGCTTATCGACGTCACGACGCCGTTGATCTGCGGTGTGTAAGTGTCCGTGAAGAACCCGATGCGCATCCGAGTGGACCTCTCTGTCGGTGCAGGCACAGTGGTCTGCCAAGTCTATCAGGTGCGCCCTGCGGAACTACTCGTGCCCAGAACGCAGATTCGCGGCCGATAAGAAGAACAGCCGACCGGAGAATCCCGGTCGGCTGCTTCAATTCATGGAGGCGACGCCCGGAATCGAACCGGGGATAAAGGCTTTGCAGGCCTCTGCCTTACCGCTTGGCCACGTCGCCATGTGTGGTATCCGAGGATACCGTATCAAAGAAGAAGGCTGGCCTTTCGGGCCCGGTATACGGAACCGTCGGACCAGCCTTCGATCAGTGCGATGGAGCGGACGACCGGATTCGAACCGGCGACCCCAACCTTGGCAAGGTTGTGCTCTACCAACTGAGCCACGTCCGCGCGCAGAGGTCAGTCTATCTGGGACGATACGGCGGCGCAAGGGTCAATTTCGGGGAATCACCACAGAGTAGCCGCGAGCCTCCGAGAATAGGGGGGTTCCCATCTGTGGGAGCTTTGCTACACTATCGTTCGCTGCCTTGCACATGAGGTCGCACCAATGGGCGATTAGCTCAGGGGGAGAGCACTTCCTTGACACGGAAGGGGTCAGAGGTTCAAATCCTCTATCGCCCACCATTGGAAACAAGACCCGTCACCTGCGGAAACGCGGGGGACGGGTTTCTTGTTTCTCGGCCGCCGTCGCACACTACGCGGTGACCTCGGCATGCGCGTCCGGATCCAGCGGGTTGACCCGTACCGCTAGCGAGAACAGATACGGGTACTGAGTCTGCAGGTGTCGCACGTACTCCAGCCACTGCAGCACCAGCAGCGTGTACGCACGCTTCACGTCGCCGGCCAGGTGCAGCCGGTCTGAATGCGCCATGTCATCGAACGATCTCCGCGCCTCGAGTTCCTCGGCCAGGTGCGTGACGGCCCACAGCAGCTCGGTGAACGCCTCGTGCTCGAGCAACGCCTGGTTGCCCAGAAGGTTCAGGAGGAACGGCTTCTCGGCTTTGAGGAGGGACTTTAGGGTGCTGAGGTCGGCATCAGTGAGCTCGATGCTGACATGGTGATTGGCAAGAGCCATCTGCGCGTCGGAATAGGACTTCTCGGTCCAGCCGTGCTCAGGGATGAGGTTAGAGCGCACCGCTTCGAGATTCGCATCAGAGACAGACAACTTGCCGAGCAACTCCGTCCCCAGTTCACTGAAGAAGGCACCGATCACCATGTTGAGCTTGCGCAGCATCGCCTGCTTCTCTCGGGCGCGCAGCATCTGGTCGACAAGCAGCGTGACCAGGGCGATTTGAAGCATCAGAAATGCGACGTCGCCCACAAGGAAGCGCCACATCTCGTTGTGGAGTATCGGGCCGGGAAACGCCCACCATCTGACGGCGTACAGAATCGCACCGAGTCCGATCAGGCCGAGGATGAGTAGGATTTCTGATCTCTGCCGTCTCACGAGTGGCCTTTCGACGAGCTGACACGGGTATATGTATCCCGAAGCATACCTGCTGTCGCGTCGAAGGAGACACGTATGAACCGTTCTAACGTACGCCGTGCCCGAGGTCTGCTTGGCGCGTCGTTGGTCGTCGGGGCGCTTGCACTCGTTGGTTGTACGCCTCAGGGAGGTGCGCCCGACGCCTCATCGGCCGGCGCAGCGGTCGTGCAGCGGCGATGCTCTGTATGTCACAACCTCGAGCGCGTCGAGTCGGCGAAGAAGGATGAAGCCGCGTGGAACGTCACCATCGACCGAATGCGCACCAAAGGAGCGGTCGTCAGTGCCGACGAGCAGGCCCAGATCATCGATTACCTGCTGAATCGCTAGTCCCAGTACGGCGAATCCGGCGGTAGGAGCAAGGTGGCCGCCCCCGGAAGTGCCCTGGCCGAGAACGGCGTCATCGTATCCGCTACTTCGCCGTCGTACTGCATGCGAAGCGGGGGATACGCGCTCAGCGTGACGTGGGATGCGGTGAAGACGTCTATTCCCGGCGTTGCGCTATCGGTGCGCGTGTCGAGCAGGGTGGACACGACCGCAGGCAGCAGTCCCGCGACGTTTCGTGATCGCACCACGGCGATGTCGAGCAACCCGTCGCATGGATCGGCTCCGCGCGCCACAGGCATGTCGAACTGGAGCTTTCCGAAGTTCACGATCAGTACGGCGATTCCTTCGAGCGAGAGCTTCCTGCCGTCGAGATCCAGCTCGAAGCGGGCCGTGGTGGGCATCATATTGGTGACGGCGGCAACCAGATAAGCGGCCGCGCCCAACGCCGACTTGAGTGGCTGAGCGTTCTCCATGATCGTGGCGTCATAACCCGCGCCGGCCACGACTGCGAAGCCATTGCGAGTGAACCCCTCCGACCCGATGTTGGGCAGCTCGATCTCTCCCAGGTCGAACTGCTTCGTAGCACCGGTTAGGACTGTCTCGGCAAGGACGCGAGCGTCGAACGGCATGCCGAGGTTGAGTGCCAGAAGATTGGCGGTGCCCGCCGGATAGATGAGGAGCGGGATTCCGGTGTCGCGCAGTGTGTACGCTACCGCGCCGACCGTCCCATCGCCGCCGGCAGCGACAATTCGGTCGAAGGTCTTGGCATCGCGGAGAAGGACGTCGAGAACAGTCTCTTCGGCGATGTAGCGAAGGGTGACCTCGGCACCTGACGCACCGAGGGCGCGTATGAACGCATAGAGAGCACCATCGCTGCCGCCGGAACGGTTGTTGATGACCACCAGAATCCGCATTGCCAGTCCTACCTGCCGTGATTGCGGCCGCCGCGACCTCGTCAGAGCACCTCAGGTCGTCTACTCTCATCATAGGACACCCGAGCGGGCACGCGGCGATCGAGCGCATGCTGTGTGACCCGTTGCGGCACGAGAACGTGCCACCGAGAGGAGCGCTACCCGCGTGTATGTAACTGATACCCAAGCGCTACGTGAGTTGGTGCTCGAGCTGCGCAAGGCGAAAGCCGTCGCAGTGGACACCGAGTTCATGCGAGAGAAGACGTACTTCGCCCGGCTTTGCCTGATTCAACTGGGAACCGACGATATTGCAGCGATCGTCGATCCGCTCGCGATCGAGGACCTGTCTCCGCTCTGCGACCTGCTCGCCGACCCCGACGTGGTGAAGGTGTTCCACGCAGGATCACAGGACATGGAGATCTTCTACCGCCTCTGCGGCGTTGCGGCGGCTCCGGTATTCGACACGCAGGTCGCAGCGACACTCGCCGGATTCCAGCAGCAGGTCGGCTACGGCGCACTGGTCAAAGAGGTGCTCGACGTCACGCTGGACAAGGGAGACACCTACACGGATTGGGCGCGGCGGCCTCTCTCGGCGACGCAAGTCGAGTACGCGCTCAACGATGTGCGCTATCTGCCTGAAGTTCACCGACGTCTCGTGGCGACGCTCGAGGCCGAGGGTCGGCTTGGCTGGCTCGCTGCCGACTTCGCTCACATCGAGGATCCCGCGACGTACGAAGTCATTCCCGAGGAACAGTGGCGCCGAGTCAAACGCATCTCGTCGCTCAACCGTCGTCAGCTTGCCGTCGCGCGAGAAGTCGCCGCGTGGCGTGAGCTCGAGGCCCAGCGCCGAGACGTTCCCAAGCGCTGGATTCTGGGCGACGAGAGCATCGTCGAGATCGCGCGCCGCTCGCCGACGACCGCCGAGGACGTTGCCGGCATTCGTGGCGTGCCGGACAAGGTCGGCCGAGCTGCTCAGCGGTCTCTTGCCGAGGCTGTGGTGTGTGGGCTGGCCGTGCCTGATTCCGAGCTTCCCTCGATCACCAAACGGAAACGACCCGCCGGCGACATCGATGGTGCAGTGGATCTCATGGTCGCGTTGGTCCGGGTACGTGCTCACGAGCGAGGAGTCGCGATGCCGCTGCTCGCATCGCGTGAAGACCTCGAGCGTTTGGCGGCCGGCGAGAGAGAGGCAAGCCCCTTGCTTGAGGGCTGGCGAAGAGAGATGGTCGGCAACGAGCTCGTGTCACTGCTGGATGGTTCACTGGTGATGCGGCTTCGAGATGGCCTCCTCTCGATTGAGCCGTGTGGATCCGAGAACACGATTGCATCGCCTGTAGCCAATGACATCGAGTCGCGAACTTAGAAGGAGAACGCTATGTACTTCGATCCGTTGTGGATTGCGCTTATGGTCGTGTCGACCCTTTTGGGGCTCGTCACACAGAGATACATCAAGTCGTCGTTTCGCAAGTGGAGCAACGTCGGCGTGAGCAGCGGGATGACCGGCGCTCAGATCGCACGCAGCATCCTGGACGCCAACGGACTGCAGGATGTGGCTATCCAGCAGGTGGCCGGCGACCTCTCCGATCACTACGATCCGCGTAGCAAGACACTGGGTCTATCCTCGGCGGTCTATAGCGTGGCGAGTGTCGCTGCGGCTGGTGTCGCTGCCCACGAGGCGGGGCATGCGGTGCAGGACGCCCGCGGCTACGTGTGGGGCAACATCCGCACCGCGATGGTCCCGGCGGTGAACATCGGCTCAAGTGCCGCGTGGATTCTGATCATGGGTGGATTCATCTTCCAGTTCACCGGGCTCATCTGGCTTGGGATTGTGTTCTACGCAGGAGCGGTGGCGTTCCAGATCGTCACGCTTCCGGTCGAGTTTGACGCGTCGCGCCGTGCTCTGATCAACCTCGAGGGAACCGGTGCGGTGGATGCGGGTCAACTGTCGGGCGCACGCCAGGTCCTGACGGCTGCGGCTCTCACGTACGTTGCAGCCGCCCTGATCGCCGCACTCCAGCTGCTCTACTACATCGGGCTTGCCCGGCGCGACTGACACGTAAGAATCGCACGCACTACGGAGGGGGAACGTGGCCGAGCAGCGTCCGATGTCGGTGACCGAAGCGATGACGTGCGCCAAGATGGCGCTCGAGACCATTCGCATTCGCGTGATCGGTGAGGTATCGGAGTTTAACGACAAGCCGGGCTACAAGGCGGCGTACTTCACGGTGTCCGACAAGGGGTCGGCCATGCCGTGCCTGATGTGGCGCGATCAGTACGAGGCATCCGGCGTACCGTTGCGATGCGGCATGCTGGTGGAGATCGGCGGCTCGTTCTCGGCGTACGTGCCCAAAGGCCGGATGCAGTTCCAGGTGCGCTCGCTTGCGCTGGCCGGAGAGGGCGACCTGCGACTCCAGGTTGCAGCCCTTGCGCGCAAGCTCGAGGCCGAGGGACTAATGCGACCCGAGCGCAAGCGCTCGCTGCCGCGCTACCCGGAGCGCATCGCGGTGGTCACGTCGCCGCGCGGCAAGGCGATTCACGACGTCGTGCGCACACTGCGGCGGCGGTACCCGCTCGCGGAGCTGCTGGTCGCCGGTGTCGCCGTCGAAGGCGCTGAGGCCCCGGCTGCCATCGTCGGCGGGCTTGAGGCTGCGGCCGCCTCCTCACCCGACGTGATCCTGCTGGTGCGCGGCGGTGGGTCCTACGAGGACCTGATGCCGTTCTCGTCCGAGGAGGTCGCTCGCGCGGTTGCGGCGTGCCCCGTCCCCGTTGTGACAGGCATCGGTCACGAACCGGATACCTCACTGGCAGACATGGTCTCGGACCTGCGTGCATCGACCCCGACCGCCGCAGCCGAGGCGGTTGCTCCCGACATCGCGGATCTCGCGACTGCCGTGGTTCGCGAGCGCAGGGCTCTGGGGCAGGCGTTGCAGTCCCGAGTGCGCATCGCAACGCATCGAGTGGCGCGGATTGCGGATCGGGCGGTGTTTCGTGACCCGCATGTGGTGCTCGGACCTGCATCGCAAGCGCTCGACTCGGCTGGTATGCGGTTATCGCGTGCGTTGCCCGAGCGGCTCGCGCGTGACGAGCAGCGTCTGACGCGGGCTCGCGAGCGAATGATCCTCGCAGGAGGCCGAATCACGTCACGCAGCGAAGCGGGGATCGCACTGGCGTCCGCGCGGCTGCATGACCTCTCGCCGCTCGCCATTCTCGGCCGTGGGTATTCGGCCACGTTCGCTGCAGACGGCTCGGTGATCAAGTCGATCGGGCAGGTATCGACCGACCAGCGAATAGATGTACGCGTTGGCGATGGAATGATCGGCGCCACGGTTGCGTCAACCAAGGAGTTGGAGGAGTAGATGAGCGAAACCACGTGCTCTGCACCCGATGACCTGTCGTTCGGTGATGCGCTGGGCGAACTCGACGGCATTGTCGCGGCGCTTGAGAGCGGTCAGCTGGAACTAGAGGACAGCCTCACCCGATACGAGCGGGGGGTCGTCTTGCTCCGCGCACTGCAGACGCGTCTGACCGAGGCCCAGCAGAAGGTGACGATGCTCATCGGAGAGCTGGAGCCTGATGGTGCGGATGACGTCGTTGCAGGAGGCGAGTGAGGATGGATGACTGCCTGTTCTGCAAGATCGTGCGGGGCGAGATCCCCGCTGCAATCGTGTACCAGGATGATTTCGTCATCGCATTTGATGACATCACGCCTCAGGCACCGGTTCACACGCTGATCGTCCCAAAGTCGCACTACGCGAACATGAACGACGAAATCCCAGCGGACACACTGGCTGCGATCTATGCCGCCGTGCCGCGAGTCGCCGAGGTCAAAGGCATCGCTCACAGTGGCTACCGCACAATCGTCAACACAGGCGCAGACGCTAATCAGACAGTGCTGCATCTGCATGTGCATGTGATCGGCGGGCGTTCGCTCGCGCACGGCATGGTCATCTTCGGCGACGAGTAGGCGACGTGTCCGCGCGAGTGCCCGTCACTTTCTCTCCCGACGGTGCTGTTGTCTGGGTTGCGCCCGGCACCACGGTCTCGCAGGCTGCCGAGGCCGCCGGCATCGTGATTCCTGCGCCGTGCGCAGGGCGCGGTGTGTGCGGTTCGTGCGGGGTGAAGGTCATTTCGGGAGCACTCGCGGACGCGGACGATGCCGAGCGCGCCGGACTTGC
Organism: uncultured Eubacteriales bacterium; assembly: GCA_964388455.1. GTDB lineage: Bacteria > Actinomycetota > Coriobacteriia > Anaerosomatales > JAAXUF01 > JBBRWO01. Next base: position 8,329 of record CAYMAN010000030.1, read on the forward strand.
CCGCGCGCCAGTGGGGGTGCGGCTTGCGTGCCGTGCACGAGTTGAGGCTGCGGTGGGTGTGCGTCCGCTGATCACCAACCCACTGCCGCACATTCAGACGTCCGAGCTCCAAATGTCGCAGCGCGATCTGGTTGCCGCAGTCGACCTTGGTACGACCTCTGTTGCAGCGGTTCTGATCGATGCCGAGAGCGGCCTTGAGCTTGCTCGCACTTCTGTCCCGAACAGACAGCAATCTACCGGGGCGGATATCTTGTCACGCATCGCCGCCGCAGGCGAGGGAGCCGGCGAGGCGCTTCGTGCAGCCGCCGAGACCTCCATCCTCGAGGCGCTCAGTACTGCGGCCACCGCTGCTTCCGTGTCGCTGACCTGGGTCCAGCACGTGGTGGTCGCGGGGAACAGTGCGATGGCGGGTCTACTCTGTGGCTCAGATGTCAGTGGTCTTGCTTCGCACCCGTTCACCGCTCCCGTCTACGCCTCCGATCTAAGCTCGCCACGACTGTCGGCGGAGTTTGCCTCAGGCGCACGGATCGCAGTACTTGGCCCAATCGCGAGTTTCGTTGGTGGTGACACCGTGGCGGCGATTGTCGGAAGCGGCATGCTCCGTGGGTCGACTCCGGCGCTTCTGGTCGATCTGGGGACTAACGCGGAGATCGTGGTCGCATCCGGTGGCGAGATCACGGTGGCTTCGGCGGCCGCAGGTCCGGCCTTCGAGGGTGCGGGCATCACCTGCGGCGGGCCGGCTGCTCCCGGCGCGATTACGCACGTGTCGATGACGGCCGACTTTGACCTGGAGTTCGAGGTTCTTGGCGGGGGAGAGCCGCTTTGGCTGTCTGGCGCCGGTGTGATCTCTCTCGTTGCGATGCTGCGACGCCTCGGTCACATCGATGCAACCGGCCTGATGGTGCGGGAAGGCCCACTGTGGTCGCGATTCAGCAGGGATGCGGCGGGCGTCACGTTCTTCGCATGTGGTGATGGACCGGGCTGTCTGTCTCTGAGCCAGCTTGATGTGCGAGAAGTGCAGTTGGCGATCGCGGCGATTCACGTGGGAATCACAGCGGTCATGGACGCGGCGCGGTGTTCGGCCAGAGAACTCACCACCGTGTTCGTTGCGGGTGCACTAGGCTTCTCGGTCGATGTCGAGGACCTGATTGCGCTCGGCATACTGCCGGATGAAGTTGGCGGTATCACGCATCAGGTCGGCAACGCGGCGCTTGCCGGTGCAGCCTCCATCGCGCTCGATGACCGCACACTCCGGTCGGTCGCCGAGCCGCTGGAGAGCGCGACAAGTGTCGAATTGGCGTTGTCGTCGGGCTTCAGTGATGCGTTCATGGCGGCGATGTCGCTCGAGCCCTACTCGGCGAGCTGACTTCTGAATCGTCTCCGGATAGCCGGAAGCCCCAGCCTTCGGGCTAGGGCTTCCTTAATCCTTCCCCGGTGATACCCCTGAGCTTCATTCGGGCTGTGAGCGGTCTGCCTGGTGACCACGTCTACGCGATGCCGGTCGCGTCTGCCCTTTACCGGTTTGTGCCGTCCGGATTCCCCGGAAACGGCGTAGTACGTAGGGAAGGGAAACTGTGTTGGGGTGAAGATACTCCCATTTCCCCGAGTCTGCAACATTTGTTACATACCAGTTGGCGCCGTTGACCGAACCGTTCACGCCGTCTACCCGACTTCGATGCGGGGAACGCCCTGCGCCGTGGGTATAGTGAGGCACGGTCCTGTGTTCAGGATCGTTCCGTAAGCAGGGGACAACACGGCACTGTACGGGATTTCGCCGGACCCCGTACCACTCATCACAGGGACTAGGAGGCCGTTATGACTGAAGAGTCCACTTCACTCGACTCTTTCTCGCACGCGGGGCGCACCATCGAGCCCGCACAGTGGGTCAAGGACCATGCGTGGATCAGCTCTATGGAGCAGTACGACGAGATGTACAACCGCTCCGTGAGCGACCCCGAGGGATTCTGGGGCGACATGGCCAAAGAGATGCTCCACTGGGAAAAGCCGTGGGACAAGGTGCTCGAGTGGGAGTTCGAGACTCCTAAGGTCGAATGGTTCAAGGGCGGCAAGACCAACGTCTCGTACAACTGCCTCGATCGCCATCTCACCGATGGGCGCCGCAACAAGGCCGCCCTCATCTGGGAGTCCGACGAGGGCCGCAGCAAAATCTACACGTACCAGTCGCTCTACTACAAGGTGTGCAAGTTCGCCAACGTGCTCAAGAAGCACGGCATCAAGAAGGGCGACCGCGTCGCCATCTACATGCCGATGATTCCGGAGCTCGCCATCGCGATGCTCGCGTGTGCCCGTATCGGTGCGATCCACTCGATCGTCTTCGGCGGCTTTTCGTCGAACTCGCTTCGTGACCGTATCCAGGACAGTGGCTGCAAGCTGCTGATCACGGCCGACGAGGGCCTGCGTGGCGGTCGCGTCGTCCCGCTCAAGGCACTGGCCGATGAGGCGCTCAACGAGACCCCGACGATCGGTACCGTCATCGTCGTGTCGCGTGCCGGTTCTCGCGTGGACATGGAGCCGGGTCGCGACTTCTGGTACCACGAGGAGATGCGCTCCACTGAACTTTCCCGTCACTGCGAGGTCGAGTGGATGGACGCCGAGGACCCGCTCTTCATCCTCTACACCTCCGGTTCGACCGGTAAGCCCAAGGGCGTGCTGCACACCACCGGTGGCTACCTGCTCCAGGCTTCGATGACCTTCAAGTACACGTTCGACTATCACGATGACGACGTGTTCTTCTGCACCGCCGACATCGGTTGGATCACCGGCCACAGCTACGTGGTCTACGGTCCGCTGTGCATCGGCGCCACGTCGCTCATGTTCGAGGGTGTTCCCAACTACCCGGATGCCGGGCGCTTCTGGGACATCATCGACAAGCACGGCGTCAACCAGTTCTACACCGCGCCGACCGCGATTCGCGCCCTGATGAAGGCCGGCGACGATTGGCCCGCGAAGTACGACCTTTCGACCCTCCGCGTACTGGGCACGGTCGGCGAGCCGATCAACCCCGAGGCGTGGGAGTGGTACTACAAGAACATCGGCCGCGAACGTATTCCGATCGTTGACACGTGGTGGCAGACCGAGACCGGCGGGCACATGATCACCAACCTGCCGGGTGCCACGCCCATGAAGCCGGGTTCGGCGACCAAGCCGATGTTCGGTGTCCAGCCGATAATCCTCAACGAGGATCAGACGGAGACGCCGACCGGCAAGGGCGGACGCCTCTGCATCAAGTACCCGTGGCCCGGCATGCTTCGCGGAACCTGGGGCGACACCGACAACGCCCGCGTCAAAGAAGTCTACTTCTCGACGTTCCCCGGCTACTACTTCACCGGTGACGGGTGTCGCATCGATGAAGACGGCTACTACTGGCTGCTCGGACGCGTCGACGATGTCATCAACGTCTCCGGTCACCGCATGGGCACCGCCGAGGTTGAGTCCGCTCTCGTGTCGCACCCGTACGTCGCAGAGGCCGCAGTCGTCGGTTTCCCGCACGACATCAAGGGTGAGGGCATCTACGCATACGTCATCTTGAAGGAGACGGCCGCCAACGCCGTTGACGCCGCCAAGATCCTCCGAGGCCACGTGCGTCAGGAGATCGGTCCGATCGCAACTCCGGATCACATCCAGATCGTGCCGGATCTGCCTAAGACCCGCTCGGGTAAGATCATGCGCCGCATCCTGCGCAAGGTCGCGGCAGGAGAGCGCGAGATGGAGGCACTGGGCGACGTCTCAACGTTGGCCGATCCGTCGGTCGTGCGCAAGATCGTGGACAGCGCGCCGGAAGTCGAGTAGCACAGCACCATTCAGTCGATTACTGGACAGCCCCGGTTCGCACCTGCGAGTCGGGGCTGTCTCATGCTTTGGCCGGAGTTGTAACAAGTGTCACCACAGCACGAAACCGCCTCGTGCGTGGTAGAATCGCGGTCGTGTGTCCGGCTCGTTTCTGCAACCGCCCGAAAGGACCTCGCTCCATGGCTTACAACGATCTGTTCTTGCGCGCGGCTCGCCGCGAAGTGACCGAGCGTACCCCCGTCTGGATGATGCGTCAGGCCGGCCGCTACATGCCCGAGTACCGAGCGATCCGCGAGAAGTACGGATTCCTCGAGATGTGTCGCAATCCGGAACTCGCCGTCGAGGTATCGATGCAGCCGGTCGACCTTATCGGCGTGGACGCTGCGATCATGTTCTCCGACATCCTCGTAGGCTTCCCCGGTATGGGTCTGGACCTCGAGTTCCAGAGCGGCCGCGGTCCCGTCATCAACAACCCGGTGCGCACGGTCGCAGACGTCGAGAAGCTGACGGTCGCCGATCCGATCGAGACGACCGGCTACGTGCAAGACATCATCAAGTCACTTCGTCGCGAACTCGAGAACAAGGTGCCGCTCATCGGTTTCGCTGGTGCGCCGTTCACGCTTGCGAGCTACGCGATCGAGGGCCAAGGCACCCGTGATTACGAGAATTGCAAGGCGCTCATGTGGTCCGAGCCCGTGGCGTGGGACATGCTGCTCGACAAGTTCGCGCAGACCACGATCGACTACCTCAAGATGCAGATCGACTCCGGTGCGCAGGCTGTGCAGGTCTTCGACAGCTGGATCGGCTATATCGCACCGCGTGACTACGAGCGTTCGGTCCTCAAGCACACCAAGCGGGTCATCGACGAGGTCAAGGCCCACGGCGACAAGGTCGTTCCCGATGGCGGCGTCCCCGTCATCCACTTCCCCAACGGCGCCACCTCGATGCTCGATCTGGCCCAGAAGGCCGGTGGCGACGTCATCGGCGTCGACTGGCGTCTGGACATCCGGAAGGCCTGCGAGCAGATCGATCCGAAGTTCGGCATCCAGGGCAACATCGACCCGGTCGCGCTCTTCGCTCCCGATGCTGAGCTCGAGGCGATGGTCGTCGAGATCCTCGAGGCCGTGGGCACGCGTCCTGGCCACATCTTCAACCTCGGCCACGGCATCCACAAGACCTCCGATCCCGAGAAGGCCAAGAAAATGATCTCGTACGTGCACAAGCATTCGGATCGCATTCGCGCGGGTGCTGGAGCGTAGAGATGGCGACTACGGGAGTCCTTCTGCTCGGCTTTGGCGGTCCTGATTCGATTGCTGCCGTCCGGCCATTCATGTGCAACCTGATGGACCGTGAGCCCAGCGATGAGCTCGTGAGCAAGGTGTGTACGCGCTATCTGGCTATCGGCGGATCCTCGCCTCTGCCGTTGATTGCAGCCGAGATGGCATCCGGCCTGGAGACGCGGCTTGCCGAGAGAGGACATCACGTACCTGTTCGTGTCGGGATGCGCTACTGGCACCCATTCATCGATGCGACCTTCAACGAGCTGCTCGAGCTTGGCTGTGACCGGATCGTCACGGTCTCACTGTCACCGTTCGAGTCCAAGGCCGCATCAGGTGCCTATCGCGAGGCGCTGGAGGATGTCCGCAGTTCACATCCCGGTATCGAGATTGTTGAGGCGCCGCTCGTTTCAGACCTCGACGCGTTCGTTGACTTCATGGCGGGCGGTACAGCGGCAGCTATCGAGGACATCCAGCCCAGTGAAGGCGCTATCGTGGTCTTCACCGCCCACAGTCTTCCTGAGGCCGATCTTGAGGTCGACGATCCCTACGTCGAGGGCCTCCAGCGTACGGCGCAGGCCATCGCGACCAAGCTCGGAATGGGCGAGGGACGTGAGTGCGCGGGCGAGTCGATGTTCAGTGGTTTTCGTGCGTTCGGTTCAGATGAGCCTCCTCGAGCCTGGTTCTTGGTGTACCAGTCCAAGGGTCAACGCCCCGGTGCTTGGCTCGAGCCCAATCTCGATGAACTCATCGACGCTGCAGCCGCCTCGGAGGTCAAGGCGCTCGTTGTGACGCCTATCGGCTTCCTCACCGACCACATGGAGACGCTCTACGATCTCGACATCGTTGCCGCCGATCGAACGCTTCTCGCTGACCTCGAGTGGATGCGTGCGCCGGTAGTCAACGAGGCGCCCCAGGTTCTTGATGCGATCGCGGACTCACTGAGCGAGCTTCTCTAGCGAGTCAGCAACGCGTCGTCCGGTAACGGCGCCTTCCTTTCCGGTTCCCGTGCAAAGGGGTGCCTGCGTGAAACACATCATCATCGTCGGCGGCGGTGTGGCCGGTCTCGGTGCGGCCTACAAGCTCAGGCGCGCGGCTGACGCGGGTCATGACGTGACGTTCACTCTTCTGGAGAAGGACGAGCGTCTCGGCGGCAAGCTTCTGACTGAGTATGTCGAGGATTCTGCGACGGGCGGTACCTTCATCGTCGATGGCGGCTCCGACTCCTTCCTCACCGATAAGCCTGCCGTTCATCGCGTGGCTCGCCAGCTCGGCATCTACGATGAAGAGACCGGCACCATCGAGGCGAACAAGAAGACGTTCATCGTCAAGCGCGGAAAGCTTGTGGAGATGCCCGATGGCATCATGATGTTCGCGCCGACCAAGATCATGCCGATGGCCACCACCAAGCTGTACTCGTGGCCCGCGAAGTTTCGCATGGCGCTTGACCTCGTCATCCCTGCCAAGAAGGTGCCGGCGGAGGAACGCAACGACGAGTCGCTGGAGAGCTTCGTTGTGCGCAGGATGGGCCGCGAGTCGCTCGAACGTCTCGCCGAGCCGCTTGTCGGTGGCGTGAACGGATCCGATCCGGCGGACATGTCGCTTGCCGCGACGTATCCCAACCTGCTCGACATGGAGCAGCAGCACGGTTCGCTGGTCAGAGGGTTCCTGGCGCAGCGCAAGGCCATCGAGGCGCGTCGCAAGGCTAACCCGCCCAGGCCCGGTGCGCGGCCCTACAGCTTCTTCTCCTCGTTCACGCCGGGGCTGCAGTACCTCACCGACCGAATGGCGGATGCCGCAGGTCGTGACGCCATCCGTACGGGTGCCACGGTCGCTTCGGTCACGCGCCGCGATGACGAACGCTGGTCTGTGACGCTCTCGACCGGGGACACACTCGCTGGCGACGGCGTCATTTTGGCGACCGAGGCTTTCGCCACAGAGCCGTTGCTCCGCTCTGTTGACGAGCGACTCGCGGATCTCGTGGGCCAGATCCCCTGTTCATCGTCCGCGACGATCCTCATGGGTTTTGATGAGGCCGATTGCCCGTTTGACAAGCGATGGCATGGTGCCTTGTCGCCCGCTATCGAGCACGAGCCGGTGACAGGCATCTCCCTGATGTCGTCCAAGTGGCCGGGGCGTGCGCCCGCGGGGCGCGTGCTGATACGCGGGTTCGTCGGCGGACCTCGAGACCAAGAGATCATCGAGCGCTCCGATGACGAGCTCATCGAAACCGCACGCACCTCGTTTGTGAAGCTCCTTGGCGTGAAGGCCGATGCGGTGCCGGTGTTCGCTCGCGTGTACCGCTGGGTAGGCGGCATGCCGCAGTACACGATGGGGCATCTCGACCGGGTCGATGAGATCGAATCGCGCGCGGCAACCATCGCCGGACTGGCTCTGGCTGGTGGCGCATACCGTGGAGTCGGGGTGCCCAACTGCCTCGACTCAGGCGAGATCGCAGCGAGCAAGGTCCTGCGTGACCTGGAGATCAACCTCGTCGAGGACACCGAGAAAAGCTCCGCGCCACGTCGCTAGACGCGATGTGGCGGCTTCGATTCACACGACACAAAGGATGGGCATGAAGAAAGTCATCATCATCGGTGGGGGCGTGGCCGGACTGGCCGCTGCCATGAAGCTTAAGCGCGCCTCGGACAGCGGTGCTGACGTCGACTTCGTGCTCGTTGAGCGTGACGATAGGCTCGGCGGCAAGGTCCACGGCGAGATCGTCGACACCGATCGTGGCGCCTTCGTCGTCGATGGCGGACCCGACTCGTTTCTGACCGCGAAGCCTGCGGTCCACAGAATCGCCGAGCTCGTCGGCATGACCGACAAGAAGCTCGCGACCGATGACTCGCGCAAGCTCACGCTCATCCTCAAGAATGGCCGGCTGTATCCGATGCCCGACGGCGTCATGCAGTTCGCGCCCACCAAGTTCGTTCCGTTCGCGACCACCGGTCTGTTTTCATGGCCTGGCAAGATCCGCGCGGGGATGGACCTCTTCGTCCCCACCAAGAAGCTCGCCCCCGGCGAGTTCAACGACGAGTCGCTTGAACACTTCATCGTCCGACGTATGGGCCGAGAGATCCTCGATCGCCTGGCCGAGCCGCTCGTCGGTGGTGTGCACGGCTCCGACCCTGCGCAGATGTCGCTCGCGGCGACGTTCCCGAACCTGCTCGAGATGGAGCAGAAGTACGGCTGCATGATCAAGGGCTTTCTCGCACAGCGCAAGATGGCCGAGGAGATGCGGCGCAAGCACCCCGTGGACCCCGCCAATCCTCGCACCTTCTTCACCGCGTTCAAGGGTGGCATGCACGAGTTCCCGGCTGCGATGGCCGAGTTCGCCGGGCCCGAGAAGATGCAGACCGGTCGCGCTGTGACCGCAGTGTCCACCGACGCCGAGGGTCGCTGGTCCGTCGCACTCGATGACGACTCCACGCTCGAAGGCGACGCGGTCATCTTCGCGACGGAGTCCTGGGCCGCCGAGCCGCTCGTGCGTCCGGTTGACGCGGGCATCGCCGATGCACTCGCGCACATCCCCTCGAGTTCCTCGGCCACGGTGTCGCTGGCGTTCGACGAGAGCGAGATCGGCATCGACATGGAGGCGTTCGGAGTGCTGTGTCCCGCGCTGGAGAAGAGCAAGTTGCTGGCGGCGACGTACTCCTCCACCAAGTGGCCGGGCCGGGCACCTAAGGGCGCTGTGCTCCTGAGAGGGTTTGTCGGCGGGCCACAGAACCAGGCGATCATGGAGAAGAGTAACGAGGAGTTGACCGACATCGCCGAGGCTGAGCTTCGGCGCATCCTCGGCATCAATCCAGCTGCGAAGCCGCTCTTCCGCCGCTTCTTCCGATGGACGCTCGGCATGCCGCAGTACACGATGGGTCACCTCGACCGCGTCGCGGACATTGAGGCACGCTCGGCTGCGGTGCCGGGTCTTGCGCTGGCTGGCGGCACCTACCGCGGTGTTGGGCTCCCCAACTGCATCGAGAGCGGCGAGGCTGCCGTGAGCAAGGTTCTCGGCGAGTGGGGCGTGACGCTGGCCGAGGACGCGACGGCGGCACCCGGCCCGCGTTAGGCCGAGCGTTCGTCGTCGGCCGTGCGCGTGATCATGGTGCCCACCTGGTCGCTCAGGCAGAGACGCCCACTATCAAGTCCGTCATCTCGGCATGGAGCCGGGGGTTTGCGACGATGATGCTCGTGCTCAGCGCGGTCCACTCGGCGCCGGTGACATCGGTGACGTGAGCGCCGGCTTCGCGAGCGATGATCACGCCGGCCGCCATGTCCCACGGCTTGAGCGCGTACTCCCAGAATCCGTCGGCTCGGCCCGCTGCGACGTGGCAGCAGTCGATCGCCGCCGAACCGTCGCGTCGGATCCCGTGAACCGGCGCTCGCAGGAATGCCGCGAGGACTGCCAGCTGGCGCGTGAGCGGCTCGCCCCGGTCGTAGGGGAAGCCGGTGATCATCAGCGCGTCCTGAATCGTCTCGGCGTGTGCGACGTGGATCGGTACGCCATCGCGCATCGCACCGAGTCCCAGGGCAGCCGCGTTCATCTCACGAGCCGCCGCATTGTAGACGGCGCCGGCGATGGGGGTGGTGTCCCGAACGAGCGCCACCGACACCGAATATGTCGGGTAGTCGTGAATGAACGACGTCGTGCCATCCAGTGGGTCGATGACCCAGACGTCTCCCTCGCCGAGTGTCGCCTTCTCAATGCCGAGCAGCCCGTAGACCTCTTCCTCTTCCACGAGGATGCGAGCCGACGGATCACACTCGAGAATAGCCGAGACGATTGCCACGCCGGAGGCGACATCGGCCTCGGTGACGAAATCGGTACGCGAGGACTTCGACCGGATGACCCCCATGTCACGTTGGCGGTCGTGAAGGATCATTCCGCCAGCCAGTGCCGAGGATTTCGCTATCTCCAGAACGTCGAGCACACGAACCGCCTCCTCCAACACCGACTTCACTTGGGTACCATTACTGTAACCTGCTTGGTGCGCTCGCGCCTTCCAGTCCTCGAACACGGGAGCTCCCGATGACTCAGATGGGTTTTGGCACGCCGCTCACCACGGAGCAGCTGCAGACGCTGGCGGACCGCGCGTTGCAGTCCCGCGGCCACATACTGACTGCGACGTCCGTTGCGGGGTCCGGTCATCCCGGCGGCTCCATGTCATCTCTCGAGATGTATACCGTGCTGTACTCGTGTGCGAATCTGCGCGCCGACGAGCCGCGCTGGCCCCATCGTGATCGCATCGTCATCAGCCATGGTCACACCTCTCCGGGCGCCTATGCCGCGTTGAGCGCCAACGGCTTCTTCCCCGCCGAGGAGTTCTCGGCGCACTTCCGCCAGGCCGGCAGCGTCTTCGAGGGCCACGTCGAGCGCTCGGTGCCGGGTATCGAGTGGTCGAGCGGCAACCTCGGCCAGGGACTCTCGGCGGGGCTGGGCCTGGCTTTGGGGGCGCGACTCTCGGGTGGTGATTGGCACACTTTCGTCGCTATGTCAGACGGCGAGCAGCAGAAGGGGCAGGTCGGAGAGGCCCGGCGTGCAGCCGTGAAGGAAGGGCTGGGAAATCTGACCGCGATCGTCGACTGGAACCACATCCAGATCTCCGGTCGGACCGAGGACGTCATGCCGGTACACCTGGCCGAGGATTGGGCTGCCGACGGATGGCGCGTGATTGAGTGTGACGGCCATGACGTAGCTGCACTCCACGAAGCGCTCCGGGACGCGATCGATGACGGTGTCCCCAGCGTGGTTCTCGCGCGTACGGTGATCGGCAAGGGCGTCTCGTTCATGGAGGGCAAAGAGGAGTTTCACGGCCGAGGCCTGAAGGACGATGAGTACGTTCTGGCCATGGCCGAGCTGGGGCTCGACTCTGCGGCGCTGGCGTCGGCACGTAGCCGCCGTGCTGAGTCGTGTCTCGTCACCGCTCTTGAGCACGAGACACCTTGCGTGGCAATCAGCACCGGTACGAACCGGACCCTAGCGGTGGGGGAGAAGGCGGACTGCCGCGGAGCGTGGGGAGCCGCGCTCGTCGACCTCGCTAAAGCCAACCCCGACGTCCCCATCGGTGTGTTCGATTGTGACCTCGCGGTATCGGTCAAGACGGACGGTTTTGCCGCCGAGCGACCCGAGGGGTTCATCCAGCTCGGAGTTGGCGAGCACAATGCTGCCACCGCCTCAGGCGCGATGTCGACCGTGCCCGGTGTCGTATCGTTCTGGTCTGACTTCGGGGCGTTTGGCATCGACGAGGTCTACAACCAGCAGCGGCTCAACGACATCAACGGAGCCGCGCTCAACTTGGCGGTGACCCACTGTGGTCTTGATGTCGGCGAGGACGGCAAGACGCATCAGTGTATCGACTACGTGGGTGCCCTGCGCGACTTCTTCGGCTGGAAGATCATCGTCCCGGCGGACGCCAATCAGACGGACCGCGCCGTACGGGCCATGCCCGGACTACACGGCAACGTCGCACTGGCCATGGGTCGCAGCAAGTTGCCGGTGATCGCGGATGCCAACGGTAACGCGCTGTTCGGTTCCGAATATGAGTTCTCGTACGGCGAGATCGTCTGGGCCCGAGAAGGCTCCGATGCGTGCGTGCTCACGATGGGAACCGTCGCGGGTGCCGCGATCGCGGCGGTCGATAGTCTGGCCGAGGAGGGAGCGGAGCTCGAAGTCGGCATCGTCGCGTGTCCGCTCGAGCTCGACACGGCGGCTATGGAGTACGCGTCTCAGGTGCCCTTGATCGTCACGATCGAGGACCACAACGTCCGATCCGGCTTGGGCGCCTCAGTCGCGGAGTGGCTCGCCACCCACGGCTCCGCTACCCGACTTGTGCGCATTGGTGTCGAGTCATACCAATCCTCCGGTGCCTCAAGTGACATCATGGCGAAGGCGGGACTCGATCTGGATGGCATCACGGACAGGCTGCGCCGCGAACTGGCCCGCTAGCAGACACGGTTCGGTTCGTCAGTCGCGTGAGGGACTCGTGTCAGGCATCGGGTCGTAGGAGCGCATGGCCGCGATGATCTGGGCGTGCACGTCTGCGGTATCCGACGGCGTCGCAACGACTCCATGGAGCTCCAGCTCGTCGAGAACCGCTGCACACGCGATCGGCAGTGCGGCCTCGACGTCTGGAGTGAGTTCGAGCACCCATTCCTCGATCGATTCGATCTGCATCCCTATCGCGACGGTCTCCGGTGCCCGGCCGAGTAGCTCCGCGGCCTGCAGGATGTCGACCACTCGCACGTCGTGCATCGAATGGCTCACCTGGTTCTCGGCGATCTCTTCGGGGGTGAGACGAAGTACGGTGCCAGCAGGAAGGTCGGTGTTCTTGAGCGCGTCGATGATGATCAGACGGTCCACGTCACGTATCAGGTCGAGAATCATGTAGCTCATGGTGCCGGCATCGACCAGTTCGACATGGTCAGGGAAGTCGTACCCGGTCAGCAGCATCTCGATGACACGCGGGCCGATACCATCATCGCGCATCAGCGGGTTTCCGACACCCATCACAAGAATTCTTTCATCAGCCACGGAGCTCAGGGTCCTTCCCATAGAACGGTGATCAGGTGGATAGGTCTGGAGCGCACGGCTCGGCCGGAATTCCGGCTAGCCGGCGACTAAAGCTGTGTCGCCGATGACCCCGGCCGACGTGTCACCTTCGAGCAGTAGGATGCGCTCGTCAAGCGGAAGCTCCGCCCGGGCCTTGTCGCGAGCGTCATTGGATGCAGCAAGCGTCTCTCGCATCATCACCAGCAGCAGATAGCGACCCTTACGGTTCAACGTGATCTCCTCGGCAGTGTGCGTGGCGATACCGCCGACGGCGGTCATGAACGCGAGTTCTGCTGCGAGCGCAACGGTCGCAGGCACTCCGAAATCGGACTTGAAGCGGCGCTTGTCGAGTCGCAAACCGAAGAGATCAGTGACGAATCGGTAGCGCATCTGCGCCATACGCCCATACGGCTTGCCGGCCTTGGTGACCGCCATGCGGCCCGCCTCGATTCGGGCGCTGTATTCGCGCAGAGAGAACGTGTTGCCAAAGATCCGGTCATCGAGAAACGACAGCGCGCCCGAACCGATGCCGACGTACTCAGGAAAGTCCACGATGTATTCGTCGATCATCACGTGGCGGTCCTTGGAAAAGGTCCATGCGCTTGCCGGCACAAAGTCGGGTGCGAGTGCATCGATGATCAGGTTGTAGTAGCGCGCTTCCTGTTCGAAGTCGATGGATCCCACGGTCTGTGCCAGCTCTTTGCGACGAAGCGGCGACGCCATCAAGGGATAGAACGTCGTCTGGTTCGCACCGATGCTCTTCACCAGCTCGATGTCTTGGAGAAGAACCTCCTCGGTCTGACTCGGGAAGTTGAAGATCATGTCTACGTTAAACGACGGGAATGATCCAGCGACCGAGGCGACGCGTTCGAACACCTCTTCACCGGTGCCGTACTTGCCGTACCGGTCCATCTGCCGTAGGAGCCGGTCGTCGAAGCTCTGAACACCGACGGAGAGACGCTGAACTCGTCCGTCTAGGGTGGAGACCAGTTCTGGTCCGAGGTGATTGGGGCTTGTCTCTGCCGATACCTCGCGAATGCCGGGAAAGAGTTCACGGGCCAAGTCTATGGTCCGAGCGAGCTCATCGAGAAGGATGGTGGGGGTTCCGCCGCCGACATAAAGCGATGCGAAATCGTAGCCGAGTTCCGCGACGAGGTGCATCTCGGCGCGCAGATTCTGGTAGTAGGCTCGCGCGCGGTCTTCCTTGTACAGGAACCGGTTGAACGAGCAATACGTGCACAGTCGCTCACAGAAGGGGACATGAGCGTAGAGCACGTAACCATGACCGTCCTTCGGGCCCGGAAGGAAGTCCTGTTCGCACGGAGCGGTTGCCAGATAGGATCTGTTCAACACGCCGAGAGCCGTGGAAATGATGCGCTCAGAGAACAACCGTACCCCCCTCAGGGTATGCAACGAATGGATGCGTACATACTACGCCGAATGTCTCACCATTCCTGTGGAGATAATGAGACGGGCCCTGGTTTCCCAGGGCCCGTCGCTAAGAACCAAGAAGCAAGAACCTAGGCGTGATCGCCCGTGTTCTCTTTCCAGGCGAAGATCATCTTCGAGGGAGCGAAGTTGTAGATGTTCGCGAGGTAGACGTGGAACGCGGTGAAGATGAGGATGACCCACATGACGTAGTAGTGGACGATCCGCACGGGCATCAGATCAGCGCCACCACCGGAGTTGAACAGCGACGAGATCCAAATCGCTCCAACGCGGAAGAAGCCCCAGTTCATCGTCGGAGCCCACAACATGAAGCCGGTGTAGGCGGCAGCGAGAATCAGGAAGGGGGTAGCAAGGTAGGCGATCTTCTGCAGAACGCCGTACTTCGCCGAGATCGGATGATCCTTCTTCAGGAACAGGTAGTACTTGACCCACGGGATCAGCTGGTGGCGGTTGGCGGCCTGCGGCAGCCAGTTCTTGTAGTCCAGCTCCTGCTCACGGGTGTCAGGCATGGTCGCGGACTTCACGAAGAAGGCCAGGACGATGCGGACGAGCAGGTTGATCAGAAGCACGAACATCCAGAAGGAGTGCGTGCCGCGGGCGACCCCCATGAATGCGGGGAAGATCGGGTAGTGAATGTAGAAACCCGAGAGGGTCAGGAACACCATGGCGCACAGGTTGATCCAGTGCGTGAGCACGAAGACCAACGGATGAGCCTCACGATACAGCTTGTGTCCCATTTACTTCACCCCCCACTTACGGGTGTAAATCATGCCTTGCTTGCCAGTCTTGCGTTCAGTCACGTGAACGCCGCATCCGATTCAAGGATCGAAGCTGCGAGCGA
>CAYMAN010000031.1:0-21870 GCA_964388455.1 uncultured Eubacteriales bacterium
GTTCACTGAGTGACGGGTGTCACCCGTCCGCACCGGTCAAGCGCTCCCCCTCCTCGGCTGCTAGACTGGTTCTCGGAGTGGGCTGGGCGGCCGCGCGTCGGCAACGGCGTGAGGAAAGTCCGGACTCCACAGGGCAGGATGCCAGCTAACTGCTGGGCGGCGTGAGCCGACGGAAAGTGCCACAGAAAAGAAAACTCCCCCGCTGGTTCGCCGGCGGGAGAAAAGCTGAAACGGTGCGGTAAGAGCGCACCAGCGTCACGGTAACGTGACGGCTTGGCAAACCCCATCCGGAGCAAGAGCAAATAGGAGCGGCTAAGGTCGGCCCGACCAACGCTCGGGTATGCTCGCGCGAGGTCATCGGCGACGGTGATCCCAGATAGATGGTCGCACACGACAGAATCCGGCTTACAGGCCCACTCCACCTGTGAAACCAAACGGGCGGCCCCCGAAAGAGGGCCGCCCGTCGCGATTCTCGGTCGTGCGCTTGTCCTAGCGAGGCACCACCTTGACGGTGTTCGTACCGGTCTTGACGAGCTCGTAGTTGCGCATGGTAGTAGAGATCTTCGACGTGGTTGTCGAATAGGCGGCCGAATCCACAGCCGTGATCTGGTAGTAGTACGTCGCGCTACCGCTCGACCCGATATGGACCTTGCCGTCGCTCGCCCACTTGCCATCCCACTTGAAGCTGTTGTTACCGGCATTCTTGGTAGCAGTGAACGTCTTGCGAACCGTGCCGCCGGAATCGCGGACCTTAAGTGTCACCAGTGCCGTCTTGTTCAGGGTGAACTTGATGGTCGAATTGTCGCGGTAACCGTCACGCTTCACCGGATAGAAGATCGACGGCGTGCGCGAGAAGTTCGTCACGCGTACCGGCGTCTTGTCCAGCGTCACGTTCTTGCTGACTACCGACGTCCGTCCAAGCATGTCGGTTACCGTAGCGGAGAGTACGTGAGGGCCGGCAGCGAACGAGGACAGGTCAGCAGCGTGCTTGTACGTCACCTTGTCAGAGCCCGGCGTTGTCACGGTGCCTACAGATACGCCATCCAGTCGAAAGACAACGCTCTTGACGCCTCCGAGGTCACTGGCCGAGGCGACCAGTGACGGCTTGACCTGGATGATGGTCGCAGTGGGTGAAACCAGCTGGACCTTGGGTACGTCGGGGTCGGAGTAGAAGTATGTGCTGGCCGCGGGGCCCTTGTTGGTCGCACGATCCACTGCGACGACCGAAATCGTGTGCCTCCCCGGAGGCATATCCTCGATAGTCACAGATGAAGGCGTTCTGCCGATGACCTCATAGATACGCCCGCCGCTGGCGCCTTCGGGCGTGACAACCTTGCCGTCAACAAGCACCTCGTAGTAGGCAACGCCGGAGAGGTCGTCATAACGATCAGCAAGCCACGTCACGTGTGCGCGTGAAGCGCTCGTCCAGCGGTTGGCATCCGAGACATCCAGGCTGGGAGAAGCCTTCAGACCAGCGACAGCGCGTGGTTTGGTCACATCGACACCAAAAGCGACCCGATTGGTGTTCTGGGGAACGTAGCCCTTCGTGGTGTACGGCAGGTAGCTGAAGTACCAGATTCCCTCATACGGCTTGGTCTCGCCACCAAGTGAGCTCTTCGGCCAACCGCCTGAAGGCGCGGACTCGATGAATACGCCCATAAGGTCGACAGTGCCCTTGAAGAAGGTCCCGGTGGCAAACGGCGAGACCGTATAGCTACTTGGCTTCGAGCCATCGATCACCGTACCGCTCGTCCGGTTGACTGCGTAGAGCAGTCCGGTCGTGAAGCCGAACTCCAGCGGATCTGCTGAGGGGGGCGAGATTTCGAACTGCGGGAAGAGCGAGTTGCCCCAACCCTGTCGCCAGAAAGCATCCTGACTGCTCGGGTCGTCGGGGTTGGTCGATGCGCTGCCGGTGCTCGACGTGTTGAGCGACTCGTCGTCCGTGACGATGAATCCTGTCGTCGGGATTACCGTCGCTCCCAAAGTGGAAACGGTCATGGTTGTGGTCACACTGCGCCCGAGCTTGTCGGTCGCTGTTGCGCTGAGCACATGCGTTCCGGGCAGGAGTCCGGTGAGATCAGGAACAAAAGCGTAAGGCGGCGCTGTGAAAGTTGCGACGTTCTTGCCGTCCAGCGCGACCTTGACGCCGGGGTCGCCAGCGAGGTCGTGAGCGCCGACAACGACCTGCGTTCCGCGCTTCAGATATCCGTTCAGCGGGGCCAGGAACTCCACCGTGGGAGTGTCAGGGTCCGAGTAGTAGGTCGCGTTCGCCGCGACGCTTCGGTTCGTCGCCCGGTCCACGCTGACGAGAGAGATCTTATGCTTGCCGGGAGGCATGTTCTCGATGGTGATCGAGGAAGGCATCGTGTATATGCCAAGGCCCGCCGGGTCAGTGGGCGCTGTGTACACCCGGCCCTGCTGGGGGCTCGCGGTGGATGTCGACTCGGGCAGAAACGGCTTGTCGTCGATCAGGACCTCGTAGTAGCCGACACCTGAGAGAGCGTCATATTCCTTCGGGGTCCAGCTAACGTGCATGCGCTTGAGCGGCTGCCATCCGGTCACCGGCGGCGAGTAGAGGCCGGTCCGTACAGTCAGGCCTGTGACGGGGTTAGGTGGAGTCGTGTCGATGCCGAACCCGATCTGATGGACTGCGTCGGAATAGCGGTAGGTCGAGAAGAAGCGGTAGTGCATGAACCATTGACCCTCCACCGGTTTGGCGAGAGTGGATGGTGGCCAGGTTCCTGTCGGCGGATTCTGGAAGATTCCCTCGATGTCGAGGGTGTTGTTCGCGTTGGTGCCATACGGCCCCGTGTTGTTGGTGGTTCCACCGAAAGAGGCGCGGTAGTAGTTGTCCGGCAGCACCCGGTCGATTATCACGTCCGAGAGCGCTCCTGTGGCCTCGCCCGAATCGGTTCGATCCACGGAGTACAGCATGCCGATGATGTAGCCATCTTTCTTGTCGTCCATGCCCGAGGGAGGAAGAAGCGCGAAGTCAGGAGTTAGCGTACGGCCCCATCCCTGACGCCACCAGTGGTCCACGCCCGCCCCGGGATTCGACGAGGTGAACGCGTGGATTCCGTCTGCGGGCTCGTCGTCTAAGCCCGCAAACGCGGAAGTAGCGGATACACCCAGTAGCAGGCATGCCGCCGCCAGAAGAACGAAACCCCTGCGAAGCTGCTGTCTCATGGCCAGACTTCTCCTCGATCGATGACTACTACAGTTTCTGGCATTGCACGCAAAGAGTGTATCGGCTTTTTGCGTCTTTTGCTTACTTGCCGACCAGCAATCGTTGTCGCACGGTCTCGCTGATCACTTCGCCTGTCAACGACGCGACCTTCACGTACTCGGCGCCCGCCTCACGCGCGAGCTCCCGTGCTGCGGCCGAACTACTGCTCTGCCCGCCGGTGTCCAGCAGTACCGCATTCACGCGACCTGCCCGGACTCGAGTCGCTGCCTGCTTGGCGTCCTCACTCCCGATGCCCCCATTGATTCCGACGTTCGCGCGGCCATCGGTGACCAAAACGAGCCAAGGGACGACGTCTGGTGATCGGCGTTTCTCGGAGTCGATCAGCTCGAGTGCTCGGATGAGACCTGCCGCCAGCGGCGTTGCTCCCCCAGTTGGTAGCCGACGCAGCTTCAGATTCGCAAGTTCGACGCTTCCCGTCGGCGCGAGAACGACCTCGGCCGATTCGCCACGAAATGATATGACCGAGACACGATCCCGTCGTTGGTACGCGTCCACCAGCAAGTCGAGAACGGCGGCCTTGGCAGCCTCCATGCGCGACGAGGCTCCCATGGAGCCGCTCGCGTCCACGCAAAATACGATAGATGCCCCCACTTTGCGGGTTCTGACTTTGCTCTGGACGTCTGACGGAGCGATTGATATGGCAAGGTCACCCGTGCCGGCACGAGCGATCTGATACGGCGCCGCGGCCCGAATCGAAGCATCCAACGCAACATCAGATACGCCGACACCCGGTCGGGCCGGCTCTGAACGGGAATATCGTCCGTGGCTGTCCGCCGCCACCGTCTCTTGTCGGCGACCTGCGATTGAACGCCGGGCCCGATCAAGGGGCTGCTCAAATACCGCTCGTGCCAAGTCGAGATTCTCGGCGGCATCCGCGGTCGATCCGCCACCGTCGAAGATGCTCGTCTGGCCGTCACCCGGTGTGGCAGACACCGTCTCCCCAGCCTGCTCGGCGCCTTCCTCGGTGCCGAGTGCTCGGTTGATGAGTGCCGAGAGCGCCGTGGCATCGAGTCGCGGCTCGTCGAACAACGTGCGCCGGAGCCGATGCGCGAGTACAAGCGGAGCGACGCGCGCCACATCGGTCATCTCGACGACAGTGCGTCCCTCCAGGGCGGCGTTTGCCGCAGCCGCCCTCACCATCACTTGATCAGCACGGTGTCCGTCGACCCCTGCGGTCAGCGCCAGATTGGCGATCGCGTAGAGCAGCTCGTCTTGAACCTCGATGCTTGGGAGGCGCAGGCGGGCATGCTTGATGCTCGCCGAGAGGATGTCTTCCGGCTCCGCCCACACTCGCTCGAACGCGCCGGGATCCTCTTCGAAGTCACGCCTGCGCCTGACGATCTCGACACGGGATTCAGGCTCCCGCACGCCCTCGACATCCACGCACAAACCGAATCGGTCGAGTAGCTGCGGACGAATCTCGCCCTCTTCCGGGTTCATTGTACCCACGAGGATGAAGCGTGCGGGGTGCGTGAAGGAGACCCCCTCGCGCTCGATGGTGTTGACCCCCATCGCTGCTGCGTCGAGTAGTGTATCGACGAGATGATCATCGAGTAGATTGACCTCGTCTACGTAGAGTATCGATCGGTTCGCAAGCGCGAGCAGCCCCGGCTCGTACACCCGCTCACCGTGCTTCAGCGCGTGCTCAAGGTCGAGCGAACCGATCAATCTGTCCTCAGTCGCGGAAACGGGCAGATCGACTACACGCGCGGCCCGCTTCGACTTGGGGAGCTGACCTGACTCACGTCGTGTACGACACTCGGTGCACCACACTCCGGGATCGGCGGGATCACACGAGAATCGACATCCCTCGACCACATCAACGGGAGGGAGCACCGCAGCCAACGCGCGCACTGCGGTGGACTTTGCCGTGCCCTTCTCTCCTCTGATGAGAACACCGCCGACGCGTGAGTCGACGGCGTTCAGCAACAGCGCGAGCTTTAGGGTCTCCTGGCCAACGATGGCAGAGAACGGAAAGGTGCGAGAAGGACGTCTCGACAAACCCGTCATATCAGCGCCACTGGAAGCTGCCGCAGTCCTTCGGGTGACGCTGATCCCTGTTCGGGCAGGTGTCTTCGTAGATGCAATCCTCGCAGGTGTACTGGTCCATCTCAGCTGTATCCGGCGAAGACTCGGTCGCATCGGCAACCGGTACCGCTCCGATGTCGAGGATGAAATCCGAGAGGTCACGATCGTCAGTGCCCTCGACAACCGCGGAGTCAGCCTCTTCCTGAATTGACTCGGCGGCGTCGACAAGTGAGTCGAGCGGGAAAATGTCGGCCGCGTCTCCGACCACCGGTACTGCGAATCCGGATGAGCTCGGCACGAACGGAGCCACTTGGCTGTCTGCCGAGCCCATCGACTCCACTGGCGCGGAGACTTCGACAGTGTCGGTGGATGTGGCATCCTCACGCGGCTCCGAGTAGGCACCCATGATCATCGGGCGCGCAGTGGCGAAAGTCTCGTCATCGATCGAACCACGCAGAATCGAAGCGTCGTCAAGCGACGGCTCCTCCAGATCGCTGATCACGAAGGCGATCTCAGGAGATATCGCCGGCTCGACCTCGGCTGCGACGTCCCAGGGCCATTCTTTCTCAACCGTGGGCGCAGACTCGACTGTCGATTCGACCGGGAGTTCGTCCTCGGATACGGCGACGTCCTCCCCATCGATCGCGTCTTCCGGCTCGGTCGCAGTCGCGTCTGCCGGCTCGGTCTCAGGCAGCGGATCTGATGCTGTTTCGGGGTCTGCAGCGCCAATGGACTCCGGTGCGACGATGCCCTCGGCTTCCATCTGCGCAGCAGTACGCGACAGCGCCGCCTTAAGCGCATCTGCCGGATTCGCCTGCTCCTCGGCCTCGAACTCTTCCATGATGGCATCTGCCAGCGCAGGGTCTTCCACGGTCAGGACGGCGTCGGTCGAGGCATCTTCATCGACCGTCATCTCGGGCTCGGTCTCCGGAGTCGCCACGACCTCGTCGACGACGATCGACTCGAGCGGCTCAACATCAGGTTCGGGGACGACCACCACGTCCGAGTCGGGCATGATCGCAGGATCGGTCGGCGCGGTCTGCGGGCGTACCAAGAGGACCGGCGTGCCGGAGTCTGTATCCAGGAGCAGCACCTCGGCATCCCAGAGTTCAAAACCAGGCTCGGCGGTCACACGCGACAAAGCAGCCAAGGCCTCCTGACGCGATGAGAACGTGTTGGGACACAGAAGATTGAGTGTGTCATCAACGCGTCCGAGCAGGAAGAATGCCATCGTCGACCTCTCTAGAATCAGTGTGCCGTTGCGCAGTAAGAATCGTGGTTCATGACCATCCTAGAACGGCAGTCCAGTGCGAGCAACCCGGACAGTCGCGCCGTCCACTACGTCTGTGACGACGCGCACTCCTCGCGGAGCCTCTTCAGCCGATCTATGTTCTCCCGGTCTTTTTGTGGAACCTCTCCTGGCATCTCAGTGACGACGCAGACATCCGTCAGCTGAGGTACGCACACCATCGCCCGAAATCCCTCCGTGCCGATGAACCCGTCACCTATCCAGGCGTGACGATCCCGCTTCGACCCTCGATCGAAAAGGCAGTCATTGGCATGAATCAGGCCGAGTCGACCAACTCCGCAGCAGCCATCTATGCCTTCGATCACCTCACGCCAACCTTCCGCGGAGTCCACGGGCATCCCGTACGCCCACGCGTGACACGTGTCCAGGCACACTCCCAGTCGATCGACAGGCAGCTGCGCGGCGCCGAGACACGCGCCGAGTTCCTCGAAGTTCGAACCGTAGGTGCGACCGGCACCTGCGGTGTTCTCCAGCAGGAGCCGTGTATGACAGGCATCACCGCCCGCGAGTTCGAACGCGCGAACCACTGCCTCCCCCACCCGCGCCGCAGCCGCTGCGGAGTTCCCTTCAGGGTCGTTACCGATGTGACTGACGACACCGGCCGCACCGAGCAGACTTCCGCGAACCAGCTCGTCGGCAAGCGCTGCTATGGACTTCTCTCGAAGCACCGGGTCGGATGTCGCCGGATTGATGAGATACGAGGTGTGAGTGAAGATCGGGCCGAACCCTCTCGTCTCACGGTCCGCCCTAAAACGAGCGGCGACCTCGGGGTCGATCGCCGAAGCGCGCCACTGCCGTGGGCTCTTGGCGAATAGCTGGGCACACTCGCAACCGACGGATTCCGCGTACGCGAGCGCCTTGGCATAGCCGCCTGACACTGAGATGTGGGCACCGAGGAGCATCGCTTGGTCCTTTCGAGCGATTAAGGGCGTTCAGAGAAGCCGTGCGCCCAGCATGAGAACGCGCAGAACCTAGTCCACGCAGTCACCCTCGGCGCAGTAGTGAACGACCTTGATGTCCTCGAGAGTTACCATGCCCGCCTGGATCATGGTTGACCACACCGCAGCCAGGGCGGTGATGCGCTGCGGCTCGTCTATCACCGTGACAAGAACCGGGCAGTCAGTCGACATCCTAAGAGCGTGCTTGGCGACGTCACGCGACGACGCCCCGTACCCGACCATACCGCGCAGTGCAGTCGCGCCCGCGCATCCCTGCGTGCGTGCTTGATCGATCAGCGCTTGGTAGAGCGGCTTCTCGTTGTAGATCATGTCCTCGCCAACGTACGCCGAAAGGCGCTTGGCCGGTCCTTCGAGCTTGTGCGTCATGTCAGTTTCCCTTCTGTGTGCGACTCCGGAGAGCATCCCGAGCATCGCCGGCGATGCGGTCCCACAGAGCGCGTGCGATTACCGTCTTGGATGCCACGGGCAGCTCCTCATCTCCCGTGGCCGAGACGAACCAGACACGATTCGCCATCGTCGCGAAG
Organism: uncultured Eubacteriales bacterium; assembly: GCA_964388455.1. Taxonomy (GTDB): domain Bacteria; phylum Actinomycetota; class Coriobacteriia; order Anaerosomatales; family JAAXUF01; genus JBBRWO01. The sequence continues at coordinate 8,068 of CAYMAN010000031.1, forward strand.
CCGAGTTCGGGCGATGACACATCGTTCGCCACCACCATATCGAGCGACTTGGCTTCCAGCTTGCCTCTCGCAGAACGCAAGACATCACGAGTCTCCGCAGCGAAGCCGATAAGAACACGCCCGCCCTTGTCGGCTGCGAGGGTCGCGAGGATGTCGGGGGTGCGCTCGAGTTCAATCGCGAGCGGTGCATCCGCCTTCTTCTGTTTGTGCGACGCTGACGTCTTGGGGCGAAAGTCCGCTACGGCCGCGCTGGCCACGATCACATCTGCGGCGTCATACGCTTCGAGCACCGCCTCGAGCATCTGCTGCGCGGAGGTCACGCGGACGGTAGTGACCCCGAATGGATCGGGAAGCGTCGCCGGTCCGGTCACGAGAGTCACTTTCGCGCCACGGCGGGCGGCCTCTTCGGCCACGGCGAAACCGGTCCGTCCGCTCGCAGCGTTGCCGATGAAACGGACGGGATCGATCGCCTCGCGGGTTCCGCCTGCGGTGACGAGCACTCTGACCCCGGTCAGGTCCTGTGAACGACGCGCTTCGGCCAGCACAGCGTCAGCGATGACGTCGAGAGATGCAAGCCGACCCTCCCCGATGTCACCGCACGCCAGTTCGCCGGACTCCGGCTCGACGATCGTCATCCCGCGCTCACGAAGTGCACGGATGGCCGCGACGGTAGTGAGGCCCCGCCACATGTGGACATTCATGGCCGGAGCGACGATCACGGGGGCCTCGGTGGCGAGAACGCTGGTGGACAACAGATCGTCGGCTCGCCCCTCGGCGATCTTGGCGATCGTGTTGGCCGTCGCGGGGGCGATGACGAACACATCGGCCTCCTCGGCCAGCGAGACGTGGTGAACGCGCGCGTCCGCCTCGTCCCAGAGTCCGACCGCGACCGGCTCACCGGTCAGCGCGCGAAACGTTGTGGGCCCGACGAAGTTGGTGGCGGCCTCGGTCATGACGACTTTGACGCGGCAGCCCGAGCGCATAAGCGCGCGTGCCAGCTCGCACGCCTTGTATGCGGCGATGCATCCGGTGACGCCGAGAACGACGACAGGCATGTGCTCAGAAGTGGTCATGGTTGCAGTATCGCACGAGCGCTGGGTATGACTCTCGATTTCTTGGCATCTGACGGGCGCGGTCGGGTACAAACCACTTCGTGACGTGTCGCCTGTCGGCGACGCCAACCCTCGTGAAGGAGTCGCGCATGTCCCCTAGCGCCCCATATGGCAACGAAGTCAGGATCCGCATCGGTGGTCCGGCTGGTTTCGGCATCAAAGCCGCAGGCCAGACGCTCGCCCGCGTATTCTCACGTGCCGGGTATCACACGTTCGACCTTACTGAGTACCCCTCACTCATCAAAGGTGGCCACAACACCTACCACGTGCGAATCAGTGAGGATGAGATCTTCAGCCACGTGATGGCCACCGACGTGCTGGTCGCATTGGACGCGGCCTCCGTCGGGCTCCACATCGCGGAGCTTACACGCGGCGGCGCCATCATCTTCGACCCGGGTGACGTGGCCGCAGCCGACCTCGACCTAGCCGGCAGGGACGACCTGTGCCTGGTGCCGGTCCCCCTCACCGATATCGTCTATGAGGTCGGCGGCATCAAGATCATGCGCAACGTGATCGCGCTCGGAGCGGTCCTCGGACACATGGGCTTCCCGCTCGAGGGTCTTGCTGAGTCGCTTCGCTCGCAGTTCGCTCACAAGTCTCCCGAGATCGCCGAGCAAAACGTCGCAGCCGCCACGCGCGGCTGGGAGGCCGCACAGGAGGCGCACTGCGCGTTCCCGATTCACTTGACGCCGCACGACGACCGACCGGCGACCGTCGTGATCGACGGCAACGAAGCGCTGGCCCTCGGTGCCATGGCGGCCGGAATCGGAATGTACGCGGCGTATCCCATGACCCCCGCGACTTCAGTCCTCCACGTCATGGCGAAGCACGCGGACGCCGCCGGTGTCGTGGTCAAGCACACTGAGGACGAGATTGCGGCGATCAACATGTGTATCGGGGCGGCGTTTGGTGGCACGCGAACAATGTGCGCCACATCAGGTGGTGGCTTCTCGCTCATGGTGGAGGCACTGGGGTTCGCCGGCGTGAGTGAATCGGCCATCGTCGTGGGGCTGCTGACTCGGCCTGGCCCAGCAACCGGTCTGCCCACATGGACGGAACAGTCGGACCTGCGGTTCGCGATCCACGCCTCCCAAGGTGAGTTTCCTCGCGTCATCCTCGCGCCGGGTGATCACGCAGAGGCATTCGAGTTCGCGTGGAAAGCGTTCAATCTGGCAGATCAGCTGCAGACGCCCGTGATCATACTTGGCGACTCCTATCTGTCGGACAACCGCCAGACGATCGCGCCACCCGACATCGCGGCAGTCACGATCGACCGCGGCCAACTGCAGACCACCGGTGAGGTCGAGAACTACGAGCGATACGCTGTCACTCCGTCCGGAATCTCGCCGCGCGCGGTGCCCGGCGTGCGCGGGGCCCAGCAGATCGTGAACTCCTACGAGCACGACGCGCATGGATGGGCAGCCGAGGATGCGGCGACGCGCATCGCACAGAACACCAAGCGGCTGAAGAAGGAGCGGTTGGCTCGCGACCTTGTGCCGGCTCCCCGGTTCTACGGACCGGCGGACGCGGAGGTCTCCATCCTGCTCTTCGGAACGACCAAGATGCCGGCCCGCGAAGCGATGAAGTGGCTGGATGCAGAGGGCGTGTCCGTCAACATCATGCAGCTGACAACCATGTGGCCGTTTCCGGCGCGCGAGGTCAGCGCGTACATGGAACGTGCGAGGCGCACCCTCCTCATCGAGGGCAACGCCACTGGCCAACTCGAGGGTCTCATCCGTGAACACTGCCTGCGTGAGATCGGTCATCGGCTCAACCGGACCGATGGTCGCCCGTTCTCACCAGAGCAGATCTACTCCACCGTCCACTGCATCCTCGGCGGGTGCGTGAATCTAACCGCTGCCGGTGCCATTCCGGATATCGAAGGGGGCCGATAGCATGCCCGAGGTCAAGGAGTTCGCGAGCGCGATCAAGCCGACGTGGTGTCCCGGATGCGGCAACTTCGGGATGTGGGAAGCGCTCAAACGCGCCCTGGCCGAACTCGGCTGGGAGAAGCACGAGTTCAGCGTGGTGTGGGGAATCGGGTGTCACGGAAACGGCGCCGACTTCCTCGATGTGCAGGGCATGCATGCGCTGCACGGCAGATCCCTCCCCCCGGCGACAGCACTGAGGCTCACAAGGCCTGACCTGAAGGTGATAGTTGAGATGGGCGATGGCGACGGGTACGGTCTGGGGATGGGTCACTTCATCCATACGGTACGACGCAACTCTGACATCACGGTCATTGCGCACGACAACCAGATCTATGGCCTCACCACCGGGCAGGCATCTCCCACAACCGATCACTTGATGCCCACGGTCTCAACTCCCGGCGGTGTCCTGGAGCAGCCCGTCAATCCTATCGGGCTCGCACTTGCAGAAGGAGCGACATTCGTCGCACGGGGGTTCGCCGGAGACATTCCACACCTCACGGAGCTGTATGTCCGGGCACTCAGCCACAAGGGATTCGCCCTCGTGGATGTTCTGCAGCCGTGTGTCACATGGAACAAGCACAACACGTTCAGCTGGTTCCGCGAGAGAGTCTACAAGCTCGAGGCCGAGAACTGGGATGCCTCTGACCGGGTGAAAGCGTTCGAACTCTCACTGACCAGCTTCCACGACCTCACCTGCACGGCCGATGACTGCCGCGTTCCGCTCGGTGTGTTCTATGAGGAGCAGGACGTACCGACGTACGAGGACGGCGTTCCCGCCGCCCAGGTGCCCGGATGGACGCATGCGACCGAACCGCGCGATATCGCTTCGATTCTAGCCAAGATGAGCTGATCGCAGCCCAAGCCGCCGACTACGTCGCATCAATCTCGGCCACCACAGCTTCCTGTCCGAGTCGCTCGGCTTTGTCGCGCGCCGCGTAGCCATGCAGATGCGTGATCATACGCGCAAAGGCGGAGGCGACGTCGGGATCGAACTGCGTGCCGGCGTTGCGCTCGATCTCCTTGAGCGCCTCGCTCACCGAGAGCGCTTGGCGATAGGAACGCGTCGCGGTCATGGCCTCAAACGAATCACATACGCTGAGAACTCGCGCCTCCAGCGGAATCTGCGGTCCACGGAGACCTGACGGGTAACCGGATCCATCCCAGTTCTCGTGGTGATGCCTGACTGCGGGCAGAATCTCGTCGAGTTGCGCGGGCTCAAGAATGCGGACGCCAAGCAAAGGGTGCTCCTCAACGTGTTTGCGCTCTTCGTCGGTGAGCGGCTCTCCTTTGAGCAGAACCTCGTCACGAATACCGATCTTGCCGATGTCATGCAGCCGGGACGCCAACTCTACCACTCGGATCTGCTGCTGCGACATGCCCAGGACCTGCGCGAGCGCGGAGGCGAGTTCCGCTACGTTCTCGGAGTGGTTCCGTGTGTCGGAGTCACGTGCATCCACGGCGGCGGCCAGCGTTCGAACGGCAGCACGACGTGAGCGTTGTCGCGCGCGCGCCAGGCGCTCGTAGGGGTCGACCGCTCCCACCACCCGCTCATCGTAGACGATCACGTCGTCGGCATCGGCGACCTTGGCCAGCTGCTGTGCGGCCGTCGCTCGGGCAAGCAACTGCTCGCCATCCGAACCGTGTTGAGGGTACATCGCAATCCCCGTGCTCAAGCCTACGTGCGTTCCTGCTACGAGCAGTTCGCGCGCAGGCTTTCGCATCGATCGGGCGATCTCCGCCACTTGCTCCACATCGATGTCGCGCACCACGGCGACGAATTCGTCACTCCCGAAACGAAAGACTCGTGACGACATCCCGAATGCGGACTGCACGGCCTCGGCAAGACGGCGGAGCAACACATCGCCTGCCTCATGGCCATGCAAGGTATTGATGCCCTTGAATTCGTCGATGTCGATAACCACGACCGCCAGCGGTCGACGAGTCGATTGTGCCCGCAAGAGGTCGTCGGCTAGCGACTCATGCAGAAAGCGGTGGTTATAGGCGCCCGACACCGGATCGGTGATGGCCTGTTCTCGATGATGCAAACGCTCGAGTGCACTGAGCCACGACCGGACGATGAGCAGCACCGCGAGCGTGAAGGCCGCAACCACCACCACCCAGCCACTGGGGTCGCCGGCCCGAGCCAGGGCTTCGATGCCGAGAAACGGGAGTGCAAGCGCTATCGCCACGGGGTAGACAACCGGAAGCCAACTTACGGACGGCAGCGGAATCGACCACGGTTCTCCCTTGAGAATCGACGCGCAAGTGATGCGGTAGATGGTCGCCATGAACACCAGGTAGTAGCCGAATCCGAGCACGATGGGCAACCACGTCGGTTGCACAGGATTCACAGAGACCAACGCCTGCTGATACCAAAGTGGAAACGCGCATAGGCCAAGACCGTAGAGAGCGATGGACGTGGCTATCAGGCGCTCCCATGACTGCCATCGCTCCGCCTTCCAGGCGAAGAAGATGGCGACGGACAGCAGAATGAACACGCCACCGACTATCGGATAGATAGCCGCGATCACTGCGACCTGCCAGCCACCGCCCGGCAACATCTCGAACACCGGCAGAGTCCAGACATGGTAGACGACCACGACTCCGACGATCATGGCCCCGATCACATCGAGGTAATAGCGTATTCGCGTCACCACTCGCAATCGACCGAAACTCGTCATCGCAACGCACACGCCTATGAAGAGCACTGCCGCCACGGCCTGCGGCACCTCGTATGGCGATGGAAGCTTCGGACCGCGGGGGTCGATGGCGGTGACGTACCACGTCCAATACGACTCGGTGAACACCAAGATTCCGCTGGCGGCGGTCAGCATGAGCCAGAATCTACGCTCGGCGCCGTCTGTGCGTGCGACCACCACACCTCCGCCGAGCGTGGCGAGCACGATCGGCAACAGGTATACGAGCACGCTGACTAGTGGGGACTCTATCTCATGAGGCAGATCGAGCGCGGCTACTGCCACGCATATGAGAGTCAGCACGGCAAAGAGGCCCCAGCCGACGATGCGTATCAGTCGACCGTGTCGGCTCAAGGGTGTGCCGCTCACGATTCCGGCCATTCATCGGACCAACCGAGTGACGCGGTTGTTCCGACCACTCGGATGAACGCTTCAGCCAGTTGTGGGTCGAATCTCGTACCGATTCCGTGGTCGATCTCCTGGAGTGCGGCTCCTTTTGACAGCTGCCTTCCACCGCGCCGACTCGCAGTCATCGAGTCGTACGCATCGGCAAGCGCGATGATGCGTGACTCGTATGGAATCGCCGACCCGATGAGCCCGTCGGGATAGCCAAGCCCGTCCCATCGTTCATGGTGTGCCCGCACCCAGGCCGGCATGTCCGCATCACCAAACGACTCGATAAGTGTCGCACCGAGCGTGGCGTGCTCACGAGCGGCGCTTTGCTGACGCGGAGATGTGGCACCGTATCTCAGCGCCTCATCCGAGAGCGCGATCTTGCCCACGTCATGCAACATCGCGGCAATCTCGATTCGACGTCCGTGTTCGTCATCGACATCGAGCTCGGCGCAGAGCAACGACACGAGTGCGGCAACGTTGCGGGAATGGTAGTAGTTGCGCGAATCACGAGCGTCCACAGCGGCTGCAAGCGCACGCGCGATGCCAAGATGCGACTGGTGTTCGCGTATCCGCAAGCGCTCCTCGACACCAAGTGCGGTGACCATGTGTTCGTCATAGGCGACCACGCGGTTCTTACCGTGATACTTGGCCCAGGTCTGGGCAGCGTCAGCCCGTATCAGAAGCTGCTCCCTGTCGCACAGCTCCCCCGTCTCCGTGGCCACACCGACGGATGCCGAGAGCCCCGGCAGGCCGGGAATACCGATGGCCCGAATCGCACAGAGCAACCGCCGGCCAAAGTCGAGCGCCTTCTGCTGCCCGACTCCAGGTGCGATCACGGCGAACTCATCACCGGACAAACGGTACACAAGCTCTCCGGCCTCCCGGTCGGAACAAAGCGCATCGGCGACGGCTCGCAACGCCGCATCTCCCTCCGCGTGCCCTAGGACTTGGTTGATTCCCGAGAACGAATCGATGTCGAGCAGCGCAACGGTGAAGGGTTCACCTCTTCGGGCAACAGCGATCTGGGCTTCGATGTGTTCCTGGAAAACCCGGTGGTTGAGCGCCCCGGTCACCGGGTCTGAGGTGGCGAAGTTCCTCCACTCGCCAGCCTCAAGGCCGGCGAAACCGGTCCGTGCCACAAGGGCCAATGTCGCGAGCACGCTGGCCATCACATACAGCGCAGCCTCCCCCTCAGACATCTGCGCTTGATACGCCCACCAACCCATCAGCCCGATGGCAATCAACACCGTCGCAGCGAGCAACGTCGGTGGCCACACGGAACCGCGGAACTGAAGCCGGCTCACACTCGTGCGCCAGGACTTATGCTTGCCGGCAAGCCGAGTGAGACCAGCCATGAACATCATGTAGTAGCCGACCATCAGAAGACACACCACAGCAGCTCCGATGGGCGTTACGAGCGCTTCGGACTGAGCGGACTGCCACAGTGGCGTGAGGACAAGTCCAACCGAGAAGATGACCAGCGACCCTGCCAGAGGCAACGTCATCTGCGGAAAGCGGAGGGGTCTGAGATTCAGGTACACAAGAAGCAACAGCACGAGGAGGATGACGCCAAGGAGCGAGTATGCGGTCCACCGTACGCCATCGACCCAATCGGCCGCGGTCGGCGTAAGCCGGCTGACCCACACGTGGTACAGCGTCATGAATCCGACTACGACCAATGCCAGGACATCGGCACCGAGACGCAGGTTGTCGATGCGTCGGGCACGAGCAAGCCCGGCGACGCGCGCCAGACCGACGACCATCAGCAGCGCAGCGACAGTATTGAGCACGTCGTAGGGGCCAAGCCCGGTCGGGCCGATAGGGTTCACGAGAACCTGATAGCCGCTGTAGTACAGCTCTCCTGCAAGGATGACCGACATGGACACGGCCAGGAGACTCCATGCGCTCCGCTCACGTGACGGCGTGCCGACTCGCCATATCACGAACAAAGTCGTAACGCTGGCAACGAGCGGGATCAGGAACAGTAACTGCCGAAGCCACAGCGACACCGGGTCGAGCCTGAGACTGAACCAGAAGAGCGCAACCGTCCAAGGTCCGAGTACGAACCAGCCAGCTCGCACAAGTGGACTCGTGAGCTGCGGCGGACTCGCCGGTGGCTGCATGCGGTTCCTTCGGCATGGTGTGGGCTTGGGTTACAACTTATACCGCACGGATGACGGACATCCGCATCGACATTTGCACTTGAGTTTAGCCGATTCTTGCAGGTCCGTGGGGAGCCGCTAGATGAGGCCGAGCTCCTTGCCGGCATCCGCGAACGCGTCCAGTACCTGCGCGATGTCATCTTCCGTATGCGTGGACATCAGGCACGTGCGCAAGCGATCACTGCCTCGGGGAACCGCAGGGTGAACGATCGGGCACACAAACACTCCGCGGTCGAAAAGCATCCGCGTCAGGTCCATGGTCTTGCCCTCATCACCAACGAGCACAGGCACGACGCAGGTGGTCGAATCCATGGTGTCCCAACCTTGAGACTTCAGCCCGTCAGTGTAGAGCTCCTGGATCCTGTGAAGGTCCTTCACGCGCCACGGCTCGTCCTCGATCACGTTGAACGCTTCCAGAGCTGCCGCCGTCGAAGCGGGAGGCAACGCCGCCGAGAAGATGAACGGCCGAGACATATGACGCTGGTAGTCGATAAGCGCGGCATCGCCAGCCAGATACCCGCCAACGCTTGGAATCGACTTGGACAGCGTACCCATCTTCAGGTCGATCGACCCGACCATGTCGAAGTGCTCCTCGATGCCGTGGCCAGTGTCACCGAGTGACCCGATCGAATGCGCCTCGTCCACCATCAAGCGTGCGCCATACTTTACGCACAACGCCTTAGTCGTCGGCAGATCCATGACATCACCGTCCATAGAGAACACGGAGTCTGCAACCACGAGGATCGTGTTGTACTCGCCCTGCGAGGAGGCCAGGAGCTTCTCCAGATGCGCCATGTCGTTGTGACGGTAGGTGCGCCATTTCGCGCCGGAAAGCAGTGCGCCATCCACGATGGATGCGTGGTCGAGCTTGTCCATCAGAACCAAGTCGCCCGGGCCCGTAAGGCCGGTGATGATAGCGAGATTCGTCACGTACCCGCTCGAGTAAACACACGCGTCTTCGCGCTTGCAGAACTGCGCGATGCGGGCTTCAAGCTTCTCGTGTAGATCGTTGGTGCCGGTGAGCAACCGTACTCCGCCGGCCCCGGTCCCATACTGCTCAACAGCGGCGATCGCCGCAGCTTCGATGCGCGGATGACCGATGAGGCCGAGATAGCTGTATGACGCAAGCATGATCATGTCACGGCCGTCAGCCATCGTTGCTCGGTGGTTGACGGGACCGACTGTGGGCTGCAGGTAGAAATAGCGGTTTGCGTCCACGAGCGCGCGCCGACGTGCCGCAAGCTCCGCGACTCGGGCATCGATTCCGTCACGAGTGAGCGTGGCCTCAAGCATACTGCGATCCCCTCTTCGGCGCGCCAAGAACGGCACGGCATGTACACAAACTTGTGTACATTCTACCACTGGGGTTCGTCGCTCTCACGGATCCGAGGCAGACGTATTCGGTCACGCGGACATCCGTGCTACTGCTGTGGCATGCTCGACTGCTCCAACAGACCGGAGTTGATGATGGCTTTGAACTCCTCGGGTGCCACGGGCGATTTCCAATTCCCCGTGGTTGCCGCAATCCCGTAGATCGCAAGCCAGAGCCCGACAACAAGCACCGGCCACACCCAGGGGGCGATGCGCACCTCGGCGAGGGTGCGGGCAGTGAGGCAGTCATCGACCGGGCACACCTTCACACACTCCATACAGCCGTCACACTCGGTGTCGCGCACGGTCGTGACCTTCTCAGGCTCACAGAAGGCGTGGCAGGACGCGCTGCACCGCGAACACTGGATGCACGTGTCGGCATCGCGATGGACGGAACACGGCGACGCGATGGCCACGGCGGCGTACATACCGCCCACGGGACACAGGTAGCGACACCACACCGGCCCGAAGAGTATCGAGATGACGCCTGCCAGAAGAATCACCAGCAGGTAAACCGGTGTAAGCATGAGTCCGATGGTTTTGAGGTCGGCGATCATCATGTACGGAATGCTGCGGAACCCGACCGCCTCGGCCAGTGGGACTGAGACCAGTATCGTCACCAGTGCCGCAGCGAACACGAAGCGAAACGCGCGCCCAGCGATATCGAGCCACTTTGGAAGCCGGATGTTTCGGCCGCCGAGCATTCTGCGCCCCAGCGATGCGCACGCCTCCCAGACGGTCCCGACGGGACAGATCCACGCGCAGAAGCCGCGCCTGAACAGCAGGGAGACCGTCACGGCTGCGATGATGATCACCAGCCCTGCAGGCAGCAGGGGATCCCAACCGCCGCCGCGGATCCATGCGAAGAAGCTCATGAAGTGTCCGACAGGCAGCAGACCGGCAGGCGCTTCCGGCCGTGCGACGTACGGTCCCTCTCCACGCGCCCACGCCGCGAACCGGAAGAGTTGAACGCTTGCGTACACGAAGAACACAAGAAACGCGATCTTTGAGAACCAACGCCCCGTCAGAAAATCCCTGATTCGAGTCACACTCGGCACGCGCGTGAGCGCGGAGTCCGTCGCATCAGTTTCGCCGTCGGCCGGCGAGGTGTTCTTGGGCATGCTGGGTGCCTTTCGCGAGTGCGTGCGGGTGCCGGCCTCGCACTGAGGGAGTCGGGTATCATCCTAGCGTAGCGAACCGCAGCCGCCAGTCGGGAGTCTGTGTGGATATCGTGATGGTCGTGGTCCCTAATGGTCTGCCGCGACTCCGAACACGTGACTTCACCCGATCGAGCGCATTCAAGGGAGCCAAAATGGAATTCTACCGGTGCAGAATCTGCGGCGAGACGTACTTGGGAGACACGGCGCCCAGCCGATGCCCCTTCTGCGGTGTGACCGCTGACCACCTGGTGCTCACTCAGGCGTTTCACGAGGACGTCAACGACGTGCAGCTCACCGAGCTCGAGCGTGCAGACCTGATGACCGCAATCGGGCTGGAGCGGGACAACGCGCGGTTCTACCGTGCGCTGAGCATTCAGGGTGCGGAGCCAGGACTCGCGAGCGCCTACAAGCGGCTGGCCAACGTGGAGGCCGAGCACTGCTCCCTCTTCTGCAAGCTGGCGGACGTGGTGAAACCGTCTGATCTACTGGAGCCCTCTACTGCTCCCGACGATTGGTGCGAAAACATCGCCGAGTCACTCGAGCGCGAACAACGTGCTGCGGACTTCTACTCCCACGCCGCAGAAAGGGCGACGAACGAGCGTATCGTCGAAGTTCTTGCGGCCATCAGCGCGGTCGAGCGCGATCACATCCAGCTCGATGGAGTCGCCGCGCGCATCGCAGGCTGCCGCTAGCGTCTGCCGGCTTCAGCGGCCTCATGAAACGCGCGCTCGAACTCCGGCGTCCGTGACTGAAACGTATGTCGAGAAGCGAGTTCACGGGCAACCCTGGGTGCGGGACGATCCAGAATGAGTGAACGGAGCCGAGCAACCAACTGCGCAGGTGTCCCGTATCTCATGTGCGCAGGATAGAGCTCAGGGTACGCAAGCCTGTCAGGCACGAGCGGCCAGCACCCGGCGTACGAGGCCTCGATCATGGCCAGACCGAAGAACTCATTGTCGGCCGTGGATACAGCGATATCCGAACCCGCGAGCAGCGCTGCGTACTCCGCACGCGACTGCGGCTCCCCAACGTGCACAAGTCTGGTGCCTAACACCAGCTCTGCGTCAGCGATCGGTTTGGGCACGTCCCGGAACGCCTGACCCGCCACCGCTACCTCGAAATCGAGTCCCTCCTCAGCCAGCTCGACTACTGCCGAGAAGAACGCTTCGGGGTTCTTGTCATGCTCCCAGCGATGAGGCCACACGATTCGTGCCCGTGAGCCGCGTACCGTTTCAACGGCATCGAATAGCGCTGGATCGAAGGGTGGATGGACGACCTGTGACTTGGCGGCGATGCGCTCGGCCAGGCCTTTTGGGTGATGATCGGGAAACTCGCGAATGAATCCGGGAATCGCACCGACAAACTGGTCGAGGTTCCACTGCGTGTTGAACAGGCACCTGTCTGCAGCAAGCGCACTTGTGATGTTGGTGAGAGGAAACTGGAAGTCCCAGTCGGCCGAGTGTCGGTTGGGATACACCAACTGGTTCTCGTGAAAGTAGACGAGAGCAGGGATATCCGCGAACCGTGCCCCACAAAGCCCCCGAAACTCAGCGAGGTTCACAAAAGTCGAAGCGAAGATGAGGTCGAAACCTTGGGAGGGCCCCGTGCCGAGCCCGTCGAGCATCGCCGTCGCCTGCTCGGCCATGGTTATCGCGGCCCCGCGCATGCGCCACTTCCACTTGCGCGCAGGCAGGGTCAGCAGAGTCCAGTCGGCATCGACGTGCTCGACGAGACCGTCAAGCACTGCGCGGTGGCTGCCGCCATAGTATGGCTCGAGCGCAAGAATCCGCAGGCGGTTCACGCCGTCGGCTCCTGCTCGGAAATCGACTCCTCGAGCACCGTGCGCCACAGCTTAGGCGGGCGGTATCCACGACCGCCAAAGTCACGCCAGGTCATGCCGGCGATAGCATCGGCGACCATGCGCTCGTGCGGCAGGTCGTCCCACGCCTCGATGACCGCCGAGAGCCTCGCGTGAGTTTCGGGCGTTCTCGGCATGAACAGAGTGCAGCAGTCAGCGTGATCGACAGTGGAGAGTTCGTAGGTGCCGATGCGCTTGGCGTCGGTGATGATCTCAATCTTGTCGTTGCCGATGAGCGGACGCAGAATCGGAAGCGTCGCCGCCTCGTCGATGGCCGCGATGTTCTCGAGCGTTTGTGAGGCAACCTGCCCGAGCGACTCGCCCGTGACAAGCGCTTTGGCCCGCTCCCCCCACGCAATCTTCTCAGCGACGCGGATCATCAAACGTCGGTACAAGATGATGCGCAGGTCCGGATGGCACGCCAGCGATATCTCCTTCTGGAGCTCGCCAAAGGGTACGAGGTAGATCCGGGCGAGTCCGCCGGTTCGAGCGAGTTGCTCGCCCAGTTCCAGAACCAGCCTTTCTGACATGTCGCTGGTATGCGGCTTGCCCGAAAAGTGGACGCCCACCGCCAGCGCACCGCGACGGATGAGTCGCCACGTCGCCACCGGAGAATCGATCCCCGCCGAGAGAAGCGAGACCACGCGGCCCGACGCACCGACAGGGAGCCCGCCCACACCCTGAAGGCGCTTCGAGGAGACGTAGACATCGCCCTGGACCACGTCGACGCGGACTTTGACGTCAGGCGCGCCGAGGTCGACCTTGGCGCCCGTCTGGGCCACGAGATACGAACCGACGAGCCGATTCGTCTCCATGCTCGTCACGGGGTAATCGGTGTTGGAGCGCTTAGACTCCACGGCGAAGGTGACAAATGCACCATGCTCGCGAATCGCAAGCAGCGCCGCCTGCTCGATCTCTGTCTGCGAACGCGCCGTGCGAAACGCGAGCGAGACGGCGGCGACCCCGGGTATCTCGGCGATGCGCTCGGCGACGGTGAAGATCGCCTCGGGATCGGTGACGCGAATCGCGACACGAGATACGACCTTCTCAGGCGACTTCACAGGAAGACCAACGAGCGCCGCCTCGAGGTTATCTCGAAGCCGGCGCTCGAACTCGC
>CAYMAN010000032.1:0-20759 GCA_964388455.1 uncultured Eubacteriales bacterium
GCCAAGGAAGGCGACCTGGTCGTCAACGTCGCCAAGTCCAAGCAGCTCACCAACATGCGCACCTCATCGGCCGACAAGGCCATCGTGCTCCACCCGCCGCTCCTGTTCACGCTGGAAGAGGCGCTTGAGTACATCGAGGACGACGAGCTTGTCGAGATCACGCCCAAGAGCATCCGCCTTCGCAAGCGTCTGCTGACGGCAAACGACCGCAAGAAGTCGAGCCGCCACTAGGGTTTCGCAGGTTGTACGAGATTCGGTCGCTCCACGCACGCAACAACGCCCGCTTGCCGATACTGGCAGGCGGGCGTTTGCGTGTTCGAGTGGGTGGTGGTGCGAGTGACTAGCGGTTGCCGGCTCCGAGCTGCCGGACGATGCCGATCACTCGGCTGAAGACCGTCAGTCCGAGCAGCAGCCCCGCGACGTGTCCGAGACCGATTCCGCCGCCAGCTTCTCCGCCGCTCCCGGCATCCTCCGAGGAGTCCCCGCCGGTGACGCCTTTGCCGGTGTTTCCAGCGCCATCGCTCCCGGCTGCGAACGCCTCGCTTGCGCCGAGTTTGCCGACGACCCCGCCCTTCGAGCCGCTCAGCGCGCCGCTGTAGTCGATCTCGATGGGATGGGTCTTGTCGCCGTTGTTGAAGAGCACGGTCGTCTTGTCAGCACCTATCTTGACGCCCTTGATCGAGGAGAGCAGCTCTATGATGTACTGCGAGTCCTTCTCAGACGTGGTGGTCTGGGAAACAACTTCCTCACCGGGAGCCAGCTCGATCGGCGGGGTGGAGGTTGCGGCAAGTGCCGGTGACGCGACTGCAGTCGTTGCGAGCATCGTTGTGGTGATGATGAGTGCCAGTCGCGCGTTCATGATGCACCTCCTGGTTGAGAGGGCACTTGTTTGTCCTCACGGAAGCAGTATCGGCACCGGATTCGTGCTCGTGTGTGACAAATATCACAGCACGGTCACACTGAATAAGCCTGAGCTTGCCCCAACTTTCCTGAGCGTGAACGACGGATTCCGTGGCATGCATCCGGTGCTCTACACTGGACCTTGAAGCTGGATGTGCGTCCGTTGGAGCTCGGAAGGATTTCGCGATGGAGCCGGTCGAAGGCATGCTCATCAAGGTGACCAAGAATGGACCGTACCTGGTCAGCGGCTCCGTGCCACTCTCGCGCGAGACCATCATTGCCGACGAGGATGGCGAGTCTGCCGAGTGGGTCGTTGACGAGCGCCTCGACGACCGCGAGCGATGTGGGCTGTGTCGGTGCGGCCAGTCGGGACGTAAGCCGTTTTGCGACGGCTCGCACATGGACGTCGCGTTCGATGGGACAGAGATTGCGAGCCGCGTTCCCTACGCTGAGCGCGCCGCTGCAATTCCTGGACCGACACTGACGCTCTACGATGTCCCGGAGCTCTGCGCCGAGGCCCGCTTCTGCCACCGCGCTGGCGGTGCCTGGCACCTCGTGGAGTCCGCCGAAGCCGATGTGGTCGAGACGGTGATCGAGGAGTGCGGTAACTGCCCCTCGGGTCGCTACACCGTCGCCGATACTGCGACGGGCCAGCCCATCGAGCCCGTTCTATCGCCATCGATCGCCTTCGTCGCCGATCCCGAGAAGAGCCGCAGCGGACCGATCTGGGTCCGTGGAGGCATCCTGATCGAGTCCGCTGACGGCGAGGCTTATGAGGTTCGCAACCGGGTCACCCTGTGCCGGTGCGGTAAGTCGAGCAACAAGCCCTTCTGCGACGGCACCCACATCGAATGCGGATTCTCCGAGGAGTCCGGCCACTAGCTCCCCGCTCGTCATCGCACCGATCTGGGAGCGCTAACCCTTCTGCGACGCTGCCCACGCCTGGACGACGGCGCTCTGATACGCAGCCAGGCCCGGTCGTGCCTTGTCGATGTTCTTGGTGAAGCGCGGGTCAGCGACCCACATCTTGCCCAGGTTGCCGAGCATCTCGGGTCCGCAGTCGTAGAACCACTTGCTGAAGTACGCAGCATGGGCATCTGCGGCGGCGAACGCCTCGGGCGAGTCCGGTGCAGCGTCTGCGTCCATCAGCGCCAGATACGCCTCGGTGATCACTTGGCCCTCGTCGGCGATCTGCTGCCAATCGGCCTTGGTGTAGCGCTTGGTGCGTGCGGCGGACTGCTGGCACGCGTCGGTCTCGCCCCAACGCTCCTGCACCTCGGCTTCGTACTCGGCGGGATCGAACCCGTCAAACAGTTCGCCGAACATCTCCTTCTGTTCTTTGTCAGTCATCGGTGTACCTCCTCGTGCCGCTTCCAGTGCGGCGTCTATCGCCGAGAGCATCGCCTCGGTGCGGCATGCCTTCTCGGCCAGTAATGAGCGCTGGGCTTCGAGTGCGCTGATGCGGTCGAAGTCGGGGTCGCACATGATGTCGCTGATCTCCGGCAGCGCGAAGCCCAGTTCACGGAAGAGCAGGATCTGGTGCAGACGCTCGAGGTCACCCGCTGAGTAGAGCCGGTATCCCGACTCGCTACGATCCGACGGACTGAGCAGTCCTATCTCGTCGTAGTGATGGAGTGTGCGCACACTCACCTTCGCTAACTCTGCGGCCGTTCCGACTGTCCATGCCATGTCACCCGACACCTCCTTGAACACACCCTAAACCCTGACGCTACGTTAGGGTCAAGGGTTAATCGGAGGAAATCTCAGTGGGGGCGGACGCCAACGCGACGAGAAGTGCAGGCATGAGCGCGGCGAACCAGAGGAGAGCGGGCATGACCGAGCTCGAGTCCTCGGTCATAAGCGCGAACAGTCCGCCGACGAACGCCCCGAACAGCGCACCGTGCTGTGCAGAATGTGGTTCTAGCGCCGTGCGCAGCGGCGACGCCGACGAGCGGCGAAGCAGGTAGTACACGCAGCCTAGCCCCAAGAACAGGAGCGTGTAGGGGGTTGCGACAAAGTACCCGAGGTTGTTCGCGAGTTTCCTGCTGACAATCTGGCCGGTCGCAGAGAGGTCGCCGCGAAGGATGCCAAGCGCGAACTTCCCGAGGTGCGTGGTCTGACCGGTCACCGTGAGCAAGTCGAGAGCGACGAAGGTGACGACCGCTCCCGCAGCCAATCCCGCGGCGATCAGCGCGGTACGCGCCGTGGGCCGTACGCCGTTGAGTCCCGCCCACGCAGCCGCGTAGGCGACGACGCCCCAGATCGCGACCCCCGCGTTAGCTCCGGCGAAGGGGGCAGCAGCGGTGAAGAGCACCACGGCGCCGACCAGCGGAATCGCCCATCGGCGCATCAGAATCTCTCCTCGCGAACCACCCAGCAGCTCGGCGCCGAGCCCGATTGCAATCAGCGAGGCGCCCACGAGCAGCGCAGCACCTTCGTTGCCCATGCCGTAGTAGCGCCACCCGGCGCGTACCGAGTAGGAGAAGAGCCCCGTCCGCAGCGGCTCGGTGAGCCACTGATCCGCGACGATGACAACAGAGCTCAACACCGTCGCCGACAACCCGGCGAGCAGTGCGCCGCGTCTCGTCATCATCGCACCCCGCGACCCGAACCACCGCACGCCGAGAAGCACCGCGGCGACCAGTGTGGTCGCAAGTGCGAAGCCGCCGATTGCCGCTGCGAGCGACTGCGGGTATCGCTGCATCACGAACATCAGCCAGGCAGCCGATGGGACCGCGCAGAGGATTACCACGAGCACCGTCGCGAGAAAACGAAGCCCGCCGGCTTGTGGCCGCCGTGTGATGGCCCAAACCGTGAGCGCGGTGATCATCAGGGCCAGCGCGACCAGCACGCGGATGAACCACGCCTCACGCAGCTGGTCGACGATGCCGACGCCCGTGTCAGCCGAGTCGAGCGCGCCGATCCTGTCGGCGACCGGTGCATTGGTGTCGCGCGCATTCATCACCGCCCCGAGCATGGTCGCTGGTGGCTTGATGCCGAGGGATGCGAGCACCGTCGGCGCGACGTCGAGGTTGGTGACCAGACCGGCACGATGAGTCGAGGGCGAGGACAGCTCGCCGGTGAAGCCGGGACCTGCGACGATGATCGGACTGAACTGCGGCACCTGGTACCACGCCTTGTACGTCGCAGGCGCCAACACCATGAGGGTAGTGCCCTCTGGCGCGAGGCGTTTGAGCGTGCCCACGGCCAGATCGAGCTCCCGCACCGCCGCAAGATGCTCTATCGCTGACACAGTTGCGCTGGGAGATGTGGATTCAGTCGCAGCAGCGAGTCGCGGCGAGTCGACCACCAGGAGCGAGGGTGTGGCGGTGTCGGCAAGGTTGCGCAGCGCGAGTACGGCAAACCTCGTGAACGATGCACTCGCCCCGGTGGTGCGCGCGGCGGACCGCCCTCGTCGCTTCGCCGAGAGCGTTCCTTCCGATGGCGACAGGTCGACCTGGCCGGCCGTGTCCATCGCGACCAACTCCCCTGGTCGCCGAGAGGGCGCCGGCTGCGAGACGCGAACGGCGCCGGTACTGATTGCAGCGGTGCGTCCACCGGCAGCCTGGATGGCATCGCCAAGCGAGCCGAGAACCGGACGCGCGAGGGAACCGTCCTGAAGCGCCTGCAGCGTCGCGATGTCGTTCGCACTCGCCGAAACGGTGAGGGGAACACTCGCCCAGCGGCTCGCGGAGATCGTGAGCGCGCCACTCGCGGTGTTGGGCTCATCACGGTCACCGGTGCGCGCGTTCATAGCGCCCAGCGCGCCGGCCTGCGCAAGCTTCCAGAGCTCCGGCGTGGAGGAGGGGGAGAGATCCGAGAAGGTCAGATACGGCGCGAGTACAACGATTGCAAGGTGCGACTTCGACTCGTCGGCAGCACGAGCGGTCGGCGATGCCACCATGCCGAGAGCGAGCGCGGCTGCGATGACGGCTGCGATGATGGCCGCAATGACGCTACCGGTTCGACTCTGGGTCTCGGCGGCGGGCATCTCGGCGGAGGCTTCGCGGCTAGGAGAACGCGGAGACGGAGAGTTCCGCGATCGCATCACGGATGGCGGGGGTGCCGAGCCAACCCTCGAGTGCGATGTGGTCGATGTGCTCGGCGATGCGGTCGAGCATAGGAAGCGTGGAGATCTGCACGGTTCCGTTGTCTTCCTCGTGGAGCGCGCCCTCGATGAATTCGAGGAACTCGGTCGCCTCGGTGTGACCCTCGAGCGACTCGATGACCACCTCGCGCAGTACCACCGCAGCTGCTGTCACGTAGACGCCTGCGGAGACGGTACAGGTTCCTGCGGCCACGTCCTGGTCGTACGCGGTCATGATGATTCCCATGAGATCCGCGAGCGGACCGCTGAAGCTGACGTTGTCGCCTTCGCTCGACCAGGGCATGCGCGATCCTCTCAGATGGGTGACGCGGCCAGTGACTCGTGGGCGAACCTACAGCACGCCGAGAAGGCGTGCGGGAAACACCGCTGGTGGCACTCTATCACCGAGTGCTCAGCGTCGGGCAGGTGGTATGGGCAGAAACGCGCTGGTTCTCTCGCGGTATGCGTCCCACGCAGGCTCGCCGTAGTGCCGCTGTTCGACGAGCGGGATTCCCGACACAGCCACCAGCAACCACGTGATCGTCACCGGGCTGATGAGCGCCATCCAACCCAACGGGACTGAGAGCGCGATGATCGCCAGTCCCCACCACATCACCGACTCTCCAAAGTAGTTGGGGTGGCGCGTCCACGCCCACAGCCCGGTATCCATGACCGGGGGTCGCTCGGCCCGCGGCACCGCCAGGTAGCAGGCCAGCTGGTGGTCGCCGATCGCTTCGAAGACAAAACCGCCGACCCACACCGTCATGCCGACCAGCACCGCGAACGACGCTCCATTCGCGGGCCACGACGCCAGCACGATCACCGGTGTGGAGACCAGCAGCATGAAGAACCCCTGCAGCAGGAACACCTGCAGGTAGGAGCGCAACGTGAAGTACTTCCACTCGGCGCGCCATGCGGCGTAGCGAGGGTCCTCTCCGGCCCCGGGTCGAAAGCCGCGCTTGGCGATGTGCCATGCGAGCCGTCCACCCCAGATGGTGATCAACGCTGCGGCAACGATGAGCGCGGTCGTTCTCGGCGAGCCGGGGCGCAGGACAAGCCAACAGGACAGCAGCGCGGGGCCGAGGCCCCATGCCACATCCGCGACGTCGTTTCGATGCAGCGCGAGCGACACCACGAACCACGCCGTGACGTAGGCGAGGATGAACAAGGCGCTTGCGGCGAAGTTCTCGGCGATCAGGGGGAGCATGGGCGACCTTTCGGGCGACTGGCGATGTGAACGGTATCGACCTTCCGCTAGAGTAATTCCCCAACGCCGCTGGCGGTAGCGTGGTGCGAGCGTCTCACATACGGGAAGAACCTGTAGTGACGAAAGAAGGAGGCATCACATGCTTACCTCAGAAGAGCTGCGGGAAGAGATGCGTGCGCGGACGGACGCCATCATGGCGCGAAAGCGGGAGCTTCAGGAGCGATTTGGTGAATATGCCGTCGATTCGACGGTGGACAGCGCACTTGGGCTGTCACTTGTAGGCGCGGGTGCGGCTGCGATCATCGTCCCTCTGGTACGCGGTAGGCGCAGCGTGTGGACGTGGGTGTTCGGCGGGGTGTTCATCGCGCTGGGCCTCTCGGTCATGGGTGGTGGCGCGCTGACTCGGCGTTCCGGCCGCATCGAAGAGGTCGAGAGCTCGGTTCGTGAGCAGCTGAGGACGCTCGATCCGCTGGCGCGAGCCATGATCGTTCGCGACATAGCAGCGGACACGGTTTCGCCGCTGATGAGCTTTGGCAGAGAGTAGGGGCGTGGAGCACGTCTGGGAGTCACAACGGTTGGTACTGCGCGTCGCCGGGCCTGATGAGGCCGCGGCGATGCGTGATTTTGGCCTGCGTAGCCGCGAGTTCCACGCACCGTGGGATCCCGTCAGGCCGCCTGACTACTGGTCGCTGCCGCAGGTCGCCGAGCGGCTCCGGCTGCAGACGGAGGAGGCGTACCGCCAGACGTCGCTGTGCCTCGTCTTCTCGGACATGAACGACCCCGCGCGCATCATCGGCGTGTCGAACCTGCGCAACATCATCCGAGGTGCGATGCTGGGATGTCACTTGGGCTACGCGCTCTCGCCGGACGCCGTCGGGCGTGGCTACATGACCGAGGCCGTGCAACGTACGGTCCGCATCGCGTTCGAGGAGCTGGCGCTGCACCGTGTCGAGGCCAACGTGATCCCTCGTAATACCAAGTCGCTCGCGGTTCTCGAGCGCGCCGGTTTCAGCCGAGAAGGACTGTCGCCCAAATACCTGCGCGTCGCAGGCGTCTGGGAGGACCACGCGCGGTTCGCTGTCATCAACGAGGGGTTGCTGTGACGCCGACAAGCGACGTGCACGGCGCGAACGTCTCGGCGGCCGTAGGCGACGCCCCAGAACATCCGGCGACCGTGCCGCTGCTCGAGCTCGAGAACGCCACCGTGCAGCGGGATGGCCGCGCGATTTTGCATGTCGACAGCTTCCGCATCGCCGAGGGCGAGCGGCTCGCTGTCCTGGGGCCCAACGGCGCCGGCAAGTCCACGCTCATCAAACTGCTCACCAACGAGATTCTGCCGCTGTGGGCCGATCCTGCGCCCGTGCGCTTTCGCGGGCAGGAGCGCATGCCACTGCTCGAGATGCGTCGGCTGTTGGGTGTCGTATCAGCCGACGCGCAAGCGCAGGCGGACGTGTTGCTGTCGGCGCGCGAGGTGGTGCTCGGCGGGTTCTTTGGTGCCCTCGGCGTGCCGAATCACAAGTCGCCCACGCCCGAACAGCGCGCCGCCGCTGAGCGCTCGCTTGCGGAACTCGGAGCCGCAAATCTAGGAGAGCGGATGATGTCCACGCTGTCGACCGGAGAGGCACGCCGAGTCCTCTTCGCGCGAGCGTTGGTACACGACCCATCGATTCTGGTGCTCGATGAGCCGTGTGCCGGACTCGACCCTCACGCCGCGTGGCACGTGCGTCAGGCGTTGCGCGACCTCTCGGAGTCTGGTCGCTCGCTGGTGCTCGTCACGCACCACATCGAGGACGTGGTCGCACAGATCGACCGGGTGGTCATGTTGCGGGACGGTGCAATCGTTGCTGACGGTCCCAAGTGCGGTTTGATGACCGGCGACAGGCTGAGCGAACTGTTTAGCGTCCCACTCACGGTCGAGCAGCGGTGTGGCGAGTACAGAATCTGGTAAGCCCCGGTCGGTTTATTGAGTGAACGCCTCTGCCACGGTACGATGCGCTCGGGTTTTCAAACCAAAGGGGGCGTTGATGAGGGGCTTCATTCGAGTCGTGTGCTGTGCTGTGCTTATCGGGACGTTAGTTCCCACGGGTGCCTTCGCGGCACCGAAGTCCGAAGTACGTGCTCTCCATCGCGATCGAATTGCCGCCGCCAAGGCGGCTGGTCGCATTAATCCCGCGGGCATCTCGCTCGCCGCTTACGTGGATGCATTCGAGCCTGACGATGAAGGGCCCGGGCAGCGCGTTGGGGGTAGCACAGGCCTGTCGCTACCGCTGGCGCAGAGCCGTGCACTGCAGCCCTCGGGTTCAGACGACGAGGATGTCGACAACTACACGCTTTCTGGCGCAGTCGGAACGATGTACACGTTCGAGACTACGGGCACTCTAGACACGGCCATCACTCTGTACAACGAAGCCACCGGGGAAGTGCTGGCGTGGAACGACGACAAGAGCGAGGCCGACGTTTCCTCTCGGCTGACGTGGACCGCCACCTCGGGTGTGAAGACGGTGGTGTGTGAGATCAGTGGCTGGGGCAAGGATGGCGCGTACGGCATGAAGATCAGCGCCGCGTCGAGCACTGTTCGAGCTGCCAGTCTGAGTCGTATCTGGGGCAAGAACCGCATGGCCGGAGCCGTTGCAACGGCCAAGGCCATCTACGGGCCCACATACAAGAAATCCGACGGATCCCCTGTCACCGACGTGATCGTCGTATGCGGAGAAGACAAGTCCATCGTCGACTCTTTGTCGGCTGCGTCGCTCGCCGGATGGTGGGAGGCGCCCTTGCTCATGACCTATTCGGCGAGGCTGCCCGTCGAGACCTCGAATGCGATCAAGGCCATTCGTGCCGGCAACGGCGGTAAGGTCAACATCCACGTACTCGGTGGAACCGCAGTGGTGCCAGCCGCGATCTACTCGAAGCTCTCCGGGCTTAAGGGGTCACGCGGCAAGATCGAGCGCATTGCCGGCAAGAACCGCTATGCGCTTGCGGAGAAGGTGGCGTACAGGCTCGCTTCACTGAACGTCAACGATCCGAATGCCGGGTTCGATGTGTTTGTGGCCAATGGCGAGAACCCCAAGGCCTTCTTTGACGCGCTCGCCGCGAGCGGCTACTGCTATTCGCTGAACGCCCCGCTGCTGCTCACGAGGAACACCTCCGTGCCTACCGAAACCAAACGTGCACTGCAGAGCACCGCGTACAGCGATGCGTTCGTCAATCCCGTCAACGGCACCAAGTACATGCCTGCGAGCGTCCTAAACGGTATCTACGCGTTCGACGAGGATCGCCTCGTCACGCCCACGGGTACAGACCGCTATCTCGCCGCGATCGACATCGCACAGTGGGGCTTCTACACCTTCGCGGCTACGCAGGACCAGGTCGTCATCGTGAACAAGCTCGCCGATGCCCTCGCGGCCGGTACTTACACCGGTGCGACCGGCGGCGTGATGCTGTATACACCCGTAGCGGGGCCCACCAGCGTGACCGCCACATTCCTCAGCGATCGCAAGAGCACGATTCGCGACGCAGACATCTTCGGCGGCGAGGTGTGTATCTCGGCGGCCGGTTACAAGAAGGTCGGCACGATCCTCAACAGCAAGTAGTTCTCGGCTTGAGGCCGGGACAGTCAGACAAGACGCGCGCATCGATTCACGGTGCGCGCGTCTTTGAGTTTGCGGTTAAGCGACGCTCGTGAGGCGGTCTCGCCACTGGGGCACATGGACCTCGGCGGTGTACTCTCTCGGTAGGAACTTCGTCCTCGGCGCGGAGGTTCACGATGCAAGACGCACTCACGAGCTGGCTTCTGCCACTGGTCACCGCGCTGCTCGTCGGCGTGTTCACGGTGCTCCTCTCCATGCAATACCGGGAGCGCCGCCGCGTCCACCAGCTGTGGTGGACCATCGGGTTCGCAATGTACGCCGTCGCCGCGTTTCTCGAGTTCGCGATGCAGGTTTCCGGCGGCTGGAACCCGTTCACGTTCCGGCTGTATGCGCTGACCTCCGCCGCGCTCGTGGCGGTGCTGGCTCAGGGCAGCCTCGCGCTGGTTGCCCGCAAGCCGCTGTGGCCGCGCATCTACTTCGCGTACAACGCCGCGTGCTTCGCCGTCTTCGCATTTGGCGTGCTCACGACGTCGCTTGTCGCATCCGAGCTCGCGAACCCCAAGCTCTCCAGCTACGCCGCACTTGGCGGGAGCGCACTGACCTATCCCCGCGTCATGTCGATGCTGCTCACGATTCCGGCGACCTTTGTGCTCCTGGGCACGGCCCTCACGTCGGTAATCCGATTCCTGCGCAAGAAGGAGTTCGCGTACCGCACGTGGGCCAACGTGCTGATCGCCGTGGCAACGAT
Source organism: uncultured Eubacteriales bacterium (assembly GCA_964388455.1). Classification (GTDB taxonomy): domain Bacteria; phylum Actinomycetota; class Coriobacteriia; order Anaerosomatales; family JAAXUF01; genus JBBRWO01. Next base: position 10,533 of record CAYMAN010000032.1, read on the forward strand.
TGTGATCGCCTCGGGCGGCGGGCTCGCCAAGTCCGGCAATACCGCGATGTTCTTCCTCGCCGAGATGCTCGCCGCCATCCTCTACTTCGGCGGTTTCCTGCTGGCCGGTACCCTCAAGCCAGGCGCCGACAGGATTCGGGCCAACCGCGCCGCCGAGAACGTGAGGCAGGCCGAGAGGCCCGAGAGCGTGCGTGGTGCATCGGGTGGATCATCGCAGTGATCGGCCGATCCACCCCCGCGCGTCGGCCCTAGTCGAGAGTGAGACCCAGCCGCATGCGGACGGCTTCGCTGCGCAGCTCGCGCAGCGCGCCGCGTGCGACCCAGCGGGCAGCCTTGCTGTGGGAGTGAATCACCAGAATCCGCTCGCACGTCTCGATCGCCTCGGCGTTGAGTGGTGCTGAGCGTTTGCCGATCTGACGCACCTGCCAGTTGATCGCCTTCATCACGAAGTTGCGCTCGTCGGCGGCCTCAGCTTCGGCTAGTGCCAGGAGCGTCCCAAACTTGGCGTCGTCGGCCTGCTTGTCATGCACTGCGAGCGTCGCTCCAAGTACGAATCCTGCGCGCTTCACGAAGACGGCATCCCGCAGTGGCCACTCGGCGGCTTTGGGCCAAGCAGCGGGCGCGCTCCTGAACAGGTTGTTCATCAGCGTGTCGCACACGTCCCAGCTGTCCAGATCGGCGACCCACGACTCCATCTGCGGTTTTGTGACAAGCGCCGGCACATCGATGAGTGAGGCGAGGATGCGTGCCTCGTGCACGCCACTCTGCCACAAGAGCGCTGCAGTTTCGTGCCGTGTCGCGGGGTCTCGGCGAAGCTCTCGCTTGGTGTTGCGCGCCAGCTCACGAACCCGCGGCATGTTGACCCCGAGCGTCCCGACGGTCGAGATGCCGTAGCGCACCATCCCGGCGACGTTCGCCGGATTTGCACTCGCGCGCAGCTCTGCGAGGACCCGCTCGGACAGCGCTGCGGATTGTCCCGAGGTGTCGGCCGTCACCGCGGCGTCCGAGGCTGGGACGGTGAGATCCGCCGGCGCCACCCAGCGATACGTTCAGGATCGACGCCGAGACGGTATGCACCGATCGCGACCAGGTTCACCACAGTCGGCACGATCGGCCCGTGCTCATCCCACACCCGCGCTGATGTGACGGCGCGCTGCGGAAGCACGACCACCGCGCCGAGCCTGCGCAGTCGAAGGACGATTTCGAGGTCCTCCATCGTCGCAATCTCGGGGTATCCGCCGAGATCGCGGAACGTACCCGCCGAGAGGAACAGCGCCTGATCCCCGTACGGGACGCCGCTGATGCGATGGCGGAGTCTGCCTGCGGTTCCGATGAGGCGCGCGTGACGAGCATCTTCGGGCACCGCGAAGCTGAACGCACCTGCGACGACGCCGGGCTCGGCAAGCGCCGCACGTGCGAGTGCTGCTGCACCGTGCGGAAGGGCGGTGTCAGAGTGCGTCAGCAAGAGGATGCCGTCGGTCACCTCAGCGGCTCCCGCGTTCATCTGCCGAGCGCGACCGCGGGCCGACTCGAGTACGCGCGCCCCAGCCGCATCAGCGGCCTCGATCGTGGCGTCGCGCGAGCCGCCGTCGACCACGATGACCTCGTCGACTCCCGCCTCCAGCGCGTTCTTCACCGCAGCACCCACCAGGTCGCCCTCGTCGAGTGCGGGAATCACGGCAGTGACGCGCATCGACGCCGGCGCCGGCGCCGGGCCCGAGCCGGCGGTTGGCTCGCCGGCCGCCGCCGCACCGCCGCCGCCCAGCACCGTCTCAGCTTCGGCGACGTCCTCGGGCCGATCGACGTCGGGGAGCGGCTCGAGCAGCACGTAGGACAGGCCGTGCTTCTCGGCGAGTTCGATTGTGGCGTCGAGGACGTCCGCTGTGCCCCAAGGGACGTTGCTGAAGAGGCACGGCACCGAGCGCTTCGCGGTCTCCTTGCGCAACGCGATGAGGTAGTAGCCGCCGTCGGTCGCCGGGCCGATCACGACGTCGACTCCGTCGAGTCGCCGCAGCGCGTCTCGCAGATGAGCGCTGGTCAGCCGAGGGCAATCGCTCCCGATCACGATCGCCTTGCGCTTACCCGCCGAGAACGCGTCGCCAAACGCACTCCTGATCCGGTCGCCCAGATCGCCCTCGCCCTGGTAGCGCGTGGAGAACCCGCCGCCGAGCCACTCGTGGGCCGCGTGCGTGAACGCGGCGTCCGTGCGCACCTGGCACTTCGCGTCGCCGGTCGCCTGAACCGCGAGCATGGTGCGCAACGTGTGCCGGGCGAGACGGTCGTGCAGGTCGAGCGCCTCCTCGGGCGTGAGCGGTGGCACGAGGCGCGTCTTCACCTCGCCCAGACGGGGGAAGCGCGCGAGCATCGTGACGAGGCTCTTGGAGCGGCTCATCGCTGGTGTCCCGACCGGGTCACGAGAGGGCCCCCGCTCAACTCGAGCCTTCCGCAGCGGTGCAGGCGTAGCAGTGCGCCGCGAACCCGATCCGCCGAGAGGCGAGTGCCGCATCGAGGTCCGGCGCGCCGAGCAGCTCCGTGACGGTGCGTGGCCCGGCGGTCGGCTTCGTGCCGGCAGCCAGGTTGAAGTCGCAATCCCACAGCGAGCCATCCCACGCGATCTCGAGTCCGTGTCGGCACGCCATCGACTCGACCACCGCGGGATTGAACGCGTCTGTCAGGAGACTCAGGTACCTGTCGTAGGAGTCGTCAGCCCGCATCCGCGTGCGCATCCGGCCGACCGGCACGTTGTTGATGGCCAGCAGGGAATCGAATCGCACGCCGAGCGGCTCGAGTGCTTTGCGGAACTCCGCTTCGAGTTCTCGCTGAGGTCTGCACAGCTCACCCGGCGGGGGATTGTACGCGAGATCCAGAATCAGGCGGTCGCCCCCGGTCCCGCTCTCGGACCCGCCCTCGGACCCACGAGCGAACCCGTACCCGAGGGCGTTGAGCTGCCGAAGCAACTCCGACGCCGTCTCCCACCACGCCGAGCCCCGCTGGGCATCGATCGCGGCCGCCGAAGTCCCTGGCAGCGATGCGAGCACCTGAACGCCGCTGGCCGCGAAGAGTTCCGGCAGTGCGGCGTGCTCCGGCCGCGCGAGCGCCACGAGATTGGTGCGGACGCGAGTCGGGACGCCGGCGTCTCGGAGACGCACGAGGAGCTCGAGTAGGTGCTCGAACTCCTCGGGCTCGCCCCCGGTGATGTCGACGAGGTCCGGGCGCATCATCTCGGCCAGCCTCACGGCTTCGAGCATCGTGTCGCGAGACATGACCTCGGCCCGTTCCGGCGTGCAGGAGTGGTGACAGTGCGCGCACGACGCGATGCACCGCAGCCCCACGTTGAGCATCATCGTTTCGACGCGTTCCGACGTATCGGCGCGCGGCGATACCGCAAATGCCCGCTCGGCGAATCGCGGCACACCGGTCGCTACGGGAGATGTCTGCTCGGGAATCATTCTCAGAGTCTACCCGTACCGGAGCTTGCGCAGGTCGCGCTGTCTCCACGCCGAGGAGAGTCTCATGTCGCAACGGATGCCTACACTGTTCATCGGCCACGGTTCTCCCGAAAACGCGCTGGCCGATAACGCCTACACCCGCCATCTCACGGCGCTCGCCGCCGACATTCCGCGTCCCGCAGCGGTGCTGGTGGTCAGCGCCCACTTCATCAGCCGCGGCGTCGCGGTCACCAGCGCAGCACACCCGCACACCATCCACGACTTCTACGGCTTCCCTGAAGCGCTCGGTCGCATTCAGTACCCGGCGCCCGGTGTCCCCGAGCTCGCCGATGAGGTCGCAACGATGTTGGGCGGCATCGGCGACGAGTCCTGGGGGCTCGATCATGCGTCGTGGTCGCCCATGCGGCACATGTGGCCTGACGCCGATGTGCCCGCGGTCGAGCTCTCGCTGGATCTGCGCGCGCCTGCCGCCGATCACTACGCGCTGGGGCAACGACTGGCAGAGCTGCCTGACCGCGGTGTGCTCATCCTCGGCAGTGGCAACATCGTTCACAACCTACGGGCGATCGACTGGAATCGACCGCATGGTGGATACGATTGGAATGTCGCGTTCGATGCGGCAGTGGGAGAGGCACTCTCGCAGCGAGACGACGCGAAGCTGATGGACTATCCGGAGCTGCCCGGCGGGAAGCTGTCGGTCCCCACGCCCGACCACTATCTGCCGCTCCTCTACGCGGCCGCGGCCGCAGGCACGGATGAGCAGGCGGTCACGACGTACGAGGGGCTGGAGATGGGCTCGGTCTCGATGCGATGTGTGAGGTTCGGCTAGCATTAGGTCTCGTCCCAGAACCGAACGGAGCCGCGATGCCTCGCGTCACCCCCTCGATCGCACTCGCGTCGGTCGTGCTCGGCCTGGCCGTCTCGGGTGTCCTGGCCGGGTGCACGCCCGTGATTCCGGCTGGCACCGCCGATGAGTCCGTGCCATCACCCGCAATGCCGTCACGCAAGGATGATCCCTTTCGCATGGATCCGGATGAGGTTCGAGCTCGGATCGCCACAAGCTTTCCGGCCGAGGTACCTGTGGTTTCGGGTGATGTCGTGCAGGGCAAGGCGCAGGGAACGGCTGCGTGGGACTACGAACTCACGGTGGGGGCACCGGCGCCCACCGTGGCTGAATGGTACTTCGCCGAGTACCAGCGTCGCTCGTGGAAGTTGGACGAGCAGCCGACTCCGGCTCCGACCGACGGCATATTTCAGTTCACCATGCGTAAGGGACTGGCGGAGTCGCAGATCACCATCACTCACATCTCGCAAAACGAGAGTCGAGTGAATGTGATTCTCGGCGTAGGGACGCCGGTACTTGAGACGCAGTAGCGCAGCGCCGTGCCGCTAGATCCGGCGGCTACCCCTGCGTGACCCGCTGACCTTGCCGCCGAAGACCGATCGCTTCACCTTGACGACCGGGCGTCCCGCGAACGGGATGATGCGGCCCGGTCGGTACTCGAAGCCATCGAGGTCCTCGGCGGGGAGGAGCTTGCCCAGCATGTACTCGATCTCGCGGAGCTGGACGATCTCGTCGGGACCCACAAAGGTGAGCGCGTAGCCGCTCGCTCCCGCGCGGCCGGTGCGGCCGATGCGGTGGACGTAATCCTCGGGGTTCTCGGGCACGTCGTAGTTGATGACGTGGCTGATGTCGGAGATGTCGATGCCGCGCGCGACGATGTCGGTGGCGATGAGCACTTCGATCTCGCCGGCGCGGAAGTCCTCGAGCGCCTCCTGGCGAGCCTTCTGCGCGCGGTCCGCGTGCATGACGGCGACGCGGATGTCCATGCGGCCCAGAATCGTCTCGAGCATGTCGGCGCGCGCCTTGGTGCGAGTGAAGACCAGCACGCGGTCGGCTCCTCGGCGGGCCAGAACGCCCGCGAGCAGCTCAGGCTTCTGGGACTGCTCGACCGGCATGATCGCCTGCTCGACGCCCTCGGCGGTGGTGCCCTTGATGGCGATCTCGACGTACTCCGGATCGTGCAGCATCCGGCCTACGATGTTGGTGATGTCTTCAGACAGCGTCGCCGAGAAGAGCAGGTTCTGGCGCTCCTTGGGCAGGAAGGCGAGGATGCGGCGGACGCTGGGCCAGAAGCCCATGTCGACCATGCGGTCGGCCTCGTCGAGTACCAGCACTTCGACTTCCGAGAGGTCCAGGTCGCCGCGCTCGTGCAGGTCGATCAGGCGACCCGGGGTGGCGACCAACACTTCGACGCCGCTCTTGAGCTTCTTGACCTGCGGCTCGTACTTCACGCCGCCGACCACAATGCAGGTGCGCTGTCCGGTGTGCTTGCCCACCACCGAGGCGACCTTCTCGATCTGCTGAGCGAGCTCGCGCGTGGGGGAGACGACGAGCGCGCGCGGAGAACCCGTGCCCATGCCGATGCGCTGCATCAGCGGGAGGGTGAACGCGGCGGTCTTGCCGGTCCCGGTCTGGGCGGCGGCGACCACGTCGCGACCGGCCAACACCAACTCGATGGACTGGCGCTGGATGGGTGTGGGCTCTGTGTAGCCCATCTCCTCGACGGCAGCGAGGATATCGTCGTTCAAGCCGAGTGTTCTGAATGTCATGCCCCTAGTATGCGCGAGGACGCGCTTCTGCGCTATCGACGCCGTCATCGGGCCGCGACATCGGCCCTTTCGACCGTTCTCGAAGCAGCAATCGAGCGCCGTCAGCGCACCAGGTCCGCGAGCGCGGAGTCCACATCAGCGAAACGGAACTCGAAGCCGGCGTCGAGGGCCTTCTCGGCGGACATGCGCTGGCTCATGAGCGTGTAGGGCGTCACCTCGCCGAGGATGAGCGTGAGGCCGAAGTCCGGCACGGGCAGCCACGAAGGCCGGTGCGTGACACGGCCCAACGCCGCCGAGAACGCCTTCATGCGTACCGGGTTGGGTGCGCCGGCGTTCACGGGCCCGGACAGCGAGTCGCTGGTGATCGCGTATGCGTAGAGCCGGGCGATGTCGAGCTGATGCACCCAGCTGAACCACTGCTGCCCGCTGCCGACGGGTCCGCCTGCGAACAGTCGCATCGGCAGGAGCATGCGCGGCAGAAGCCCTTCGCTGCCGAGCACGACGCCGGTGCGCACCGTGACCACGCGGGTGCCGCTCGACTCGGCTCGCAGTGCGGCGCGCTCCCACTCCATGGCAAGGTCAGCGAGGAAGTCACCACCCGTACGCGCGTCCTCGGTCAGGAGCGTCTCGCCTGCATCGCCGTAGATGCCGACTGCGCTCGCGCCCACGTAGGCTCCGGGACCGCCGCCCTGCGCACGGGCGCTCTGCACCGCCGTGACCAGCGCCTCGGTGGTGTCGAGCCGGCTCGATCGCAACAGCGGTTTGGTCGCCGCGGTCCAGCGGCTCGCGATGGGGAAGCCGGACAGATTCACGACAGCATCGGCGGCAAGTACGTCGGCGAGCCACGCACCGGTCTTGTCGGCGGGGTCGAAGGCCACCTCGCGCACCTTGGCCGGCGGTGTGACCGCACCGGGGCGGTGCGACAGCCACGTCACCTCATGGCCCTCGGCGGTGAGCAGCCGAGTGAGTTCTCGGCCGATGAAACCGTTGCCACCTGCAAGTGCGATGCGCATGAATCCTCCTCGGTAGTTTCTGAATGATACCCCTGGGGGGATTTGAAGACTCGTGGTCGCGCGAGACTCTTCAAGGGGTATAGGTTCGATAGCATCGAGTCCGAGGAGTCATCAGTTGCCGACCGAGACGGATCATCTGATTCTCGTGACTGGCGCCACAGGGCGCCAGGGAGGCAGCGTTGTGCGCCATCTCGCCGAGGATGGCTGGCGACTGGCGGCGCTGGTGCGAAACCCCGATGCTCCCGCGGCTCGAGCGCTGGCGGAGCGGGGAGTCGAACTCCGGCGCGGCGACCTGGAAGACCCGGCCTCACTCGATGCCGCACTTGCGGGAACCTACGGCGTCTACTCGGTCCAGAGCTGGGCCGAAGGGATCGATGCGGAGGTACGTCAGGGCACGAACCTGGCCGAGGCGGCGTCGCGAGCATCGGTCGAGCACTTCGTGTACTCATCGGTGGGTGGCGCCGAGAGAGCAACGGGGGTCCCGCACTTCGACAGCAAGTGGCGCGTCGAGGAACGCATCCGCGAGATAGACCTACCCTACACCGTGTGGCGCCCGGTCTACTTCATGGAGAACCTGCTCGCGCAGCGTGACGCGATCAAGGCCGGACACCTTGCACCGCCACTGCCCCCGGACGTGCCGCTCCAGTTCATCGCGGTTGAAGACATCGGCGCCTTTGTGGCGATGTCGTTTCGCACGCCGGGTGCCTGGCTCGGCAAATGCACGGAGATCGCAAGTGACGAGCTGACGTTCACGCAGATCGCGGCGGCGCTCTCCAACGTGGTGCAGCGAGAGGTCGTGCTCGATCCGCTGAAGCTGCCGACAGAACCTGAGCGCCGGATCATGATGGAGTGGTTTGAGCGTGAGGGCTACCGAGCCGACATCGAGCGGATGCGCCAGCTCATCCCCGAGATCACGGATCTGGAGACGTGGGCGAGCATCATGATGGGCTGCCTAGCCTGCTGACCTATAGCTGAGGGCCGACTTTAAGGCTGCTCGCCCAGAATCACGAGGCTGCTCTCCCGTACCGAGATTCTCTGCTGGTCCGCGGCGCTCATATCGGGCTCCGCGGTTTCGCCACGCTGCGGGCCGTAATCGCCGAACTGTGCGTGGTTGGCGCCCGGGATCTCCAGGAAGCGCGTGTCTTGAGGGAGCAGTCTGCGAGCGTTCACCCACGACTCTCGATTCACCACGGTATCCTGCGTCCCGACCAGAGAACTGACCCGCAGACCGCTTTGGGAGAGGCTTGGCGAGCTTGGAGGGTAGGACGCGAGCAGCACAAGGCCATCGATGACGTCCAGGTTGCGTGCAGCGTACTGCGCCGCCAGGACACCTCCGAGCGAGTGCCCGCCGATTGTCCGGCTCGCTACGTCGGGGTTGTTCTCGATTGCCGCGCTGGCCGCGTTGGGCCTCAGGACCGCGAGGGCGAGCGGCATCTCGCAGATCACGACAACGCAGTCTCGCTGCGCCAGAGCGCGTGCGTAGGGCGCGTAGCTGCGCGGATCGACGTGTCCACCCGGGTAGAAGATGTAGCCGTGGGTCGCCTTATCACCGGTGGGCGTGAACACCCAGCCTTCGTCCGCGCGCTCGACGGTCACGGTACTGTCGGAGTCGAGCGCGTCGAGTGCCGAGTCCGTCGGCCCAAGCGGCGTCAGACCCCAGATAAGGAAGCCGCCGAGAACCACGACGAGCAGAGCGGGCACGACGAAGAGCCAGCGAAGAGCCCGCCCGGTCCTCGGCTTCATGAGGTAGCTGTAGCGGGGACGAAGCGGGCCACGTCGAGGTCCGCGGAGAGATCCTCCCATGCCCCGCTCACTCCGTACGAGAGCGCGGCGATCTCGACGTGCAGCATGGCGATTCCGCAGTCCAGTCGCTTGGTGACTTTGGGCGCCTCAAGCCGACTGCTCACAGACACGACCATCCCGTCGCCATCCCAGCGAAACCGCCATGGCTGCCGATTGACCGCCGAGGGAGCCTGTCGCGCCGTCTCCAGCGCGCCGATCGCCCATGAGGGCCAGCCGTCAGTGCCGCCGGGTGCTATCACTTCGACCGGCTTGCGACCATGAGAGCCGGCCATGCCGGTCATCGTTCGTTCCGTCGCCGTGTCCGAGGCGACCGCCGTTCCCAGCGGCGACGCCGCGAGAACCCGCTCGCCGGCCGCGAGTTCCACCAGGGACGCAGCCTTGTTGGGATCGAAGAAACCGCCGATCCAGCAGGTGTCGAGTGAGCGCGACGTCGCTTCGAGCACGATAGCCTCGCCGGTGTATCCCAAGTGTTGATTCGCGAACGGTGAGCGCGTATCGGCGATGAAGAGAAGCACGTGCGGCGCGTCAGTCACCTTTCCGTACCCGCCGATGATGCCTTTGAACATATCGACCGCCGGGTCTGTCACCAGCTCGACGCGTGCATCCGCGTACGGGCGGAATCGTGTGCAGAGACTCTCGATTGCAAGCAGCTCGGCGGTGTTGGCGGGCACGCCGTCGAACGAACGTCGCGAACGCCGGCGTGCAACCGCTGCCAGCCAGTCGGGCGCGTGCTCGGGTGTCGGGAGCATGGGATCCTCTCGGATGGACGAGTGAAGGTCGTGGCCTACGAGTCATCTTACCCGCCACACGCCCTGCGGCGGGCGCGGAATCCCGACGTCATGCGGTATGCTTTCGCGTGAACCTGTCGCTGACTCGCCCTGATCCTGCGCTATCGGAGGACCATGGAATTCCTGCAATTCTTTGTAGATCTGTTCTTCAACCTCGACGTCGTGTTGGCCGACTGGGTGGCCATGTACGGCGCATGGGTCTACCTGATGTTGTTCCTGATCATCTTCTGCGAGACCGGCCTCGTGTTCATGGCGTTCCTGCCGGGTGACTCGTTGCTCTTCACCGCCGGCGCACTCGCCGCGCTCAGCACGTCAACGGGCGAGCCGGTGCTCAACGTCTGGCTGCTGCTCGGGCTCTTGTGGGTGGCAGCGGTTCTCGGCGACAACACCAACTACATCATCGGCCGCAAGTTCGGGACTGAGATGCTCGCCTCCGAGAAGATGCAGCGGTTCATCAAGCCCCAGTACGTGGATGAAACGCAGGCGTTCTTCGTGAAGCACGGTGGCAAGACGATCTCGTTCGCACGCTTCTTCCCGTTCATCCGCACGTTCGCGCCGTTC
>CAYMAN010000033.1:0-20146 GCA_964388455.1 uncultured Eubacteriales bacterium
CGCAAAGCGAATCCCGAGCCGAGAAGTCCGATGAACACGCCGGCAAGGATGAGCACGCCCGCGATCTGTGCCGTGGCCGCTGAATCCATCCCGACAGGAAGGAACGGAAGTGCCTCGCCGAGGCGCGGCATGATGGCGGCCTGCAGGCCGACTATCGAGATGATTGCGAGCGTCGCGCCGATCAGCGACTGCAGCACACCCTCGAGCAGGAACGGTGTGCGGATGAACCAGTTGCTCGCACCGACGAGTCGCATGATGCCGATCTCCTTGCGGCGCGCGTAGATCGCGAGACGAATCGTGTTGTTGATGAAGATCAGCGAAACCGCCGCAAGCATCGCCACGAACGCGATCTCAAGCGTACGGATGACGCGCGTGAAAGCGAAGAGCTTCTTGACGACCTGCTGGCCGTACTTGAGCGACTCCTCGGGGTTGTCGGGACGATCGGCGACCTTGGTGAACAGGGAATCGACCTTGATGTCCTTGACCATGTCTTCAACGGTACGCGGATCCTCCAACGTGACGTCAAGCGACGCGGGAAGCGGGTTACCCTCGAGCTGGTCGATGATCTCCGGGGACTGCTTCATGTCTTCCTTGAACTTGGCGAGCGCATCGTCCTTGCTCGTGTACTCGACTCCCTGAACAAGGTCGTTGGCGAGCAGATTCTTCTGCAGCGCGTTGACATCGTCGGTCGCCGCGCCGTCCTTCAGGAAGATCTGAATCGTGACTTTGTCCTCGACTGACTTGACCACGCTGTTCACCAGTACACCGGTGACGAGGAAGACTCCCACCAGCAGCAACGACAGATAGATGGTGATGACAGCGCCCAGGGTCATCACCCAGTTGCGGCGGAAGTTCTGGATGGACTCACGAACGAAATAGCCGACATTAATCGACATAGCCGTATACCCCTCGGTCCTGGTCGCGGATGATGCGGCCGCCCTCGAGGGCGATGACGCGACGACGCATGTTGTCGACCATCTCGCGGTCGTGCGTCGCGATCAGCACGGTGGTGCCCGTCTTGTTGATGCGCTCAAGCAACTTCATGATGCCGAGCGATGTCTGGGGATCGAGGTTACCCGTCGGCTCGTCGCACAGAAGCAGCGGCGGACGGTTGACGAACGCGCGCGCGATCGAGACACGCTGCTGTTCTCCACCGGAGAGCTCATCGGGGTAGTTGTCGATCTTGTCCTCAAGTCCGACCAGACGCAGCACCTCAGGAACCTGAGTGCGTATGACATGTTTGGACTTGCCGATGACCTCGAGTGCGAACGCGACATTCTCGAATGAGGTCTTGTTGGGAAGCAACTTGAAGTCCTGGAACACGCAGCCGATGTTGCGGCGCAGGTACGGAACCTTCCAGTTCTTCATCTTCGCCAAGTCCTGGCCGGCAACGATGATCTGACCGCGCGACGGCGTCAGTTCACGGAGCAGGAGCCGGATGAAGGTCGACTTACCCGACCCGGAATGGCCGACGATGAAGACGAACTCGCCGGATCCGATCTCGACGTTGACGTCGTTGAGGGCAGGCTTCTCGGTCACGTAGGACTTCGAGACATTGCGCATCGCGATCATGAGCGGCCCTGTGCGAGGCAGCACTGGCGTCGGATCGGATACACGCGTGGCCATCTGCTGGCCGGTCGCGTCGTTGATATCAGTCACAGGGAGACTCCATTTCATTGCAACGATTCCCATGCTCAGAGTTTAGCAAAGAGCACTCCACGCCACCCGCCAAGCTCTGTGGAGATGTGGTGATTCCAAGCATGCGCCCTAACGAAGACCCTTCGCGGCGGCCGCAATGTCGGCGGCAGTGAGACCGAAGTGTGCCATCAGTTCCGCCGGCTCGCCGCTGGTGCCGAAGACATCCTTGACGCCGACTCGCGCCATCCGGGTCGGCGCATTCTCGGCAAGAACCTCCGCCACGGCCGAGCCAAGACCGCCGATGATACTGTGCTCCTCGGCTGTGACAACGGCGCCTGTCTTGCGCGCGCTCGCGATGATGGTGTCGGCGTCGAGCGGCTTGATGCTGGTGACGTCGATGACCTCGGCCGAGATGCCCTCGGCGGCGAGAAGATCGGCTGCGGCGAGCGCCTCGGAAACCATGAAGCCGCAGGCGGCGAGCGTCACATCGCTGCCCTCACGGAGTACGTAGGCGCGACCTAGCTCGAGCTCGAAGCCGTCAGGGTGAACCTGCGGCGCACCAACGCGGCCGAGTCGCACGTAGAACGGTCCCGGCGTCATGGCGGCGAGCCGGATTGCGGCGCACGCGGCGTTGTAGTCGGCGGGAACCAGCACGCGCATGCCGGGGAGTACGCGGGTGAGCGCGATGTCCTCGATCATCTGGTGGCTGCCGCCGTCAGGCCCGACGGTGATGCCCGCATGTGTAGGCGTGAGTTTCACGTCGAGCGATGAGTAGCAGACTGTGTTGCGAATCTGGTCGTAGGCGCGTCCGATCGCAAACACCGCGAACGAGCCGGTGAACGCGACTTTGCCCGAGACGGCGAGGCCGGCGGCGACGTCGATCATGTTCGCCTCGGCGATTCCCACGTTGAAGAGGCGCTCGGGGTACGCGTCGCCCAATTTGGCGGTGGTGGTGGACTTGGAGAGGTCGGCCTCGACCGCTACAACGTCGACGCCTTCGTTGGCGAGTTCGACGAGCGTGGCGCCGAGCGCCTCACGAGTTGCTCTGGCGCTCATGAGCGGCTCCCTTCGGTCATGCCCAATTCTGCGAGTGCGGCCGTGACCTGCTCGGCCGAGGGGGCCTTGCCGTGCCAGCCGGCGTCGCCCTCCATGAACGAGACACCCTTGCCCTTGACGGTGTGCGCGACGACGACGACGGGGCCGGCTGAGTACGCGCGCGCGGCCTCGAGCGCAGCGTGAACTGCGACGACGTCGTGACCATCCACCTCGATCGCGTGCCAGTCGAACGCGGAGAACTTGGTGGCTACAGTGCCTAGGCACATGACCTCGGTGCAGGCACCGTCGATCTGGAGCCCGTTGTGGTCGATGATCGCGACCAGGTTCGACAGTCCCTCGTGCGCAGCGAACATCGCCGCCTCCCAGACCTGACCCTCCTGGATCTCGCCGTCGCCGAGGAGACACCACACGGTGCGGTCGTCAGTGGCCGCCTCGCCATGGTCGCCACCGCGAAGCCCGGCAGCAAGTCCTGCCGCAATCGAAAGTCCCTGGCCGAGAGACCCGGTCGAGACCTCGACGCCTGAACACTTCTTGCAGTCCGGATGACCCTGCAGGATCGAGCCGAGCTTGCGCAGCGTGAGCAGGTGGTCGCGTCCGAAGTAGCCCGCCTCGGCGAGAGCCGCGTAGAGAACTGGCGCCGCGTGGCCCTTGGACAGGATGAAGCGATCGCGCGCCGGCCACTGCGGGTCGGACGGATCGTGGCGCAGCACGCCACCGAAGTAGAGCGTGGCGACGAGGTCTGCCGCCGACAACGAGCCACCGGGGTGGCCGCTCCCTGCCTCCGCGATCATCTCGACTATGTCTGCGCGCATCCGTGCGGCCTTGGCCTCAACGAATGTCGGATCGAACACCCGCTCGCTCATCTGGTTCCCATCTCCTTGAATCCTTCGCCGATTGCTTCGTGCACGTTACTGATGATGACCATCGCGCTTGGATCGATAGCTCCAACGATGGCCTTCAGGTCGTCAAGCTCATTGCGCGAGAGTACCACCATGAGGGTACCGCGCTTCTCTCCCGTGTAGACGCCGGTGGCCTCGAGCGCGGTGGCTCCTCGGCCAAGCTCGACGTTGATCGCCTCGCCGATCCTCGGCGCGAAATCACTGATGATCCAGACCGCTTTCTCCACCGAGACGCCCTCGAGAACCAGGTCGATGGCGGCAGTTGCCACGAACACGGCCACGACACCGTAGAGGGCGAGTTTGGGTCCGAACTGCAGGATAGCGAGCACGGTGACTGCGGCGTCGACCACGAGCATGATCTGGCCGACACCGAACGGAACACGTCGCGACAGAAGCTGCGCGACGATGTCGGTGCCACCGGTGTTGCCGCCGGCCTTGAAGACGAGCCCCATACCAAGCCCCGATATCGCACCGCCATACAGCGCCGCGAGGAGCAGATCGTCGCCTGCGAGCGTGGGTGTCATCTTTGCCATCACATCGACCAAAACCGAGAGCGCAACCGCACCGTAGACCGTCTTGGCGACGTAGCGCATACCTCCGAACCTCAATGCCACCACGAGCAGAATGCCGTTCATCACGAGCATCTGCGTGCCGACGGGAATCGTGACCCCGAAGGTCTCAAGCGACCAGTAGTAGATGACGGTCGCCAGGCCGGACACACCACCCGCCGCGATCTTGTTGGGGATCAGGAACGCATCGAGGGCGAATGCGGTCATGACGAGGCCGATGGACATGAGCACGAAATCGCGCACTCGGCGACTTTTGAGGACTCGCTCGACGACCATCAGCGCACCTCCCCGCCCGAGAGTGCCGGAATCGTCGTTACGCTCGCGGGCCAGGTCCACTCGCCACCGTGATCGAGCCGCGTGCGCTCACGCTTGCCGAGCAGGTGCGCGAGCACGCTGGCGGCGTCGCGATTCACGATGCGCTCGCGCGTGAAGCCGATCTCCTCGGCGACGGCGAGCGCCTTCTCGAAGTGACCGATGTGCAGCGCGTAGTGCGAGTCGGAGCCGACCGATACGGGCACGCCCGCTTCCAGTGCCGCGGTAGCGAATTCGCGCTCGCGAGCCGCCGACGTGGAGCGCGCGGATGTGAGATCGAAGCTGTGGTCGTTGAGCTCGAGGATGACATTGTAGGTGAGCGCGGCCTCGATGATGCGGTCGAGGTGCAGCGGGAACTCGTCCTCGTTGCCCGGGTGCGTGACCTGATCCACCAGCGGGTTCGCCATGGCTCGCAGCAGGGCCTCGGTGTTCTTGTCGCGATCGAGCTGATCGAAGCCCGTCAGCGGGTGGAGCCCCACCGCGACGAAGTCGAGCTTCTCGATCACGATGTCGGGCAGGTCCATGCCGTTCTCGGAATCCGCCGAGAGGTTCGCCTCGCATCCCTTGAGGATGCGGACGCCGTTGAGCACGCTGGGGATCGACTTCATGTTCCAGAAGTACCACGGGTGGGAGCCCTGCGGGACCGCGGGACCGTGGTCGGTGATGGCGATGAGTTCGATGCCCGCCGCTGCCGCTGCCAGGGCGTTCTCGGTGACGGTGGAGTAGGCGTGGCCTGAGGCGATCGTGTGGGTGTGCAGGTCGGCGAGAAGCCGCATCCGCTACTCCCCTTCCTTGGCTGCCGAGGAGGCCGCTGCTGCGTCAGCCTCGGTGCCCTCCGCATGTACGCGCCATCGGTGATAGCCGACCACGAAGTCGTCGATGTCGCCCGAGAGCACGGCGTCGACGTTGCCGGTTTCGATGCCCGTGCGCACGTCCTTGACCAGCTGATACGGGTAGAGCACGTAGTTGCGGATCTGACTGCCAAAGGTGATGTCACGCCGTTCGCCCCGCAGCTCATCGAGCTCGGCGTCGCGGCGCTGCTTCTCAACCTCGTAGAGACGCGAGCGCAGGATCTTCATCGCCGCGTCCTTGTTCTTGTGCTGCGACTTCTCGTTTTGGCAGGTCACGACGGTGCCCGTCGGGATGTGCGTGATGCGGACAGCCGAGTCGGTCGTGTTGACGCTCTGGCCACCCGGGCCGCTCGAGCGGTAGACGTCGATGCGCAGATCCTCGTCGCGAATGTCGACCTCGATGTCGTCCGGCAGCACCGGCAGCACCTCGACACCGGCGAATGTGGTCTGGCGGCGCTTCTTCTCGTCGGTGGGGCTGATGCGCACCAGACGATGCACCCCTGCCTCCGAGGAGAGCATGCCGTACACATTGCGCCCGCTCACCGTGAACGTCGCGCGATCGATGCCCAGCTCAACGCCGGCAGGCGCGTCGTTGATAGCGACCTTCCACTTGCGGCTCTCGGCGTACTTGACGTACATCTTGAGCAGCATCTCGGCCCAGTCCTGCGCCTCGAGCCCGCCCTGACCCGGCGTGATCGTCAGAATGGCATCGCCGTGGTCGAACTCACCCGTGAACCATGAGCCGATCTCGAGCGAGTCGATGACCTTCACGAGTTCGTGCAGGGTCGTGGTGACCTCGGCCGCAAGTTCGTCGTCGTCGTCGGCAAGCGCGAGCTCGTTGGCGACTTCCGCATCGCCGAGCAGCTCAACCGCCTCGCTGTAGGCGTTCAGCTCCTCACGCAGCGCCGAGGAAGACGCCATCGTCGCCTGCGCGATTGTCTGATCGTCCCAGAAGCCGGGCTCTGCAGCCTGCGCTTCGAGCGCAGCGAGCTCGGCGCGCTTGGCGTCGATGCGAAGGTATTGCGCCATCTGGGTGACCCGCTCGCCCAGGGCGTTGATATCGGAGGTGCGATTCTCAGCCATTGCGCGGGTTACACCGAGCGCCGTTTGACGGCTTCAGCGCAATCGCACTTCTTGAACTTCTTGCCGCTGCCACAGGGGCAGGGATCGTTGCGCCCGACATCCGCCCACGGGTCCTCGCGATCCTTGACGACCGTGGCCGCCTTGCCGCTCCCGCCTGCGGCTGCGGACGCCGCTGCGATCTGGCTGGGCGTGGGACCGCCGACGCCAAACGCGTCGGCCGCAGCGGTAGCGCCATGGAAGATCGAAGACTCGCTCGGAGCCGAGTAACTGGCGCGCGACAGCGCCGCGACCGGCTCGGGCTCGGCCTCGACAACGACCTGAATGTGCATAACCGTGCGCAGGAAATCCTCGTTGATACCCGCGACCAGCTCCGTGAACATGTTGTAGGCCTCGCTCTTGTACTCGATGAGCGGGTCGCGCTGACCGACGGAGCGAAGTCCGATGCCTTCCTTGAGGTAGTCCATCTCCTGCAGGTGATCCATCCATCGTGTGTCGATGACGCGCAGCATCACCTGACGCTCGAGCTCACGCAGCCCGTCGACGCCGAGCTCCTGCTCCTTGGTGTCAAACAACTCGATGCCCCGCTCTGACAGCATGTCAGCGAGTTCGTGTGGATTGTCGACATCGCCCCGAACCGGCTCAACGGCACCCTCGATGCCGGTGAGCTCGCGGTACCAATGCGCAAGTCCGTCCCAATCCCACTCCTCCGAGTAGGTGCGCTCGGGGCAGAACTCGAGGACACCGGCGAGGATGGTGTCATGCATGATCTCAGTGACGCGATCGTGGACGTCCTTGCCGTCCAGGATTCGGTTGCGCTCCTGGTAGATGACCTCGCGCTGCTTGTTCATGACGTCGTCGTACTCGAGGACGTGCTTACGAGCCTCGAAGTTCATCGCTTCGATCTGGCGCTGAGCGCTCTCTACCGCCTTTGAGACGAGTCCGGCCTGGATCGGCATGTCATCCGGAATCTGAGTGCGCTCCATCATGTTGCTGATGCGGTCCATGCGGTCGCCGCCAAAGAGGCGCATGAGATCATCCTCGAGCGAGAGGTAGAACTGCGACGCTCCCGGGTCACCCTGACGACCGGCTCGACCACGCAGCTGGTTGTCGATGCGTCGGGACTCGTGACGCTCTGTGCCGAGAATCGCCAGACCGCCGGCCTCGACGACGCGCAGATGCTCCTCGGCGGTGATGCGCTTGGCCTCAGTGAGTGCGTCGGCCTGCTGCTCCTCGGTTGCCTCCTCGGGCTTGATGCCGCGCGTACGCAGAATGTCCTCCCAGAGGAACTCAGCGTTGCCGCCGAGGATGATGTCGGTACCACGACCGGCCATGTTGGTGGCGATGGTCACGGCGCCGAGACGGCCGGCCTGGGAGATGATGTGCGCTTCCTGCTCGTGGAACTTCGCGTTGAGTACGTTGTGCTTGATGCCGCGCTTGGTGAGCAGGCGGCTGAGGCCTTCGGAGTTCTCGATCGAAATGGTACCGACGAGGCATGGCTGGCCCAGCTCGTGGCGCTCCGCGATCTCATCGGCGACGGCGTTGAATTTCGCCATCACCGTGCGGTAGATGAGGTCGTTGCGGTCGTCACGGATCATGTCGCGGTTGGTGGGAATCACCTGGACCGGGAGCTTGTAGATGTCGCGGAACTCCTTGTCCTCGGTGATGGCCGTACCGGTCATGCCCGAGAGCTTGTCGTACATGCGGAAGTAGTTCTGCAGCGTGATGGTCGCGAGCGTCTGGTTCTCCTCGCGGACGTGCACACGCTCCTTGGCCTCCAGCGCCTGGTGCAGGCCCTCAGAGTAGCGACGACCCTCCATGAGGCGACCGGTGAACTCGTCGACGATGAGGATCTCGCCGTCCTTGACCACGTAGTCGACGTCGCGCTTGAAGAGGAACTGCGCCTTGAGCGACTGCTGCAGATGGTTGACCAGCTGGCCCGACGGGTCGGCATAGATGTCGTCGATGCCGACGGCGGCTTCGAGTTTGGCGAGGCCCTCCTCGGTGGCGGCGATGGTCTTCTTGGCCTCATCGAGTTCGAAGTCGACCTCGGGCTTGAGGCGCGGGACGGCCTTGGCGAACTGCTTGTAGGTCTCGGCGGACTTGGTGCCAGCACCCGAGATGATGAGCGGGGTACGGGCCTCGTCGATGAGGATCGAGTCGACCTCGTCGACGATGGCGAAGTGGTGGCCGCGCTGCACGCGATCGCCGGGTCGCGTGACCATGTTGTCGCGCAGATAGTCGAAGCCGAACTCGGCGTTGGTGCCATAGGTTACGTCCGCCTGGTAGGCGGGAATGCGCTTGGCGGGATCCATCTGGGACTGAATCACTCCGACGTTCATGCCTAGGAAGCGGTAGACGCGGCCCATCCAGTCACTGTCTCGACCGGCCAGATAGTCGTTGACAGTAACAATGTGCACACCCTCATCGGGCAGCGCATTGAGGTAGCCGGCGAGCGTGGAGACGAGCGTCTTGCCTTCACCGGTCTTCATCTCGGCGATCTGACCGGCGTTCAGGACCATGCCGCCGATGAGCTGTACGTCGAAGTGACGCATGCCGAGCGAGCGGATGCCTGCCTCGCGAGTGACGGCGAACGCTTCAGGCAGCAGTGACTTGGTGTCCTCGCCGTTCTCGATACGCTCGCGGAACTCGACGGTCTTGTGAGCAAGCTCCGAGTCCGAGAGGCCCTGGAGCGGCGGCTCGAGCTCGTTGATGCGCTTAACGAGGTCTTCGTACGCACGCAATTGCTTGCCCTCACCGAACGTGAGGAGTGACTGAAGGAAGTTAGCCATGAGTGGTTGCACCTCTGCAGGAGGGGGTTTGACGAGGGGGCATAGCCCCTCGATTCTAGCACAGGGCATGCCGTCGCCCGCCGTCTGACGACGGGTGCGCGGGACCCGTCGGGCTCGATTGGTGGAACGGCAGCTCGTTACTCAGTGCCCCTCAGGAGACAACCCGCTCCTCACCTTGTATGAGCCGCGCCACCGCCCGCATCGCCCCGTTGACCGGAGAGCCCGACAAGCCCCGCGCGGAGTCGCTGCACATTGTTCGCCGTGCGACCCGGAACCACCGTATCGCGCGCACCTTACCGAAACCTTACCCGCAGCCAACCCTTTCGCGGTAAGGGTATGGCGAGCTACAGCAGCGGATCGAGCGGCATCTGCCTCGGGCGATCCTCCATCGCGAGAATCTGGTCGTAAAGCGCCCGAGTCTCGACGGACGGATCCAGCCCCAGTTCTTCCGCGAGATTGTCTCGGCATTGGAAGTACGTGTCGATGGCCGAGGACCGCTGACCCGCCGCGATCTGGCACCGAAGTGCAGCCTGGAACAGGTCCTCCCGGAACGGGTCACACTGAATCGCCCGGCGCGCGTAGATGAGCGCGTTGCCCGGATCGTCGGCCGTCATCAACAGCGCAGTGGCCCGAAGCATCGCGTCGACGAAACTCGATCGGTAGTGGTCGCGAAGTGTGGCGAACCAGTCGTCGTAGACGTCCCCGGGGAGAAGGTCGCCGCGGTAGAGGTCGGCGATCCGCTCGTAGGCACGAAGCGCCGTGCTCGGTTGACCCGCGGCCTCCGCCTCGCGCGCGACGAGTATGAGGTTCTCGAACTCATCGACGTCGGTCCGCACAGCCTCGCGGACCGTCTTGCACACACCGCCGGCGCTCTCGATGTAAGGACACGGCGCGCCCTTGTCGGCCTCCCCGACCAGTGCCGCCTTCATCGTGCTCCACACTACGTACAGGTTGTTCTTGGCCCGCTCGGCGTCCATATCGGGCCAGAGGTACTCGAAGAGCTGGTCGCGCGGGACATCCTGCCCCCGACGAATCGCGAGCATCGCGAACAGCAGACGCGCCTTGCGCTTGCGCCAGTCACGTTCACGTACAGCCCGGCCGCCGATACTGAGCTCAAGCCCGCCAAAGAGACGGACGTGACACAGCGGCAGCCCGTCACGCTGCAGGTAAGCCGCGAATTCGTCCGCTCCGATGAGCCGCTCGCCCAGGTCCTGCCACTGGGCATCGTCGAGCGTTGGTCTCGCGGCTTGCAGGCACTGCTCGGCATGCTCAGGCAGAATCATCCGCAGCAGATGCGCAGGAACGGGCTCAGGATGCACCGCCGCAGCAACCACGCCGAGGATCCCGGGGAATGAACGGCAGTACATGGCGATCTGCCAGTTGGGATTCTCCGAAAGGATGTAGTCCCGGTGCGTCGCGAGCCGATCGACCGCAGCCTGCACATCACCGTCCAACCGCTCGACCTCGGCAAGGATCATGTCGGCGCGCAGTGCGTGGTACAGGTTGCCCGAGAACCCCTCCATGACCACTGATTCAGTCCAGGTTCGAGCGGCATGCGCGTCGCCGAGCGCGAGCAGCGACGCTGCCACCTCGAGTGCGGCAAGCCGGCGGAATTGCATTGTGTCGTTGACGGAGAGGCGCTCGAAGGCCCGCTCGGCCTCGGTGAGCGACTCGTCGAGACGACCGGCGGCGCGAAGGATGATCGCGAGGTAGACACGAGCCTGCGCCGCAGAAGGCTCGTCGCCCGCTCGAACAGACTTGGCAATGCCGTTCTGAATCGCCTCGATTCCGCGCGTGGTCTCACCCATCGCACAACGCGCAAAGCCTAAAGTGGGCTCGTAGGACCCTTCATAGAGCCCCAATCCGTACTCTCGCGTGTCGGCGACAACAGCCCGAGCCAGTGACTCGCCTCGGTGGAGTCTCCCTGATTCAACGAGCATGATTGCGAGATTTCCTCGCAAAGTCACGTGGTGGCTCGGAGGCTGGCCCGGACGGCCCAGAAGAGGTGCCAAGTTGCGAGATGAGGTGACGAAGTCACCGACACTAAGTGCAGGAACCAACGCTAGGGTATGGCGAATAGTCTGCACGGACAGTCCGCCGTTCTGGCACTTGATCGCAATTCCCTCGGCACGCCTCAACACAGTGCATGCGCCAGGCCAATCACCAGCGAGTACGCGGTTGTGGCCGATGCACAGCATCGCATCCGCAACAAGAAGCTCATCGAATCGCGGGGTGCCAGCGTCGATGATCTCGGCCGCGAGCACATCCGCCTCCTCAGTGCGATCGAGACGGCGCAGGCAAGTAAGCTCTTGGCTGGTCGCACGGCACACGGCAGATCGATCGTCTTCATTCGCTGCAAGTGACTTTGCCGCTCTCGATCTGGCCAGCGACTCCTCAGTACTCCCCATCTCGGCGCTAAGCTCCGCCCACAGAAGCAGTAGTTTCGGATGAGCCATGAGTGTACCGATGGGAGTTGACTCAATTAGCCCGGACAGCGGTCGCAAATTGCCTGAAGACAGAAGTTGATCGCCCCATCGAAGCAGCCATTCGCCAGCGCCGTAGGGATCGTCGCATCGCGTGAGTAGCTCGGCGGCTCTGCCCAAGTCTCCCCGGTGCGTTAAGAGCTCGATCACACGATCGCGCTGCCCCACGCCGACGCACTCGTACAGCCGATTATCTAAGAAATAGCCATCCACCAAGTCGTGGATACGGAACATCCAGTTTCCAGACCCATCCTTGCGCAGAACGACGAGAGGTAAGTGCTCAGCCGCCGAGCGCAAGAGACCAATACCAGAACTCATGCCCAGAGTGCACAAGTCCGACTCGCTGCCATGTTTCAACATAGCGGCTAGAGCAAGAGCGCCCTGCTGTTCCAAGCGCAGCTGAGCTGCGACGGCACGGCCTATCCACACATCTAGGGACACGGATCGCTCGGACAGATAGTCTGATCCGTGGTTATAGACGTGTCTGGCAAGGACTGCGAAGAATGCGATGTGCCCCGAGCACTCTGCAAGTAGCTCTTCACACCTGTCAGTGATCGCATCGAGCCCACTTCTCCCAAGAAGCAGCCTCGCCTCGTCGGGCGTGAGAGCCAGCTCCGACGAATCGACAATCGCAAGCTCCTCGACAAGATCGTCTGGCCAGTCGGCCAGCCGACGAGTGGTGATCAGTAGCCGCGAACCTTCACGGTGAATGCTGCGTGCCAGAATCCGCCAGTCAGAGGGTTCAAGGGGCAAGCAAATGTCATCCACGACAACACAGACCGGGCCGAATTCGGCCAGTACTCGGGGGAGCCTGCCTATTGCCGATTCATCGTGCGAGGCCGAGCACTGCGGCGTGTCGCTGTGCTTACAATGCGCACCTCGAGCCGCGATAATCCGTTCCGCGACATCACGCGCGCCTAGCGACTGACCTTCTGCATCAATCCAGACAGCTGGGTTACCGCACTTGCCGACGTATTGTGCTGCCGCCACGGACTTGCCAGACCCCGAAGGCCCCACCATTACCAGTGATCGCTTGCCGGATCGGCTTAGCTCAGTCAGTACTCTCGGACGATCAACGAGAAAACCAAAGTCGGGAACCAGACACCCCTCAGGCATCGCGCACATAAGAACCTCCGTGATTCGGCGGCGAGGGGTGCCGACAACTCTTGTTGCATTCTATCGCATACAAACGCAATTAGTTGCCTACTAAGACGGCGTCTTATCAAGGCGCCTCGGCACGTGACTCGAGCATCGCAAACACAATCACAGTGCACACTCCCACCATCAGGGCAACATCACCCGCGCTCAGGAGTACAAAACCTGTTGGCAAATCGAGCGAAAGTACGTCACCCATAAACGCTGCAATAGCAGCTTGGTCAATTGCCTGATAGAGGGACATGGTGCCTAAAGCATCCGAGAGATGAGTAGCGGTGCTCGGTATCGCGACTGGCATAGCAGCATTCAGGAGCACGACCAAGAGATTCAAGGCGATGCCAGTTGCTACAAGCGCCATTCCCGGAGTCCGCCAGCCACGTAGCACGAGGCCGACAAGTAGGAGCGAGACAGCGAGCCAAATAGGGAGCGCGAAACCGTCGACCTCGACCATCCCGAATGCCCTGCCTCTGGCGAGCCCCTGAACAACGAACAACGGGAAGATCACCCATGCCCCCGGCAGCGCAATGCGCCCAATTTGTCTCAGATCTCCTCCTGAAGCAAGTCCGAGGAGCACTCCCAAGCCAATCGCAATCACGGCGGGCACTAGTCAACCGCCGGGATTGCGATACCCAGTCCTACTGCGGCCGCGACCGCACTCGCTTTCTGTGTCAGACCTACCCGGCCGGATACCCGTCGAACGGCGCTTCCATTGTGGCATTCCGCAACTTCTGGGTTAGCCGCGGCGTCAGCATCCGTGGCAAGCGCAACAATGAGCGCAGCTATGGTGTCGTCTGGGCTCGAAGGCTGGCCTTCAGGTTCCGAGCCATCAAGCAGGCGTAATACGGGAATCACAGCAGAGAAGAATCCAACGCCCTCAAGCAGCTTTGCCGAGGACAGCCTCCGCGCGTCGGCTTCCGACTCCGTTGTTCCATGCAATGACCCGGTGCCTGCCGAAATTGACGCAACGTCGTGCAGCAGCGCCGCGTAGCTTATTGTTTCCACTTGCTTGGGCGGGAGCCCCACTCGCGTCGCTATAGCACGCGCCATTCCGGCGGTTCGATCGGCATGACCTTTCAGCCGAGCGTCCTGACTTTCCGCCACCTCCACCAGCACTTCCGTAGTCGTACGGTAGGTCTCCCTGACATCCAGCAGCAGCGAGTACGACTGCCGAATCATCAACAGCAAGGCCACCACCGGAATAAGGGCCCACGCATCCATCACAGGATACGTGACAAGGATTAGGGCTGCGGAGGATACCTGGGCCGCGATCAGGGACGATTGCCTCCTCAGGTTCGCTGCAATCATTCGCCTGAGCGGGCGAGGCGAGCGCATCACTGTGGTTACTTGGGAAAGAATCAATTCAGCGACCAGAAAAGCGACGGGTATCGTGAGGCTTCGAACCCATGTTGCCTCAGTGCCCGATGAAACAGCCACACCACAGGCCAGCGCCACAACTGCTGATAGCAGCCGCACGGATACGGCGGCAATCGCAGACTCGGGGTATGTGCGATGGCGTAGCAGTTCCAGAATCGCGAGTGGAATCACGCAGATCACAATCGCCGTTGCCGGGCTCATCAGCACTAGTGCGACTCCGCAGATGGCCCCGCTGACTCCGACAGTATCGCCTCGCGGTAACGATACGTCGAAGGCGTCGAGCAGCGCGACGGCGCTGAAAAATGGAATCGCGGAAAGCGCGTACGAACTCACGTTCATCACGTCAATGAACAGCATACCTACTGCGCCCCCATTCCGTCGGCGCTCATGCTCACTGTTTGTCCTTGGGCCACCGGAGCTAGCGGGTCCTGCGTTGCATCCACCAGGCCCAGGAACACATCCACGATCTGCGGATCAAACTGCGAGCCGCCGCCGGACGACAATTCACGAAAAGCAGTCTCGGGTTCCATCGCTCTGCGGTAAGCACGAGTGGTTGTCATTGCATCGTACGAGTCCGCCACCGCCAAAATCCGAGCAGCAAGGGGGATCTCATCGCCAGCAATCCCAGAAGGATAGCCGAGCCCGTCAAATCGTTCATGATGGGCCCGCACAAATGATGCTAGTTCGCTCAGCGGTCGAATCCTCCCTACCATCGTCGCGCCCGTTAGGGGGTGTTCACGCATCTCACATTGCTCGATATCGGAGAGGGCCATGGGCTTGGTGAGCAAGTCCTGTGGCAATGCGAGCTTCCCTAAATCGTGCAGCAGCGCGGCATACTCCAGCCGTTCACAGGACCTCGAGTCCATGCCTAGGCCTCGACCAATCTGACCTGCGTAGTCTGCAACCCGTTCTGAATGCCCTTTCGTGTACGGGTCCTTAGCCTCAAGCGCACCCACCAATGACCGAACGGTATCGGCATACACGCTCTTCAACTCCGAGTATCGCGTGTACATCTGCCGAGCAACGACCAAAGGGAACACGAACAACGGAAGCGCCATCACGCTGATGGCACAAACCTGCGCGAGCAGGTACCCGACGAATCCCATCGCCACTTGCGTTGGGAGAAAGGGTGCCAGCGCCTCTACCATGCTTCGAAGGGATTGACCCCTCATCAGGGAGACGCCGAGCGCAGTAAAGACAAGGTTGACCAAGGCGCACACGATTGCCGTGATGATCATGGGCACCAGGATGGTTGGGAACGCATCCAGGCGGAGCGGCTCAAGCCCACCATCAAGGCTCCACATGATCTGGCCGCCGAGGGCCACATAGGTCCATCCTCCTAGGGAGGTAATGACCAGCAGCTGACCCAAATTGAACGCCAGAACGCTCAGCGGGCGTCTATCCTTGATCTCCCGGTAGTTCGTGGATGACACTAGCGCAACGAGACCCGCGGCCGCGGGCCCGCCCAGCACAATCGCCCCCATCGCAAGCGGATAGGTTAACGAGACGCTGTAGGCAGGCAACGCCATTGCGAAGTTCTCAGAGAGCGCCGCGGCCAGCATTAGGAGAATCAACGCAGTTGTCATCGTTGGTGGAATGAGATTCCACGACGTGGCTAGAGCCGAAACGCCGCAGACAATTGTCGCAGCAGCAAGCACAATAAAGAGGCGAGGGGTGCGAGCGTCTTCAGACATCCCGCACCCCCCGCCACCTGGCAACATCGGACCGGACGTCGCGCTTCGAGACTAAACGCGGAACCAAGCGCCGCCCGACAGAACGACGGCTGCTAGAGACGCGAGAACGAGAATCATACGTTTCATGGTGAGAAGACCCCCTTCGTGGTGCTGGTGTGGTCTTCTCCCATCCCGCTAGTGATGGAAGAACGCTGCCCGCTCCGCTCAATTCAGTGCTGACAGTGTTCGAACTACGGTTCACGGCGCCGGTCCAAACTGGTTATTCGGTTGTCAGAAAGCCCATGCGACGATTGATCGCATCGAGCGTCGCTCGGACTATCGAATCGTTGTCGTTCTGGCGGACCAGAGCCGACCCTGACAGGGATTGCTCACCAAACCCACTCACCAGCGAGATGCATGAGACCGCCACCTTCTCGCGGCCGAGCTGGATGATCGCGACATCTTCAAGCGCAAACGCGAGTGTAGCCGCGGCGTACTGGCTGATGGCATCGAGTGTGGCTTGCGCCACAAGACGCTGTCGGCCCGTCTTGCTACCCGGTCCACTGGCCATACCGGTGTACTCCTCGTCGGCGATCTCGAGGGTTACCGAGACAGAGGCCTGGACCCCTGAGCTCGATGCGTGCACTGCGAGAATCCGAGGACGCGCGACAGAAGAGCGCGACTCAGGGGTGGAAACCGTTTCCGGACCGAGAAGGGCGATCGAAATCTTCTTGTGATCGATCGGAATTGCGAAGCGCGCCATCAGTGTCGACTCGATGTCGCGAACGATCTGCTTGGGCTGCTTGGTCGGCTGCGCGATGACGTGAATTTCCGAGATCGATCCCTCGGGTGTGACCACCACTCGCGCGGCGCTGACCGCACCGACTTCTGAGAGCGCGGCTTCGATGTCCCTTACTCTAACGCGCGATGCGCTCGAGTCCACTTGGGAGCTCCCCTGCTACGACGAATTGCTACGGTTGAGTACTACGACCAAGTGTGCGTTACATCACACTACATAACTACGCATACTCTAGGTTCTGCACGAGAGCAATGTCAACACACTCCAGTGAGATACAGGAAGGGCGCCACTCGGCGCCCTTCCGCAACACACATCGTCGTAGTCCTTGCACGCGTTATGCAGTCGGCTGAATCAGTCCGTAGTCTCCGTCGTTACGTCGGTACAGGATGTTGATCAGCTCGCTGTCCAGCTGACGGAACACGAAGAAGTCGTGACCTAACAGCTCGAGCTGCAGAATCGCTTCCTCGTCGGTCATCGGGATGACCTCAAGTTTCTTGACCTTCACGACCTCTGGCTCAGCGATGATCATTGGTGCGATCTCCGCGTCTCCTGCCGCGGTCTTCACGGAAACTGCTGCATGGTTGCGCTTGTCGATGACCTTGGTCTTGTACTTGCGCATCTGGCGCTCGACCTTGTCAGCAGCCAGATCGATGGCGGCATGCATGTCGTCGGACGCCTCCTCGGCCCTAACGACGTGACCCTTAAGGCGTAGCGTGACCTCGGCAACATGACGCGAGGGGTTGGACTTGTTCTTCTCCACGTGAAGTACGACCTCGGCGACACTCGGGTCGGTGTCGAATACCTTCGATACTCTGCCGAACTTCTCCTCTGCGTAGGCGCGAAGCGAATCGGTGACTGCCATGTGACGACCCTTGACGGTGACTTGCATGCGAGCCTCCCTCGGATTCCGGGTTGTATTGAGAAGATACCCCTCGCTGCGTCGCGCTGACGCAGCGAGGGGTATCACTTGTGTGCACTTCTGATGGAGCTGGGTCGGCTACGAGATGTGGCCGAGGAAATCCTTCGTCCGCTCGCTCTTGGGGTTATCGAACACTTCTTCAGGCGTGCCCTGCTCGTGAACGACACCTTCATCCATGAACACGACGCGGTCGGCCACGTCGCGGCTGAATCCCATTTCGTGGGTGACGACGATCATGGTCATGCCGGCCTTGGCCAGCGACTTCATAACGTCGAGCACCCCTCGCACGAGCTCCGGGTCGAGCGCAGACGTTGCCTCGTCGAACAACATGACGTGAGGATCCATTGCGAGAGCTCGCGCTATCGCGACGCGCTGTTGCTGACCGCCGGAGAGTTGCGCCGGGAAGTAGTCAATCTTGTCGCCCAGCCCCACGGCCTCGAGGTTCTCGATCGCGGTCTTCTCGGCCTCGGCCTTGGAACGCTTCAGGACCTTCTGCTGCGCGAGCATCACGTTGCCTTTGGCGGTGAGATGCGGGAACAGGTTGAACGACTGGAACACCATCCCGATCTTCTCGCGGATGCCGTTGATGTTGGTCTTGGGGTCGGTGATCTCCTCGTCTTCGAACCAGATCTTGCCGCTGGTCGATACTTCGAGACGGTTGATGCACCGAAGCATGGTCGACTTGCCCGAGCCCGATGGGCCCAGGATGACGACGACCTGCCCCTTGTTGACCTCAAGGTCCACACCCTTGAGAACCTCGAGCGAACCGAAGGATTTGTGCAGGTCCTGGATGCGTACGATCGGCTGTTCCATTGGTTACCTCGACTCGTGGTGCACGGCAGTTCCGACAAGGGCGGTTTCCGAAACGGAGTCCTTGGCGAAAAGCCCACTTGTCCGCTTCTTCTTGGGCTTTGTGTCGTCCGCAGACGCTCCACCCTCGGCGACCGCGAGCCGCTCCTCAAGCGTGCGCACGTAGGAAATGAGCGGCGTCGTGACCATCAGATAGAAACCGGCTGCCACGACGTATGGCGTGATGTTTCCGGTAATCGCCGAGAGGTTCTTGGAGTACATCATGAGCTCGAAGACGCCGACCGCCGAGAGCATGGCCGTGTCCTTGTAGAGCAGGATGAACTCCGAGGTCATCGTCGGCAGAACGCGCTTGACGGTCTGCGGCACGATGATGTGCTGCATGGCCTGCCAGTACGACATGCCGAGCGAAGATGCTGCCTCAAACTGGCCCTTTGAAATCGACTGGATGCCCGCGCGGAAGATCTCAGCCAGGTACGCCGAGGAGTTCAACGCGAGAACGATGACGCCGAGCACGATCTTGTTGCCCTGGATACCGATCAGGGGCAGCCCGAAGAATACGATGTAGATCTGCAGGAAGAGCGGCGTCCCTCGGACAATGTTGATGTAGGCGGACGAAATCCACCGCAAGGGACCGAACTTCGACATCTTGGCGAATGCAAGGAGCAGACCTGCGGGGATTGCGACCGGAAAGCCGATGGCGACCAGCAGGATCGCGAGCAGCCAGCCTTTGAACTGCACGAAGACGCTCGCGATGATGATCTGGGGGTTGAAGAACATCTGGAGAAACAGCACCGAGTTCCACTTCGCGACCCAAGGCTGCTTATCGAGCCACGCGATCCAGCTCTCTGCGCGCGTCATCTCCTTGAAGACGATCGGTTCGGTCGCAGGCGGCACGGGAACCGCGCCCGTCGATGTTGCGATACTCCCTGTGACGTGGAAGGTTCCGCCCTTGGGCGGCAAGACCAGATCCTCAACCTCGACACGCACGTACGAAATCGACTCCAGCGAGTCGACCGACTGGTTGAGCGCAACGTTCACGGTGTTGCCGTCAAAGGAGATGGTCGGGTCCACAGCCGTCTTGCTGACGCCCTTGAGGACGGCCGCGATGACCTCAGCTTCCGAGAAGTCAGTCCCCTCTGGCAGCTTAAGCGCGACTGACTGGACGCCAGGATCCGTCGCGTCGATCTTGAGTTTCCACGTCAGACGCGTGGGAATGCCGCCGTACGTGTCCTGGCCGGCGAACCCGTTGGGCCGCGTACTCGACTGCACGACTTCGAGCGCGCTTGCGCTCGCCGGTAGTAGAACTGCGACGGCGAGCGCAAGCGCGATGAGTCTCGCGAATGAAACGCGGGGCCGCTGATTGGTGGTCATCGTTTGGATCCTTTACAGCCGGCTGACTGCAAAGGCCCCCGGCGGGCGCCGGGGGCCTCGCTGTCTTACGTGAGGAGCGCGCCTTATCGGCACGCTTGGAGCATAAGTCCCGAGTGCCTACGCAGGCGGCTCGACGCCAAACCACTTCATGTAGATGGCCTTGTACTCGCCGGAATCCTTGAGCGCCTGAAGTGCATCGTTGATGGACTTCTGGAGCGCAGCGTTCGGGGTGGCGATACCGATGCCGTACTGCTCACCGGTGGGGATCTCGGCGACGAGCTCGTTATTGGTATACGAGGTCTTCACGAGATACGCGGAGACGGGCAGGTCGTTGACGACGCCGTCGACCTTGCCGGCGTTAAGTG
>CAYMAN010000034.1:0-18815 GCA_964388455.1 uncultured Eubacteriales bacterium
AGGAGAAGTTCGCGCACTACAACCTCGAGCTCGAAGAGGTGCTCATCGGCACGCCGCGTTCGCCGGCCGGGGATGACCGTATCGAGCAGATCCTCACGCAGCTCCGCGATCGTCAGATTGCCGTGGAGAAGCTGGAGACCTTCGAGAAGCAGAAGATCGCAGCCGACAAAGAGCGCGAGCTCAAGGAAGCAACGGCCGTTGCCGAGCAGCAGACGATGCTCACGCAGTCAGAGATCAACATCAAGGTCCAGGAGAACTCAGGTCGCGCTGAGCTCCAGCGCGCGACTCAAGACGCCGAGCGGGTGAAGACGCTTGCCGGCGCCGATGCAGAACGCGTGAAACTGCTTGCCGGTGGTGACGCCCAGAAGGTCAAGCTCATGGCCGAGGCTGACGCTCAGAAGGTCAAGGTCATGGCCGACGCAGACGCCCAGCGCGTGAAGCTGGTCGGGGAAGCCGATGCTTACCGAGTCAAGATGATCGCCGAGGCCGACGCCGAGAAGGAAGCGCGCGTCGGCATCGGTCGAGCCATCGCCATCGACGAGCAGGTACGTGCGTACGGAGGCCCGCAGCTGCAGCTGATCCAGGAGGTCATGAACCGCCTTTCACTGGCTGTCGAGACCGCGAAGATTCCGATAGTGCCGTCGACCTACGTCCAGATGGGCGGAGATGGTGACGGCGACGGGAGCAACGGCGGCGGCGCCAACGCCTTCAACCTCCTCATGACGCTTCTGTCCACCGAGAAGTTGCAGGCAACCGGCGTGTCCGAGGCCGATCCCGAGCAGACCGAGGCCGTGCGTGCAATCAAGACTGCCATCCGCGAGCAGATGGCGGCAGAGCGGACGCATACCGCCTCAGTGTCCACCGCACCGAAGAAGGTCGCTGCCAAGGCTGACGTATCGGATTCAGCGCAGGAGGAGAAGCCGGTCAGTTAGGCAAACCGAGTCGCCATTTACACGTTTCAGCGTCGGGACCTCGCACCGAGCGGGGTCCCGACGTATTCTCGTCGGTGGACGACGCGCCTATACTGCTGCACGTGGACACTTACATCGCCGAGTATCTCGGCTATCTCTCAGTCGAACGCGGGGCGTCCCCGCATACGATCACGGCGTACCGCCGCGATCTAACCGAGTACTCCGCGTTCCTCGCCTTGAGGGGAATCACCTCGCCGGGGGCTATCAGCCGGGAGGACGTGACCGCGTTCATCGGTTCACTCCGCGCCAAGGGGCTTGCGCCTAGCACGGTCGAGCGAAAGGTCGCTGCACTCAGGGGACTACACAAGTTCCTCGTCCGAGAGAGCATCACCGAGAACCATCCGACATCCGGACTGCCGCTACCGAAGGTTCCGCTACAGCTTCCCGACGTTGTGTCGGTCGACGACGTCGACAGACTTCTGTCACAGCCGTTCCCTGACGGACCGGTCGGGCTGCGAGACCGGGCTGCGCTCGAGCTCCTGTACGGCTGCGGTCTTCGCGCAAGCGAACTCACGGGGCTCGACGTCACGGATCTCAATCTCGCCGACGGGTTCATTCGTGTGTTCGGCAAGGGCAGCAAGGAACGAGTCGTCCCGGTCGGCGGTATGGCTCAGCATGCACTCACGGCGTATCTGGAGCATGGCAGAGGGTTCCTCAGGCCGACGCGTTCATTGAAGGGAGCGAGCGAGTCGGCCGTGCTGCTGAGTACCCGCGGCAACAGGCTGACCCGGCAAGCAGTGTTCCTCGTCGTACGCTCCTACGGCGCCCGCGTCGGACTCGAGATACACCCCCACACGCTGCGACACTCTTTTGCAACGCACATGTTGGAGGGCGGTGCGGACCTGCGATCCTTGCAGGAGATGCTCGGACACGCAGATATTTCCACAACACAAGTCTATACACATGTAGACAGGAGCCATATTCGGGAAGAATACTTAACGACACACCCTCGTGCGCGGGTCCGATGATTCCTCCTGCGCGGACTATCGAGGGAAAGCCGCAAGGAGCGGCGCCAGCCTGTTCTTTAGACTAGACTGAATAGGATGGTTCGTTCCCTGTATAGAGGAGGGAGATCTCTGTGAGATCGAAGTGGGTTAAGTACGTAGGTGCAGTGCTCGCAGTGGGAATGTTCGCAGCTCTTGCAACAGGTTGCACCAAGGCCGCCGAGCCGGAGGCCCCGGTAAGCGAAGCGCCGAAGACCGACATCAAGGCCGCAATGGTCACCGACGTCGGTGGGTTGGGCGACAAGTCGTTCAACGACCTCTCGAATGAGGGCCTGAAGCGTGCACAGAAGGAGCTCGGTACTGAGATCAAGGTTCTCGAGTCCAAGGAGCCGACCGACTACGAGAGCAACCTGAACCAGCTGGCAACCGCTGGGTTCAGCCCGATCTTCGCAGTCGGGTTCCTGATGACCGATACGGTCACGAAGGTCTCCCCGCAGTTCGCTGACGTCACCTTCGGCGGAATCGATATCTTCTTCGAGAAGCCAGGTGCCAACGTAATCGGACTGAACTTCAAGGAGCAGGAAGCTGGCTTCCTCGCTGGCGTCGTCGCCGGCAAGCTGACCACCATGAAGGATGTCGATCCGCGCATCAACGACAAGAAGGTCGTTGGTTTTGTGGGCGGCATGGAGATCCCGCCGGTCCAGAAGTTCGAGGCTGGGTTCGTGCAGGGCGTCAAGTCCGTCGATCCGACGGTCGAGGTCAAGAGCATCTACACCGGTACCTTCACAGATGCCCAGAAGGGCATCGAGGCCGGCAAGAGCCTCATCGAGGGTGGCGCGGACATCATCTTCGCCGCTGCAGGCTCGACGGGTAACGGCTCGGCCAAGGCGTGCCAGGACAACAAGGCGCTGTTCATCGGCGTCGATGCTGACCAGTACAACACCATCCCCGGCATCGGCGACACGATCCTGACGTCGGCCATCAAGCGCGTCGACAACGCCGTGTTCCTGACGGTCAAGGAAGCCGTTGACGGCACGTTCAAGGGTGCGCAGAACAAGGTATTCGGTCTCGCCGAGGACGGCGTGGGTCTTGCGCCGTATCACGACTGGGACGCAACGATGCCGGCCGAGGTCAAGGCCGCCGTGGACAAGGCGACCGCTGACATCAAGGCTGGAACCGTAGTGGTCGCAGAGACCAAGTAGTTCATCGTTCGATTGGATGCGTCGGCCGCCTCGGCGAGTGGTACCCACCCGCGGGGGCGGCCGACGATTGTATCGACAGGAGTAGCGATGGTAGCGGAGCCGCGCGCTGATCAAGATGTCCTACCCAAGTCGTCCGGCAAACGCTCCATCCTCGAATTGCGGCACGTCACCAAACGCTTTCCCGGCGTTCTGGCGAACGATGACGTGTCCGTGCAGGTTGCTTCGGGCGAGGTCCTCGCGTTACTGGGCGAGAACGGCGCCGGCAAGTCCACGCTTATGAACGTCGCCTACGGCCTGCTCGCCGCTGATGCGGGCGAGATCGTCGTAGAGGGCGAAGTGGTGCAGATTCGAATGCCTCGAGACGCGATCGCGCTGCGTATCGGCATGGTGCACCAGCACTTCATGCTTGTGGAACCGCTCACCGTCACCGAGAACATCGTGCTGGGCATGGAGCCCTCCGGGTTTCTCGGCAAGATCGATCGGGGAGCGGCGCGCGATAAGGTCGTCGAGATAGCCAAACGCTACGGTCTGAGGGTCGACCCTGATGCCCGCGTG
The DNA here is from genome assembly GCA_964388455.1 of uncultured Eubacteriales bacterium. GTDB lineage: Bacteria > Actinomycetota > Coriobacteriia > Anaerosomatales > JAAXUF01 > JBBRWO01. The sequence goes on from CAYMAN010000034.1 coordinate 3,673, forward strand.
GGCGACCTCTCAGTCGGTATGCAGCAGCGCGTGGAGATTCTCAAAGCGCTGTATCGCGACGCGCGCATCCTGATTCTGGACGAGCCGACAGCGGTGCTGACGCCTCAGGAGGTGGCCGAGCTCTTCCAGATAGTGCGCGGCCTGGTCAGGGAGGGCTTGGCGGTGGTCATCATCACCCACAAGCTCGACGAGGTGCTGGCGTTCGCCGATAAGATCGTGGTTATGCGCGGGGGAGCGGTGGTCGGCGAGACCACACCGACCGAGTCCACCGAGCAGAGTCTCGCGCGCATGATGGTCGGCCGCGATGTGGTATTGCGAGTGGAGAAGTCGCCCGTGCATGCGGGGGACGTCGTTCTCTCGGTTCGTGACCTCAACGTCCGGGACGACCGGAAGCTCGAAGCACTCAAAGGAGTCTCACTCGACGTTCGCGCCGGCGAGATCGTAGGCATCGCCGGGGTCGATGGTAACGGTCAGGGCGAGCTGATCGAGGCGATTGTGGGCTTGCGACGACCTACTTCCGGAACGGTCATGATGCGCGGCAAAGACATCACGCACGCGTCGCCTGACGATACTATCGCGTCTGGCGTCTCGCACGTGCCGGCAGATCGTCATCGCCGAGGACTCGTTCTGGACTTCGACTTGGTCGAGAATCTGGCCCTCGGCGACCATAGGCGGCCGCCCATCGGGAATCACGGAGTGCTTGACCGTGCGGCTATGCAAAGCATGGCGTTGGAGCGCATCTCGGAGTACGACGTGCGGACCCCCAATGAGCACGTCGCGGCGGCGAACCTGTCCGGTGGAAACCAGCAGAAGCTCGTACTCGCCCGTGAGCTCGGGCGCGACCCCGAGTTCCTCATCGCGGCTCAGCCGACTCGCGGTTTGGATGTGGGGGCGATCGAGTTCGTCCACCGCAGGATTCTGGCGGAGCGTGACTCCGGAAAGGGCGTTCTGCTCGTCAGCATGGAGTTGGAGGAGATTCAGTCGCTTTCTGACCGAATCCTCGTGATATACGAAGGCAAGATCGTCGCTGAGTTCGAAGGGGGAACGGTGGACGAGGAGGAACTCGGCATCTACATGACGGGCGGCTCGAAGAAGGTACCCGCCGCACCGATTGGCGGTGGAGCCGATGTCTGAGGTCAAGAAGGGCACACCTGCCGAGGGCCTCGATGCCGAGCGACGGTTCGCGCTCGAACAGCAGCGGGTTCAGCGCGCCATCACGATCGCAACGCCGTTCATATCGGTCGTCATCGCGATGCTTGTGGGATCGCTGGTCATCCTGATTTCAGGACACAGTCCCGCCGAGGCATACTCGGCGATGATCGGCGGGGCGTTTGGGGGGTGGCGTCAGCTCGGTGAGACGCTGCTTCGTGCAACGCCCCTGATCTTCACCGGTCTTGCTGTCTCATACGGCTTCCGTGCCGGACTCTTCAACATCGGTGCCGAGGGACAGTTGTTTCTGGGTGGTCTTGCAGCTGCATTCGTGGGCCTTCAGGTGGGCGGTCTGCCGCCGCTGATCTCGCTCCCGATCATCATCTTCGCGGCATTCTTGGCGGGTGCTGCGTGGGCGTTCATTCCGGCACTGATGAAAGCCAAGATCGGCGCTCACGAGGTCATCACCACGATGATGTTTTCCTACATCGGCAAGTACTTTGTCTCGTATCTCATCACGGGTCCACTGAGGGCCGAGGGCAGCATCCCTCAGACCACTGAGCTGCCGATCGTAAGCCAGCTCCCGCGCATCTCGGACGTTCTGCCGTTCGTGGGCCAGAACCGCGCTCACATAGGTATCGTTCTTGGAATCATCGCGGCGCTGGTTGTCTGGTGGGTCCTCAAGTACACGGTCATGGGTTATGAGGCCCGTGCGGTAGGGTTCAATCCCGCAGCAGCCGAGACGGCAGGTATCTCGGTCGCCTCGACGACGATCAAATCGCTCTGCATCTCGGGCGGTCTCGCCGGGCTTGCGGGAGCGGTCGAGGTCATGGGCGTCCACTATCGCCTGTTCGACCAGTTCTCGTCCGGGTTCGGGTTCACGGGAATCGCCGTCGCCCTTCTGGCGAAGAACAACCCGTTCGGCGTAATCCTGGCGGCGATTCTGTTCGGGTCGCTGTCGGCCGGCGCGGGCACCATGCAACTTGAGGCGGGTGTTTCCCAGAAGGTCATCACCATCATCCAGGGAACCATCATCTTCCTCGTGGGAGCCGAGATGATCGTGACGTGGGCCGTTGCCCGCGTTCGTGCACGGAAGGGGGTCTGACATGCTTGCTGAGATTGTGACTCCTGAGCTTTTCGCATCGGCGGTCCGGCTCGCGACTCCCATCGCGCTGGCTGCGGTCGGCGCAGCGATCTGCGAGCGCTCCGGCGTGACCAACATCGCGATGGAAGGGCTCATGCTCGTGTCGGCGTTTGCCGGTGTCGCTGTGACGCTCGTCTTCGGCAACATATGGGTGGGCGTGTTCGCCGCAGTTGTAGCCTCGGTGGTGTTCGCCTCACTGCACGCTTGGTCATCCATCAACCTTCGCTCGGACCAGATCATCTCCGCCACGGCGGTCAATATCCTTGCGCTGGGCATCACAGGGTTTCTCATGGAGACCGTTTTCGGTCACCCGGGCACGACGGATCCGGTACGGACCATTCCGCCGATATACACCGTGCCCGCCGATGCTGGTCCGGTTTGGACGTGGATCGGCACCGTCTTCTTCGGCTACACGCCGCTCGTGTACGTCGGCATGTTCTCGGCCGTGTTTCTGACCTGGGCGTTGTATCGCACTCGGTGGGGGCTTCGCCTGCGTGCACTCGGCGAGCATCCGCGTGCCGCCGATACTGTCGGAGTCAACGTGCTCAGGGGCCGCTGGGTCGCCGTGTTGATCTCCGGGGCGATGGCCGGCCTTGCTGGTGCGAACCTTACCCTTGAGCAGGTCGGATCCTTCACCGAGAACATGACCAACGGCCGAGGTTTCATCGCTCTGGCCGCCAATATCTTCGGCCGATGGACACCGGGCGGCGCATATCTCGCGTCGCTGTTGTTTGGGTTCGCCGATGCGCTGCAGCTCAAGCTGCAGCTGTTCAGCGACACGATCAACATTCCGTCCCAGTTCTTCCTGATGCTTCCCTACGTCCTCACCGTCATAGTGCTTGCCGGAGTGGTCGGCAAAGCGGTCGCACCAGCCGCTGTGGGCAAGCCGTACAAGGAAAAGGGCTAGCGCTCTACGCAACGTAGCTGCATACGAGAGGGCGCCGAGAACACTCGGCGCCCTCTGTGCGTTGTGGCCGTGCACTGATGCGGTCAGCGCGCGGCGGTTACTCCTCGGGAGACTCCGGTGTCGGGGCCGATGAAGCACGCTTGCGGCGGACGCCACGCACGGCCAGCGCGACGAGTACTCCGAGAATCACAACGAGCGCGAGAGGGATGGCCAAGGTGATCAGTACTCTTACCAGCGCCGCGGTGACCCTGATGCCGTCTGTTACAGCCTGACCCAAACCCCAGCCTCCGCTTCCTGGCGAGACCACGGGACCCGGCTCGGAGAGAGAGATAGTCAACGTCGCCATCGCTGCCTGGCGATCAAGGTACTGCAGCTGTGCCTGCATCGACTCGATCTCGCCTCGGACGCGTGAGAGCTCGCGCTCCACAACCAGGAGTTCGCTCACCTTGTTGGTGCGCTGCAGAAATGTCCGTAGGCGGGCTTCTTCGGCCTGGAGGTTCTTGAGACGTGCCTTCATGTCGATGTGCTGCTGAGTCACGTCGTCTTGTGATGCGCTCTGTGCGAGAACGGCGCCGAGACCCGACACTCGCTGCAGGACCGCGGACAGGCGCTCCGCCGGCACGCGCAGGGTGACCTGGGCATCGGCGGGCCCCGAGATGCGGGCGACACCGGAGTCCGTTGTCAGGGGCATCGGCTGTGGCGAGAGATCGCCGCTGGTCATCACGAGGTTGGACACCTCGGACTTGGAAGTTGCAGCGATTTCTCGGACGGAGGAGATGGCAGCGTCGAGGTCATCGACGCGCAGTGATATAGATGCGGTGCTGATGATCACGCGCTCCGTGTCGATGGGAGCGGCGGTTGAGGCGACCTCATCGGTCGGCGCCATTCCGGGAGCCGCCGGTGATCCCGCGTACTCCGGCGCCGGTGCAACGACGGGACCCGAGTACGCCATGTCCTTCTGTGTTTCGTCGCCGGAGCCGGACCGTTGCGCGATCGTCGAGAGCGAGGCTCCCACCTGACCGGCAGCCTGATATCCGACGATCACCGCCAGCGACAGCGCCGCGAGAACCCCGAAGGTCTTAAGTGCGGTCTTCCACGTGAGCTTCATGGCGCGCCTCCTTGGTAGCAGAGCACATTCGCCGCATGATGCGACGAACGCCCTCACCGATGATACGCGGCGGGGCGTCCGAGACGTCAGACAGAAGAGCGAAAGCGCCGAAGGATCAGCCCTTGTTCGCGTCCTCGGCCTTCTTGAGCTGACCGGCAGCGTAGATGCCCATACCGATGCCGATAGCCACAACCACGAAGAACGCGAGAACCAATACCCAGACGACCGCTGCAGCCCAGTTGGGTGTCATAGAGCCGTGCACCTCCGTATCGCGAAAGACGATTCCGAGTTGATTCTACTCGTTGGGTTCCTCTCGCGGCAAACGGCGGTCGGTTTGCGGCTCCACGCTTCTGTCTGTCAAATCGACCCGATCCATCCGCACATTCACTAAGACGTCGATCGTCGCGCATTGGTTCGCGCCACATAGCATCCGCGCAGGCCATGGGGCGATGGGGGACGAGGTGGTGAAGGGTGGGGCGTCTTCCCATGAGAGTGTTGCATTGTGGGATGAAGTGTCATAGAGTGTTCCGTGTGAGGGGGACTCGAATCCGAAAGCACCACCTCACAACGGATGCGGAACGGGGGTGACACGACATGTTCTTGGGTGACTACCAGCACACACTGGACGCCAAGGGTCGCGTGTCGCTGCCCGCCAAGTTCCGCTCCGACATGACCGGCAAGCTGGTCATCACCAAAGGCCTCGACTCGTGTCTCTACGTGTTTCCGGCCGAGGAGTACAAGCGTTTCACTGAGACACTCATGGGCGGAGATGACTTCAACGCCAAGGTGCGACGCTTCCGCAGGTTCTTCGTGGCAGGCGCACACGACGTCGAGGTCGACTCGGCAGGACGCATCTCGTTGCCGCCCGTGCTCCGTGAGCACGCGCATCTGAAGAAGGACATCGCAGTCACCGGCAACGGCAACCGGATCGAGATCTGGGATGCCGAGGCATGGGCCGTCTACAACGGCGAGATCGAGGGGTCGATAGAGGATCTCGCACAGGAGCTGGCCACAGCGGGCCTGCTCTAGGGATTGAAAATGGAATACCGGCATACCCCAGTTTTGCTGGCCGAGGTCACGCAGCAACTATCTCCGCAACCCGGTTCGATCATCGTCGATTGCACCTTAGGCGGGGCAGGACACGCGAAACGGCTTCAAGACCTCGTAGCTCCCACAGGCACCCTGGTGGGGATTGACCAAGATGACGCAGCACTTAGCGCAGCAGCAGTCACACTCCGCCTCGGCCAGCAAGAAATTAGCACCAGCACCAAGCTCCTGAAGGGCAACTTCGGGGACCTGGACACGCTCCTCGTTCAGGCCAACGTGCCCTACGTCGACGGATTTCTCTTCGACCTGGGAGTCAGTTCGCCCCAACTCGACGTCCCCGAGCGTGGGTTCTCGTATCGCGAGGACGCACCTCTGGACATGCGGATGGATCCGGGTCATCAGACTCTAACCGCAGCTGAGGTCATCGCACTCTATTCTGAAGCAGACCTCGCCCGGATTATCCGTGCCTTCGGTGAGGAAAGGTGGGCCTCGCGCATCGCAGCATTCATCGTAGCCGAGCGAGCCCACCGTCCCATCGAATCAACCACTCAGTTGGTTGACATCATCAAAGCGGCGATTCCCGCCGCCGCGCGCCGAGAAGGCGGGCACCCGGCGAAGCGCACCTTCCAGGCGTTTCGCATCGAGGTAAACCGCGAACTGGTCGTTCTCGAGCAAGCGCTCCGTGCGGCAGTACGGTGGCTTGCACCGGGCGGGAGGATCGCGGTCATCAGCTATCACTCGCTGGAGGACCGAATCGCCAAGCAAGTGTTCGCTGAGCTTGCACGGGGTTGCATCTGTCCGCCGGGCCTTCCGGTGTGCACGTGCGGAAACGAGCCGGTACTCCGAGTGATCACTCGAAAGGCGATTCTGCCTTCCGAGGCTGAAATCGAAATGAATCCGCGATCGCGCAGCGCCAAGCTGCGAGTCGCCGAGAAACTGTAGAGACGCCGAACGCGCGAAGATGAGGGAGGGATGACATCATGGGAATGCCGGCACTTCGCAGCGACGCCCATGTCGTGACTGTCTCTCGGCCCCGTCTCCGTGTGGTCAAGCCCGGCGCCAGGATCTCCGTTGCGCGCTCGACCTCCAAGACCAAGCAGGGCCTCAGCAGGGCACACTCCTCGGCTCGAGATCTCTTCAGGTTCTTTGGAATCGTGGTCGCGGCCATCGCACTTCTCGGAGTTGGCCGAGTATGGCTTTCGGTTCAGGCGACGCAGGCTTCGATCGACTCCACCACTCTGCGTCGGGAGATCAAGCAGGAGCGCTACATCGGAGACATGCTGGAAATCCAACAGAGCGCTTTGGCAACGCCCTCTCGCATCCAGGCCATCGCCGGCACTACTATGGGCATGGCACCTGCGAACACTGTCTCGTACTTGGACATGCGCGGATCTCTGGCCGCCCAGGAGGCCACGGCTCCAATCGAGTCCATTGCCTCCGGCGCTTCCCAGAGTCTCGTGGCCAGGGTTATGGATGTGGCCGCCGGAGAGGCGCAGGTTCTGCTCGTCGGTGACGTCGGGCTCGTGTCGTCACAGTGAAGCGGAAAGAGGGAGGCGGTGTGGCGCATACACGAAACCGACCGTCTGATGGCGGTCGTTTCACGTTTCTGCTGCTTGCCTTTGGCGGACTGCTGCTGATCGTCACCGTTCGGCTCGTCTGGATCCAGGTCATCGCTGCGCCGCGCTATGCAGCGCAGGCGACCTCGCAGCGCATGCGTGATATCGAACTGCCCGCGCGCCGCGGTACCATCTACGACCGGGAGGGCGAACCGCTCGCGGTGAGTGTGGATGCGCGCACCGTGTACGCTGCGCCCAACACCATCAAGAACAAGGCCGGCACGGCCGACGCTTTGGCGTCGGTGCTCGGCGGTGATCGAAAGGACTACCTGAAGAAACTGCAGCGTGACAGTGGTTTTGTCTACATCGCACGTAAAGTGGACATGGAGAGCGCTCGTTCGCTGGAGGCCTTGAAGCTCGAGGGAATCGGGTTCCTGGACGATTCTCGGCGCATGTATCCTTCGGGAGAGCTTGCGTGCCAAGTGCTCGGGTTCGTCGGCATGGATGGGGCCGGACTCGCCGGAGTCGAGAAGCGCTATAACGACATTCTCGGTGGCCAGTCGGGAGTTCTTCTCGGCGAACGGGATCCTTATGGGCGACCGATTCCCGGTGGCGTTCAGAAAAGCATCGATTCGGTCGACGGACATGACATCATGCTCACGATCGACAAAGACATCCAGTATCGGGCACAGCTTGAATTGGCTGCTGCGGTTAAGAAGTGGCAGGCCAAAGCAGGTTCTGTGGTCGTCATGAACCCGCAGAACGGCGAGATCTACGCGATGGCTTCCACGCCGGGCTACAACCCCAATGACTTCTCGGCGGCGGATCCGGTTGCGTTCAGGAACCGTCCCATCTCTGATGCGTACGAACCAGGGTCAACCATCAAGTCGATCACAGCGGCGGCCGTGCTGGACAAGGGCCTCTTCACGGCGAGCAGCAAGCTGCAGCTTCCTCCCACCCTGCGAGTTGCCGGACGAACCATCCACGAGTCGCACCCGCGAGCGGCCGTCAGCTGGTCGGTCACCGACATCGTCACCAACTCGTCGAACGTGGGCGCAGTGAAGCTCGGAATGCGACTCGGCAAGCAGGGTCTGTACGACTACTTCGCGCGTTTCGGACTGACAGAGAGTACCGGTGTCGACTATCCCGGTGAGGCTCGCGGATGGCTGCCGGAGCCGTCGCAGTGGTCCAATTCGTCGATCGCTAACATCCCGTTCGGGCAGGGGGTGTCGTCCACTCCGCTGCAACTCGCACGCGCTGTTGGCGCACTTGCCAACGAAGGCGTCCTGACCACCCCGCACTTTCTGCTGGAGGTCCCGCAGGAGCCGGATTTCAGGATCGAATGGCCGACTCGCCGGGCAATCTCCAAGCAGGCCGCAATCGATACCACCGGGATGCTCGCCAAGGTCGTCACCGAGGGGACCGGTTCAGAGGCGGCAGTCCCCGGGTACACGGTGGCGGGCAAGACCGGAACCGCGCAGGTCGCGCTTTCAGGAGGGCGCGGCTACGCTGCGGGCACATACATCGCGTCTTTCATCGGCTACCTGCCTGCCGAGGACGCGCAGGTACTGATCGCAGTCAAGCTCGACGAGCCGCGAAACGCTATCTACGGCGGCACCGTTGCGGCCCCGGTCTTCTCGGCAGTCGGTGCGTTCGCTGTTGCGCATCTCAAGATACCGCCGTCAACTCCGACCTCGGGCGCCCCCACGCCCGACGGGGACTGATCAGCATGGTAGAATCGCGGGTCGTACACGACGGAAAGTCGGTGGGGATGGTCGGGGTCAAAGCTCTGCTCGCGCGTTGTGCGCCGCAGCCGGAACTAGTTGCTGACACAGTGGTCACAGGCGTCGCATTTCGGGCCGACGAGGTCCGTGAGGGCGACGTCTTCTTCTGCGTTCGCGGCACGGTCCATGACGGTCACGACTTCGCTGAAGCCGCACGTACGCAGGGTGCTGCGGCGCTGGTCGTCGAGCACGTGCTTCCGGATTTGGATATCCCACAGTATGTGGTTTCAGACACGCGCATGGCTCTTGGCCACGCCGCAGCGGAGTTCTGGGGTCGACCTAGCGAGTCGATGCAGGTGTTCGGAATCACGGGTACCAATGGCAAGACGACGACGACGTATGTGCTCGACTCCATTCTGCGTGCTGCCGGTCACATCACCGGCATCATCGGCACGGTTGAGACGAGAATCGGGGACGACCGCGTTGCCTCGACTCGCACGACGCCGGAGTCCAGTGAGGTCCAGGCGTTGCTCGCCCGGATGCGCGATGCCGGCGTCACCGCGGTTTCCATGGAGGTATCGAGTCACGCGATCGACCTGCATAGGGTGGATGCGGTTGCGTTCGCCGCCGTCGGCTTCACCAACCTCACGCAGGATCATCTCGACTACCATCACACCCTCAGCGAGTACGCAGCGGTCAAGAAGCGACTGTTCACTGACTTCTCGGTGTGTGCACGAGTCATCGACACCGACGACGAGTTCGGTGTGGTCATGGCCGATGAGTTCACCGATGCGGTCACCGTTGGCCGTCGAGGCGATGCCACGGTGCGAGCGGCGGACGAGTATCCGTCTGCGGAGGGAACGAGCTTCGATCTGGTGACAGCCGCCGAGAGGATCCGAATTCGGCTGCCACTTGCTGGTGGTTACAACGTCAACAATGCGCTGATGGCGGCGGGCTGCGCCTTGAGCAACGGAATTCCCCTGTCGACTATCGTCTCAGGGTTGGAGGCGGCGCCCCAAGTGCCCGGTCGGCTCGAGCGCATCGACGAAGGCCAGCAGTTCTCGGTACTTGTCGACTACGCTCACACTCCGGACTCGCTCGAAAAGGCCACGGCGGCCGTGAGGAGCGTCACCACCGGTAGGACGATTGTGGTGTTCGGGTGCGGGGGAGACAGGGATCCTTCAAAGCGACCGCTGATGGGGGTCGCGGCCGCATCTGGCGCCGATCACGTCATCATCACGAGCGACAACCCCAGATCCGAGGACCCCGCCTCGATCATCGCCCAGATCGAGTCCGGCCTCGTCACAACAGCCGTGAGTTACGAGGTCGAAGTCGATCGTGAGCGGGCGATCATACGCGCTCTTGAGCTCGCTCAACCTGGCGACTCGGTTCTGATAGCCGGCAAAGGGCATGAGAACTATCAGATATTCGCCGACCATACCGTTCACTTCGACGATCGCGAGACTGCGCGCGAGGGGCTGAAATCCCGATGCTGAGGATCGATGCTCGAACCATTGCCTCTGTTACGGACGGCGAGCTTCTCGCTGGAGCACCCGACGCCGTGGTCAGTGACGTCGTCATCGACTCGCGTCACACGACGCCAGGCTGTGCGTTCTTGGCTTTGGAAGGCGAGCGATCCGACGGGCACGAATTCTGCGCGGTGGCGTTGGAGCGCGGTGCGCGAGCGCTGATCGTGAGCAGGGAGGGACAGTCGCTCGATGCGTTGATCACACTCGCGCGCGAACGCGACGCGGTAGTCGTGCGGGTGTCTGACGGCGTCAGCGCGCTACAGGATCTAGCCGCCTACCACCGTTCGCGACTCAAATGCGAGGTGGTGGGCATCACCGGCTCCACCGGCAAAACCACTACCAAGGACTTCGTGCGGGCAGCGCTCGAGAGTTCGCTCCGTGTCGTCTGCACCGAAGGGAATCGCAACAATGAACTCGGGGTCCCGCTGACCATCCTGCGCGCAGGAATGGACACGGATGTGCTGATCGTCGAGATGGGGATGCGCGGTGAGGGCGAGATTGCCGCGCTCTGCGAGATCGCGCGTCCGTCACTCGGATTGATCACGAACGTCGGCACGAGCCACATCGAGATTCTCGGCTCCCAGGATGCCGTCGCCCGGGCAAAAGGGGAGCTGGTTCGTTGTCTGTCGCCTGGTGGGTGTGCCTTCCTCAACGGCGATGATGCTTTCACCGATGTCATCACCGAATGGTCTAGTGCGCCGATCATCCGCTGGGGCTTGTCCGGATCATGCGAAGTCACTGCTACTGACGTGAGCGTTGATGTCGAAGGTAGGCCGAGATTCACACTGGTCGCACCGCAGGGCAGTGCGCGTATCGAGCTCCCGGTACCTGGTAGGCACAACGTCTACAACGCGCTCGCAGCCTCCGCGATCGGGCTGCACTTGGGCGTGTCGCCTGAAGCGATCAGTGCTGGTCTCGCCGCAGCCGAGCTTTCTGCGATGCGCATGCAGTTGTTCGAGTCCGCATCCGGAATCACCGTCATCAACGATGCCTACAACGCCAACCCGGTCTCGATGCGAGCTGCAATTGAGACTCTTTCCGACATGCAGACCTCTGGCAAGCGGGTCGCCGTCTTAGGTGACATGGCCGAGCTGGGCTCCCTGACCGAGGTTGCGCACTTCCGGATCGGCGAGCAGGTCGCTCGCCTTCCGATCGACGTTCTGGTGACGGTGGGCCCGCGTGCCGAGCGGATCGCGCAAGGTGCCCGCGCCGAGGGGATGCCCGCCAACCAGGTGCGTGCTTGTGCCGAGGCGCCCGAGGCCGTGGAGGTTCTCGACGACCTCCTGGCGAGCGGTGATGTGGTGCTGGTGAAGGCATCGCGGGTCATGGGACTGGAAGTTGTCGCAGAAGGGATCGTGAACCCCCGATGATCAGGTTCGCGCAATACCCCACCTATCAGGTATTCCTCTCGGTGGTAATGGCCATGGTGGCTGCCGCCGTGCTGTTTCCGCTGTGGATTCGCCTCCTGCAGGTACGCAACATCGGTCAGCAGGTTCGTGCCGACGGACCGCAGGGACACCTGGTCAAACAGGGGACTCCCACCATGGGTGGCGTACTGATCCTTCTCGTTGTCACCGTTACCTTCTTGGTGATGGGAACACCGACCAGACTCAGTCTCCTCGCCCTGGGAACAATGCTGGCTTGCGGTGTTCTGGGATTCATCGATGACTGGTCCAAGGTCAGCCACGAGCGTTCGTTAGGGCTTCGCCCTCTGGCCAAGCTCTTTTGGCAAGCAGCTGCCGCGATCGCGTTCGGGCTCTTGGTGGTCAACTGGGCTGGTCTGCCAACGTGGGTGCAGATACCCTTGACGGGTAGTCGCGTCAATCTGGGTGGGCTCGCGAGTACCTTCTCCGTTGGCGGCCTGGCCATTATTGTGCCCTGGCTCTATCTCGCATTCGTGGCCGTGATGATCATGGGGATGAGCAACGCGGTCAATCTGACCGATGGGCTCGATGGACTTGCCGCGGGCACGGTGACGATCGTTACGCTCGCCTACGCCGGCATCGCATTTCGCCAGAACACACTGGAGACGGCGCTTCTGGCAGCAGCCGTTGCTGGCGCCTGCATCGGCTTCCTCTGGTACAACAGCTACCCAGCCGACATCTTCATGGGCGACACGGGGTCACTCGGCTTGGGAGCGGTAATCGCGGCACTTGCGGTCATCACCAAGACGGAGCTCCTGTTGCTCATCATCGGCGGCATCTACGTTGCCGAGACGCTATCGGTCATCATGCAAGTCGCTTCGTTCAAGCTGACCGGAAAGCGGATCTTCAGGATGGCTCCGCTCCATCATCACTTCGAGATGCTCGGGTGGAGCGAGACGAAGGTCATGGTCCGCTTCTGGATTGTGACGGGCATCCTGGCAGGACTCGGTTTTGCGATGTACTTCGTGGCGACGATCATCGACAAGCTCAGATGACGTCGTACGGAGACATCTTGGTCCTCGGGCTGGGCAGGAGCGGCGTGGCCACTGCGCGCTACGCCGCTGAGCTGCTCGAAAGCGGTCGTGCGACTTCAGTGACCGCCTACGACGCGGCCCAGACGCCTCTCACGGAGGGGCGCTCCGAGGAGCTGCGGGCGATCGGCGTTAACGTCGTGCTCGGCTCGGAGACGGTCGTTGGTGCGTACGCCTTGTGCGTTGCGAGTCCAGGAATTCCGCCACACTCAGCGCTCATGAAGTCCGCACAAGATCGCGCGGTCCAGGTCATCTCAGAGATCGAGTTCGCGTTCATCGAGTCGCGACAGCAGTGGATCGCGGTGACCGGTACCAACGGTAAGACCACGACCACGGCGCTGATCGCACATCTACTCGAAGCGGGAGGCGTATCTGCTCGCACTGTCGGCAACATCGGAGCCCCCGCCATCGCTGCTGTCGCCGAGGCCTTGGACAGCGAGGTGTTGGTTGCCGAGGTCTCGTCGTTTCAGCTCTCTTTGACACGCGCGTTTCACCCGCATGTTGCGGTGCTGTTGAACGTCACGCCGGACCATCTCGATTGGCACGGCTCGCTTCAGGCGTACACCGCGGACAAGATGCGCGTGTTCGCTAACCAAGAGGCCGACGACTTGGCGGTCATCGATGTTGACGATCCGGGTTCGGCGGCGTGTGTTGATGCCGTCGCCCTGCGCGGTGTGCCAGTGTCTCGCGTCGCCTTGTCGGCTCGCCACAGTATGGGCGCCGCCATGGTGGATGGCGTGCTGGTCCTCGAGACGCGCGCCGGTGAGGTTCGACTGTGCCGCGCCGATGAGTTGCTCATCCGCGGCGACCACAATGTCAGCAATGCGCTCGCCGCGGCCGCGGCAGCGCATGCATTCGGCGTCGGGGCGGCGGACCTGCGGGACGGACTACGGAGCTTCCGCGCGATCGAGCACCGACTTGAGCCCGTGGGCTGCATCGCCGGAGTGGAGTGGTACAACGACAGCAAGGCCACCAATCCCGACGCCGTGTTCAAGGCGGTCGACGCCTTTGCCGAGCGCCCGTTTGTGCTGCTGCTCGGCGGACGCAACAAGGGAAACGACTTCCGGCCTTTGGCGCAACGTGTGGATGGCGACGCAAAAGCGGTGGTCTTGTTCGGTGAGTCACGAGCGGAGCTGGAAGTTGCTTTCGCGGGTCTGGCGGTGACCCGTGTGACTGCTGTCTCACTTGCCGATGCCGTGGCGGTTGCCAGCGAGTTGGCGAGCGCTGGAGACACGGTTGTGCTGTCGCCGGCGTGCGCCTCGTTCGACGAGTTCACGTCCTATGAGCACCGAGGTACTGTGTTCAAGGACCTGGTACGCGGTATGGAGGTTGGCCAGGCATGAAGCGATCCGAGTACGCGGGCGGAGCATCAGCCAGATTCCTCCTCATGGGCACCGCTTTGTTCCTCACCATCTTCGGACTGGTGATGATCTACTCGGCGTCATCGATATCGGCGCTGGTCAAAGAGGGTTCGGCGATGCACTTCTTCCTCCGACAGCTCGCATTCGTCGCTCTCGGCGTGGTGTGCGCGTCGGCCGTTGCCCGCTTCGATTACCGCCGATTCCAAGGATCGCTCGGCACGCAGGCGTGGTGGGTCGCAATCGCACTGCTGGTCGCGACGTTCTTGCTGGGCATCGTCCGTGGCGGCGCTCGCCGATGGATTCCGCTCGGGTTCTTCAACCTGCAGCCCTCCGAGCTGGCCAAGATCGCCTGCATTCTCGTGGCGGCCGGACTGACTGTGGAATGGCAACGCAAGCGGATGGACACCGGAACGTATCTACGCAAGATGGGCTTCTTCGTCGGTGTGCCGGCTGTGATGATCGTTGCTCAGCCGGACCTCGGTACAGCGATTCTGCTGGCCATCGGCGTGGCGACCGTTCTGTTCCTTGGCGGCATCGGGATGCGCTGGGTCACTGGGGCCGCGGGCATCGTCGTCGCCTTCGGCGTGTTCGCGATCTTGATCGAGCCGTATCGGCTCAAGCGCGTCATCTCCGCATTCGACCCCTGGGCCGATCCGCTCAAGACCGGATACCAGGCCGTGCAGGCGCTGTTCGCGTTCGGCACCGGTGGGATCAGTGGCGTGGGCCTCGGGCTTTCTCGGCAGAAGTTCTTCTATCTGCCTGAGGCGCACACCGACTTCATCTTTGCGATAATCGGTGAAGAGGCCGGACTCATAGGTACCCTCGCCATCGTTGTGGGCTTTGGCATCCTTCTGTACGCAGGGGTGCGAATCGCTATGGGTGCACGTGATCCGTTCGGGCGACTCGTCGCCGGCGCGATCACCAGTATGCTGGTGTTTCAGGCGGTTCTGAATATGTCTGCAGTCACGGGCATCTTCCCGATCACGGGCAAGCCGATGCCGTTCGTGTCCTACGGCGGATCCTCGATGCTGGTCACGATGATCTGCATCGGACTTATGCTGTCGGTGTCCGCGTACGGAGCTTTGGCACCCAGGGCCGTCCGCGTCGCTCCCCGGAAAGAGGAGACCAAGCGTGCGAGTAGTGATGAGCGGCGGAGGAACAGC
>CAYMAN010000035.1:0-17093 GCA_964388455.1 uncultured Eubacteriales bacterium
TCGCCCGTCTTGCCACTGCTCATACATCCTGCGATCACATGCAAGCGACCAACGTGTGCCACGCGACTACCTCCTTATGGACCGGAGCCTACAGCATACCTCTGACATGACCGCGAATCGCCCGCGTGTCAGTGTGATGTGGTAGAAACCCTCTATGACAACGACGTATCTCTACCTCAACGGGGACATCATCCCAGCCGACTCCGCCTGCATCTCGCCGTACGACATCGGCCTGCTGCGCGGCTTCGCCGTTTTCGACCTTCTGCGCACCGTCCACGGCCGGCCGTTCCTTCTGGGCGAGCACCTCAAGCGCCTGCGCGAGTCGGCCGCCCATCTCGGGCTGCAGGTACCTCGCAGCGACGCGGAGATCGCCGAGATCATCGACGAGCTGCTCGAGCGCAACGGCCACGAGGAGGCGACAGTCCGCCTGGTGCTCACCGGTGGCGTCTCCCCCGACGGCATGCAGTTCGACGCTGCCAAACCCACCTTCTTCATCCTCACAGCTGACATTCACCTGCCGCCGGACTCGCTGTACTCCGAGGGCGGCAAGCTGGTCTCCCACCTTCACCGCCGAGAAGCCCCGCTCGCCAAGACCACCAACTACCTGACCATGCTCCAGCAGCGCCCCGTCACAGACGCCGCGGGCGCCATGGACCTGCTCTACCACGACGGCGAGCACGTCTTCGAGGCGGCCAGTGCTAGCGTCTACTTCGTGCGCGACAACACCATCCTTGCGCCCCGCAACAGCGTGCTGTGGGGGACCATCGGGTCGTACGTGCTCGAGCTCGCGCGCGGCCGCTACGACGTCTTATTCACCGACATCACGCTCGCCGACGCCTTCTCGGCAGACGAGGTGTTCTTGACGTCGACCACGCGCGCGGTCGTGCCGATCACCGCGATCGACGACACGGTCATCGGCGACGGTACGCCGGGGCCGATCACGCGGGAGCTTATGGCCGCCTATCGTGAGGCGGCTTTCGGAGAGTGACGAGAGACGGCTCGGGAACGCCGGGCGGTCAACGAGCTAGCGACGAACCGGGTTGGGTGCGATGGCTGTCGAGACGCGTGAAGAGGCGCTCGCTTTCGTGGATGCGATGCGACTGACCATCCAGGGCAAGGTCGGGTTCAGGTGGATGACCGAGCGGCTCTCGGAACTCACCTCCTACTTGGATGCGCTCGCTGATGAGAACGGACGGCTCAACGCCTTCATCGAACAGTCCGGCGCGCGCGAAGCGTACGACGCCTTCTCGGCGACGGTCGGTGAAGAGGCTGCTGCCCCGCTTGATGCAGACGACAGTCTCCCGAGCAACGAGTAGAACCGGCGGCTAGCGCTCCCCCTTCTCGGCCGAAAGCTGTAGACTCTCCCGATGCGCTGGCTCGTCTGGGCCTCGCCCACGACAGTCAACCCGAGAAGCGGTGCCCCATGAGCGATCTGCCCAAGTGTCCTGAGTGCGGTTCTGAGTTCACCTACGACGACGGAACCGTGCTCAACTGCCCCGAGTGCGGTCACGAGTGGCCCCGCGGGGCCGCCAACCAGGCCGACGACGGCCTCGCTGTGCGGGATTCCAACGGCAACGTGCTCAAGGACGGCGACACCGTCACGGTCATCAAGGACCTGAAGGTGAAGGGCACGTCGGGCGCGATCAAGGTCGGCACCAAGGTGCGCAACATCAAGCTCGTCGAGGGCGACCACAACATCGACTGCAAGGTCGAAGGCATCGGCCCGATCGCGCTGAAGTCAAAGTACGTGAAGAAGGTCTAGTCGGGACCCGGCTGGCGTTCGGCTACGACACGCCACCGTCTTCGCCGTCGAGCGGCGGTGGTCCGGGCTCGGTCGCTTCGCGAGAGAACGTTCGCGCCATCCGCCGCCATCCTTCACGCGTTTCGCCGATGGTGCGCTTGATGTCGTCTCGGGGAACCAGAAAACGCCCCAGAACGCGGGAATAGACCTCGATGGAGATCTCGAGCTCGTCGGCGACGACATCGTCGGCACCCAGCTCGTGGAGTGCCTCGACCTCCTTGAGGTAGCGCGTTCTGACCAGAATGAACGCCTGCGGGGCGAGCCGCCGCGCGTTCACGGTGATCCGCCGAGCAGCCGCCGCGTCGTTGATAGCGATTACGATTGCCCGGGCTGCGGGCGCCCCGGCGTCGAGCAACACCGCATCGTTGGTCGCGTCACCGTAGCTGACATGATCGCCCGCGGCGCGTTGGGCCAGCACCGTATCGGCGTTCATCTCGATTATCGAGTATGGGATGCTGAATCTGGCCGCGGTGCGAGCGACACTACGCCCAGTCACACCAAAGCCGATGATCAGCACGTGGTCGCGAGGGGTGTGGTCAGCCGCAGGCACCTCGGAGAATCGACCGTCACGAAGCGCCCGGGGCAGCGGAAGCGCCTGTATCGCTGCCGCCAGACGTGGGCCCCCCGCGATCAGCACAGGAGTGATCATCATGCTGGCCACAGCGGTGTCGAGAATCGTCTGGTACATCTCGTTTCCGAGAAGACCCACCAACACCGCAGCCTGCGCCGCGACCAAGGAGAACTCCCCTATCTGTCCCAACGCCACACCGCCGAGGACAGCGTTGCGAATCGGAAGGCCCAACGCCACCCCGGAGACGACACCGACCAGCGGCTTGATCACGATGATGCCCAAGGTCAGCAGCGCCATGCGCACCGGGTGCTCGAGAAGGAAGCCGACATCGAGCAGCATCCCGATGGAGACGAAGAACAGGCTCATGAACACATCTCGGAACGGCAGGATCACTCCGACCGCCTGATGCGAGTACTCGGATTCAGAGATGATGATGCCGGCGAGAAACGCACCGAGCGCCAGCGACAACCCTGCGGCCTGCGTCATGAGCGCGATGCCCGTGCAGAATCCCAGAACCACCAGCAGGAACGCCTCGTTGCTGCCGGTCTTGGCGACGCGATACAGCAACCACGGAACCACCCAGCGGTACAGGATGAAGGCCACCGCCAGCACGGCCACGACCTTGACCACCGCGACCAGAACCGCCCCGTCTGAGCTCGCCGCAGCCACTCCTGCGAGAACCGGCGCAGCGAGCATGATCGGGACGACTGCGATGTCCTGAAACACCAGCACGCCAAAGACCATGCGACCGTGGGGCGATTCGAGCTCGGCACGTTCCTGCAGCAGTTTGAGGACCACCGCGGTGCTGGACAACGCCACAACGAAGCCGACGTAGATGCTCTGACTCGCGCCCGATCCGAGGAGGAAGGTCGCTGTGCCGACGATTGCGGCCGTCCCGAACAGCTGCACGCTCCCACCGACGAAGAGTTGCCGGCGCAGGTCGATGAGGTGCCCGAGTGAGAACTCGAGCCCAATCACGAACAGCAGCAGCACGACGCCGATCTCGGACACGAGTTCGATCTCGTGCGCGCCGGCCACCAACCCGGTGACGTCAGGTCCCGCGATGATTCCCGCAAACAGGAATCCCACGACCGAGGGGACACGTAGCCGGTGGCAGATCAGAACGGCCGCAACCGCAAGGGCGAAGATCACGGTGATGTCCTGCAAGGCCTGGAACATGGGCGCGTCTCGGGTTCTCTCGGCTGTCTCGCGTCAATCCGAGACTATCACGACATCGTGGCGCGTTGCGTCGCTAGACCTCTCCGACGAACACCACGTCCACGTACGGCGACGTGCACAGCGCCAACACCGCCGAGTAGCCCGGCGTGAACTCGATCGCGTCGCCGACAGCAGGCGGCACCGGCAGGTCGTCGACATCGAGCACCAAGTGATCGCTGGAAGCTCCCAGCACTTCCACGCGCGCATCGACCGGGACGAGCGATGACGGCGGAACGTCCTGGCGCCCCACCGCACAGATCGCTCGCAGACGCAGGCCACGGTCCTCGAACACCGGCGATCCGCCAAACGCGTCCTGCGCGCTGGTGCCGATCGGCTTGCTCGGCTTGACCTTGCACTCGATCACCGGCGCGGAGAAGACGAGCGCGTCGGCGTGGAGCTCGAGCCCCGGAATCTGCTCGCGCGTCGCCGGGTCGACGCCCAATACGATGGCCTCGCCGATGCGCAGGTTGTCGATGGCGCTGGGCGCGTGGCCGTGCATCACGGGATCGAGAGATGTCGAGCTGCCGCCGGAAATGATGAGGCCGTGACCCAACTGCTCCTCCGCGGCCGCAACGAGGTCCGCCAGCAGCGCCAGGTTGCGCTCGTCGGGAACGATGGCGCCGTAGCAGGTCAGGCTCGCGCCCAGCCCGATGATGTCGAGATTCTCCATCGCCGAGACCGCCGAGAGGAACGCCGGCACCTCCTCGGGCATCATGCCCTCGCGCAGATCGCCGATGTCGACCATCGCGAGGATTGAGTGGCGGCGGTCGGCGCGCGCAGCTGCGGCATCGAGAGCCTCGGCAATCGCGATCTCACTGATCGCAGATACGTCCACGAGGCGTACGGTCTCATCGGCGAGCGCGGGTGCTGGGGCGCGCACCAGCCAGACCGGTGCGGTGATACCGGCCTCGCGCAAACGCTCGACGTTCTCGAGACGCGACTCGCCGAGCGCGGTGACGCCGCCAGCGAGCATCGCGCGCGCGACCTCCGGAGCACCGCAGGTCACCTTGGTGATGCCGACGATGTCGACGCCCGGCAACGCCGAGACGACTGCGCGGGCGTTCGCTTCGATCTTGGCGAGGTCGATGGTGAGTGTGGCTTTGGCGAGCATCTGCGGAGCCTTTCAGTGGTGGCGGGTCGGGCGGCGGTCAGAGGCCGATCGAGGAGCGCATCAGCGCCACCACGGCATCATCGCCGAAGTGGCTCGCGAGTGCACCGCACGACGCGAAGAGGTAGCTGGCGTCGAGCGCGCAGACCGCGTCGGCTGGAGGCAGCAGGCGTTCTCCCCCGCTCGTGCGCGAGCGCGTCTGCTCGAGCAGTGCGAGGCCGCCGGGCAGCCGCGTCAGCGCACCGCCGGTGCCGATCACGAGCCGGCATGCGGTCAGGTCTCGGCCGGTCGCGATGGTCTGGCGGCCGGTGGGCGTGTACAGGTGCGCGAGCTTGCCCGCGTGGCGCTCGACGCCCGTGACCGCGCAGTAGCGCGCGAGCGCGAGGGCAGCCGCGATCTCCTCGGACGTGGTGGGGACTGCGGGCGGAAGCGTGGCGGGTCGCTCGGCGGGAGGCATCATCTCGGCGACATGCGTGGCGCTGACGAAGGTGCCGAGATCGCCCTCGACGGTGCGCTTGGCGCGCGGCTGCGGGTCGACCATCATCGCCGAGAGCTCCGGGCTGCCGTCGGTGATCGAGTGCACGTCGGTGGTCGCGCCGCCGACGTCGACGACGACGAGGTCGCCCAGGACCGCCGCGAGCTT
The DNA here is from genome assembly GCA_964388455.1 of uncultured Eubacteriales bacterium. Classification (GTDB taxonomy): domain Bacteria; phylum Actinomycetota; class Coriobacteriia; order Anaerosomatales; family JAAXUF01; genus JBBRWO01. The sequence continues at coordinate 5,342 of CAYMAN010000035.1, forward strand.
CTCGGCGGCGATGAGGACGGCGCCGGGGGTGGGCAGGATACGGCCGGTCACGAACTCGCCGATGCGCTCCATGCCGGGTGCGTGCGTGATGTGCTCCTCGAACGCGTCGTGGATGACGGCGCGCGCGGGGACGATGTCGAGCTCGTCGATCGCGGGATAGACGTTGGCCGTCACGCGGACGCGGAAGCCGGCGGTCTCGAGCAGCGCGCGCGCCTCGTCGGCGACGGCGGAGTTGCCCGCGTAGACGACGATCGGGCGCACCGCGAGCTCCGTCAGCCGATGGGCGTTGTGGAGCACCGTCTCGATATCGCCGCCCTCGACGCCACCCGCGAGCAGGATCAGGTTGGGGGCCGCCTCGGCGATGCGCGTGAGGTCGCTGTCGCGCAGCCGACCCGCGGTCTGGTACTTCACCACGGCGCCCGCGCCCAGCGCCGCCTCGCGCGCGGCCATCGCGGTCATGCGCGTCGTGAGCCCGTGCACGCTCATGCGCAGTCCGCCCGCCGCCGAGGAGGTCGCGAACGTCACCATCGGCGCCAGAGGCCCGGTCGCGGCCTCGAGCTGCGAGCGAGCCGCAGCGACACCGATCCCGACGTCGCCGTCAGCGACCGATGTCGGAGCGAACCCCTGGCCGATGAGCTGCGGTTCGGTCGCGGGGAAGCCGGCAAGGCCGGTGAACGCGGAAACGACCGTGGTGGTCGAGCCGATCTCGGCGACGAGGGCGTCGATGGCGATGGGCGCGAGGTCTGCTGCGCTCACGACAGCTCCTGCAGTTGCCTTACCGCGCGAGAAACATGGTGGACAGCTTTTGTTTCAACTATTCGGAATTGCCGAATGGTTGCATCTGGCACGTTTCCCTCAACCGGATCGGACACCGTCTAACCCCCTCATGCGGCCGAAATCTGTAACTCCACAATAACAGTAGGAGCTGACATCACAGAGTCCGCACGCGTCTTGTCCTGTGAGTCGTATCGGCGTACCATTACCTGTACAGGTTACCCTTGGAGGAAGACATGGACGCCATCCCCTATACGACGCTACGCGCTAACCTCGCCAGCCAGATGGATCGGGTGTGCGAAGATCACGCCCCCGTCATCGTGACTCGCAAGGCATCGGCGTCTGTTGTGATGATCTCACTCGACGACTATGAGGCGCTCGAGGAGACGACGTACCTGCTCCGAAGCCCGAAGAACGCACGCCGGCTGCTGGAGTCCATGGCCAGGCTCGAAGCGGGCGAGGGCACAGAGAAGGAGCTCGCCGAGTGAGGGTCGTCTTCGACGAGAATGCGTGGGACGACTACCTCTACTGGCAGAAGACCGACCGCAAGATCGTCCAGCGCATCAACGCGCTCATCAAAGAGATCCAGCGCTCACCGTTCACGGGAGTGGGCAAGCCGGAAAGCCTCAAGCACGCCTTGGCGGGGTACTGGTCGCGGCGGATCACGGACGAGCATCGCATCGTCTATAGGATCAAGGGAGACGAGGTCCAGATCGCCCAGCTGCGATACCACTACTGAACGAAGCTCCGCGCGCTTGGCGGTTGTGGTGCTTCTTTGCCAAACACTCTTCTGGCGTTCTTCAGTGAAGGCACTCGCCGCAGCGCCTGTGCGTCGGGTCAGGAACCCGAAGAGCAAAAGACGGAAGAAACGAATCCGTATCTCACACTGCCGTAACGTCCGCTCGCGCTGGTGCCGATGCCCATAGCCAACTCATCCACCAATCGCGCTGACCATAGCCGACACCGAGCACGCCATCAGCAATGTCCCGATGCACGCAATGATGATGATGGCCATCACGGGTCCGCTGATCTTCTGCGAGCGCTGTCGGTGTCCGGCGAGTTCCGCCATGGGACGAGGTGCGACCGGCTGCTGGGGCATCGGCGGGGCGTCGGGAGTCTGCGCAACCTGCGCCGAATCGACGCCAGGTGGGCGGACGTGCCTGGGGTACGGCCTCATCACCATGAAGCGGTAGATCAGCCCTCCGAGCGGCCCCGCAAGCAGCACCACCAACACCCACGTGAGCTTGTCATTGGCGCTCGGACTCCCAGCGAGCGCGCCAGGAAACTCGTCGTCCGTCCTCTGCAGAACATCGATAATCGATACGATCCACACCACGATCACGGCGATCATCCCGACTGACACCAGAAGTTCCCCAAAGCACAAGATCAGTGGCACCGCCAGGAAATAGCTCATGATCCCCACTCCCACACGTCGGCCTTCACACGTTCGTAGTTGGCGTCGAGCTCGGGCTGCATGAGCACGAGGGCAGCGATGCGGCGCACCATCTCGGTGACGTAGCGCGCCTCCTCGGGCTTGAGGTCGCGGCCGAGCAGCGCGCGCTCGCGGTAGCTCAGCCACTTCTTGATGACCTGGTAGCCGCCGATCGTGTAGCGCCACACGTTAGCCGGCACGCAGCGCCAGTACGCGACGTCGTTGAGGTAGATGTCGAAGCACGTCTCGCCGAGGAGAGCGATCGCCTGCTCGGCCGGCAGTCCGAGCGAACCGGCACCGTCGGCGACTGTGGCGCGCTCGTCGTCGGTGTAAGTACGCTCGGTTAGCCTGCCGGCTGCGGGCATACAAATACCACCCTTGCCGGCGATGCTCCATCGGGCGGTGACACTGAGGTCGGTGGCAGGATCAAGCTGAGCTTTGTCAGTGGCAGCGAGAACACCCAGCCGTAACAACTCAACTCGTAAACCGCTAGAGGTCCCATCTGTCACACGAGCTGAAGGGTTCAGGAGCGCAACGACTCTGGCGCCCAGCGCCGACGAAGCCGACATAGTCGGCGCATCGGCCAGAGGAAGGCGAGGCCAATCTTGCATCAAAGCGCCAGAATTCTCGATCGCGTAGGCGGGGGAGGCAAAGACCGCTTGGGCGTGATCGAGTATTGTCTCCGGATCGACTCCGGACTCGGTGCAGTAGGACTGCGCCTCAGTGGAGAGGTTGAGACGTGTCTCGCCCTCAACCAGCAGGCCCGACGCCTCATCGCACAAGTAGAGAGGGAACAAGTTGGCCCCGCGTTCGATTATGTGAAGCGAGCAAGCAGTCGAGGTCGCGATGGGAGGATCAAACCCCTTGCGAATGTTCTGAGCCGCAGCTATGAAGACATTCCCGTCGAACATCTGCTTCTTGTAATCTCCGCGTGGCCGGTCGAGAAGCTTGGACTTTGTTTCCCAGTAAAGCCAACGTTCATCCATGGGTCTGTATAGGTACCGCACGATGTTCTCAGGTTTGAACTCCCCGCAGAGCAGTTCCTCCCGAACGGCTCTCGGGTCAAACCCTGAACTCATCACACCGGCACTACCAATCTGCGGGAACAGATCAACCTCCGCGACGGATGAATCGAAATAGCGTTCGAGCCGCTTAACAAGTTCTTCACGGTCAATGGCTACGACGAAATCATCCCGGCTCGTCTTTACTCCCGGAAACGACTGCGGCAGCAACTCTGGCAGGCGCGGCCAGCTCAGATAGGACGAGCTATACGAACCCTCAGCCGCAGCATTGAGCTGTTCGCGTTTCTCGGCGCCCCAGAAGTTGCGATAGCGAACGCGACTTTGATCGGCCCGTGGTCTCGTCCGACACATCACTGCGATGGCAGTGCCCACTTGTATACCCTCGCGATTGTGCGCAGTCGAGAAGATACTTGGGTCTGGCCTTCCGTCAGGAGTGACCTTCCCAGTCTTGTACTTGTCGCCATTAAGGTTATCAATCCAGATGTCATCGAAAGCGGTGCTCAGCCTCTCACGCATTCCAGTGAAGGACAGTCCATCGAGCCATGAGTAGTTGGAGATCAGGCAGACGACGCCCCGCCCAGACCGTTCCGCAATTTGCCGTTCAGCCATCCTGAAGAACCGTACGTAGAGATCATTCAGTCCTTGACCTTGAGGCCTGGGGACCCGCACGACTGTTCTGTATGCCTCAGATAGGCCTCGCACTTCATCGACAGCCATGCCTGCAACGCCGTTGTAGGGCGGATTTCCGATCACCACCAGAACCTGCTCCTCGCGCTTAATCCTATCGGCCGCATCCCGCTCCTCGGCGAACTCCGGGAACAGCACGGTGCTGTGCAGCTGCCCCTCGCCCACGCGCTTGTCCTTCGGTGGCGCGACCTTCCCGCCGTCGCCCCAACCCGTCAGCGCGTTCGTCAGGTAGATCGCCGCGCGCTCATCGGCATCCCTCAGCGGCACTCCCAGCTCGGCCAGAAGAATGCCCATCTGCAGGTGCGCGACCACGAACGGCGCGGGCATGATCTCGAAGCCGATGACGCGCTGCATCGCGGCGCGCTTCACGTCTTGGCGCGTGAGGGCATCGGCGCCTTTGGCGGTCAGCGTCTCGTCAATCTTGCGCAGGACCTCGACGAGGTAGGCGCCGGTGCCACAACAGGGGTCGAGGACGACCACGCTCTCGTCGGCGAGGCCATCGGCGATTCCCAGCTCCTCGCGCAGTACGGTGTCCACGCGGGCGACCATGTACTTGACCACCTCGTCGGGCGTGTACCAGACGCCGAGCTCTTTGCGCAGTTGCGGGTCGAACGCCTCGAGGAACGGCTCGTAGAAGTACTGGACGGCGTGATCCTCGCGGAACTTCTCGAAGAACGCCGCGCGGTCGATGCGCCAGATGATCTCCTCGGCCCACTCGAGGACCTCGGAGATGCCCAGCGCGCCCAGTTGGCGCACGTCGGCGAACTGGCGGAAGAGTTCGTAGACCATGGGGACGTGCAGGGTGGCGGTGGCGGTCTCCCACTGGAAGCGGCGGTCCCACGGGATCTGCTCGGTGTGGTCCATGTCGCGCGCCCACAGGACCCAGCTCGCGAACATGCCGTAGAAGAGCGTCTGCACAAGCGTGGAGCGGAAGAAGTGGTCGCCCTTGTCGCCCTCGAACTTCAGGCCCAGTGACTCCTCGAGCTGGCTGCGCAGGGCGGCGAGTGCCGAGAGCTCATGACGGTGCTCCAGGCGCAGGCGCGCGGTGCGGGCGTAGCTGGCGAGGAACCAGGCGATGTCTTTGGGGTCGCTGAGCGGCGCGTTGTGCAGGAGGACGCGGCACAGGAACTCGGAGAGGCCTTCGCCGGCCTGCTCGGCGAACTTGCGCGGGGTGGCGACGTGCGCCCAGAAGGCGGATTCGTTGGGGGCGAGGCGGCAGGATTCCAGCTCGCGCATGCCGGTGCCGTCGACGCCGCGGCCCACGAGCACGAAGTCGCGCAGGTTGGTGACGAGCACGAGGCCGTAACGATCCACGTAGCGAGCGACCTGCTCGGAGGCGGCGACTGCGAAGGCGTCATCGGCGGTGCCTTTGACCTCGATGGCGCCGCGCGCGGGAAGCTGGCCCAGCAGCGGATCACTGGCGTCGTCCCAGCCCTTGAGCTGCTGGGCCGTGAACAGGCCGCCGTCGGGGATGCCGCCGCCTGTGTTGCGCAGGTTGATGATCGCGGTGACTTTGGGCTTGAGCTTGGAGCCCATCGCGGTGAGCAGCGTGGCGAGCGGACCGTAATAGCTGGTCTCGGCGACGCCCGCGCCGGATGCGTGGATGTCGCGCAGCTCAGTGAAGTACCCCTCGATGGGATCTGACACGCTCGAGCCCCCTCGGCTGTGTGTAAGAACTGGTAATTGCAGGATAGCAGGAGGGGATGATGGCGCGAGAATGCTTCTCATTGCCTTCCACACGATATTCCGTTATCTTGTGGTAACGAAACACGAAGGAGGAGATGTGGTTGAACGCGACCAGGTCACCTTGTTCCTGTCGCTTCTTCGCGAGTGCGCGGTCTGCCAGTTCCGATTTGAGAAGCGCCCGGAAAACATGGCGACGCTCGCTCGGCTGGGTATGACGATCGGGGACGCGAAACGTCGCATCCTTGCCTTGACCCCAGCTGACTACGTCTCAGGCCCGGTCCCGCGGTCTGAGTCTTCGTCCCAGGAAGCCTGGGTATTCGGGATCACAGTTCAGCGGACTCTCGTGTACGTGAAGGTGAGCATCAGAATCGAACCCGCTCGGTGTCTCTGCGTGTCGTTTCATGACGCTGCGTATCCGCTCCAACTACCCTACAGCGATGCGCAACCTCGGGAGGATGAGTAGCCGTGCCACAACGTATCGAATGCTTCGAGTGCCAATCCCTTGTCGAGCCCCACATCGAGGAGCGGACGGAGACACTTCCGGTCCGCGGTGAGGCCACCGCAGTCCTCGCTAAGGTCGCGGTGTGCCCAGAATGCGGCGCGGACATGTCGGTAGAGGAGCTCGATGAGGCCACACTCGTAGCCGCATTCAATCTCTATCGGCAAAAGCACGGGCTCATGAGTCCCGAGGAGATGCGCGCGCTTCGTGCCCGGTACGGTCTTGGAGTGCGCCCGTTCTCGCTCCTTCTCGGCTGGGGAGAGATCACCCTCCACCGATACGAATCCGGATCATTGCAGGACGCGGCGCACGAAGGCGCGCTGCGACTGGCCGAGGAACCCGCGAACATCCGCATTCTCCTACTCGCAAACGGGCATAAGCTGACCGCCCGCCAGCGCGCTCGCCTCGAGGCCCACATGCTGGCATTAGAGATCGGGAGTGCCGCAGCACAAGCCAAGGACCTGCGAGACGTGTACGTCGCCCGAGAGGAACAAGACACGTACTCAGGCTGGGTACCGATGCAGGTGTCCAAGCTGCGCGAGATGATTCTGTACTTCACGGCGCTGCCTGAGATGTACGAAACCAAACTCAACAAACTGCTGTTCTACGCCGACTTCTCACATTTCAAGCACTTCGGCGTCTCGATTTCAGGCGCGCCGTATCTGGCGTTTCCACACGGTCCCGTGCTGCAGCATTACCCACGGATCGAAGACGACTTGCTGGAAAGCGGCGAGCTGTTGGCCTTAGAGGTGTTCTTCCCCTCAGGCGGTGCAGGGACGGTGTTCAAAGGCGAACGCGAACCCGACATGGCGCTGTTCTCGGCAGAAGAGCAGTCAACCCTTGCCCGCATCACGCGCGTGCTCGGACGCAAGACAAGCAAGCAACTGCGCGATCTGTCCCACAAAGAAGGTGCATGGCGAGACACCCCCGAGCGGGCAATGATCGACTATGCGAAGGCAGCAGGGCTCTCGCTATAGGTCCGCTCTTTCCGCACGCTGTCGCTTGCGGCGTAACCCGCCGCAGCATTGTCCCTACGCACAAGGTCAAATACTGCCACTCTTGTCCCTCCCCGCAGGGACAATTACTGCGCACTCCCTAGGCGTGCGCCCGCACCCCCGCGGGTATGAGCCTCCTATGACCACCGGTTACGTTCACTCCACTGAGAGCGGCAGCTTCGTCGACGGGCCGGGCGTCCGGTTCGTGGTCTTCCTCGCGGGATGTCCCCTGCGCTGCCAGTACTGCCATAACCCGGACACGTGGCGGCTGTCGGCGGGGACTGAAACCGACTCGGCGGCGCTGCTCGAGCGGATCGCCCACACCGCCGGCTTCCTGCGGGCCAGCCACGGCGGCGTGACCGTCAGCGGCGGCGAGCCGCTCATGCAGGCCGAGTTCGCCCACGCGATCCTGCGCGGAGCCAAGGAGCTCGGGCTGCACACGGCGCTCGACACCTCGGGCTTCCTCGAATCCCGCCTCACCGACGAGATGCTCGGCGACATCGACCTGGTCATCCTCGACATTAAGTCGTTTGACGAGGCGACCTACAAAGAAGTGACCGGCGGCGACCTCGCCCCGACGCTTCACCTCGCGCAACGCCTCTCTGACCTGCGCAAACCGATGTGGATCCGCTTCGTCCTCGTCCCAGGCCTGACAGACGATCCCGAGAACATCGCGGGCTTGGCCCGTTTCGTGGGTACGTTGAAGGGAGTGGAACGCGTCGAAGTCGTGCCGTTCCACCAGATGGGTCGACGCAAGTGGGAAGAGCTGGGCCTCGAGTACCGGCTCTCGCACACCTCCCCTCCCACCGCCGAGCAGATCAGCCGCGTGCGCGACGTGTTCGCAGCCCAAGGGCTTCCGGTCGCCGAGTAACTCCTGCGCCCCACGCCCACGCAACAGAAGAGGGTGACTCCCGTGTCAGATTCGACACGACCGTTCGAGCCGAGCGACCTCGAAGGCGGATGGGCCGGATTCTCCGGCGGCACCTGGTGTTCCTCGGTAGACGTGCGCGGCTTCATCCAGCGCAACTACACGCCCTACGACGGTGACGGCACCTTCCTCGCCCCCGCCACGGAGCGCACCGCGAAGCTGTGGGACAAGGTCGCCAACCTCATGGCGACCGAGCACACCAACGGAATCCTCGATGCCGACACCGACGTCGTCTCGACCATCACATCGCACAATCCCGGCTACGTCGACCCGGATCTCGAGGTCATCGTCGGCCTGCAGACCGACAAGCCGCTCAAGCGAGCACTCCTCCCCCTCGGCGGAATCCGCACGGTCGAGAACGCCCTGCACGCGTACGGGTACACGATCTCGCCCGAGGTCAGCCGTGTCTTTGGCGTGCGCGGCTATCGCAAGACGCACAACGACGGCGTCTTCGACTGCTACACGGCCGAGATGCGCCGCGCCCGCAAGTCCGGCATCATCACCGGCCTGCCCGACGCCTACGGCCGCGGCCGCATCATCGGCGACTACCGCCGCGTCGCGCTGTACGGCATCGACCGCCTGCTCGCCGACAAGAAGGCGCAGCACGAGTCGATGTCGGCGTTCCACATGTCCGACGAGACCATCCGCCTCTCCGAGGAACTCGCCGAGCAGTACCGTGCGCTCGAGGACCTGAAGACGATGGCGGCGAGCTACGGCTTCGACATCGCGAAGCCGGCGAGCACGGCGCACGAGGCGGTGCAGTGGTTGTACCTCGGCTACCTGGGCTCGGTTAAGGAGCAGAACGGCGCGGCGATGAGTCTTGGTCGCACGTCGACGTTCCTCGACGTGTACTTCGAGCGCGATCTGGCGGCGGGCACGATCACGGAGTCCGAGGCGCAAGAGCTCGTGGACCAGTTCGTCATGAAACTGCGCATGGTGCGCTTCCTGCGCACCCCCGAGTACAACGAGCTGTTCTCCGGCGACCCCACATGGGTCACGGAGGCCATCGCAGGCGTGGGCGAAGACGGCCGCCACATGGTCACCAAGACCGCGTACCGCTACCTGCACACGATGACGAATCTGGGCGCCGCGCCGGAACCCAACATGACCGTGCTCTGGTCGCAGGCGCTACCTCGAGCCTTCAAGGAGTACTGCACGGACGTCTCGGTGCGCACGAGCGCCATCCAGTATGAGAACGACGACGTCATGCGCGAGATCCACGGCGACGACTACGGCATTGCCTGCTGCGTCTCGGCGATGGGGATCGGCAAGCAGATGCAGTACTTCGGTGCGCGGGTCAACATCGCCAAGGCGTTGCTCTACGCGATCAACGGCGGTCGCGACGAGGTCTCAGGCGTGCAGGTCGCTCCTCCCACCGAGTCCATCACCAGCGACGTGCTCGACTACGACGAGGTCATGGCGCGGTACGCCGACACGCTCGATTGGCTCGCGGGCACGTACGTGGGCGCGCTCAACATCATCCACTACATGCACGACAAGTACTCCTACGAGCGTCTCGAAATGGCGCTGCACGACCGTGATGTGGAGCGGTTCATGGCATGCGGCGTCGCGGGGCTCTCGGTGGCGGCTGACTCGCTCTCGGCGATCAGGCACGCGAAGGTGCGTGTGATTCGCAACGACGCCGGCATGGCCGTCGACTACGAGGTCGACGGCGAGTTCCCCACGTTCGGCAACAACGACGAGCGTGTCGACTCGATCGCGGTGGGCCTGGTGCGCGACCTGATGGATCGCATCCGCAATCTCGACACGTACCGGCTGTCGACTCCCACGCAGTCGATCCTGACGATTACCTCGAACGTGGTCTACGGCAAGCTGACCGGCGCCACGCCGGACGGGCGCAAGGCGGGCGAGCCGTTCGCCCCCGGAGCCAACCCCATGCACGGGCGAGACATCTCAGGTCCGGTCGCCTCGATGTGCTCGGTCGCGAGCCTGCCCTACGAGTACGCCCAGGACGGCATCTCGTACACCTTCTCGATCGTGCCGGCGTCTCTCGGCCAGCTCGAGGAAGAGCGAGCGCCCAAACTGGTGGACATGCTCGACGGCTACTTTGGGCAGGGCGGCCACCACATCAACCTCAACATCATGGACCGTGCCACGCTCCTCGACGCCATCGACCATCCCGAGAAGTACCCGACGCTCACCGTGCGGGTGTCAGGCTACGCGGTGAAGTTCAGCGCGCTTTCGCGGGAACAGCAGATGGACGTCGTCAACCGCACCTTCCACGGTCTCGACGACCTGGAGAAGGTTGCGGTTGTCGGCGCGTGTGTGGAGTAAGCGGCGGACTCCGGCGCCAGCGCGACGACGGTTGTCTGCTTCACTGTGAGTTCCGATTCTGTGCGTGGGCTGATTGCCTCGGTCCCGCGGTGCCCTCTCGGTTCGTCAATTGACTCACCCGTTGATGCGAGAGCCCGAGTACGTCGCCAGCGTCCCTGACACTAAGTGAGAGCTCCTCGACTAGTGTCCCCACCGCCTCGGCTGTGGCTATCCGGGCCGCCGCCTGCTCGACCTCGAGCCGTTTGCAGGCGGATTCGTACTTCGTGACGACTCGACGAGCCTCCGCTGCTAAATGTATCTGCGGTTCCAAGTCGCCCGCAGCGACATCTTGCCCAGTGCACGCCTCGATGGCCTCACGGATTCGAGACAATGACTGTCTGATACTTCGGCCCTGAGTGTGGCATCCGGGGATGCCGACGGCAGACGCGACCCACCATCCCGCCGCATCACGCTCAAGGTCAATCGTGTATCTCATCGGTTCAGCCATCCCTTCCCGAGGCACGGCTCCAGATCACGTTCGATTGCCCGTAGCAGCCCTGGTCCAAGGTCCTCTCCCGCATGGACAGGAACCGTCGTAACACAGGCGCCGCAGCGGACACGCACATGCGAGCCACGTCTCCGCACCTCGGAGCAGCCGTGTCTCCGCAAGATGCGAAGCAACGACGTTCCGGTCATCTGACCCTACTCTCCCGAACACAAAGTGTCTAGTCGTATAGACGCTTTGTGTCCGCCTCACGTTCGCCTACCTATGAGACTGAAGAGTGGCGCATGGACCTTTCCGATATCTCACCCTGGGGCATACAGGGGATCGCGGCTACATTCCCCGCTCGCGCATGATCTCGACGATCCGCGTGGCAACGTCGACGCCCTTGGTCTTGCGGCCGAAGCCCGCGTCCATGCCCCAGCTCGTCGCCAGCGCGTCGGTGACCTGCGTGCCGCCGCTTATGAGCAGCAGCTTGTCGCGCACGCCCTTCTCGGCGGCGAGGTCGGCGAGCTTCTGCATGCTGGAACGGTGCATGTCACCGTGCGTGATGATGGTGGAGATGAGCACGATCTGCGCGGCGTGTTCGATGGCGGCGTCCAGGAGCTTCTCGACCGGGACCGACGTGCCCAGGTACTCGCACGTGAAGCCCCACTTCTCGAGCCCGCCGTGCTTGATGTCCATGATCTCGAACATGCCGACGGAGTGCTCGTCCATGCCCACGGTCGCGGCGACGCACTTGAGGCCACGCTCGGCGACGAACTCGCGGATCTCCTCGTCGGAGAGCGGGACGCACTCCTCGGGGATGACCAGTGTCTTGGGGTCGATGGCGACGTCGAGGATGCCCTTGAGCTCGATGAGCGAGCCCTCGGCGGGGTGCATGACCTGCTTGTGGATGACCTCGCAGTCGCGCAGGTTCATGGCCCTGCCGAACTCGAGGGCCGCGGCCTCCG
>CAYMAN010000036.1:0-16675 GCA_964388455.1 uncultured Eubacteriales bacterium
TCATGGGGTTCACCGAGGCGCTGCGCTTCGAGATGAAGCCCGCCGGCATCAGCGTGCATGTGGTCTGCCCGCCGGACACCGACACGCCCGCGCTGGCCCATGAGCACACGCTGCGCCCCAAGGAGACCGACGTCATAGCCGGAGCCATCAAGCCCATCTCCGCCGAGAGGGTCGCGGCGGCCATCGTGCGTGGTGTCGAGCGCGGGACGTACCTGATCATCCCCGACGCGCTGTCGGCGTTCTACTTCCGACTCAAGGGCCTGCTCCCCGAGGTCTTCTTCGCGATTGTCGACGGCGACATCAAGAAGGCTCGCAGAGGCTAGTGTGACGGTGGTCACCGACCGGCTGCAGGGCGTGTCGGCACGCACTTCGCTTCCCTGTGGAGGAGCGTGGATTCTTTGCCGTTGAGCACTGAGCGGTGATAGAATCCGTACGTTCAGGCAAACGCAGTGGTGCATGTCCCATAGGTTGTATCACTTCGCCCTCGCCGGGTCCTGCTTGCCTGAACAACATGCACCGCTCCGGCGAGGGCGTTCCTATGTCCTTACGAGGTAAGGCGAGCCGCACAACATGCATCTGACACTCGTCGGTCTGAGTCACAAGACCGCACCGGTTGAGATCAGGGAGAAGCTTACGTTCCCGGCCAGTCGCCAGGACGAAGCGCTTACTCTGCTTACCTCGTCTCCCGCGGTCAGCGAAGCGGTCATCGTCTCGACCTGCAACCGTACGGAGATATACGCCGTCACCCACGCCGGGTCTGACGGCCCCTCGGCAGTGATCGACTTCGCCGCCGAGTACCACGGCCTCGACCGCGATGAACTGTCGCGCTACCTCTACGTCCGCGAGGGCGAGTCGGTCATCCGCCACCTGTTCCGCGTCGTGGCTTCGCTCGACTCCATGGTGCTGGGTGAGGCGCAGATTCTCGGCCAGGTCAAAGAGGCGTACGACTTCTCGTTCAACAATGGTGCGAGCGGCCGCGTGTTCAACAAGCTGTTCCGTCAGAGCTTCGAAGTCGGCAAGCGCGTCCGCACCGAGACTGAGATCGGCGAGAACGCGGTTTCGATCAGCTACGCTGCGGTCGAGCTCGCGAAGAAGGTCTTCGACTCGCTGGAAGGCCGCACCATCCTGGTCCTGGGTGCCGGCAAGATGAGCGAGCTGACAGCCAAGAACCTTGTGTGCAACGGCGTCGGCCGCGTGCTCGTCGCCAACCGCACCTACGAGCGCGCAGTCGAACTCGCCGACAAGTTCGAGGGCGAGGCGATCCCGTACGACGAGCTCTTCGAGTACATGGCCGACGCTGACATCGTCATCTCATCGACCGCCGCCACAGGCTACGTGGTCACCAAGAACCAGATCGCCTCGGCGCGCAAGAGTCGTCGTGGACGCCCGTTGTTCCTCATCGACATCGCGCTGCCTCGCGACATTGAGCCGGCCGTCAACGACCTCCCCGATGTCTATCTGTACAACATCGACGACCTCAACGGCGTCGTCTCATCAAACCTCGAGGAACGCATGCGTGAGGCGGAACTCGCCGAGGTGATCGTCTCAGAGGAGATGGTCTCCTTCGAGCGCTGGCTCGAGTCGATGGAGGTCGTCCCCACCGTCGCCGCCATTCGCGCCAAGGCCGAGCTTGTTCGCCAGGCCGAGCTCGAGAAGGCAATCAAGCGCCTCGGCAACCTTTCCGACAAAGAACTCCAGACGGTCGAGATGCTGACCGCCTCCATCGTCAACAAGATGCTCCACGGCCCCACCGAGCGCCTGAAGAAGGTCGCCTCCGAGAAGGACGGCTACTCCCACCTGGAGTCGGCGCGGTTCCTGTGGGGACTCGACCAGAATCCTGAAGGCAAGACGCCGCACGGCATGGGCCTGATACGAACTATCCTCGGCAGGGGAGAGAAGTCCTCCTCAGCCACTAAGAAAGAGATGGGAGATTCCGTTGGCGTCTAGTCGCGAAAAGCTGGTGATCGGGACCCGGGGCAGCAAGCTCGCTCTGTGGCAGTCGGAGTACATCAAGGGGCTGGTGGAAGAGATCACCGGCCTTCCTGTTGAGCTCATGATCATCAAGACCACCGGAGACAAGATCCTCGACGTCCCGCTGAACAAGGTGGGCGGCAAGGGCCTGTTCACCAAGGAGCTCGAGGTCGAGCTCATGGCGGGCACCGTGGACCTGTGCGTCCACTCGATGAAGGACGTCCCCACGGAGCTGCCGGAGGGCCTCTACATCTCGGCTACCCCGGAGCGCGTGGATCCGCGTGACGCGCTGGTCTCCGGCGCCGGCTACAGCCTCGAGACGCTCCCGCAGGGCGCCAAGGTGGGCACCAGCTCACTGCGCCGCATCGCGCAGGTGCGCTCGCTTCGCCCCGACGTCGAGATCGTGGACGTGCGCGGCAATCTCGACACCCGCATGCGCAAGGCCGAGACAGGCGAGGTCGACGTCGTGATCCTCGCGAGCGCCGGCATCACCCGCATGGGCTGGGCCGACCGCATCACCGGCTACATCCCCACCGAGCAGATGGTCTCGGCCGTGGGCCAGGGCGCAATCGGCATCGAGATCCGCGAGGACGACGACTTCATGCGCGACGTCACCGCGAAGATCTGCCACGCCGATACGTTCTCGTGCGTCACCGCCGAGCGCGTCGTCATGCGGAAGCTCGAGGGCGGTTGCCAGGTGCCCATCGGCGCCTACGCGGTCCTCGACGGCGACACGATGCACATGGACGCGATCGTCGGCCAGGTCGACGGCGCACGGATCCTGCGTGCGACGCTGGAGGGCCCCGCGAGCGATCCTGTCGCCCTCGGCGAGCGCATGGTCGCGGCGCTGCTCGAGCTTGGTGCCGACGAGATCCTCTCGGCGATTCGCGAGGAGAGCGTCGACGCCTTGCTGGAGACCTGAGCGCGCGTGACGCACCTAACCGATAGCATGCATGACCTCGGAGCGCCCCTCGCAGGGCGCTCTGTTCTCGTCACCCGCACAGCCGAGCAGGCCGCGTCCTTGGTGCAGCCGCTCGAAGGGCTCGGCGCCGAGGTGTTGGTCATGCCGGTGCTTGAGACGGTCGACCCTGACGACTGGGGCCCGGTGGATGAAGCGATTCGCGCGCTCGACAGCTATGACTGGCTGGTGTTCACCTCCACCAATGCCGTCGATCGGTTCTTGCGTCGGTTCCGACCGGCCGGGGGCTCGCGAGAAGCGCTGCTCGGCATCCGGATAGCCGCGGTGGGTTCTGCGACCGCAAGCAAGCTCTCGCATCACGGGCTGCCGCCCGAGCTCGTTCCCGACGACTTCCGTGCCGAGGGACTCATCGCCGAGTTCCAGGCCATGGGTCCCGATGCGTGCCGCCGCGTTCTGCTCCCGCGCGCCCTCGAGGCCCGCGAGGTGTTCGCCGAGGCGCTCGCCGAGATGGGCTGCGTCCTTGACGTGGTGACCGTCTACCGCGTGCAGGCGGCCCGACCCGTCCCCGAGGTCATCGAGCGGTTGCGAGCGGGCACGATTGACGTGGTGGCGTTCACCAGTGGAGCGATTGCCTCCGCCTTCGTCGCCGCGTTAGTCGCATCCGGCCTCGATGCCGAGGAGGTCATGGGTCGCCTCAGGATCGCGAGCATCGGCCCGGTGACCACCGAGGCGCTCGGAGCACTCGGCTTCTCGGCGGATATCGAGGCGCCGGAGTCGACGATGGAGTCGTTGGCGCTCGCTGTCGGTCGGGACTTCTCTGCGAAGGAAGAGCGCTTGTGATGGTACGCGAGTCGCTACGGGGGACTCGGCAGGGAAATGCCGGCGTGCGGTTTGACAAAGGCTCCGCAGGTCGGCACACTACTGTCTGCTCTTGCGGCAGCGATGCTGCGGGATGCGCGTATGGGGATGTGGCTCAGTTGGGAGAGCGCTGCCTTCGCAAGGCAGAGGTCGGGAGTTCGAATCTCCTCATCTCCACCAACGGTTAGAATGTCAGGGCGGCTCCTTTGGGGTCGCCCTGACTGTTTGTTTCGGCGCGGTCGCGAAGGCCGCTCACTGACGTATCTAGGAGGATGCATGGATCCGAACCTTCTCGCCGCCCAGCCCGCACCCAATGCTCTGCTTGACTGGATCACCCAGTACGGCAACGTCGTCGCGTTCTTCGCGCAGATCTTCTACTGGGCAGCCCTCATCGTGCTGCTCGCCTATGCCGTCGCGCAGTACAAGCGTTGGGTGAACTACCAGCTCGGTACCGGCAAGAGCGGCAAGTTGCGCACGGGCGAGCCCGACACCGATGCTCCGGCACCCAAGGCCAAGAAGCAGCCCGTCTCGGTCGAAGAGTTCGTCGAGTAAGGAGCGCTCACATGCAGTTCCCCGCCTACCGTCCGCGCCGGCTGCGCGCCAACCCGACCATCCGTCGCATGGTTCGCGAGACCGCGGTCTCGGCCAGCGACTTCATCTACCCGCTGTTCGTGAAGCCGGGCACGGGTCTCAAAGACGAGATCAAGTCGATGCCCGGCCAGTACCAGCTGAGCCTCGACATGCTGCCCGCGGAGATCGACGAGCTGAAGGCCCTCGGTATCCCGGCGGTCATCCTCTTCGGCCTGCCCTCGAGCAAGGACGAGATCGGTTCGGAGGCCTATGACGAGCACGGCATCGTCCAGGAGGCGATCCGCGCGATCAAGGCGCACGACCCTGAGTTTTACGTCATCACCGACGTCTGCATGTGCGAGTACACCAGTCACGGCCACTGCGGCATCCTCGACGACAACGGCTGCGTCATCAACGACGTCACGCTCGAGCTGCTCGCGAAGGAAGCCGTGACGCACGCCGAGGCCGGCGCCGACATGGTCGCCCCCAGCGACATGATGGACGGCCGCGTGGCCGCCATCCGCGCCGCACTTGACGCCGAGGGCTTCTCAGACATCCCGATCATGGCCTACTCCGTGAAGTATGCGAGCGGCTACTACGGACCCTTCCGCGATGCTGCGGACTCCGCGCCGACGTTCGGCGACCGCACGCAGTACCAGATGGACTCCGCCAACGCCGAGGAGGGCATGCGCGAGGCCGCGCTCGACATCGACGAGGGCGCCGACATCGTGATGGTCAAGCCCGCGCTGGCGTACATGGACATGATCTACCGGGTAAAGACCGAGTTCGGGTACCCGACCGCCGCCTACAACGTGTCCGGCGAGTACGCGATGGTGAAGGCCGCCGCGGCCAACGGCTGGATCGACGAGAAGCGCGTTGTGCTCGAGACCATGCTCGGCTTCAAGCGTGCCGGAGCAGACCTGATCCTGACCTACCACGCCAAAGACGCCGCCCGCTGGCTCGCCGAGGGCTAGGAGAGCGCATCCCCCGACACGGCGTCTTCTTCTAGGTGCTGACTGATTGGTACACAGACACGCTTCTCACTTACGGGGAGCGTGTCTTTCATTGAAAGACATAATCGTGCTAATGTATCCCTCGAGGAGGGACACACATGAACGCCATTGAGACACTCATCGTCGACTTCCAGGAACGTCCATTTCCTGATTTCACACCACGCAGTCGCTCTTTGCCCGAGCTTCCGAACATGGCCGATGTGCTGATCGGTATGCGCAGATCGGGAAAGACGTACCTGATGTTTCAGGAGATGGAGCGTCTCATCGCGAGGGGCGTCGACAAACGCCGGCTACTGTACCTCAACCTGGAAGACGACCGGCTGGGGCAGCCGACGACTCAGTCGCTGGACGAAGCCATCGAGACCTTCTTCAGAATGTCCCCCCATGCCAGGTCGGAAGGCGCATATCTGTTCTTTGACGAGATTCAAGTGGTCCCGGAATGGTCACGTTTCGCGCGCAGGATCCTCGATACCGAGACCGCACGACTGTACCTGTCGGGTTCTTCTGCAAAGCTGCTCTCGACGGAGGTGGCAACGGAGTTTCGTGGCCGAGGACACGCCGTAGACGTGCTTCCGTTCAGCTTCACTGAATCGGCCAAACACGCCGGAATCGAAGTGCCGACCGAACCGGCAGGAGCACGCATTCGTTCGAAGCTCGCTGCTCATCTGATGCGGTACCTCGAGGTCGGAGGCTTTCCTGCGGTGCAGGAACTTGAGTATCCCGAGCGAATTCGCACCCTGCAGGACTACGTGGAGCTTGTTGTGGTCAGGGATGTTCTTGAGCGGCACGGTGGAGTCAGTCCGCTGGCGGCAAGGCTATTCGCGCTTAGCCTGATTCGACAGACCGGGATGCTCTTCACGGTCAACAAGACCTACAACACCTTACGATCTCAAGGAATCGAAGTTGGCAAGAACACGCTGCATGCGCTGCTTGACCATCTCAGTGACGCATTCCTGGTGGCGGCCGTCAGCGTGTTTCGGGTGTCACACGCGGAGCGCCAGCGCTTGCCACGAAAAATATACGCAATCGACCCGGGGCTTGCCTTGGCGACATCCGTAGCCGTTGCAGAGAATGTCGGTGCCAGGCTCGAGACGGCGGTGTACGTGGAGCTACGACGTCGACTTGGGCGACTGCGCGAGGGTGCGATTTCCTATTACCTGACCTCGGACGGGCATGAGGTCGACTTCGTGCTTGGCGATGTATTCGAGGGCGGTGCGGCACGTGAGCTTGTGCAGGTATGCGCGGACATCACGGACCCATCGACCCTCGAACGGGAGGCGCGCGCGCTTGTGCAGGCCATGCAGGAGACAGGGCTGGAACGAGCAACCATCGTGACCCTAGGGCGGGCTCAGGTCATTCAGACATCGGCTGGAATGATCGATATTGTTCCCGCATGGCAGTGGCTATCTCGCCCAAACGAAGCAATCGGAACCTAACAGCGCCACGGGTGGCGGGTTCGGCGTGTTTCTTGCACACTGGAGCGCGCACACATGATGAGCAGAGGAGACAGTCGAATGGCTGAGAACGTAGGAGATAGCAGCGCCCGTCCGGACCTCGAGCTCGAAGAGGAGTTCGGCGACGAGGCTGCGACCATAACCGAGCAGGAGATGGCCGAGGCTGAGGCCGGCTGCGGGCAGGCTGCCATCAGCATCCCGATGGGGGGCGGCCACCCCGCCGTCGTTCCGATGGGCGGCGGGCATCCTGCGGGCGTCCCTGGCGGTCCTGGTGGGCATCCCGGCGGTCATCCCGCGGGCGTGCCGATGGAGCGTCAGCGTCACGGCGGGGCTCGCAGCGTGGGGTTCCGGCCTGGTGGCGGACCTGAGGCGCTTGCGTACGAGGCCCGCACCGGCATCAAGGCGCCGCGCATCATCGCGTGGGAGATCACTCGTAGCTGCAACCTGTCGTGCGTGCACTGCCGTGCTGCGGCGGAGTTCGGCCACTACCACGGCGAGCTGTCGCTGGACCAGATCAAGTCGACGATCGACAACATCGTCACGATCAGCAACCCGATCATCATCCTCACCGGCGGCGAGCCGCTCATGCGGCCCGATATCTGGGAGATCGTCGACTACTGCCACGAGAAGGGCGCGATGCCGGTCATCGGCACCAACGCCACGCTGATCACCGACGAGATCGCGCAGAAGATGGCCGATCACGGCATCCCGCGCATCAGCGTCTCCGTCGACTTCCCGACGGCCGCCGGTCACGACGAGTTCCGCGGCCAGCCCGGCTGCTTTGACCAGACGATCGAGGGTATCAAGATCGCCAAGCGTCACGGCGTCGGCGTGCAGATCAACACCACCGTCACGACCCGCAACGCGCACCTGATCGACGAGATCCACGACCTCGCCGAGAGCCTGAACGTGGATGCGTTCCACATCTTCATGCTCGTCCCCACCGGTCGTGGCTCGGAGATTCTCGCCGAGGAGCTGCCGCCGCTCGAGTACGAGAAGGTGCTCGAGTGGGCGTATCACCGTCAGAAGACCAGCCCGCTCCACTTCAAGCCGACCGATGCGCCGCACTATTACCGCATCATCCGTCAGCTCGCGAAGAAGGAAGGCAAGAAGGTCACGCGTGAGGAGTACGGTCTGGACGCGATGACCCGCGGGTGTCTCGGCGGTATCACGTTCTGCTTCATCAGCCACATCGGCGACATCCAGCCGTGTGGGTACTTCGACATGCAGCTCGGCAACGTCAAGGAGAAACCGTTCTCTGAGATCTGGACCGAGAGCAAGGTATTCAACGACCTGCGCGACTACTCGCTGCTCAAGGGCAAGTGCGGGGCGTGCGAGTTCAAGGCCGTATGCGGCGGATGCCGTGCGCGTGCGCTCGAGGCCACCGGCGATTACATGGAAGCCGAGCCGTACTGTGCCTACGAGCCGCCCGCATGGACCGGCGAGCAGGCGGATTCGTGCGTCGAACCGGAATAGCGACACCTGAGGAACGGCCCGCCAGCAGAATGGTGGCTCTTGTAGCCGCTGTTCTGCTGGCTCTTTTGTGCGCCCTGCTGGTCGTCGACTTCGTGCGACTGCCTTCGCGATATGTGTTCCCGCGGCCGGTGCGCGTGGGCGACAGCTTCCCCGCTGCGGCAGACACCGTCGGACGCAATCGCATGCTCAGCGTCATGGTCGGGCTCGCCGCGCGCGAGGCTGCGGGTGGGCGCGTCGAGCAGCTCACCGTCCCCACGGACCTCGCCTCGGTCAACATCGCCGACAAAGACGGGGCGAGTGCAGCCGACGTCTTTGGCGGCGTCGCGCAGCCGGCGCTGGATGCGCGGCTCTTCGGCCCGCTGGTGCGCAGCCGCGTTGCTGCCGCCGAGTACGACTTCGTGCTGAGCGCCGCGAAGCTCGCCACGCTCGACGAGCAGGGCGCGTTGCGATCGTATCCCCGCGGCGTGCTCGCAGTGGTGTCGCCGGAAGCGATCGCCCAGAGCGCCGGTCGCGTCGTCCTGATGACGGATGCGACGCGCGAGCGTCTCTATCTGGTCCCGCGGTCACTGGTCGGTGGGTTGTGATGTCGATCTTTGGCGGCAACCTCACGCTGGTCGCGGTCTCGTTGCTCGTCGGGTGGGTCGCGCTCTGGCCGTGCAGACGGCTCCTGGGCGCATGGGGTTACCACCTCGCAGCGTTTCCGATTGGCCTGCTCGCGTGGCCGGTTGGCGCCGCTCTGGCCGAGGTCACAGGTGGCCTGTATCAGCTCAGCATCGCCATGCTCGCGGCGTTTCTGGTCGCGCTCGTCGGCTCGCTGGTGTGTTGGTACCTGGGTGGCGGCGATGGCGACGCGCGTGTTGCGACGTGGACGTGGTTCGCGCATGGTGGCGCGGTGCTCGGGTTGGCGGCGGTTGTCTCGGCGGCGGGCTACAGCATTCTGGGCTACGACAGCGTCTTCCACTACGAGGCATGGGGGCTGTGGCTGTTCGACACCGGCCGGCTGACCACGCTGATCGCGGGTGCGTACGGGTTGTTCCTGCCATCGCTGCACGCGGCCAATCGCGCGTTTGGTGGGGATTGGACGTACGTCGTCTACCCGGTTATGGCTGCACACCTGATCGCGCTGCTGGGCTACGGGCTCGCGCACACGCTGCCGCACTCCATCGCGCGCGCGTGGCGGGTCGTGATCGTGACGGCGTCGATCGTGCTGTTGGCAACGACCTCCCCGTTCCTGTTCCACAGCCTCAACGTGCACAGCCACATGGCTTCGGCACTCTTCTTCACGCTTGCGCTCCTCGGCGTGCATGAGGCGTTCCTCGGCGCGGGCAGAACCGCCGACAAGACGGCGCTTGCGTGGTCGACGGTCGCGGGACTCGCCCTGGGCGGGTTTGCGCTGGTGCGCACCGACGGGCTCGCCTATGCGGTGGTGGTGCTCGCGCTGGCCGCTGTACTCAACATGCGCGACCCCAGCCGGCGCCGGCTGATCGGCCTGCACGGCGGGCTCTACGCGATGATCGCGATCGCGTACGGCGCCGCGTTCATCGGACTCGGCGTCTGGCATGAGCGCAAGATGAGCGGCAAGATGGCCGGCGCGGTGATCGTCGCGACGCTGGTGTTCGCTGCCGCGAGTTACGCGGGACCGTGGTTCTCTCGGTGGTTCAAGGGCCGGCAGGCGCTGCTGCTCACCGTCGTGGGACTCAACCTGATGGCGATCGCGGGCGCGTACGTGCTGCGGCCGGCAGGATTCGCGGTCGCGGTCCCCAACATGATCGGTAACCTCGCCTCGGCGGGGGGCTACGGCTTGCTGTGGTACTTCATCGCGGGCAGCGCGCTCGTGACTCTCGTGCTGCGTCGCGGCTGGGTCGATCACGAGTGGACAGACTATGCGCTCTACGCGTTCTTCCAGTTCTTCGCCATCGCGCTGATCGTCCACGGCCTCACGCACGAGGGTCGTCTCTCGCCGGCCGACAGCTTCAGCCGGCTCGCGTTTCATGCTGTTCCGCTATTCTTCTGGTATCTGGGCACCGTCGCCGGCGGGCTCGTGCAGACACTCTCGATTCCGAGGAGTACTCGGTGACCAAGCTCATCATCCAGATTCCCTGCTACAACGAAGAAGGCACGCTTGCCATCGCGCTGGCGGAGCTGCCGCGTGAGCTCGATGGTGTGGATGTCGTTGAGTGGCTGGTCATCGACGACGGCAGCACCGACAAGACCGTCGAGGTCGCGCTCGCAAACGGCGTTGACCACATCGTCACGATGAAGAACAACAGCGGGCTGGCGAAGGTCTTCATGGCCGGGCTCGACGCGTGCCTGCGCCTGGGCGCCGACATCATCGTCAACACCGACGCCGACAATCAGTACTGCGCGGCCGACATCCCCAAGCTCGTGGAGCCAGTGCTCGAGGGCCGTGCGGACTACGTCATCGGCGCGCGTCCCATCAGCGAAATCCCACACTTCTCGCCGATCAAGAAGGCGCTGCAGAAGCTGGGCAGCTGGGCGGTCCGTGTCGCGAGCAACACCGAGGTACCCGACGCACCGAGCGGATTTCGCGCGATGAGCCGTCGCACGGCGCTGCGCCTCAACGTGCTCTCCGAGTACACCTACACCATCGAGACGATCATCCAGGCCGGTCGCGCCGGGATGGCGATCGAGACCGTTCCCGTGCGCGTGAATGAGGATCTGCGTCCGTCTCGGCTGGTGAAGAGCATCTGGTCGTACGTGCGCCGCTCCCTGGGTACCATCGCGCGAATCTTCATGACCTACCAGCCGCTGCGCTTCTTCATGGCGCCGGGACTCGTCGTCTTTGGCGCGGGGATCGTGGTGGGCATGCGCTACCTGTACTTCGTCATGCAGGGCGAGGGGAGCGGCCACATCCAATCCGTGATTCTGACTGCGATCCTCGTGTTGGTGGGCGCGCAGCTGGTCGCTTTCGGTCTGCTCGCCGAGCTCATCGGCAACAACCGCAAGCTGCTCGAGGACATCCAGTGGCGTACGCGTTGCATGGAGCTGGACGCGAACGGCACCGCAGCATCGGATTCGTGAACCCGTGTCTGATTCCTGGCTGAAGTCGTCGTTTCGCAGCAGGAACGGTCTGCTGCAGTGGCTCTCGCTCGGCGTCGCCGTGGCGTTCGTCGTCTGGATCGTCGTCACCCGCCGAGAAGATCTCGCGGCGGTCCTCAAGCTCACGCCGACGCTGTTCGTGCTCATCTCGGCAAGCGCGCTGCTGACGTTCGCGGTCAACGGCATCGAGCTCAAGGTGCTCGCGGGTCGCTTTGGCTCACACGTCGGCTTCTTCGACTCGCTGCTGCTCGGCCTGATGGTCTCCACCCTCAACTACCTGCCGATGAAGACGGGCACCATGCTCAACGGCGCGCTCCTCAAGGTGCGCCACAAGGTCAGCCTCGCGCACTTCGCAGCGCTGGTCGCGGGGAGCAGCGTCATCCACCTCTGGGTCGCGCTCGTGCTCGCCGGCGCGGTGCTGGTGGGACAGGGGAACGACCCGCTACTCGCGTGGTCGTTCGTGCTGGTGCCTACCGCTGTGGTCATCGGGCTCATTGTGTGGGGCCGCACGCGCCGCGAGGGCAAACTCGACGAACACTCGTCGAAGCTGCTGCGCGTCGCCGGTCGCGCGGTGGACGGCATGGGGCTCATCTTTGCGAGCCACCGCCTGCTCGCCATCGAGATCACGCTCAACGTCGCACTCATCGTGCTTGCGAGCCTGCGCACGATGTGGGGGTTCGAGGCGCTGTCCTCGGATGCGGGCTTCGCGAGCGCGCTCGTGGTCACGGCCGTCGGCATCTTCGCCGCGCGCCTCTCGGTCATTCCGGGCGGCATCGGCTTTCGCGAGGGCGGCTCGGCGGCGGGCGCTGCATTCGCTGGCATTCCCGCCGGGCTGGGGCTCGCCGCATCGGTGATCGACCGTGCAGTGACGCTGGTGTGGCTGCTGCTCCTCGGCGTGCCGGCGGCGGTCTACCTGCAGCGCGCCACGGGCATCGACCTGCTGCAGGCGCAGCGGATGCGCGGCGCGGCCGAGGACGAGCCCGCGACAGAAGCCGAGGCCGAGTAGCATGGGCCTCGCAGCCATCGCCGAGCGCCTGAGCCGGAAGCGCTGGACGCCTGAGGAGGTCGCCTCGATCGTCGGTGACGTCCGCGACGTGCGCCTGACGCACGCGGCCACCGAGGACGTGCGCGCGAGCGCGGCTTCCGGAGGCTCGGTCACCGCACTGCTGATCCATGCGCTCGAGTCCGGCACCGCCGACGCCGCGCTGGTCTGCGTCACCTCGGTGGAGAACGGCCGCGTGCGCGCTCGCTACCGCCTCGCGACCACACCTGCCGAAGTACTCGCCGCACGCGGCAGCACTTACGTCCTCGGCGACTTCCTGCACGAGGCGCTCCCGCTGATCGCCGCGCATCCCGGCCGCGTTGCCGTCGTCGGCCTCCCCTGCGAGATCACAACGCTTTCTGCGCGCCCGGAGCTCGCCGAGAAGGTGGCGTTCACCGTCGCGCTCTTCTGCGGCCACACCTCGCGCCCCGAACTCGTCGATGCCGTCACCGACAAGCTCTGCGCCGAGGAGGGTCGCTCGGACCTGGTCGGATTCCGGTTCCGCAGCGGCCACTGGCGCGGCGTGATGCGCGCCGAGTTCACCGACGGTTCCTCGGCCAAGCGTCCGTTCTCGCGCTTCGGGACGTTGCAGAACCTCTACGTGGGGTGCGCCAAGAAGTGCCTCTTCTGCGGCGATCACTTTGGTTACGAAGCGGATATCTCGGCCGGCGACCTGTGGAGCGCGCGGTTCAAGAGCGACCCGATCAAGCACACGGCGGTTCTCGCGCGCACAGAGCGGGGGAGTGCGGCCGTGGACGCGGCGGTCGCGGCCGGCACCCTGGCCGACACTGTGCTCTCGGTCACCGATGTGCTGGACGGTCAGCGACGCGTCGCGCCGTTCCACCACAACGTCACAGCGCGCCATCAGGCGGGCCGTCACCTCGGCATAACCATTCCGGACCGGGGACAGCGCGTCGCCTGGCACGAACGCCTCGCCGCGCGCATGGTGCTGCAAACCTATCTCGACACGCTGACGCCGGAGGGTGTCGCACGCGAGGTCAATCGAAGCCGACGCCTGCAGCAGCTCAGGCTGCTCATCCTCAAGGGACTGGAGTCGCTATCGTGAAACGCTTCGCACTCATTGCGGGCACCGTCGCGGGCAATCGCGGCGCAGAGGCGATGCTCGAGACGAGCGTCGGCCGGTTGCGCGACCGCGAACCCGACGCGAAGTTCGTCGTCTACTCGTACTTGCCTGAGTCGGACCGCGTGCTGATCACGGACCCGGGCATCGTCGTGCACTCCTGCACGCCCGCGCAGCTGGTGCTGGTGCTGTTCCCGCTGAGCCTGCTGCTCGCCGCACTCGGCGTTCTCGGCCTTCGTCGTGCGGCCGCTCGCATCATGCCCGCATCCGTACGTGGCCTCGCATCCTGCGACGCCCTCATCGACCTCGCCGGCGTCTCGTTCATCGACGGCCGAGAGAAGTTCCTGCCGTTCAACCTCCTGACGCTGTGGCCCGCGATGCTTCTCGGCGTGCCGGTGTTCAAGCTGTCGCAGGCGATGGGGCCGTTCAGACACGCGGTCACGCGCGCGGCGTCGCGAACGCTGTGGCGGTGCCGCATGGTCGTTCCTCGCGGCGCGGGTACCCTCGAGCACCTGCGCGAAGCCGAGTTCCCACCCTCGCTCACTTACCCCGCGCCCGACATCGCATTCGGGTTCGAGGTCCGCGACGCGCTCTCCCTCGAGGGCTCCGACGAGGCCACAGCGATCATCGAGCGCGCCGCCACTCTGCGTGCCGAGGGCGTGACCGTCGTCGGTCTGTGCCCCAGCTCCGTCATCGCAGGCAAAGCGGCCGAGGAGGGTTGGGACTACATCGGGTTCCTCGTCGAGGTCACCTCGGACCTGCTCGCTGCAGGCTCATCCGTGGTGCTGTTCCCCAACGCCACACGCGCCGCCTCGGCCAAACTCCGCAACAACGACCTCCCCGTGATCGCGCAGGTCTCCGAGCGAGTCGCCGACGTGACCGGCCGACTCCTCGCAGTCCGGGGCGACATGGCCGCCGCGCCGATCCGCCTGGTGGTCGAGGCGTGCGACGTCGTTGCGGTTTCGCGCTTCCACGCGATGGTGGGCGCGCTCTCAGCGTGCGTACCGGTTGCGGTCATGGGCTGGAGCCACAAGTACGCGGAGGTCATGCAGCAGTTCGGTCTCGAGGAGTGGGTGTACGACTACTCGGCGCGCGACGCCGTTGCGTTTGTCGCACGAGTACACGAGCTTCTCGGCCGGCGGACTGTCCTCGCCGAGCAGATCGGCCGCGCGCTTCCGGAGGTCCGCGGCGCGTCGATCGCGCAGTTCGACGAGATGCTTCGCCGGCTGTAGTCCGCCGAACGCACTTGACCGCGGGCGCGCATCCCGCGATTGTGATAGAGAACACAGTTGGTGCATGCCGTTCGGTTGGGGGACCGATGGTCGACACACTGTTCTTCGTTCACACCACTGAGCAGAATCCCAATGAGCTCGCCGCGACCTACGAGCTCCGGGGGTGGAATGTCGACGGCGCAGCCCCTTACGCCGAGGATGCACTCGACCGCATGGCTGACTCGCGCCCCGTCGCCGCGGTGTTCTGTCTCGACGGCAACTGCGCTCCGGACGTCACCGCGTTCGCGGAGCATGCACTCGCCGATGACCGAACCAACAAGCCACTCATGGTGTTTGTCGGCGGAGCCGGCAGCGATATAGCTGCGGCACGTGGTGTCGCGCCCTACGGCATCTTCGTCAGGCCCGATGAGTTGTCCTGGGTGCTTAAGCGGCTCACACCCAAGTACTAGCTGATCTCTGCGGGCCTGAAGCGGGCGCTGTCGCTGGTATACTCGTCAGTGCTGTCGCGTCTCCCTATGCGCGACCCACGAGTCTACCGACACGTCGAAAGAGGTCTTCGGCCATGCAGCACACCAAATCATCGGAGTTCTTCGCCTCCGCCCAGCAGTTCATCCCCGGCGGAGTGAACTCCCCGGTCCGCGCGTTCAAGTCCGTGGGCACCGATCCGATCTTCTACGAGCGTGCCAAGGGCAGCCGTGTCTGGGACGCCGACGGCAACGAGTACATCGACTTCGTCGGCAGCTGGGGCCCCATGATCCTCGGTCACACGCCCGACGTGGTCCTCGACGCCGTTCGCGGCCAGCTGGAGCGCGGCACGAGCTTTGGCGCCCCAACCATGGTCGAGATCGAGATGGCCGAGAAGCTCGCAGAGATCGTGCCGTCCATCGAGATGGTGCGCATGGTCTCGAGCGGCACCGAGGCGACCATGAGCGCGATCCGTCTCGCTCGCGGCTACACGGGGCGCGACAAGTTCATCAAGTTCGACGGCAACTACCACGGCCACTCCGACGCACTGCTTGTAGCTGCCGGGTCCGGCCTGCTCACGCTCGGCATCCCGTCGACACCCGGCGTCACCATCGGCGCCGCTGCCGACACCATCGTGCTTCCGTACAACAACGTGGACGCTGTGGCCGAGTGTCTCATCGCGAACAAGGACCAGGTCGCGGCCATCATCGTTGAGCCGATCGCCGGCAACATGGGCGTCGTGCCGCCGGTCGCCGGTTTCCTGCAGGGGCTGCGCAAGCTGTGCGACGAGCACGGCGTCGTCCTCATCTTCGACGAGGTCATCTCCGGGTTCCGCGTCGCCCTCGGCGGGGCGCAGGAGCTCTACGGCGTCACTCCCGACCTCACCACGCTCGGCAAGATCATCGGCGGTGGCTTCCCGGTCGGCGCCTTTGGTGGCCGCGCGGAGATCATGAAGTCGCTCGCTCCCATCGGCCCCGTGTATCAGGCCGGCACGCTGTCGGGGAACCCGGTCGCGATGGTCGCCGGTCTCGCTCTGATTCACGAACTCTCCAAGCCCGGCGTCTACGCCGAGCTCGATCGCCTGGGCTCACGTCTTGCGGGCGGCCTGTGCAAAGCCGCGCAGAACGCCGGCCTCTCAACCAGCTGCAACCGCGTCGGCTCGATGTCGACGATGTTCTTCACCGACGCCGAGGTCATCGACTGGGCCACGGCCGGCACGTCTGACACGGCAGCCTACGCCGCCTACTTCCGCGGCATGCTCGACGCCGGCTTCACCATCGCCCCGAGCCAGTTCGAGGCGTGCTTCGTGTCGCTCGCGCACACCGACGCGGACATCGATGCGTTCGTCTCGGCGGCGGGGACCGTGCTTGCCGGGATGTAGCTACAGCTCGGAGTCGTGAACCACCACCTTCTCATTCTCGGCGAACCGGAGGACTTCACCGCATGAAAGCGATCATCCCTGCAGCGGGCATGGGCACTCGATTCCTGCCGCTGACCAAGTCACAGCCCAAAGAGATGCTGCCCGTCGTCGACA
>CAYMAN010000037.1:0-16064 GCA_964388455.1 uncultured Eubacteriales bacterium
CACCGCACTCGTAATGCGGGGGTCAGGGGTTCGAATCCCCTCGTCGGCTCCACGATCGATACCGAAGAGCGACGCATACGCGTCGCTCTTCGTCTTTTGCATGGATGCACCGGATTATGCGTGCCGGGTGCGGGCAGGAACGCGCACCTGAACGGCGAAACTCGCATCATCACGCCAATCCTCGCCGTCCACCGTCGCCAAACGGCCGTTTACCGATTGAAGCGTCCGTTCGGGTGGCGCGACGCCTCTGAGCATGTGGTACTGTCCGACAACCGCTAGCCCCGATTGTCGGGTCCGCGGCGCATCCGGCATGTGGGCCGCGACGTGAACGTCGCTCCGAGCACGGGAAGGGGTCGCGAGCGTGGGACTCGATCGTATGGTCGTCGCAGGCTTCGTGGTGCTCGGTTCCCTGTTCGTCGCAGTGGCGCTCACATCCTCGTGGCTGCTGAGCCCCAAGAAGCCGTCTGACGCAAAAGCCACCACGTACGAGTGCGGTGTCGAGCCTATCGGTCCGCCCTGGGTGCAGTTCAAGGCCGGCTACTACGTCTACGCGCTGCTCTACGTGATCTTCGACATCGAGACCGTCTTCCTCTACCCATGGGCCGTCACGTTCGGCCAGCGGGGCGTTGGCTGGTTCGTCTTCATCGAGATGCTCATCTTCGTCGCCATCCTTCTCGGCGGCCTTGCCTATGCGTGGAAGGAGGGGGCGCTCAAATGGCGATAGACAAGCTCACCGGCGAGCACTCCCTGCTCTTCATCCGCAGCGAGCAGCTCTTCGACACCGCCCGGCGCAAGTCGCTGTGGTACATGGCCTTTGGCATCGCGTGCTGCGCGATCGAGGGTCTGATGCACGCATCCGGCCCGCGGTTCGACTTCGACCGCATGGGCGTGTTCTTCCGAGCCAGCCCGCGCCAGGCCGACGTGATGATTGTCGCCGGCACCGTGAACCTGAAGATGGCCGAGACGGTCAAGACGCTCTACGACCAGATGCCCGAGCCCAAGTGGGTAGTGTCGATGGGCGCGTGTGCCAATACCGGCGGCCCCTTCCGCGAGTATCCCAACGTCGTTCTCGGCGTGGACAAGATCGTGCCGGTCGACGTCTACATCCCCGGCTGTCCTCCGCGTCCTGAGGCCGTCCAGTACGGGTTCATGCAGCTCATGGATAAGATCAAAGCGCAGACGGAGGTGCGACTTGCTGCCCGACGTGACAGTAACTAGGCGCATCCTCGATGCCGCGGGTGTCTCGGCAACCGTTGCGGAGGTTCCGATTCTCGGCGTTGTCTGTCGCGTATCCGCCGAGGAGGCCCGCAGCGGGCTGCTCGCACTGCGAGACTCGGACCTCGGGTTCACGTTCATGGTGGATCTCTTTGGCATCGATACCGGTGATGCGATCGATGTGGTCTACCACCTGCGCTCGCTCTCGCGCGACGAGGAAGTGTTCGTCAAGGCGGCGCACGCGTACGACTCCGTACTGACCAGCGTCTGGAAGGTCTTCCCGGCCGCGCACTTCCCTGAGCGCGAGTGCGCCGAGCTCTTCGGCCTGACACTCGCCGATCACCCCAACCCCAAGCGCCTGCTCACCACCGATGGCGTCCCGCCGCTGCTGCGCAAGTCCGTCGAGATCCGCGGTGCCGAGGAGGTGCGCAACCGATGACGACCGATCCTCGTGAAGTGGTGCGCCCTGTCGGCTCTCTCGCGGCACCCGAAGGCATGCTCCCGGCCGGCACCTACGAGCCTGAGATCCTTCCCGCCGGTCTCACCCGCGCTCCCGTGGGCGTGAACTCGCTGGCAACCGAGCACCTCATCGTGAACATGGGCCCGCAGCACCCGTCCACCCACGGTGTCCTGCGTGTACTCATCGAGCTTGACGGCGAGCAGCTGGTAGCCGGTGAGGCATCGATCGGCTACCTGCATCGCGGCATCGAAAAGCTCGCGGAATCGCGTCGCTACTCGGCGATGGGCACCCTGATGGACCGCGGCGACTACATCTCCGGCATCAACAACGAGCTTGCGTTCGCGCTGGCGACCGAGAAGCTCATGAACATCGAGGTCCCGCGCCGCGCCAGCTGGCTGCGCTCGCTCATGGCAGAGATCAACCGTATCGCCAGCCACCTCATTTGGTACGGCCCGATGGGTCTCGATACGGGCGCAATGGGCCCCTTCCTGTATGCGATGCGCGATCGCGAGGTCCTCCTCGACATCCTCGAGGACGTCACCGGTCAGCGCATGATGTTCAACTACGTGCGTCCCGGCGGGGTCCTTGCCGACATCACCCCCACCGCCGAGAAGAAGATCCGCGTCTTCCTCGAGACGTTTGACCAGTACCTCGAGGAGCACATCGAGATTCTCGCCGGCAACGAGATATTCCAGGCGAGAATGCGCGGCGTGGGCATTATCGACCGCGAGCGTGCGATCGGCTTCAGCCTGACGGGCGCAAACCTTCGTGCGAGCGGCGTGGGCTTCGACGTGCGTCGCGATCGCCCGTACGCCGCGTACTCGGAACTCGACTTCGATGTCCCCGTCGCCGAGGAAGGCGACTGCTTCGCTCGGTTCATGGTCCGCATGGAGGAGATCCGCCAGTCAGTCCGCATGGTGAAGCAGTGCATCGACGGGCTGCCAGAAGGCGAGTTCACCGCCAAGGTACCCAAGGTGCTCAGGCCGCCGGCGGGGGAGGCGTACGCAGCAGTAGAGTCGCCTCGTGGCGAGCTGGGAGTGCATGTCATCTCCGACGGCACCGATACGCCGTACCGCATGCGCTACCGTCCGCCCGCGCTGTACGCGCTGCAGGTCGGCGAGTCGTTGCTTCCGGGCAACCTGCTCGCGGACGGCATCGTCATCCTTGGCAGCACTGACATCGTGCTGGGGGAGATCGACCGATGAGCCCCCTTCTGGTCGTCATACTCCGCGTTCTGGCTGCGCTCGGGCTCATGCTGCTCAACGGCGTGGTGCTCATATACATGCTGCGTAAGGTGCTCGGTCACCTGCACCTACGATTGGGTCCGATGGAGAACGGCTGGCATGGCATCGCGCAGACCACCTTTGACGTGCTGAAACTCCTCACCAAGGAAGACCCGACTCCCAAGGCGGTCGATAAGGCACTGTTCTTCATCGCACCGGCGATCGTTTTCGTACCTTCGTTGATGGCATATGCGGCACTGCCGTTTTCCAACAGCGCCCGCATCGTCAACCTCGAGCTGGGTCTGCTGTTCACCTTCGCGGTGCTGTCGCTGGTCCCGATGGGGATTCTCGCCGCAGGCTGGGCGTCGAACAACAAATGGTCGCTCCTGGGCGGCATGCGTGCAGTGGGATCGCAGATCACTTACGAGGTGCCGATGCTGCTCGCCGCGCTTCCCGTCGTGATGATGGCCGGGTCGATCAACCTCGGCGATATCGTCCGCGCGCAGCAGCCGCTGTGGTTCATCTACAACGTGCCCGCGTTCATCCTGTTCTTCATCGCCGGTCTCATCGAGTCGGGGCAGACACCGTTCGACTTGGCCGAGGCCGATTCCGAGCTGGTCTCGGGTTTCGCCACCGAGTACGCGTCGATGAAGTTCGGCCTGCTGTTCCTCTCGGAGTTCAGCAACACGTTCATCTTCGCGGCGCTGACGGTAACTCTCTTCCTCGGCGGATGGGGTATCCCGTTCGTGCCCGAGTCGATCATGCAGC
This sequence comes from uncultured Eubacteriales bacterium, assembly GCA_964388455.1. GTDB lineage: Bacteria > Actinomycetota > Coriobacteriia > Anaerosomatales > JAAXUF01 > JBBRWO01. The sequence goes on from CAYMAN010000037.1 coordinate 3,667, forward strand.
CCATCGCGCCACTCGTGTTCATGATCAAGACGTACCTGGTCATCTACCTGCTCATGGTCATCCGAGGCACCCTGCCTCGCGTTCGCGTCGACCAGATGCTGTCGTTGGGTTGGAAGGTACTGTTGCCCGCTTCGATCGCGTGGGTAATGATCACCGGTCTTGTGATCAAACTCGGTCAGACCGTGTTCGGTGGTGTGCAATGACGCGTATCTTCGGCACAGGCATCCTGCGGAGTCTGCTGCTGTCGTTCAGGCAGCAGCGTCGGGGAGCTATCACCACTCAGTATCCGCACGAGAAGCTCGTACTCCCCGAGCGTGCTCGTTGGGCGGTTGAGATCAAGCCGCATGCAGATGCCGAGCACCACTGCACCGCTTGTCGCGCCTGCGAGAAAGCGTGCCCGGACTACGTCATCCGCCTCGACATCACCACCAACGAGGATCGCAGTAAGATCATCGATCGCTGGCACTACGAGATCGGCGCCTGCATGATGTGCGGACTGTGCGTCGAGGCCTGCCCATTCGATGCGATCCGTATGGGTCACGACTATGAGCTTGCGGTCGTCGACGCCGCGGACCTGTGCGTCGACCTGCTGGTGGATTCGCCCGCACATGAGCCCAAGCGCAAAGCTGCAGCGGCGGCACCCGCTGCGGCGGCCCCTGCGACGGCCCCTGCGGCCCCTGCGGCGGCCCCTGCGACGGCAACGGAAGGAGGCGACGATGTCTGACACCGTCAACGCGATCGCCTTCGGTGTGCTTGCGGTCGCCATCCTCGGCGGCGCCGTTGCGATGCTCTCGACGCGTAACGTCGTGCACGCCGCGTTCTGGCTGCTCGAGGTGTCGGTTGCTGCAGCCGGCGTCTTCTACCTGCTGGACGCCTCCTATCTCGCGTTGGTCCAGCTCCTGGTGTACGCCGGAGCCGTCGCGGTGCTGATGATCTTCTCGATCATGATCACGCTGCGCCGACGCGAGGATGCGATCCGACCGCGCGACTTCTCTCCGATAGGCGCTGTGCTGGCGATCGTATTCTGCGCTGTCATCGTGATCGCCGTTCGCGGATTTCAGTTCCCTGCAGCCGAGATGCCAGCTGTTATTCCCGATCTTGTCGCCTTTGGGAAGTCGCTGTTCTCGCTGCGAGGATGGGCACTGCCGTTCGAGGTCGCGTCACTGGTGCTCACGGCTGCGCTTGTCGGCGCGGTCTGGTGGTCGAAGGAGGGTGACGAGTAGATGAGAGTCGGACTCGAGGCGTTTCTGATGCTCGCCGCCGTGCTCTTTTCGATGGGGCTCTACGGCGCCGTCTCCAAGAAGGGCGCCATCCAAGTGCTCATGTCTCTCGAGCTCATGGCTGTCGCAGTCAATATCAACCTCGTGGCGTTCTCGCGCTTTGTGACGCCGCTGTCGCAGGATGGTTTGTTCTTCACGCTCTTCGCCATGGTCGTCTCCGCCGCCGAGGTGGGTCTGGGTCTCGCGCTCGTGATCGCGGTCTATCGCCGCGCGCACGACAGCGAGATCACCGGACTCAACGAGTTGAAGGGCTGACGCATGGGCTGGGTGCTCGCGATACCGGCGCTTCCCGGGTTGGCGTTCCTCGCGCTGCTCGCGTTGCCGCTGCGTGTGCGTAATCGCGCGCTGTGGGTTCCCGTGCTGGCGATGATCGTCTCCGCAGGCGTGTCGGTTGCCGCGTTCCTGCAGGTGTGGCCGGGCGGGACCGAGCTGACGTCGGTCGTCTGGAACTACTCGTGGGATCTCGCGGTGGTCGCGGGCCGTCCGCTTGAGCTGGGACTGCAGCTCGACGCTGTTGCGGCGGTACTGCTCATCACCGTCACGTTTGTCGCGACCTGCGTGCAGATATACTCGCTCGGCTACATGCACCGAGACGCCCGGCGCGGATGGTACTTCGCGGTCCTGTCGCTGTTCACCTCAGCGATGCTGACTCTGGTGCTCGCCGACAACCTGCTCCTACTGTTCGCGATGTGGGAGCTCATGGGTCTGTGCTCGTACCTGCTCATCGGGTTCTGGTATGAGCTCGAAGCGCCGAGGAAGGCGTCTCAAAAGGCGTTCCTCACGACTCGCATCGGCGACCTCGGCCTCATGTTCGCGATGGGCGTCATCTACAAGGTGGTTGGGAGCTGGGAGCTGGCCGACATTCTGGGCGCTGTCCCCGGCTGGGCTCCCGGTGTCGCCACCGCGGTCGCCTTCGGTCTCCTGCTCGCCGCGATGGGCAAGTCCGCGCAGGTTCCGTTGCACGTGTGGCTGCCCGACGCCATGGCCGGTCCCACGCCTGCCTCGGCGTTGATTCACGCGGCGACCATGGTCGCGGCCGGTGTCTACCTCGTGGCGCGGACTCTGCCGATCTTCGAGGCCGCGCCCGCCGTGTTGCATGCGACCCTCGTGATCGGCTCGATCACAGCGATGGTGGGCGGGCTGCTCGCAGCGGTGCAGCACGATGTTAAGAAGGTACTGGCGTATTCGACGATCTCGCAGCTCGGCCTCATGTTCATGGCGCTCGGCGCCGCGAGCGTGGGCGCGGCGCTGTTCCATCTCGTGACGCACGCGTTCTTCAAGTCGCTGCTGTTCCTCGGCGCCGGCGTCATCATCCACTCAGCTCGCACGCAGGACATGCGAGAGATGGGTGGCCTAGCCAAGCACATGCCGGTTACGACGGCGACGTTCGTGATCGGCTCGGCGGCGCTTGCCGGTGTCGTGCCGCTGTCCGGCTTCTTCAGCAAAGACGAGATCATCACGGTGCTGTACCACGGTCACCACTACTGGGCCGTGGGCGTCGTGTTGCTTGCATCGCTCATTACCGCGTTCTATGTGACACGCCTGTGCTACCGAGTATTCTCCGGTCCCGAGCAGATCGAGAATCTGCACGAGGGACACTTCTCGATGGTGGCGCCGATGGTCTTCCTGGCCGCGATCACTCTGGTGCTCGGGTTCGCCTCACCGGGATTCGCCGAGTTCCTCGGACATGAGGGTGCGTGGCCGGCGTTGTCGATCGCGACGATCTCGACAGTCGTCGCGCTCATGGGCATCGGGCTGGGGTGGTGGGTGTACGGACGCCGCTCCGTCGTGGTGAACACCCGGGCGTACAAGCAGCGTATGGGCCTCGCGTACGGCGCCCTCGTCCAGAAGCTGTACTTCGACACCGTCTACGAAGTCGTGTTCATCAAGCCCTTCATGTTGACCACCGAGGCACTCGCCTGGTTCGACCGGACGATCGTCGATGGGGTGGTCAACGGAGTGGCGCGCTGCTTCGTGTACGCGACGAGCGCGTCGTGGAAGTTCGACAACTCGGTCATCGACGGAGCCGTCAACGGCATAGGAGCGCTTTCGCGCGCCGCCGGTGGACGGTTGCGTGGCCTGCAGACGGGCCGTCTTCAGAGTTACCAGCGGCTCGTTCTCGCCGCAGTCGTAGTGTTCATGCTGTACCTCGTGGTGAAAGGGGCCTGACGCGTGCTGACCCTCATTGTGTTCTTGCCGCTCGTCGGAGCCGTACTCTGCGCGTTGCTGCCTAAGGATCGTCCCACATGGCCGCGCGCGGTGGCAGCTGCCGTTACCGCGATTGACCTGGCGCTCGTGAGCTGGGTCGTTTACGCGTTTCAGCCGGGTGGCGGCTTCCAGTTCGTTGAGAAGGTCGCCTGGGTTCCTGCGGTGGACATCAACTACACGCTCGCCGTTGATGGCATCTCGCTGCCGTTGCTCTTCCTTTCGGCGTTGCTGTCGTTCCTCGCCGTGATCGCATCGTTCAAGGTCGACAACAAGCCGTCGTTTTACTTTGCGATGCTGCTGTTGCTGCAGGTCGGCATGAACGGCGTGTTCATCGCCCTCGACTTCGTGCTGTTCTACGTCTTCTGGGAGCTTGTCCTTGTTCCGATGTACTTCCTCATCGCGCAGTGGGGTGGCGAGCGTCGCGAGTACGCCTCGATCAAGTTCTTCCTCTACACGCTGCTCGGCTCAGTGTTCATGCTGGTGGGCATCATCGCCCTGTACCTGAAAACCGGTAGCTTCGACATGGTGCGGCTTGCGCTCATCGGGGGCATGCTCCCGGCGGGCTTCCAGTGGTGGCTGTTTCTCGCGTTCTTCCTCGGCTTCGCGGTCAAGGTACCGATGTTTCCGCTGCACACGTGGCTGCCTGACGCGCACGTCGAGGCACCGACCGCCGCGTCGGTCCTGCTTGCCGGCGTGCTGCTGAAGATGGGCACCTACGGATTTCTGCGCGTCTCGCTGCCGATGCTCCCCGATGCCTTTGACTCCTGGCGCTGGTTCCTGGCCGTGCTCGCGATGATCTCGATTCTGTACGGTGCGATCGTCGCGTTCGCGCAGACGGACCTCAAGAAGCTCGTCGCGTACTCGTCTGTGTCGCACATGGGCTTTGCGATGCTGGGCATCTCGGCCGGTACGGCGATCGGCATCAACGGCGCGATGGCGGTCAACTTCAGTCATGGTCTGACGACCGGCCTGCTGTTCTTCCTGGTCGGCATGATCTACGAGCGCGCACACACCCGAGAGATTGCGAAGATCTCCGGAGTCGCGAACCAGATGCCGGTGCTCGCGGGCATACTGGCGTTCTCGGCGTTCGCTTCGATGGGGCTTCCGGGCCTGTCCGGGTTCGTCGGCGAGTTCCTGTCGCTGCTGGGTGCCTGGCAGTCGGACCTGGCGCGCTGGGTCGTCATTGGATCGGGGCTTGGTGTGCTGTTCGGTGCGGCCTACATCCTGTGGATGATTCAGCGAGTAGTGCTTGGCCAGCCATCACACGTCATTGCAGATGCGCCGGACGCGTCGCCTCGTGAGCTCTTTCTAGCCGGACCTCTGGTCTTTCTCACAATTGCGGTAGGCCTCAACTGGAACCTTCTGCTGCAGTACACAGACCCTGCGGCGCGTATGCTCGCTCGAATCGTTGGGGTCTAAGTGGCGGGATACGTTCTCATACTCCCGGAGATCCTCGTTCTGGCAGCTGCCTTTTGGGCGCTGTTCGCCGAGGTTCTGCCCGGTCGTGATCGAGGTGCTGCGTGGGCCGGAGTCATCGCGACCTCCGTCGCCGCCGTGCTCGCCGCGGTGCTCCCCTTGGCCGCTGGTCCCTTCCCGGGTCACCTCGCTTTCGACGGCCCGGCCCGGTTCGCTCGGGTGGCCGTCTTGGTGCTCTCGGCGGCGTGGCTGTTGTGGACCGCGGGTCGTGGCGTAGGTCGGATTCGCGAGGCTGTCGCACTGTCGCTCTTTGCCACGCTGGGCGCGATGCTGATGGCCGGCGCGACCGAGATCGTCACCCTGGTGCTCGCAATCGAGCTCGCCACGATGCCGGCGTACGTCCTCATCGGCTACAAGCGTAACGACGTGCGAGGGCTTGAGGGTGCGCTCAAGTACTTCCTGCTCTCGCTGCTGACTTCGCTCGTCATGCTGTATGGGTTCTCGTTCGTGTACGGCATCTCCGGCAGCACTCGGTTCGCAGAGATCGACCTCTCGGGCGCGGGCACCTTGGGCCTTGTCGCAATACTCCTGGCACTTGCGGGAATGTTCGCGAAGCTTTCGGCCGCACCGTTCCACTACTGGGCGCCCGATGCCTACGAGGGTGCGTCGCCCTGGACCGTCGCATTCATCTCGACGGTGCCAAAGGTCGCGGGCGCCATCGCGACGGTCAGATTGCTCTCGGTCGTCGCACCCGGCTCCTCGCAGACCACCACGGTGATCGCCGTTGTCGCTGCCGCTTCGATGCTGCTCGGCAATCTCGGCGCGCTTACGCAGTCCGACGTCCGACGCATGATGGCGTACTCCGGCGTCGCTCACTCGGGCTACCTGCTGCTCGCGGCGGCGACGCTCTCCGGTAGCGGATTCATGGCGGCCATCTTCTACGCGGTCGCCTATTCGATCCCGTCACTCGGCGTGATGCTCGTGGTCGCCGAGGAGGGCCCCGCGGTCAGCGACTTCAACGGACTGGCAGCTCGTCGACCGGCGACCGCCTGGGCAGTCGTCGTGATGCTGCTGTCACTCATCGGAATCCCTCCGCTTGCGGGCTTCTTCGGTAAGCTGTTTCTCTTCCAGGCGGCGCTCGGTAGCGGCTTGACGGCGTTGGTTGTGCTGGCCGTGATGATGAGCGTGGTGTCTGCGGGCTACTACCTGCGCATCGTCCGAGCCATGTTCTTCGCCGAGGAGGAGTCGGGCCATCACGGCGCGGTCGAGAGTCGCTCGGCGGGAATCGCGATCGCGGTGTGTGTTCTCGCGGTCATCGCGATGGGCATCGCAGCGGGTCCGCTCCTTGGCGCTCTGGGAGAATTCGTCCGCTAGCAGGGCCGGGGGCCGGCTGATCGGTTGGTATGTGCTTTCGGTGGAACCACGCATCGTCGTGTGAATGGGTAGTATTGTTGCTGCTCAAGCTGTACGACGGGCATCCCGAATCCACGCCGAGGTGAGTCATGAGCCCTGATGAATTCGATCGCGCTAGCGAGATCAGTCCGGTTCCGCCGGTACACGACGATGAGCCGCTGCGCGTGTGCGACTACACGGAAGAGAGCGACGCTCCGTGTGAAGAACCTGCGCGGGTCAGGCACTGGTCCAGCGCTGCGGTCGTGACCGGTGCCGCCCTTGGCGCGGTTGCAGGTGGGATCCTCGTGGCCGCCGGGATGGTGTGGACGCTTGGACTCATTCCGGGGGTGACCCCGCTCAAGACGACGCTCGAGGACGCTCCCGCGTCCGCTCCGGCCACGGTGACGATCTCGGCCAAGGGCGTTGCGCTCGATGTGCCGGAGGCGGTTGCGAGCAAGGTCGTTCCGTCGGTCGTCAACATCACCACCTATCAGTCCCGCACCGATCGGTTCTCTGGCCAGCCAGCGACGGTGGCTGGAAACGGCTCGGGCGTCATCATCCGCGAGAACGGCTACATCCTCACCAACTATCACGTCGTCGAGAATGCCGACAGGGTGCTGGCGACCGTGGGCGTGGAGGACAAACCCGCGACCGTGGTGGGCATCGATCCTAAGACCGACCTTGCTGTGATCAAGATCGATGGCACCGGTTACCCGGCAATTGAGCTGGGTCGCTCGGACAATCTCAAGGTTGGCCAGTTCGTCATGGCCATCGGTAGCCCGTTTGGTCTCGATAAGACCGTCACCAGCGGCATCATCTCCGCGCTCCAGCGATCGGAGGAGGTGCAGCAGGGGGCCGACAGCGCCACGACCTACACGAACCTGATTCAGACCGACGCTGCAATCAATCCGGGTAACTCCGGGGGCGCGCTTGTCGATGCATCTGGGAGGCTCGTCGGCATCAACACCCTGATCCAGTCACCGGCCGGCGGCGTTGGAGCGGCACAGTCTGCTGGCATAGGATTCGCCATCCCCGTCGACTTCGCGTCGTCGATCGCCGAGCAACTCATCACCGATGGCAAAGCGAGTCACGCCTACCTCGGCGTGTCGACGCAGACGGTCGACGAGGAAGTCGCACAGCTGTATCAGCTACCAGTGAAGAGTGGCGCCTTCGTCGCCTTCGTCCAGCCGGGAGGGCCATCTGACAAGGCCAAGGTGAAGCGCGGCGACATCATCACACGCATCGGCGACACGCCGATCACCGGTGTGGCTGATGTCTTCGCCGTGACGCGCCTGCACAAGATCGGCGACACGTTGCCGGTCGAGCTCGTGCGAGCGGATCAGAGGCTCACGCTGCAGGTCACGCTCGGCTCTGACGCGATCCGCTGATGAGACTGTCCGTCATCGCCGTCGGCAAGCTCAAAGAGCGATTCTGGCGAGAGGCGTGCGAAGAGTACCTCAAGCGACTGTCGGCCTACGCGACTGTCCGCGTCACAGAGGTCGCCGACCGCGACCCTGCGCGAGGAGAGGCGCGCGCCCTCGCCGAGGAAGGCGCCGATGTACTTCGCGCGATTCCCGAGGGCGCACACGTCATCGCGCTCGACATTGGCGGCAAGCAACTGTCGAGTGAGGCGTTCTCGGCACGACTCGAGGCGTTGGCACTCGATGGCCGCTCGACGGTGGCCTTTGTGATCGGCGGCTCTGTCGGGCTCGACCCCACGGTTGTCGCGAGAGCCGACGAGCGACTATCGCTGGGACCCATGACGCTGCCTCACAATCTCGCCCGAGTGGTTGTGTTGGAGCAGGTCTACCGCGCGTTTCGCATCAGCCGGGGTGAGCCGTACCACAAATAACGGCCGGTTCTCCCCGCGCGGTTCGACTTCTGATTCCGGTGACTCCCGCTGTTCGAGAGCGAGCAGAAGGCGCTCGCAACTGCGCCGTTGTCGAGGCGTCATCTCACCGCCACCCGGTCGGTACCTTGCTCAGGCATGCTGTAGGTGAGGCAGATGAGCCTCATTCGAGCAGCCCACCAGGGGAGTCCGATATGTCAGGCAAGAGACTGTTCGCGATCATCGTGATCTTCGCGTTATCGGCGGCCGCATGGATGGTGCTCGCCGGCTCGGTTCAGATTCGCACCACCTCCACCGATGACCGTCTGGGCGACGAGGTGGGCGGCTTGTGGGGATCCCCTCAGATGCAGGAGGCGCCCGAGTTTCGCTACACGCCGACGACCGGCGCGAACAGGCTCGAGGTCGCCAGCAGCGACATCTCGGCCGACATCGCGCTCGATCAGCGACGCAAAGGCCTCCTGTGGTACGCGACGTACGTGGTCGACTTCAAGGCAGCGTATGGTCTCAAGAATCCGCTGAAGCGACCGATTGAGACCACCATGACGTTCACGTTTCCGGACCCTGTCGGCACCTACGACGGCTTCGCGGTCAAAGTGAATGGCCGAGAGGTCCCGGTCACCTACCGCGACGGCAGGGCGAAGGCGAGCTTCGTCATGCCGTCGCTGGCCTCAGCGACCGTCACCACCGGCTACAAGACCAACGGCATGGAACGGTGGGTCTACGTGCCGAGCCCCGGCGGGGCGGGTGTCGTCCGTGACTTCCGACTCGCCATGGTCACCGACTTTGACAAGATCGATTTCCCTTCCGATGGCGTATCGCCGACCAGCAGAGAGAGGGCCGCTGACGGGTGGAATCTCACCTGGCAGTACGAGAGCGTCGTGAGCGGTCGGCCGATCGGACTCGTCATGCCGACGCCGCTGAACCCCGGACCGCTGGTGTCGCGTATAACCGCGTTCGCGCCGGTTTCACTGCTGTTCTTTTTCGCGGCGCTGATCCTGCTCACGGCGACCAACGGTATCAGGCTCCATCCGGTGCACTACGGATTCCTGGCCGCGGCGTTCTTCGCGTTCGATCTGCTGCTGGCGTACCTGGCTGACCAGGTGGACATCAATGTCGCCTTCGTGATTGCTGCGGTCGTCTCGGTGGCGTTGGTGGTCGGCTATCTGATGGTGGTCGTTGGCAGGAATCGTGCGCTGATAGAGATCGCTCTGAGCCAGTTCCTGTTCCTCATTCTGTTCAGCTACAGCTTCTTCTTCACCGGGTTCACCGGGCTTGCCATCACTGTCGGATCGGTGCTGACGCTGGCGTACTTCATGATCAAGACGGCACACGTGGACTGGGACGTGGTTTTCCCCAAGAAGGAGCCGAGACAGCCGGCAGCACAGTGGTCGCCGCAGCCGGTGCCGCAGCCGGTACAGCAGCCTTTGGCACCGCAGGTCGCTCCTGCTGCACCACAAGGCCCATTCGACGACTAGGCGCCTCGCGCGACACTCGTCCTGGACCGACGGCACCCCAGCTTTGAGCAGGGGTGCCGTTTCGGTTATCCTTGCAGGCCCACACCCGACTGCATCACGGAGGCACGATACCCGTGAAAGACGCGATCTCATCGCTCGTCTCATCCGCTCTGAAGGCCGCGATCGACGCCGGCGAGCTGCCGCTCGATACCGTTCCGGATCCCGCCCTCGAGCGGCCTCGTGACCCGGCGCATGGCGATTGGGCGACCAGTGTCGCGCTGCGCTCATCCAAGGCTGCCGGGATGAACCCGCGCCAGATAGCAGAGATCGTCTCGGCGAGGATGACCGGGCACCCGGATGTGGACGCGATTGAGATCGCGGGGCCGGGCTTCATCAACATCAGACTGTCGGCCGCAGCGCTGCAGCGCGTCCTACGCGAGGCGCGCGTGCAAGGGCGCGACTTCGGGCGCGGTAACGACGGCGCCGGCAAGCGAGTGCAGGTCGAGTTCGTCTCGGCGAATCCGGTGGGGCCGATGCACGTGGGTCACGGACGTTGGGCAGCGCTGGGCGACAGCATGGCGCGCGTTCTTGAGCATTCCGGCTGGAGCGTGGAACGCGAGTTCTACATCAACGACGCTGGTGTGCAGATGGACATCTTCGCAAAGTCCGTCGCTGCACGGTATCTCGAGCTGTGTGGCAAGAACGACGTGGTGTTCGAGGACAACTGGTATCAGGGCGCCTACATCGCTGAGATCGCTCGCGAGATCTACGAAGGCGAGGGCGTGTGTTGGTTTGATTCCACGCCGCGCGAGCGGGAGACGTACTTCAAGCACAAGGCGTACGCGCAGGTACTCGCGCATCTCAAGGTCGTGTTGTCGGGCATGGGCGTGGAGTTCGACGTGTGGTTCTCGGAGTTGACGCTGCACGAGCAGGGCGCGGACGGATTGACTGCGATAACGCGCGGCATCGCCGCTCTGCGGGAAGCTGGCTACATCTACGAGCTCGACGGCGCGACGTGGTTCCGGTCGACTGACTTCGCCGACGACAAGGACCGCGTGCTCATCAAGGCCGACGGCGAGTACACCTACTTCGCGGCCGACATCGCGTATCACAAGAACAAGTTCGACCGCGGCTTCGACCGCGTCATCAACATCTGGGGCGCCGACCATCACGGCTACGTCGCGCGCATGAAGGCGGCCTGCTCGGCGCTGGGCCATGAGGGTCAGCTCGACGTGGTCATCGGCCAGCTGGTGAACCTGTTTCGCAACGGCGAGGCCGTCCGCATGAGCAAGCGCACCGGCGAGATGGTCACCTTCGAGGAGCTGCTCGGCGAGGTGGGTGCTGACGCCGCGCGCTACTGGTTCCTGCGCCGCAGCACGGACCAGCCGGTCGACTTCGATATCGAACTCGCGCGCCAGCAATCCGCCGACAACCCCGTCTTCTATGTGCAGTACGCCCACGCACGCATCTGCTCGATCATCCGCAAGGCGACCGGCAACGAGTCCGCCGAGTCACCCGTCACGGCAGCTTCGCTCGCGGCGGAGTTCGTACCTGGCGACACCGACCTGTCGCCGCTCACAGACCCGGCCGAACTCGCGCTCATGCGCAAGCTCTCCGAGTTCGCGGAAGTCGTCGAGGGCGCCGCGCGCGATCTCGCCCCGCACAAGCTCACCCGCTACGCCGAGGACCTTGCGGCGCAGTTCCACCAGTTCTACACCCAGTGCCGCGTCATGACTGACGACCCTGCGCTCACCACCGCGCGGCTCTACGCGGTCGACGCGACCCGCTCGGCGCTCGAGGCGGTACTCGGGTTGCTCGGCGTGGGGGCACCGGAACGGATGTGACCGACCTAAGGCGGCGCTCCAGTGGGGCGCCGTTGACGTAACGATTAGGAGAGCGACATGGGTAGGCCAAGCGCACCGAGACCGCCGGCGACACCGGACCAGAAGACCGCACACGACCTCACCGCCGTGCTGCCGATGACCGCCGAGGTCAAAGACGGCCACCTGTGGATCGGCGGCGTCGATACCGTCGCGCTCGCTGCCGAGGCCGGCACCGCCGTCTACGTCATGGACGAGACCACCATCCGCCATCAGCTCTCCGAGTACGTGAAGTGGACGCGCTTCCACTGGCCGCACGTCGACACCGTCTACGCTGGCAAGGCGTTCATGTCGCTCGCGATGCTCAAGATCGTCGCCGAGGAGGGCTGCTGCCTGGACGTCTCAAGCGGCGGTGAGTTGGCGTTCGCTCGGCGCGTCGGATTCCCGATGGAGCGCATCTACGTCCACGGCAACAACAAGACGCCGGCGGAGCTCGCCGAGTGCCTTGACGCCAAGGTGGGCCGCATCGTGGTCGACAGCTTCGAGGAACTCGACCGTCTCTCGGCGCTGGCAGCTGAGCGCGGCGTGTCGCAGAAGGTGCTCATCCGCGTGACCCCGGGTGTCGAGGCCGATACCCACGACTTCATCATGACCGGTGCCGAGGACTCGAAGTTCGGCTTTGGTCGCAACCAGGGGCTGGCGATGAAGGCGGTCAAGCGCGCCATCGAGCTGCCCGGCATCGACTTCGACGGACTGCATATGCACATCGGCAGCCAGATCTTCGCGCTGCACAGCTTCTCGCGCGCCATCGAGGTCATCGTCGACTTCATGCGTGAGATCAAGGCCGAGACGGGCGTCGAGGTCTGCATGCTCGATACGGGTGGCGGGCTCGGTATCGCCTACGGTCTGCCCGACGAGCCGTCCACCATCAAGGACTACGGCAAGGTCGTCGTCGACGGCATCAAGGAGGAGTGCGAGA
>CAYMAN010000038.1:0-15103 GCA_964388455.1 uncultured Eubacteriales bacterium
GACAGCGTTTACAACAACAGACTCGTCACCCAGCTGATCAACAAGATTCTGCTGGATGGTAAGAAGTCCACCGCCGAGAACATCGTTTACGGTGCTTTCGACATCGTCGAGCAGAAGAGCGGCGGCGACTCACTCGCCACCTTCAAGAAGGCGATGGACAACGTCCGTCCGACGCTTGAGGTTCGCCCGAAGCGCGTCGGTGGCGCCACCTACCAGGTCCCCGTCGAGGTCAACTCTCGCCGTTCGACCACGCTGGCTATCCGCTGGCTGGTCGGCTTCTCGCGCAAGCGTCGCGAGAAGACCATGGCCGAGCGTCTCGCCGGCGAGATCATGGATGCCGCCAACGGCACCGGATCCTCGGTCAAGAAGCGCGAGGACCTGTTCAAGATGGCTGAGTCCAACCGTGCGTTCTCGCACTACCGCTGGTAACCAACTCCGCTAACCCCCTGAAGACAAGATAGAGGTCTGCGACTTCATGGCTACGAAGCATTATCCGCTTGATAAGGTCCGCAACATCGGGATCATGGCGCACATCGACGCCGGTAAGACCACGACGACTGAGCGTGTCCTGTACTACACAGGCAAGACGCACAAGATCGGCGAGGTTCACGACGGCGCTGCAACCATGGACTGGATGGTTCAGGAGCAGGAGCGCGGCATCACGATTCAGTCCGCCGCGACTACCGCTTTCTGGAAAGACCACCAGATCCAGATCATCGACACCCCCGGTCACGTTGACTTCACCGTCGAGGTAGAGCGCTCGCTGCGCGTCCTTGACGGTGCCGTCGCCGTGTTCTGTGCCGTCGGTGGCGTTGAGCCTCAGTCTGAGACGGTCTGGCGTCAGGCGGATACCTACGGTGTCCCGCGTATCGCCTACATCAACAAGATGGATCGCTCGGGTGCCGACTTCTACAACGTCATCCTCATGATGAAGGATCGCCTCGCCGCGCGCCCCGTGCCGCTGCAGCTTCCGATCGGTGCCGAGGATGCCTTCATCGGTATCATCGACCTCGTCGAGATGACCGCGAGCTTCTTCAACGAAGACGACAACGGCATCAACCCGACCGTCGGCGAGATCCCCGCTGACATGGCCGACGACGCCGAGATGTATCGCACCGAGCTCATCGAGGCCGCCGCCGAGCACGACGACGACCTCATGAACCGCCTGCTCGAAGACGAGGTTCTTACCGTTGAGGAGATCAAGGCCGCGCTCCGCAAGGGCTGCATCTCCAACGCGATCACCCCCGTCATCTGCGGCGCCTCCTTCAAGAACAAGGGCGTTCAGCCCATGCTCGACGCGGTCGTCGACTTCCTGCCGTCGCCGCTCGACATTCCGGCGATCAAGGGTACCGACCTGAACACCGACCTCGAGGTCGAGCGTCCGGCCGATGCCAAGGCTCCCTTCGCTGCCCTCGCATTCAAGGTTCAGACCGACCCGTTCGTCGGTCGTCTGACCTACTTCCGCGTTTACTCGGGCACGCTCGAGTCTGGTTCTTACGTACTCAACGCCACTAAGGGTCACAAGGAGCGCATCGGTCGTCTGCTCCAGATGCACGCCAACCACCGCGAGGACATCGACGGCGTGTCTGCCGGCGACATCGTTGCCGCGGTCGGTCTGAAGCACACCACCACCGGTGACACGCTCTGCGCCGAGGATTCGCCGGTGCTGCTCGAGTCCATGGTCTTCCCGGACCCGGTCATCGACATCGCCATCGAGCCCAAGACCAAGGCCGAGCAGGACAAGCTCGGTAACGGCCTTGCCAAGCTGGCCGAAGAGGATCCGACCTTCCGCGTGCGCACTGACCAGGAGACCGGTCAGACCATCATCGCCGGAATGGGCGAGCTCCATCTCGAGGTCATTGTCGACCGCCTGCTCCGCGAGTTCAAGATCGAAGCCAACGTCGGCAAGCCCCAGGTCGCGTATCGCGAGACCGCGAGCAAGCCCGCCAACGGCGTCGACATGAAGTTCGCCCGCCAGTCAGGTGGACGCGGTCAGTACGGTCACGTCGTCATCAACCTGCTACCGCAGAATCCCGGCGACGGCTATGTGTTCGAGAACAAGACCGTCGGCGGCTCGATTCCCAAGGAGTACGTCCCGTCGGTCGACAAGGGCATCCAGGAGTCGCTGAGCTCGGGCGTTCTCGCCGGCTACCCCGTCGTCGACATCAAGGTCCAGCTCGTTGACGGCTCGTATCACGAGGTTGACTCCTCGGAAATGGCATTCAAGATCGCCGGGTCCATGGCGATCAAGGAGGCCCTCCGCAAGGCTGGCCCCGTCATCCTCGAGCCGACCATGGCAGTCGAGGTCGTCACCCCCGAGGACTTCATGGGCGACGTCATTGGCGACCTGAACCGTCGCCGTGGCCACATCGACAACATGGAGCCTCGCGGCAACGCACAGGTCATCCGTGCGAAGGTGCCGCTGTCCGAGATGTTCGGATACTCGACGGACCTGCGCAGCAAGACGCAGGGTCGCGCCGTGTACAGCATGCAGTTCAAGGCGTACGAGCAGGTGCCGAAGTCGGTAGCTGAAGAGATCGCAAGCAAGTCCGGCGGCAACGCGTAACAGTATTCCCACGGGAGGCTCGCGACGAACAGTCCGGGCACCGCATCTGACGGAGGGTAGAGAGTTGGCGAACCAGAAGATCAGGATCCGGCTTAAGGGCTACGACCACGAGATTGTGGATCAGTCCACGAAGCTGATCGTTGACACCGCGCAGAAGACCGGCGCGAAGGTATCGGGTCCCATTCCGCTGCCGACCGATCGCAGCGTGTACACGGTCATCCGCTCGCCGCACGTGAACAAGGACAGCCGCGAGCAGTTCGAGATGAAGACGCACAAGCGACTTATCGACATTCTTGAGCCCACCGCTAAGACGGTAGACTCTCTTATGCGCCTCGATCTTCCCGCTGGTGTGGATATCGAGATCAAGCTCTAGATTTCTGGTACTATTGTTCGTCTGCGCGCCATCAGGGTGCAGCGAGCATGCAACGCGGTCCGCTGGGGAGTGACACACAGGGTGTCACGTGGGTCCCAAGACCGCCTGAGGTAAGGATAGGTACATGGTAGCGACGCTTCTCGGCCGCAAGCTGGGCATGACGCAGGTATGGAGTGAGGATGACAAGCTCCTGCCGGTCACGGTGATCGAAGCCGGCCCATGCGTGGTCACACAGGTCAAGACGGACAAGCGTGATGGTTATCGCGCGGTCCAGATCGGATTTGGCGAGGTCAAGGCCAAACGGCTCAACAAGCCGATGGCTGGTCACTTTGCCAAGTCGAATGTAGAGCCCAAGCGTTACCTCGCCGAGATTCGTCTTGGTGAAGGAGACGACATCAAGCTGGGTCAGGTTCTGACGGTTGAGTCCCTCGCCGATGCAAAGCGCGTCTCGGTGTCCGGAGTCAGCAAGGGTAAGGGTTTCGCCGGCGTTATGAAGCGTCACAACTTCAAGGGTGGTCCCGGCGGTCACGGTTCGCACTTCCACCGTGCACCTGGTTCCATCGGCCAGTGCGCCACTCCTGCCCGCGTGTTCAAGGGCATGAAGCTTCCGGGCCACATGGGTTCGGAGAAGGTTACTGTTCGCAACCTCGAGGTCGTCAAGATCGACCTCGAGCAGAATCTGCTCCTCGTTAAGGGCGCTGTCCCTGGCGGCAAGAACGCGCTGCTGACCATTCGCATGGCGTAGCCGTCCGGCACCCGAGACACAGTCAAGGAGACTATTCAAGATGGCCAAGATAGAGATCAAAGACACAACAGGCAAGAAGGTGGGCAGCACAGACGTCACGGACGTCGTATTCGGCATCGAGCCGAATGTGTTCGCTGTGCACCAGGTCGTTCGCAGCCAGCAGGCTGCGCGCCGCTCCGGCACGCACTCGACACTTACCCGCGGCAAGGTTCGCGGCGGTGGTAAGAAGCCGTGGCGCCAGAAGGGCACCGGTCGCGCACGTCAGGGTTCGACCCGCTCCCCGCAGTGGGCAGGCGGCGGCGTGGTCTTCGGACCGCACCCGCGCAGCTACGCCTTCAAGGTTCCCAACAAGGTCGTCAAGCTGGCCATGCGCTCTGCGCTTTCCGCCAAGCTGGCCGAGGAGTCGCTCTACGTTGTTGACGCTCTCGTGTTCGAGAAGCCGTCGACCAAGCAGGCCGCTGATGTCCTCAGGGCACTCGGCATCAACGGTAAGGTCACCATCGTCGTCGGCAATGACGACATGAACGCGCTCCTGTCGTTCAGAAATCTCCCTAAGACGCGCGTCATTACCGCGTCTGAGTCCAATACCTACGATCTCGTCGACAACACCGCTGTGTTGTTCACGAAGCCGGCTTTGACCTGGCTCGAGGGGGTGCTGTCCTAACATGTACGATCCACGCGACATCATCATCCGACCGGTCATCTCGGAGAAGTCTTACGAAATGATCGAGCAGAACCGTTACACCTTCGAGGTCGCCAAGACCGCGAGCAAGCCCCAGATCGCCTCGGCGATCGCTGAGATCTTCGACGTCACCGTGTCCAAGGTGAACACGATCAACGTCACCGGCAAGCCGCGTCGTGTGCGCGCTGCCAAAGGCAAGACGCGTGACTGGAAGAAGGCTGTAGTCTCCCTCAAAGAGGGCGATTCGATTGAGTTCTTCCAAGCTCACTAGTACGGGCCGAACAACAGGCCGACGGGGTGTCGCACTCCGGTTCCTTATGGAGCCGCCCGGCACCGTGGTAGTCCGGAGTCGCTGTCGTAGGTGGTAGGAAACCACCGGTCCCAGACGGCAGTGGCCATCGGACGGAAGGAGATGCAATGGGACTGAAGCAGTACAAGCCGACCTCACCAGGACGTCGTCACATGACGGTGTCCGACTTCGCTGAGATCACGTGCACGACTCCTGAAAAGTCGCTGCTCGAGCCTCTGCACAAGAAGGGTGGGCGCAACAACAACGGTCGCATCACGACCAGGCACCAGGGTGGCGGACACAAGCGTCGCTACCGCGTCATCGATTTCAAGCGCACCAAGGACGGGATTCCCGCCAAGGTCGCCACGATCGAGTACGACCCGAACCGCTCGGCTCGAATCGCTCTGCTGCACTACGCCGACGGCGAGAAGCGCTACATTCTCGCGCCGAAGGGCCTGCAGGTAGGCGACGCGGTCATGAGCGGCCCCGGATCGGACATCAAGCCCGGCAACACGCTGGCGCTGTCCGATATCCCGGTCGGTACGGTTATGCACGCGGTTGAGCTTCAGCCGGGTCGCGGTGCGGCTCTTGCTCGCTCGGCCGGCACCTCGATTCAGCTCATGGGTAAGGAAGGCGCTTACGCCATCCTGCGCATGCCGTCCTCGGAAATGCGTCGCGTGCTCGTTACGTGCCGCGCGACCGTCGGCGAGGTCGGCAACTCCGACCACGGCAACATCAAGATCGGTAAGGCCGGTCGTTCGCGCTGGATGGGCATCCGCCCGACCGTGCGTGGTACCGTCATGAACCCGGTCGACCACCCGCACGGTGGTGGCGAGGGCAAGAACAAGTCCGCAGGTCGTCATCCGGTTACTCCGTGGGGCGTTCCCACCAAGGGTCACCGTACGCGTAGCAAGAAGAACCAGTCGAGCCGCCTCATCATCCGTCGCCGCAAGAAGTAGTAGGGAGCTGATACGACAGTGAGCAGAAGCCTCAAGAAGGGCCCGTTCGTTCAGCCTCGACTCCTCGAGCGCATCCACGCGATGAACGAAGCTGGCGAGAAGAAGGCCATCAAGACATGGTCGCGTTCCTCGACCATCTTCCCGGAGATGGTGGGTCACACGATCGCGGTGCACGACGGCCGCAAGCACGTGCCGGTGTACGTAACCGAGTCCATGGTCGGTCACAAGCTCGGCGAGTTCTCGCCGACGCGTACCTTCCGCGGTCACGCCGCCGACAAGAAGAAGAAGAGGTAGATAGCACATGGAAGCCAGAGCAGTTGCACGCTACGTGCGGGTAGCCCCGCGCAAGGCCCGCCTGGTGGTCGACCTCATTCGCGGTAAGTCGATCGATGACGCACGCGCGATTCTGAGGTTCTCCGAGCGCGCAGCCGCCGAAGTTGTTGAGAAGGTTCTCAACAGCGCGGTAGCTAACGCCGAGCGCAACCTGCACATCAAGTCCGATGAGCTTATCGTCGGCGCCACGTTCGTAGACGAAGGTCCGACCCTCAAGCGCATTCAGCCGCGAGCGATGGGTCGTGCATTCCGCATCAACAAGCGCACCAGTCATATCACCGTAGTCGTCAAGCAGCGAGAGGGGGCGTAGGAGCCGCATGGGACAGAAGGTATACCCGATCGGCCTGCGTCTGGGCATCACTGAGAAGTGGCGTTCGCGCTGGTATGCGGGTAAGGATTATCCGCAGACCCTGGCCAACGATCTTGAGGTCCGTAAGTACCTGACCAAGAGACTGCGCCGCGCAGCACTGAGCAAGATCGATATCGAGCGCAAGGGCGACAAGACGATCCTCGAACTGTGGACCGCCCGTCCCGGCATCGTCATCGGCAAGAAGGGTGCGGAGGTCGACGTGCTTCGTAAGGAGCTCGAGAAGATCACCGGCGGCCCTGTTGCCGTGAACATCGTGGAGATCAAGCGGCCCGAGCTCGACGCCGTCCTGATCGCTCAGAGCGTTGCCGAGCAGCTCGAGGGTCGCGTGGCATTCCGCCGCGCGATGCGCAAGGCAGTCGCCTCTGCAGTCAAGAGCGGCGCGCCCGGCATCAGGATTCAGTGCTCCGGTCGCCTCGGTGGCGCGGAGATGGGTCGTCGCGAGTGGTACCGCGAGGGTCGCGTGCCGCTGCACACCCTGCGTGCGAAGATCGACTACGGCACCGCCATCGCCCGCACCACCATGGGCGCCATCGGTGTGAAGGTATGGGTTTATCACGGCGAGGTTCTGCCTGGCCAGGATGCTCCTAATCCGGCTCTTGAGGGTGCGCGTAGCTCTCGCGGCCGTCGTGGTGAAGGGAGATAACAGATGCTTCTGCCTAAGCGCGTAAAGTATCGCAAGCAGCAGCGTGGCTCCCGTAGTGGGCAGGCCAAGGGCGGTACCCAGGTCAACTTCGGCGAGTACGGCCTCAAGGCCCTCGAGCCCGCGTGGATCACCAACCGTCAGATCGAGGCTGCTCGTATTGCGATGACCCGTTACATGAAGCGTGGCGGTAAGGTCTGGATCAACATCTTCCCGGACAAGCCCATCACGCAGAAGCCTGCCGAGACCCGCATGGGTTCCGGTAAGGGTAGCCCCGAGAAATGGGTCGCGGTCGTCAAGCCCGGCCGCATCATGTTCGAGCTTGCGGGAGTGTCGGAAGAGGTCGCCCGCGAGGCGATGCGTCTGGCCGCCCATAAGCTGCCCATCAAGACCAAGTTTGTGACCCGTGCCGAGTCAGGCGGGGAGGCGTAGATGAAAGCGACAGAGATTCGAGATCTCTCAGATGCCGATATGGTCCAGAAGCTGAAGGACACGCGCGCTGAGTTGTTTAACCTCCGGTTCCAGCTGGCCACCGGTCAGCTCGATAACACCGGACGTATTGCCAAGGTGAAGAAGGACATCGCGCGCTTGCACACCGAGTTGCGCGCCCGCGAGCTTCACGCCCAGCGTGACGCTGCTGCGTCGTAAGGACAGGTGAGGAGAAGGTATGACTACCGATCGTAACCGCCGGAAGGTCCGCCAGGGCGTCGTCGTCTCGACGGCCGGCGAAAAGACCTGCGTGGTGAAGGTCGAGGAGCGGAAGAAGCATCCGCTCTACGGCAAGATGATCACCCAGTCCACTAAGTTCCACGCGCACGACGAGAACAATGACTGTGGCGTTGGCGACACCGTCAACATCATGGAGACCAGGCCGCTGTCGAAGCTGAAGCGCTGGCGTCTCCTTGAGATCGTAGAGAAGGCAAAGTAGTCGTCGACCGTGCATGTGCGCGAGGTTTGTCGAGCGCACCGCTCACGAGTTCGATTCGTAACCGGAGGATGAGATGATCCAGGCAGAGTCACGGCTCAAGGTCGCCGATAACTCTGGTGCACGCAAGGTGCTGTGCATCAAGGTTCTCGGCGGATCAAAGCGCCGCTACGCGTTTGTGGGAGACGTCATCGTCTGCACCGTCAAGGAAGCCATTCCTAACGGTGCGGTCAAGAAGGGTGACGTCGTCAAGGCCGTCGTCGTGCGGTGCAAGAAGGAAGTGCGTCGTCCCGACGGCAGCTACATCAAGTTCGATGACAATGCCGCCGTGATCATCGACGCCCAGGGCAACCCGCGCGGTACACGCATCTTCGGACCTGTGGCTCGCGAGCTTCGCGATCGCAAGTACATGAAGATCGTATCGCTCGCGCCTGAGGTGCTCTAAGGAGGTATGGAAAGATGACTAAGATGAGCATCCGCACGGGTGACAAGGTCAAGGTGATGGCCGGCAAGGATAAGGGCAAAGAGGGCAAGGTCCTCGGCGTTCTGCCGTACAAGGAGCGCATCATCGTCGAGCATGTCAACTTCATGAAGAAGGCGACGCGCCCGACCCAGAAGAACCCGAAGGGCGGCATCCTCGAGATTGAGGCCCCGCTTCACGTATCGAACGTCATGCTGGTCTGCCCGAGCTGTTCGCAGACCACGCGCCTCGCCCGTCGTCGCGAGGACGGCACGCGTATTCGCGTGTGCAAGAAGTGCGGCAACGATATCGATAAGTAGACAGGCTCTTCGCCGGGCAACCGGTGAGGAGGCGTAGGGTCGGAAATCCTGCGCTGAGAACCCCAATGGAGGACAAGCAATGGCTCCGCGTTTGAAGGAAAAGTACCTGACGGTCGTCGCTCCCGCACTCAAGGATCAGCTTGAGCTCGGGAACGTCAACGAGGTTCCAAAGCTCGAGAAGATCGTTGTCAACATGGGTGTAGGCGCCGCAATCCAGGACGCCAAGCAGCTCGACGCCGCGATCAACGATATGCGCATCATCACCGGCCAGCAGCCCACGATCACTCGTGCTAAGAAGTCGATCGCCGGCTTCAAGCTCCGCGAGGGTATGCCGATCGGTGCAAAGGTCACGCTGCGTGGCGACCGCATGTGGGAGTTCTTCGACCGCCTGCTGTCGACCGCAATCCCGCGCGTTCGTGACTTCCGTGGCATGAGCGCCAAGTCGTTCGACGGTCGCGGCAACTACTCCATGGGCGTCACGGAGCAGCTGATCTTCGCCGAGATCGACTACGACAAGGTCGATCGCACCCGCGGCATGGACATCACGTTCGTCACCACTGCGAAAACAGACGAGGCCGCCAAGGCACTGCTCGACGGTTTCGGTTTCCCTTTCAAGAAGTAGTAAATGCGTCCATCTCGGTGACCCGTAAGGGAAAGCCGTGACAAGGAGGATGAAGTGGCTAAGAAGTCGATGATCGCCAAGTCCAAGCTCGAGCCGAAGTTCTCGACGCGTCAGCACAACCGCTGTACGCGTTGTGGTCGGCCGCGCGCGTTCTACCGGCAGTTCGGCGTGTGCCGTATCTGCCTGCGTGAGCTTGCACTTCGTGGCGAGCTTCCCGGCGTGCGCAAGGCGAGCTGGTAGCCGATACCCACGTACGGAGGAGGCCCACTTTGAGAGGCGCGCATGCCACGGGTATGCGCGAACCGCAAGGCGGGACATCCCGGACCATAGGAGGAACACATGAGCATGACCGACCCGATCGCCGATATGCTGACTCGCATTCGTAATGCGAACTCCGCGTACAAGGCGACCACCTCGATGCCTTCTTCAAAGAAGCTCGTCGAGATTGCACGAATCATGAAGCAGGAAGGCTACATCGCCGACTACTTGGTGACTGAGGCCGAGCCCCAGGGTTCGCTCGAGATCACCCTCAAGTACGGCATCAAGAAGGAGCGCACCATCACTGGTATCCGCCGGATCAGCAAGCCTGGTCTGCGTGTGTACGCAAAGAAGGATGAGCTTCCCCGCGTACTTGGTGGTCTCGGCATCGCCGTCATCTCCACGTCGCATGGCGTCATGACCGAAAGAGAAGCCCGTAAAGCCGGCGTCGGCGGCGAAGTCGTCGCCTACATCTGGTAATCGGACAGGACAGGAAAGGAGCGACCAGCCGTGTCACGTATCGGCAAGCAGCCCATCCCGGTCCCGTCCGGGGTCGAGGTACACATCGACGGTTCAAGCGTCACGGTCAAGGGTCCCAAGGGCGAGCTCTCTCGCACCCTGAGTGACATCATCACGGTCGAGCAGGAAGACGGCATGCTTGTCGTCAAGCGTCCTGACGAATCGCGGACCGCACGCTCGTTGCACGGACTCTCTCGTACGCTGGTGGCCAACATGGTCATCGGTGTCTCCGAGGGATACTTCAAGAACCTCGAGATCGTTGGCGTCGGGTATCGTGCAGCCATGAAGGGCTCGGACATCGAGCTCCAGCTTGGCTTCAGCCACCCGGTGCTGGTAGTCGCCGAGCCTGGCATCACCTTCGAGGTTCCCGCGCCGACCAAGATCACGGTGCGCGGTATCGACAAGCAGCGCGTCGGCCAGGTGGCCGCCGACATTCGCAAGTGGCGCAAGCCTGAGCCCTACAAGGGCAAGGGTGTTCGCTACGAGGGTGAGCACGTACGTCGCAAGCTCGGTAAGGCCGCGAAGTAACGATGAAAGCGCTCCGGCCCCGACTACGCGGCCGGCACGATCGAGGAGAGTAGTGAAGCATGGATAAGTTGAAGGCGAAGCAGGCGAAGCTAGAGCGCCGGCAGCGCAGGGTTCGCGGGAAGGTCACCGGCACCGCCGCGCGACCGCGTCTCCGCATCACCCGCACCAATACCCACATGTACGCACAGGTCATCGACGATGTCGCCGGCACCACGCTGGCTTCGGCTTCCACTGTCGAGTCCGAACTGCGCGGTACGCTGAAGAACGGCTCGAACATCGAGGCCGCGCGTGCCGTCGGCGAAGCCATCGGTGCACGTGCCGTGGCCGCCGGTGTCACCGAGGTCGTATTTGACCGCGGTGGACGCTTGTATCATGGCCGCGTCCGGGCTCTGGCGGACGGCGCACGCAGCGCCGGCCTCGTCTTCTAGGGAGGAACAAGAATGGCGCGCAGGGAAGCCCCTGTTTCTGATCTTCAGGAGAAGGTCGTATACATCAATCGCGTTTCGAAGGTCGTCAAGGGTGGCCGTCGTTTCGCACTCACCGCGCTCGTCGTGGTCGGCGATGGTGCCGGCAACGTCGGGGTCGGAATGGGCAAGTCCCAGGAAGTGCCTCTTGCCATCAAGAAGGGCATCGAGGACGCGAAGAAGAACATGTTCAAGGTGCCGCTGACCAAGCACAACACGATCCCGCACGAGATCATCGGCGAGTTCGGTGCCGGTCGCGTCATGCTCAAGCCTGCCGCACCTGGTACCGGTATCATCGCCGGCGGCCCGGTTCGCGCGTTGCTGGAGCTCGCGGGTGTGACGGACGTGCTGTCTAAGTCCCTTGGTAGCGACAACGCCCTCAACATGGTCAAGGCCGCTGCTCAGGGCCTTGGTGCCCTGGCCAGCCCGCAGGACATCGCCCGTCGTCGCGGCATGTCTGTTGCGCGGATCTACGGGTGGGAGGAATAGCACATGGTGAAGAAAGCCGCCGAGAAGAAGCTTCGCGTCACGCAGGTCAAGAGCGCGATCGGTTGCCCTGCTGATCAGAAGGCCACGGTTCGTGCTCTCGGACTCAAGCGACTGCACCACACTGTCGAGCAGTCGGCTTCACCTGCAGTTCTGGGCATGATCTTCAAGGTCAAGCATCTTGTGAAGGTCGAGGAAGTCTAATCTCGTCCTAAACGGTAGAAACCACAGGCCCGGCATGCGCCGGGCCTTAGGTGTCTGATAGGATTCATGTTTGTGTCAGTCAGTCGGCGGCGAGCGGCCGACAGCGCAGGGTGGAGCATCCTGCGTCAAGCGAACGAGAAGGAGCACCACGTCATGCAGATTCACGATCTATTTCCGGCCCCCGGGTCTACCAAGAACCGCAAGCGCGTAGGCCGTGGTAACGGCAGCGGCCACGGCAGCACCGCCGGCCGCGGCGACAAGGGCCAGAACTCCCGCGCCGGTGGAACCAAGGGCGCCGGTTTCGAGGGCGGTCAGACTCCGCTCGCGATGCGTCTCCCCAAGCTCCCCGGATTCAAGAACCGCAACCGCGTCGAGTACTCGGTAGTCAATGTCTCCCGCCTCGAAGAGGTATTCGCCGAGGGTGACGTCGTTGATACCGAGTCCCTGATCGCGAAGGGCATCATCAAGAATGCATCCTCGCTCGTGAAGGTATTGGGCGACGGCGAGATCACCAAGAAGTTGACGGTCAAGGTCGACAAGGTTTCGAACTCCGCGAAGACGAAGATAGAGGGTGCTGGAGGGACGGTCGAGACGTCGTGCTAACTGCGATCTCAAACGCATTCCGCGTTCCCGAGCTACGCAAGAAGATCTTCTTCTCGCTTGCGATGATCGCGCTGTATCGACTCGGCGCATTCGTACCCGTACCAGGTGTCGACATTACCGCGGTACAGGAACTCGTGAGCCAGAACGCCGCCTTGGGCCTCTTGGGCCTCTTCTCCGGCGGCGCACTCTCGCAGTTCGCCGTATTCTCGCTCGGGATCATGCCCTACATCACATCCTCGATCATCATGCAGCTTCTTCAGGGCGTGATTCCCAAGGTCGAGCAGTGGGCTAAGGAAGGCGAGTCTGGGCAACGCAAGATCACGCAGATCACGCGTTACATGACTTTGGGTATCGCCCTTCTCCAGTCAATTGCGATGCTTGGTGTGTTCAAGACAGCGATTACTCTGCCGACTGGTCCTGGTGCACCGCCCTCGTGGTTCACCAGTGTCGTCATTGTCCTGACACTCATCGCGGGTACTGCGTTCATCATGTGGATGGGTGAGCTTATCACCCAGCGGGGTATTGGCAACGGCATGTCACTGCTCATTTTCGCGAGCATCGTTGCACAGTTCCCGCAGGCCATCATCCAGTCAGTTCGCTTCGCCAACGGCCTGCTGACCGTGGTGCTGCTGATCATGACCCTCGCAATCATTGCGGCGATCGTCACGATGGAGCGTGCCCAGCGTCGGATTCCGGTTCAGTACGCGAAGCGCGTGGTTGGACGCCGCGTGTACGGCGGTTCGGGCACGTACATCCCCCTGAAGATCAACGGCGCGAACGTCGTGCCGATCATCTTCGCCTCCGCGATTCTGTTCTTTCCTTCGCAGATCGCTACACTCGCCAACGTTCCCTGGCTCACCACCGTGGGGAATGCGCTTGCGAGTGGCTGGGTGAACTGGATCATGGAGTTCATCCTCATCGTGTTCTTCACCTACTTCTACACAGCCCTGGTCTTTAACCCGATCGATCTTGCCGATAACTTGCGCAAGAACGGTGGCTTCATTCCAGGAGTTCGTCCGGGTTCGACTACCGTGCGCTACATCGAGAATGTCCTGAACCGCATCACGCTTCCCGGTGCTGTCTTCCTGGGTGTGATCGCTGTGGTCCCGAGTATGGTGTTCTACACCACGAAGGACCCGCTTGTCGCTCAGTTCGGTGGTACTTCGATCCTCATCATGGTCGGCGTCGCGCTCGAGACCATGACTCAGATCGAGAGTCAGCTGAAGATGCGTCACTACGATGGGTTCTTCAAGTAGATAGCCGTCTGGTTTCAGGGAGGACGCCGAGATGAACATCGTCTTGTTGGGAGCGCCCGGTGCCGGTAAAGGTACGCAGGCGAAAATGATCACCGAGAAGTGGAGTGTTCCGCAGATCTCGACCGGTGACATTCTTCGCGCTGCCGTGGCCAACGGCACGACGCTCGGCCTCGAAGCCAAACGATTCATGGACGCCGGCGACCTCGTTCCTGACGCCGTGGTCATCGGACTGGTCAAAGATCGACTCGCGGAGGCCGACACGGCAAACGGGTTCATTCTTGACGGATTTCCGAGGACCGTGGCGCAGGCCGAGGCCCTGGATAGCGAGCTCACTTCTCTCGGCAAGGCGATTGAGTATGCCGTCGCTGTCGACGTGGATTTCGAGGTCATCGTCTCTCGGCTGACCTCCCGTCGCACCTGTCGAGACTGTGGCGCGATAACCAGCGTTACAGCAGGAGCCTCGTGCGAGAAGTGTTCCGGCGAGCTCTCTCAGAGGGATGACGACAACGAGACGACCGTACGCAATCGACTCGACGTCTACGCTCGCTCGACGGCCCCGCTTGTGGACTACTATCGAAGCAAAGGCGTTTTGCACGAGATCAACGGCGACCGACCGGTGACCGATGTCTTTGCGGACATGACCGCTGTTCTCGAAGGCGCCAGCGCGTGATCGTACGCAAGTCGCCTGGAGAGCTCGAGCTGATGCGTGAGGCCGGACGGCTCAGTGCCCGTGCGCTCCGCATCGTCGGCGAGGCAGTGAGACCCGGAGTGACCACCGAGGAGCTTGATGACCTCGCGGAGACAGTGATTCGTGAGGGCGGTGGTGTGCCTGCGTTCAAGGGATACCACGGCTTCCCGAAAACCCTCTGTACGTCCGTGAACGCTCAGGTCGTTCATGGAATACCGTCGCCGCTTATCGTGCTTCGTGAGGGCGAGATACTCTCCGTCGACGTGGGTGCGATCGTTGAGGGATACTACGGCGACAATGCGAGCACCTTCGCTGTAGGGTCCATCGATGCCGGGGCACAAGCCCTGCTCGATGCGACGCGCGCGTCGTTGGCTGCGGGTATCGAGCAGTGCGTTGTCGGCAACAGGCTATTCGATATTGGTCATGCGGTACAGACTGTGGCCGAGGCTGCCGGGTTCTCGGTGGTGCGTGAGTACGTCGGGCACGGGATCGGGCGCGCCATGCACGAGGATCCCAACGTCCCGAACTATGGGACTGCGGGCAAGGGTCCGCGGCTGGAGGCGGGCATGGTGTTCGCCATCGAACCGATGGTCAACGCCGGTGGGCACCAGGTCGAGTCCCTCTCGGACGGATGGACTGTCGTCACGCGGGACGGGTCGCTGTCTGCGCACTTCGAGCACACGGTTGCAATCACTGAGCACGGACCTTTGGTGCTCACAGCTGAATAGAGACACGATCTTGCGCCTCGGTTTCACCAAGAGTGGACGCGGCGACGCTAGTGCGATAAGATGTCCACTTGCGATTTCACCCTCT
>CAYMAN010000039.1:0-14934 GCA_964388455.1 uncultured Eubacteriales bacterium
CCCCGACCACGGAAGGAGGCGTGCGATGAAGGTCGCATTCGCCACCACCACCGGCAGCCAGATCGACGAGCACTTCGGCCGCGCCGGCATGTTCGCCGTCTACGACGTCACGCCCGACGGCGCCGAGCTCCTCGAGCTGCGTCGTGTCTCGGAAAGTGACCTCGACATCGACGTCGTCACCACCCGCGGCATGGGCAGCGTCCACGACGACGCGCTCGCCACCAAGATCGACAAGCTCGCCGACATGAAGATTGTCTACTTCACGGAGATCGGCGGTCCATCGGCGGCCAAGCTCGTCCGCGCCGGCATCATGCCGCTCAAGGCCGAGCCGTGCACGCTCATCGAGTCCGAGAACAGCAAGCTCGTCACGATGATGCGCGACAAGCCCGCTCCCTGGATGCGCCGCGCGCTCGCCGATGAGCAGTGCGCCGGTCCCGCCAACGCCGCCGACCTGGGCGGATCGTGCTCCTGCGAGTCCGCCGGCAAGGGCTGCAACTGTTAGGCATCACCGCTAGAACCACCGGTTCCTCGGCCAGAAGGGTCGAGGCGTCCGTACACCGCATACGCACTACCAGACTGCAGCAGCCAGACCGCACCACCACAGAGAGGATGAGGGACATGAAGATGGTTCGCGCGTTCATCAGGCCCGAGAAGGAGCAGGAGGTCGTCCAGGCGCTCGAGGGCGCCGGAGTCGGCTCGCTCACCAAGATGCCCGTCTTTGGCCGTGGCAAGCAGAAGGGCCTCCAGATCGGCCCGATCTACTACGACGAGCTCCCCAAGACGCTGCTCATGACCGTCGTCGAGGACGACCATGTCGACACCGTCATCAGCACCATCGAGGACAAGGCGCGCACCGGGTTCATCGGCGACGGAAAGATCTTCGTCTCACCGGTCGAGACCGCGTACACCATCCGTACCGGCGAAGCCGTCCTCTAAGCCGACCCCACCCGAGAGGAGGTCCCCGTGAAGGAAATCTGCGCGATCATCCGCCGAGACAAACTCGCCGAGACCAAGAGAGCCATCGCCGAGGTCGGCTATCCGTCCCTGTCGATCCAGTCCGTCGAGGGCCGTGGCAAGCAGAAGGGCGACGTCGCCTGCACGCTGGCCGATATGGACCAGGACGGCCTGTCCTGCAACTCCACGCACATCAAGCTCAAGTCCACCCCGTCGGTCTACGCGCTCGAGCACCAGCTGCCCAAGGTGGCCATGTTCGTGCCCAAGCGCATGATCACGATGATGGTGCCGGCCGACGCGGTTGACGCGATCGTGGCCGCGATCCTCGCGGTCAACACCTCGGGCCAGTACGGCGACGGCAAGATCTTCGTCTGCCCGGTCGAGGTCTCCTACACCATCCGCACCGGTGAGCACGACATCGTGGCGGTGGCGTAGAGATGCCGGCGACTCTGCCGACACGCGACGGCCGAGAGTGGGCACCGCGGTACCTCAACGGTATCGACTACGACGCCTGTATCGGTTGTGGTCGCTGCTTCAAGGTCTGCGGTCAGTCCGTCATGACGCCCATCGACAAGCCCGGCGCCGATGACGATGACGACGATGATGACGAGGAATGCATCACGACCGTCATGAGCGTCGCGGATGCGGGCAACTGCATCGGCTGTGAGGCGTGTGCCAAGGTCTGCGCGAAACGGGCGCACACGCACGTGGCGGTCGCCTGACGCACCCACGAGCACGGCGCCGCTGTCACGCCAGCGGCACACACAGCGTTACCCGGGCCCGTCCATCCCGACGGGGCCTGTAACGGAGGCGGTGGGGGTGCGCGAACCCCTGCCGCCTCTCTTCGCGCCCGGATGCGACATTTTTGTAGCGACCACGACGCAAGTGTCTGTATGTAAGCGCCAGGTTGCAGTAAAACCGCAGGTCAGAGCGTTGTGAGAATGGCACACTCGTTGCGCTTAGCGGGGTACCCGAAACTGAGGAGCCCCACGATGACCAGCCCAAAATCCAACGAGCGTCACGTCATGGCGAACCACCCGTGCTTCTCGGAGGCGGCGCACAAGGTGGGCGGTCGGATTCACCTGCCGGTCGCGCCGGACTGCAACGTCCAGTGCGGCTACTGCATCCGTAAGTTCGACTGCGTCAACGAGAGCCGGCCGGGTGTTTCCAGCACGATCCTCTCACCACAGGAAGCGATCGAGCGCGTCGAGGCCGTCATCGAACGCACCGGCGATATCGCCGCGATCGGCATCGCGGGACCGGGCGATCCGCTCGCCAACGAGGCGACGTTCGAGACCCTCAGCCTGATCCGCCGCTACTATCCGGGCAAGATCGGCTGCGTCTCGACCAACGGCCTAGCGCTGCCTGATCGTGTCGGCGACCTGGTGGCTGCCGGCGTCCGCTCCATCACCGTCACCATCAACGCCGTGATGCCCGAGACCGCCGCCGAGGTCTACATCTGGGTCACCGGCCCCAACGGCGAGCGACTGCGCGGCATCGAAGCAGGCCGCTACATCGTGGATCGCCAGTGGGAGGGGCTGCAGATGGCGGTCAAGGCCGGCCTCGTGGTCAAGGTCAACACCGTGCTCATCCCCGGCGTCAACGACCTCGAGATTCCGATGATCGCGCACCTCGCATCCGAGTACGGCGCCCACAAGCACAACATCCTCCCGCTCATCCCGCAGAACAAGTTCCGTGGCATGGAGCCGCCGACACCCGCGCAGATCCACGAGGCGCGTGCCGCCGCCGGCGAGTACCTGTCGCAGATGACCCACTGCAAGCAGTGCCGCGCCGACGCCTGCGGGCTCATCGGCAAGGACCGCGACATGGAGACCGAGACGCTGCTGTCGCGACTCGGCGAGGTCTACGAGGACGCCATCTAGCCGCACGCTTCACCGCAGCAGTACCCGACCCACCGAGAGGAGCACACATGTTTCGCCGACATACCCGCAAGCACACGCACATCGCACTGGTCGCCCTGCTCGCCCTCGCGGTATCGTTCGCGGCGCAACTCTCCGGCTGCGCCAGCACGCCCGCGACCAAGTCGGCTCCTGAGCCAGTCGCGCCAATCGAGCTCGACATCAGCGCCGCAACCACTCTGCGGGCCGCGCTCGCCAAACTCGCCCCCGGATTCGAGAAGGCCAACAACGCCAAGCTCGTCTTCAACTTCGGGGCGTCTGGCGTGCTGCAGAAGCAGATCGAGGGCGGCGCGCCGTGCGACGTGTTCGCCTCGGCAAGTCCCAAGCAGGTCGACGCGCTGATCACCGCCGGCCTCATCTCCGCCGAGTCGACCGCGACGTTCGCGAGCAACGACCTCGTCATCATCGTGCCGACGGGCAATCCGGCCGGCATCGCCACATCGGCGGACCTCGCGAAGGCCGCGAAGCTCGTGACCGGCAATCCCGACACCGCGCCCCACGGCACCAAGGCCAAGGAGTTCCTCCAGGCCCAGGGTACGTGGGCTGCGCTCGAGTCCAAGTTCGTGTTCGCCGAGAACGCCGCCCAGACGCTCGATTACGTCTCACGCGGCGAGGTCGACGCCGGGCTGGTGTTCGCCAGCGAAGCGCTCGACAACGACACCGTGAAGATCGCCTACACCGTCCCCGAGGGCGCGATCAAGCCGGTCCGCTACGTCGCCGCACCCATCAAGGCCTCGCAGAACGCAGCGCTGGCCGAGAAGTTCGTCGCGTACCTGATGACTCCGGAGGCGCAGGCCGTGCTCGTGGAGAGCGGGTTCAAGCCCGCACCGGCCCCGACCCAAGCGCCGTAGCGCCACCCGACCCGACCGCCGACCGCCGACCGCCCGCGACCGCCACGAAAGGCCCCTCGTGTCCGCACTCGCCGACATAGCGTTCCCGCTCCGCCTCTCGCTGCAGGTGGCGTTGCTCGCCACCGTCGCGGTCGCGGTCGTCGGCCTGCCGTTGGCGTACGTGCTCGCGACGCGCGAGTTCCGCGGCAAGGCGGCCGTCGACGTGCTCGTGACGCTGCCGCTGGTGCTGCCGCCGATCGTCACCGGCTACTACCTGCTGCTGGTGATCGGTCGCAACGGGCTTCTCGGCAGGGCGATGGCGGCGATGGGGTTGCCGGCGCCGCAGCTGACATTCACCTGGCAGGCGGCGGTACTCGCGTCGTTCGTGGTGGCGATTCCGTTCACGGTGAAGACGGCGCGCGCGGCGTTCGAGGCGGTCGATCCGGCGCTGGTCGCGACGTCGTACACGTTGGGTCGCTCGGAGCTGGCGACGGCGTCGCTGGTGGTCGCGCCGCTCGCGCTGCGCGGCATCCTCGCGGGGCTGGTACTCTCGTTCGCTCGCGCGCTGGGCGAGTTCGGCGCGACGATAATGGTCGCGGGCAACATCCCGGGACGCACCAACACGATGCCGCTCGAGATCTACAACGCGGTCGTCTTCGGCGACTGGGGCTCGGCGACGATGCTCGTGGTGCTGTTCACGGTCGTCTCGGCGGGGTTCCTGTTCGGGGCGAACCGGCTGGCGAAGGCGGTGTCGTGGTGATCGGCTTTTCGCTCCGCGTCCGCAAGCAGCTGCCCGGCTTCGATCTGGACGCCGGCTGGCGCACGCATGACGGCTTCACGGTGCTCTTCGGCTACTCCGGCGCCGGCAAGTCGCTCACACTCTCGATGCTCACCGGCTCGCTCCGTCCCGACGCCGGCCGCATCACCTTCGGCGACGAGGTCCTGGTCGACACCGAGCGCGGCATCTTCGTCCCGCCGCAACAGCGCGGCTTCGGCTACGTCTCCCAGTCCGCCGAGCTCTTCCCGCACCTCACCGTCGAGCGCAACGTCGCCTTCGGCCTCCACCGACTCCCACGCCCCGAGCGCACCACCCGCGTCGCCGAGATGCTCGAAGCCTTCGGCCTCACCACCCTGGCCGAGAAGCGCCCGCGCGAACTCTCCGGCGGTCAGCGCCAGCGCGCTGCACTCGCACGCGCACTCGCACCACGCCCGCGAGCGCTCCTGCTCGACGAGCCGCTCTCGGCGCTCGACCTCCCGGTGCGCGTCGAGATGCGCGACCTGCTCCGTCGCGTCCAGACCGAGGAGGGCATCCCGGTGGTGATGGTGACGCACGATCTCTACGAAGCTGCGATGCTCGCCGACTCGCTGGTGGTCTACGGCGGAGATGGCGTGGTACAGACCGGAACGCTGCCGGAACTCCTCGGCGACCCGGGGACGCCGGCAATCCGGCGCCTCCTCCATGCGATGGAACTCCCCGAGGCGCTGCTGGCTCCTCGGCCACTGATCACGGCGGCGTAGGCCGCACCCGCACCCCGACAGGAAGGCACCGACATGCAGCTCTCAGCCCGCAACCAGCTCACCGGCACCATCGTCTCGATCGTCCGAGGCCCCGTCACCGCGATGGTGAAGCTCGACGTCGCCGGACAGCACGTCAGCGCCACCCTAACCGCCGAGGCCGCAGACGAGCTCGGCCTCATCGAGGGCAAGGAAGTCGTCGCGGTCTTCAAGGCCAGCGCCGTCATTCTCGGCGTCGAGTAGCGTGAGTCGCCGGCACAAACCCATCGGCACCATCAGAACCCCCTTCGCCGAGAAGGACACAACGCCGATTCAGGGCGCGTTCCGTCCCGATGCGGTCGGGACTGTCGAGGTGTTCGCCGAGTACGCCGAAGGCCTTGCACACATCGACGGGTTCAGCCACCTCATCCTGCTCTACGAGTTCGACCGGGCGGCTCCCGTCGAGCTGGTGCGGCAGACGTTTCTGGGCGACGCGCCGCACGGACTGTTCGCGACGCGGCATCCTGCGCGGCCGAATGGAATCGGTCTGACGGTGGTGAGGTTGCTATCGCGTGTGGGTGCGACGCTGTGCGTGGCAGGCATCGACGTGCTCGACGGCACGCCGCTGCTCGACATCAAGCCGTATGTCGCGCGATTCGACTGCTTCCCTGATGCGACCGAAGGCTGGCTCGCCGGCCGCCCAGAGCGGCCGAAACCGCCGGGTCGGGAATAGGTCCTACCCCTCGATGTCGTACTTCCGCATCTTGTAGCCCAGCTGCCGGGCGCTGATGCCCAGCGCTCGCGCGGCTTTCGCCTGCACGTGGCCGGTCGTGCGCAGCGCGCCAAGGATCCGGCGGCGTTCGAGCGCTTCGACCTCCTCGTCGAGCGACAGGCCGCTCGCGCTGCCCTCATCAGGGACGTCGTGCATGAGGATGTGCATCGGCAGGTCGGCGGTGGCTATCTCGTCGTCCTCGGCGAGGACCACGAGGCGCTGGATGGTGTTCTCCAGCTCGCGGATGTTGCCGGGCCACGGGTAGGTCATGAGGCGGCGCATCGCGTCGGCGGTGAAGTGCACCTCGGTGCCGGACGACGCGTTGAAGCGCTCCAGGAAGTGTTCGATGAGCAGCGGCAGGTCGTCTCGGCGTTCGCGCAGGGCGGGGAGGAAGAGCGGGACCACGTTGAGGCGCCAGTAGAGGTCCTCGCGGAACTCGCCGGCCTTCGACATCGCCTCGAGGTCGCGGTTGGTCGCCGAGACGATGCGCGCGTCGGTGGTCAGCGTGCGCGTCCCGCCGAGGCGCTCGAAGGTGCGCTCCTGCAGCACGCGCAGCAGCTTGGCCTGCAGCGACAGCGTCACATCGCCGACTTCGTCGAGGAAGATGGTGCCGCCGCGCGCGAGCTCGAAGCGCCCGGGCTTGCTGTTCACGGCGCCCGTGAACGCGCCCTTCTCGTAGCCGAAGAGCTCGGCCTCGAGCAGGTTCTCGGGCAGCGCCGCGCAGTTGATGGCGATGAACGGGCCCTTGGGACGCATCCCCTGGTAGTGGAGCGCGTGGGCGATGAGTTCCTTACCGGTACCGGACTCGCCGCGCAGCAGCACGGTCGCCTGCGAGCGCGCGACCTTGCCGGCCACTCGGAAGACCTCCTGCATCGAGTCGGACTCGCCGATGATGTTGGGCAGCGCGTAGCGGCGGTGCAGCTCGCCGCGCATGCGCTCGCGCTCCGAGACCTCGTGCCGGTAGGTCCAGTACAGCCGCACCGCGTGGGCGATCATCGACGCGATGATCTCGAGTACGCGCACGTCTTCATCGAGGCTCACGCTCTCGTCGAACACGCGATCCGCCGAGAGGGCGCCGAGGATCTCGCCGCGCAGCTTGATCGGCACCGAGACAAAGGACACGTCGGCCTTCTCGGCACGGGAGGCGGTGCGGTTGAGGAACGCCGGCTCGTCGCTGACGTTGGGGACGATCATCGTCTTGCCGCTGGCGACCACGCGGCCCACCACGCCCTCGCCGGTGCGGTAGATGCCGCGCGCGAGCTGCTGGCGCGTCAATCCGTGGGCTGCGGCGATGCGGATCTCGCGCGTCTCGGGATCGACGAGCGCGACCATGCCGCGGTTCAGGCCGAGGCGCTCGTTGAGGATCCGCATCGCTCGGCGGAGGTTGCGGTCCACGTCGAAGCTCGACGTGAGCGTCTCAGAGACCTGGAGGAGTGCCTCCAGTTCAGCCGTGGCAGCGTGCGCGAATGTGGGGGTCGCGGATTCCATGTCCCCAGTGAAACATGGCGCTGTTTCGGTCTGGTTTCCTTTGTGGTCCGTCTGTGGAAGGTCCTGCCGTCAGCGTCAGTGAGGGGGCGGCGGCCAACCTTCGAGCTTGCATTTGTTGTAGATGCTCACGATCTCTGTGTCGAAGAGCGGGCGGTGCAGCTCGACGGTTCTGTGCCGGATCGTGGGTAGGATGGCAGTGGCCTGCTCGCGGCTGATCTCGATGCCATACTCGGCGAACTTCAGCCCGATGGCGCGTGAACCCGAGTGCTTGCCGACCACGATCTGTCGAGCAAGACCGACGTCTTCGGGCGAGAACACCTCGTAGGTGCGCGGGTTCTTGATGATGCCGTCGACGTGGATGCCGCTCTCATGGGAGAACATGTTGCTGCCCACGATCGGCTTGCACGCCGGAATGGTGCGCCCCGCAGCTGCCATCACGTAGTCGACGATCTCGCGGAACCTCTCCGTCTCTACGCCGATGTCGAGGCACTCGACGTACTTGAGCGCCATGACGATCTCTTCGAGTGCCGCGTTGCCGGCGCGCTCACCCAGCCCGCCGACAGTGACATTGACCCATGTGGCGCCTGCGTGGATTCCCGCGATGGCGTTGGCCACTGCCATGCCGAAGTCGTTGTGAGTATGCAACTCGACCTCGAGCCCCGTACATTCGACCAGCTCCCTTACCACCTTGTACATGCTCAGCGGTTCCATGATGCCGACGGTGTCGCAGAACCGGAACCGGTCGGCACCCTCGTCCTTCGCGGCGGACGCATATTCGAGCAGGAAGCCAAGATCGGTTCGGCTCGCGTCCTCGGCGTTTGCCGAGACGTACATACCTTCGCTCTTCGCATAGGCGGTGGCCTCGCGTATCGACTTGAGGACCCACGCGCGATCCTTCATGAGCTTGGTCTCGATGTGGATGTCGCTTGTCGCAAGCGAGATGGCGACCGCGTCTACCCCACAGTCCACAGATGCTTTGATGTCGGAGACTCTTGCCCGATTCCAGCCCAGAATGGAGGCGGTCAGGCCCAAGCTCGCAATCTCGGCGATCGCCTCCGCCTCATCTCCCCCCATGACGGGGATTCCCGCTTCGATTTGATGCACGCCGATCTCATCGAGATACCGTGCGATCTGCACTTTCTCGGCATTGGTGAACACGACGCCGGCGCTCTGCTCACCGTCTCGCAGCGTTGTGTCGTCGAGCCTGATCTGGCGCTTGCCGAGGGCACTCTCGACCGGCAGCTCCCATGTCTTCTTGTGATCCTGCACCCGAGCTGAACCTCCCGGCGCTGTGTCGATGCAAACCGTTGATCTCGTAGACCGGCGAATCTCGCGGCGGCTATCTCACGGCGGCTGCGCCGGACGGCTCGCGCGCCATGGTCCGACTACACCACGCCAGAGTTTCTGGAGCGTTTCCGACGTGTTTGGATTAAGGCCGGATTAACCGCGTGTCAGTCACCGTCCCCAATCGGCCGCTCGTCGTTTCGCGCTTGGTTTCACGGTGCGTTGGCGCACTTGTCGCTTCAATCCTGCCACGTGGTAAGTGACCCCGAGAATCCGTCGCAGCACCCTGCACGGGAGGACGATCGATGGTAGAGATCCAGACAGCATGTCCCGGCCGAGACGGCCGCAGTCTGACCGCCGAGGAACTCCCGTGTCCAGAGTGCGGCTACGCCATCGAGTTCTTCTCGGACGAGAAGTCGCGCCACTGCCCGAGCTGTGGTTTCAAGCACTTCCGCGCCGCTTCCGGTGACTGCAGCCAGTGGTGCTCGGCGGCTGCTACTTGCTCGATTCTGCAGGGCGGACTCTCACCGACGTGACCTTGAGCGACGGGATCTTGGCCGTCGGATCGAGATCGGTGCCGGTGATGCGGTTGGCTGGCGAGTCTGCGAAGTGGAACGGCATGAAGACGACGCCGGGCTTGGGTCCGTTGCGGTGCATCACGCGCGCCTCGGTCTCCACGGTGCCGTGCTTGCTGCTGACCTCGATGCGGTCGCCGTCGCAGATCCCGAGGGGCTCGGCATTGGCGCGGTTCATCTCCAGGTAGCCGTGATCGTTGAGTTCGCTCAGTCCCTCGCTGCGGCTCGTCATTGTGTTGGTGTGGAAGTTCCACAGGTGGCGGCCGGTGGTCATCACCAGCGGACGCTCCAGCGACGTCAGGTCCGGCGCCGGCTCGAAGTCCACCACCGCGAACGCACCCAGACCGCGCGTGAACGTCTCGGCGTGCAGGATTGCGGTACCGGGATGCTTGGCGTCGGGACAGGGCCAGCGGATCTCGCCCTCGGCGTCGAGGCGCTTGTAGCTCACGCCGCCGTACTGCGGGGTGACCGCCGACATCTCGAACATCACGTCGGCGGGGGAGTCGTACTCCGCCTCCATGCCGAGCAGGTGCGACAGCCGCATGATGATCTCGCCGTCGGGTAGCGCCTCACCGGGTGAGTCGATCACCTTGCGGGCGCGCTTGATGCGACGGTCGGTGTTGGTGAAGGTGCCGTCCTTCTCGAGGAAGGACGCGGCCGGGAGCACGACGTCGGCGAGCGACGCCGTCTCGGTCATGAAGATGTCCTGGACTACCAGGAAGTCGAGTGCTTCGAGCGCCTCGAGGACGTGCGCCTGGTCGGGGTCGGCGATGACGGGGTTCTCGCCCATGATGTACATCGCCTTGAGGTCGCCCGCGATGGCGGCGTCGGTCATCTCAACCAGCGTCAGTCCCGGCGTCGCCGGCAGTTCCGGCTCCAACTCCCACAGCTCGCACGTGCGGGCCACGGACTCCGCAGTGAGCGGCTGGTACCCCGGCAAGCAGTTGGGCAGGCAGGCGAGGTCACAGGCGCCCTGGACGTTGTTCTGTCCGCGCAAAGGATTCACCCCTGTGCCGGGACGGCCGATATTGCCGGTCATCATCGCGAGGTTCGCCAGCGCGCGCACCTGCGTGGTGCCCGACGCGTGCTGCGTGATGCCCATCGCGTACACGATGCTCGCGGTCTTGGCCGAGCCGTACGCGATGGCGAGTTCTCGGATGTCGGCGACGCTGATGTCGCAGATCTTCGCGGCGGCCTCGATGTCGTAGGAGAGCAGCATCGTGCGAAGTGCGTCGAAGCCCTCGGTGCGGGTGGCGATGAACGCTTCGTCGGCCAGGCCCTCCTCGAGGATGATGCGCATCATCGCGTTCAGGAGCGCCACGTTGGCTCCGGGCTCCACAGCCAGCCACTTCTCGGCGTGGTCGACGAGGCGGATGTGGCGCGGGTCGACCACGTAGATGCGGGTGCCATTGCGCGCGGCCTTCTTCAGCTCGATGCCGATGATGGGATGCGCCTCGGTGGTGTTGGAGCCGATGACGAGTACGACCTCGGCGTCATGCAGATCGTCGATCGAATTCGTCATCGCCCCGCTCCCGAATGCTGCGGCCAGACCGGCCACCGTGGAGCTGTGTCAAAGACGGGCGCAGTGGTCGATGTTGTGCGTCCCCAGACCACCGCGCAGCAGCTTCTGGAAGAGGTAATTCTCCTCGTTGGTGCACTTGGCCGAGGCGAGCCCGGCGATCGCATTGCTGCCGCTCTCGTCGCGGGTCGCCGAGAGCTTCTCGGCGACGAGGGTGAGGGCCTCGTCCCAAGTCGCGGCGGTGAGCTCGCCGTCCTTGCGGATGAGCGGGGTGGTGAGGCGGTCGGCGTGCTCGGCGAAGGACCAG
Source organism: uncultured Eubacteriales bacterium (assembly GCA_964388455.1). GTDB lineage: Bacteria > Actinomycetota > Coriobacteriia > Anaerosomatales > JAAXUF01 > JBBRWO01. The sequence continues at coordinate 11,143 of CAYMAN010000039.1, forward strand.
CCGTAGCGGCCTTTGGCGCACAGGTTGCCGTAGTTGGGGCCCTTGTCGAGGGGAGCGCGCGAGGCGACGATCTTGCCATCCTTGGTGCCGTACTCGACGGTGCAGCCCACGCCGCAGTAGCCGCAGGTCGTCTCGGTCCACGTGACTTCCCAGTGGCGTCCGCGGAAGCGGCTGACGCGGTCGGTGAGCGCGCCGGTGGGGCACGTCGAGACACACTGGCCGCAGAACTCACAACCGGAGTCGAGCATGGAAGCGCCATACGGCGTGTTGGGCAGCGAGTCGAAGCCGCGCTTGGTGGCGCCCCAGACATCGCAGCCCTGGACCTCGTGGCAGATGCGGATGCAGCGACCGCACGAGATGCACTTGCCCGGCTCGCGCATGATCAGCGGATTGTCGTCGTCGACCTCCGAGACGTGCTTCTCGCCCTCGAACCGCGAGACCTCGATGCCCATCTCATAGGCGGCGTCCTGGAGACCGCATCGGCCGTTAGCCTCGCAGGTCAAACACTCGACTCTGTGGTCCGAGAGCAGCAGCTCCACGACGCTCGAACGCAGCTCGTGGATAGTGTCGCTCTGCGTGGTGACGACCATGCCGTCGGAGACCAGCGTGGTGCATGAGGTCGGGAAGCCACGCAGGCCTTCGATCTCGACGATACACAGCCGGCACGCGCCGTACGGCTCCAGACGCGGGTCGTGGCAGAGAGTGGGGATGTGGATCCCGGCTTCTCGGCAGGCCTCAAGAACCGTCGCGTCGGCGCGCGCGGGAACCTGCCGACCATCGATGGTCAGCGTGACGAGTGATGTGTCGGGTGTGTGGTTCACGGGGCGCCCCTAGACCTTGGTGATGGCGTCGAACGGGCACTTGGTCTCGCAGATGCCGCACTTGATGCAGACTTCCGGATCGATCTCGTGAATCTGCTTGGGATCACCGGTGATTGCCGAGACGGGACAGTTCTTTTTGCAGATGCCGCAGCCACGGCAGTTCTCGGGCACGACAACGTAGGTCGACAGTGCGGCGCACGCATGCGCACGACACTTCTTCTCGCGGATGTGCTCCTCGTACTCCTCGCGGAAGTAGCGGATCGTGGTCAGCACCGGGTTGGGCGCCGTCCCGCCGAGCGCGCACAGTGACGCCGAGCGCACCACGTTGCCCAGCTGCTCGAGCTCCTCGATGTCACCGGGCTCACCGAGACCCTCGGTGATGCGTGTGACGATCTCGAGCATGCGCTTGGTGCCGATGCGGCAGGGGACGCACTTGCCGCACGACTCATCTTGCGTGAACGCGAGGAAGTAGCGGGCGAATGCGACCATGCAGGTGGACTCGTCGACGACGACCAGGCCGCCGGAGCCCACGACGGCGCCGACCGCCGCGAGCGCGTCGTACTCGATGGGCGTGTCGAAGAGGCTTGCAGGCAGACAGCCACCGCTGGGTCCGCCTATCTGCACCGCCTTGGTCGCAAGCTTGGTCGATGTGCCGCCGCCGATGTCGTTGACCATCTCGTCGACGGTCAGCCCCATCGGCACCTCGACCAGACCGCTGTGACGCACGCGGCCGGTGAGCGCGAAGACCTTGGTGCCCTTGCTGGTTCCCGAGCCGATTGCCGCGTACGCCTCGGCGCCGTGCTCGATGATCCAGGCGATGTTGGCGAGTGTCTCGACGTTGTTGATGCAGGTGGGCCGGTCCCACAGTCCCGAGGTGGTGGGGAACGGCGGCCGCGGCCGAGGCATCCCGCGATGCCCCTCGACCGACGCGATCAGCGCCGTTTCCTCGCCGCAGACGAACGCGCCCGCGCCTTCTCGGATGGAGACGGTGTAGTCAAACCCGGTCCCCATGATGTCCTTGCCGAGAAGCCCGGCCGCCTCGGCATCCGCAATCGCCTTGCGCAGGCGGCGGACGGCGAGCGGGTACTCGGCGCGCACGTAGACGTAGCCCTCGCTCGCCCCGATGGCGTAGGCGGCGATCGCCATGCCTTCGAGCACGGCGTGCGGGTCGCCCTCGAGGACCGCGCGGTCCATGAACGCGCCCGGGTCGCCTTCGTCGGCGTTGCAGCACATGTACTTGAGGTCGCCGGCCGCGTCGCGAGCGAGCTGCCACTTGAGGCCGGTGGAGAAGCCCGCGCCTCCTCGGCCACGAAGGCCTGAGCCGCGGACCGTCTCGATGACTGCCTCGGGGGTGAGGGTGGTGAGCGTGGTTCGCAGTGCCACGTAATCACCGCAGGCCAGGGCATCGTCGAGGCTCTCCGGGTCGATGACGCCGCAGTTGCGCAGCACGATGCGTCGTTGGCGGGCGTTGAAGGGGACGTCGTCGTAGCGCGCGATGGGCGGCTCTTCCGGCGACTCGCGGAAGAGCAACGTGTCGACCGGCTCGCGGCCGTCGAGCACCGATTCGATGATGCGCTCGGCCGAGGAGAGACTGACGACGGGGTAGAAGACGCCGTCGGCGCCGACCACGACGACCGGCCCTTGGGCGCACAACCCGTGGCAGCCGGTCTTGATGACGCGCATCGAGTCGCTGGCGCCGGCCTCGGCGATGGCGGCCTCGAAGCGATCGGCGATGGCGAGCGAGCCGTTGGCGACGCAACCGGAACCCGCGCAGACGCGGACCTCGTAGACGGCCTCGGGTGCGGCGGGCGTGGCGCCGCGCGGAGTGTCGCTGCTGACGGCGGTCACTTCGCGGCCTCTCGGCGGAGCTGCTTGGCGAGCTTGCGAGCGGCGAGCGGTGTCATCTGGCCGTGCACCTGGTCGCCGGTCACCACGACCGGAGCCAGCCCGCAGCAGCCCACACACGCGACGGCCTCGACGGTGAAGCTCAGGTCCGCCGACGTCTCGCTGACCCCCACGCCCAGCTCATCGACGATCGCGCTCGTGACTTCCGGCGCGCCGGCGACGTGGCAGGCGGTTCCGTGGCAGATCCGCACGATGGTGCGGCCGCGCGGCTCGAGGTAGAACTGCGAGTAGAACGTCGCGACCCCGTAGACCTCCGAGAACGGCGTGTCGCGCCGCTCGGCGACCTCGCGCAGGACCTCACGCGGGAGGAAGCCGTACACCTGCTGGGCCTGCTGAAGCACGGGGATCAGCGCACCGGGATCCTGCGCGTACTCGGCCAGGATGGGGCCGAGGAGCGTCAGGTCGACGGCCTCGGACTCCGTGGCGCAGCTGCAGGTTGGGTCGGTCACAGGATCGGCTCGGTCCTAGTCGAGGTACGAATCGCAGTACAGGGTCTCGTTGCGCAGAACCGCCATCGACTTGGCGAGTTCGTCGCTCAGTGCAAGCTCGGCCGGATCCGTGCGGGCCACGAGCATCTGCAGGTCGTCGTTGGGATCCATGATCGCCGAGGACAGACCGGCCGGGATGAGAATTGCGAGCAGAGCGGCGGCCATCGGCGATTTCACATGCTCAGGACACCCATTGTAGATGTTTGAGAGGCCGACGGTGGTCTTGAGCGGCGGTTCGTTGAGATGCCCGAACATCGCGATCGCCTCGGCGGCTTCCACGGCCTGCTGCTGAGCCACGCCGACGGGGAGCAGAAGCGGGTCGAGGTAGAGGCGGTCGAGCGGCACGTCGAACTCCATCATCGCGGCCATGATCGCCATTGCGGCTTCGACGCGCTCGTTCGCGTCACGCGAGACGCCCTTCTCGGTCATGCACAGGCCGATGATCTCGGCCTCGTAGGTCTTGGCGAGCGGGAGGAACGTCTCGAGGCGCGCACGCTCGGCGGAGGTGGAGTTGATGACCGGCTGCAGCTTGCAGACCTTGAGGCCAGCCTCCATCGCGAGCGGGTTCATGGTGTCGA
>CAYMAN010000040.1:0-14873 GCA_964388455.1 uncultured Eubacteriales bacterium
CTGATGAAGAAGTCGCCGAATGCGTTTTCAGCCATTGCTGGAGCACCTCCGAGAAACCCCGGTACAAGACGTCATCCCCAGTGCAACATGCGTTCACAAGCCCACTAGGACATGGTAGTCCATACTCTCACGAGTGAATGGGCGATACAACCGACCTGCGAGAACGCGCTGACTACATCTGCCTGCTAGACGACTACGCGGAGAATCTCCTCGATCGAGGTAGCGCCTAGTTTGACTTTGGAGAACCCATCGTCGCGCAGGGTCAGCATACCCTCTGCAACCGCCATGCGCATGAGCTCGTCGGCGCTCGCATTCTCGACCGTGAGTCTTTCCAGAGATTCAGACATGGTCATGACTTCGTGGACGCCCATTCGACCGCGGTACCCGATGCCGCCGCACTTCTTGCATCCACGTGCCTTGTACAGGGTGGGAATCTTCCCTGGCTCGTAAGGGAATCCGACACGGTCGAGCGCGGCGGCCTCTGGAACGTACGCTTCCTTGCAGTCCGGGCAAAGTCGCCGGCAGAGGCGCTGTGCTAGCACGAGCGTGACGGCTGAAGCCGACAGAAACGGCTCGATTCCCATCTCGGTGAGACGAGTGATAGCAGACGGCGCATCGTTGGTGTGCAAGGTGGAGAGCACGAGGTGTCCGGTCAGCGCGGCCTCGATCGCGATCGTGCCCGTCTCCTTGTCTCGTATCTCACCGATCATGACCTTGTCGGGATCCTGACGAAGAATCGAACGGAGAGCCGCCGCAAACGTCATACCCGCCTTCTCGTGCACCTGCACTTGAGACAGGCCGGCGAGGCGATACTCTACGGGGTCCTCAACGGTGATCAGGTTGGATTTTGGATCGTTGGTCTCATTGATCGCCGCATACAACGTGGTCGACTTTCCGGAACCCGTCGGGCCGGTGACCAGAATGGCGCCGTAGGGCAGCTTGAGCGCGTCGAGTAGCCGCTGCATGTTGTATTCAAGGAACCCAAGGTCTTTGAGCGACATCATGATGGAGTCACGGCGAAGTAGTCGCATGACTGCGAGTTCACCTTCGACCAAGGGCAGCACGGCTACGCGGAAGTCAACCGCCTTGCCATCCAGCACGACTCCAAAACGACCGTCTTGCGGCACCCGTCGCTCGGCGATGTCCATGCCGCTGTTGATCTTGAGCCTGCTGACCAGTTGACGATGCATCTTCTTGGGAAGCCGGCTGATCTCCTGACACACTCCATCGATCCGGAACCTTACCCGTACCTCGGTCTCGCTCGGCTCGATGTAGATGTCACCGGCGCCCTGGTGAATAGCGTCTGTGATCACTTGATTCATGAATCGGGCGACCGCGGATTCTTCGCCCTCTACCTCATCGGAGTCGGAATCCGAGCCGCCCGCGATGGCCTGTTCAAGATCGCCGACCATGTCTCCGACATTGGCCTGTTGCGCCGAAAAGCGGTCGATTGCCTGCGTCAGTTCGCTCTCGACGGCTACAACCGGTCGGATTTCCTTGCCGGTCACGATGCGAAGGTCGTCGATGGCGAAGATGTTGGCGGGGTCCGCCATGGCGACGACAAGCTCGTCGTCTTGGACCTTGACCGGCAAGACGAGGTACTTCTTCATGAGATCAGCGGACAGAAGAATCGAAGCGGACGGATCGATGTCGTAGGACCCGATGTCCACGAACGCCAGACCCATTGACTCTGCGATCGTCTGCGCGACGCGTGACTCGGTAGCGAAACCAAGCTCTGTGAGCACGTGAGGCAGCGCCCGGCCCTCCGCCTGCGCCGTCGCCTCGGCCAGCTGCTCCTCTGTGATCACTTCAGCTCGGACGAGCAGTCGTCCGAGGCGCACGCTTGAGGCCATCACGTGGAGGCCGGATTCCCGGCGGCACTAGTGGCAATCTCCGCCTGAGCCGCGGTGCGCATTATGTCCCTCGGGGCCCGCACCTGCGTGTTGTCGTTCCAGATGTCGATCGCAGTGGCACCCTGATTGATCAGCATGCCCAGACCGTCGATGGCTCGCGCCCCCGCACGCAGTGCGCCTGAGACGAGCTCGGTGGGGGCCGGTCGGCCGTATACCATGTCGAGCACGACCTGCTGCGAACTGAGCCACTCGACAGGGATGGGACTCGGATCACCCTGCTTCATCCCAAGCGGTGTGGCATTTACGATCAGGTCTGCCGAGGAGACGTACTCCTCGGCGCCGTCCTGGTCGACTGCGAAAGCGCGAGTCGACTTCAGGTGGGGCTCCACGCGCGAGATGAGCTCCTCCGTGCGCGTGATGTCACGGTTCACCACGGTCACCGACGCAGCCCGGCTCAGAATGAACGCGACAAGTGCCGCTCCGGCAGCTCCACCCGCGCCGAGCAGCACGACGTTCTTGTCAGCCGGATCGAACGACGCGTCGGTAGCGAGCGACTCCAGCAGGCCCCGCCCATCAGTGTTGTAGCCGATGAGCCGGCCGTCCACACAGTGAACGGTGTTGACCGCACCGGCCATGCTGGCAGCCATCGCGACCTCGTCGCACAGCTCGACGACAGCGGACTTGTACGGCATCGTCACGTTGAATCCCACAAAAGGCAACGTCCGTATTGCGGCGATGACTCGTCGCAGGCCGACCTCGTCTGCAACGGCAAGCGGCACGTACGCCCAGTTCAGCCCGAGCGATTCGTAGGCGGCGTTATGCATCGCTGGCGAGAGCGAGTGTTCAACCGGCCATCCGATGACCCCAGCGAGCTTCGTGGAGCCGCTGATTCGCTGCATGCGCACCGTGTCCCTTCAGGCATTCGCGCGTTCTGGCAGTTTACGGCAGCGGCTGTCTACCTGCCAGAGCAATCCGCTCCAGTCGTCGCAAGACGAGTGTGTGCGGCAGGTCGCTCGAGGAGAGCGGCAGCACCATCACCGTCTTCATGCCGAGAAGCATTCCACCAAGGACGTCGGTGAAGAGCTGGTCCCCGATCGTGGCCGCGGTGCCCCGCCGTGAACCCAGCTTACGGAGAGCTATCAAGAACGCGAACGGGAGCGGCTTGACCGCCTTGGCGACCAGTTCCAGCCCAAGCTCCCGGGCAACACCCTCGACCCGCTCGTGCCAGTTGTTCGAAACCAGGCATACTTTGAACCCGGCCTCCTTCGCGCGATGCGCCCACTCCTTAGCCTCATCGGACACAGCGCCCGAGTCACGGGGCAACAGGGTGTTGTCAAGGTCGACGAGGAGCGTGTCCACCCCCAGCTCGGCCAGTAGCGTCAGGTCGAGCGTGAACACGTCACGAACGTACAGGTCGGGCTGAAACAATTCGACTGCCTCCGAAGCTCATCTCACACGAATATATCGTCGCGAAAACCGGATCTACTTGACCTGCGTCTTGAGCACCGCAAGCGCCTGATTGATGCTGTCCACTGTCGCCTGATCGCCCTGAAGCTGGTACACGGTCCTGAATATCGCATAGCCCTCGTACTTGTCATCGCCGCTTGTCCACGTGGCGTTGGGACCCAGGCCGATCGCCGCGCTCCTGCGTGCCTCATCAAGGTTCTTCACCTTATCCATCGCGAGCAGGATCTGCACGTAGTTGGCATGGAGAAGTCCTGAGTTCGGGTTGTTGGCGATGCCGTCCCTCGCTATCGACAGAGCCTCGGTCTGGCGATCACGGCGATAGAGTATCCATGCAGCGTTGTAGTACACCTGCTCGAACTGCGGATCCAGAGTCTGCACCAACCTCATGGTCGGGAGGAACTCCTTCAGCTGTTCCGTAGTCCTGCCGTCATAGTACTCGTGATAAAGCGGTTCAAGACGAGACCACAACACCGCCGCCGCAAATGTGCGAAGGCCGCTGAGGTACGCGAATCCGGCCTGACCCATGCTCCGTCCGGTCGAGGAGACACCACCAGCAGGCGCGCAGGAAGCGGCGAGCAACTGCCCTGCAAACAGGGAGAACACCAGCGCCAGCGCCACTAGCATCCACCTTGTGTCATGCGTCGTCCTCGGCATCACATGTCCCGTCGCGAGAGGATCGCGGAACCGGCCATAAGCAGCAGCCCAACCCAGGCAGTGAACACGATGAGCATCGATGCTGCATATGCGAGCGCGTAGCCCGAGCCATGAGCGACCGGCATGATCACGTTGAAGACGTCGAGGCCCGGAATGTACCACGGTACGCGGACGCCCTCGGGAAGGTTCATCAGGCTGGGGACCGAGTGGCCTACAAACGCGAACACCAGTGCCGCCACAGCGGAGGTAACGGGTCCGTACGCGCAGGACAGCATGACAGCGACCGCGAGAATCACGCCCATCTCAAGCCAGAGCGCGAACGCCGCCTGAAACAAACGCCACATCAGCTCTGAATACGTGAACGCGCCGATACCGATGGTCACCGCCGAGAACGCGGCGATCACTAATCCGAGCACGACGAACATACCAAGCCACGTGCCCACGACGTAGTGCCAACGCCGAACGTCACGCGTGATCACGTTGAATACGGTGCGCCGCTCGATCTCAACGGGGATCCTGTTCACGGCCAGCGCCAGCGCGACCACTAGCGCCGCACTGTACATCAGCGCGATGGACACCTCACGAAAGACAGCCGAGGCGACCCCCTCGCCGTAGCTGGGAAGCGCCGGGATGGCGATGGCCAGGATGGCGGTGAATACGACGACGACCCAGACGACCTTGCGACGAGCGGCGTCAGCGATGACCGCGTTGGCGATCGCGAGCACTCTTGTCAGCATGTGGCGTCCTCCATCTGGGTCGTAGATGCTCCGACTTCGGTTGCAGCACGATCCACCAATCGTGCGAAGTAATCTTCGAGCGTCGCCCGTTCAGGCGCGATCTCCAAGATGGTCCATCCGGCGTCATCGAGTGCATCGACCACAGTGCGCACAGACGCCTCTGGGATGGTGAATGCCTGCGTGCCGTGGGTCTCCACGAACTCGGCGGCCACAGCTTCGACGTCGGCGGGGACACGTCCCTCTCCGCGTGTCCTGACGGCCACTCGGCCAGCGACGGCGAGCAGCTCGTCGATGTGCCCGCGCGCCACAACGGTTCCACGATTGAGAATCGTGACCTCGTCGCAGACGGCCTCAACCTCCGAGAGCTGATGCGAGGAGAGCAGTATCGTGCGACCGTCTGCCTTGAGCTCGAGTATCAACCGACGAATGTCGCGTTGCCCCACCGGGTCGAGACCCGATGCGGGCTCATCGAGCACGAGCAACTCGGGGGAGCCCAGAAGTGCCTGTGCGACGCCCAACCGCTGCAGCATGCCCCGGGAGAACCTGGAGAGCATCGTCTGCTGCCTGCCGTCCAGGCCGACACGATCGAGGAGCTCGTTGGTCTGCGTGACGATGTCAGCACGATTCAGCCCGGTCAAACGTCCGTAGAGAGCCATGGCCTCGGCGGCGGTCAGTTGTCCGGGGAAGTACGGCTGCTCCGGCAAGAAGCCAACTCGCGAGCGTGCGCCGCGAGCAGATGCTGAGACGCCGAGCAGCTCGAAGCGTCCGCCAGTGGGTCGCACCAGTCCCAGCAGCATCTTCAGCGTTGTGGTCTTGCCGGCTCCGTTAGGACCGAGCAATCCATGAACCGCCCCACGAGACACCTGCAGCGAGACATCGGAAACCGCCTCTCGGCGCGCTCCCGCCGCCTTGCCGTAATCCTTTCGCGCGTGTTCGACGAGGATTGCCGGGAACTGATCTGTCGTTGCGACAACACCATTGGGTTCCGTCATCGACCGAACACCTCTTTCGACTTTAGTTTCGCCTTGAGAAAATCCGTCTTGTTGTCCGTGAACGAGTGCGAACCATCCTTGCCCGTCAACACGTAGTACAGATAGTTGGTGTCCGCAGGCGATGCTGCTGCCTGAAGTGACGCAACACCCGGATTCGAGATCGCCCCCGGTGGGAGGCCTTTGCGCTGATAAGTATTGTACGGGCTGTCAATACGCAAGTCGCGGTAGGTGAGCCTGAATCGGTTACCCGGCAAGACGTACTCGATGGTCGCGTCGATCTCAAGCAGCATGTTCCTCGCCAGTCTGTTGTATATCACCGAGGAAACGAGCGGCCGTTCCTTCTCCAACTTGCTCTCCCGCTCGACCATTGAGGCGAGAACCACCAGTTCATGCTGAGACAGTCCCTTTTGGGCCGCACCCTCGGTATCGACCGCCCGCATTTCGACCTCGAACTGGCGAAGCATCATCTCGATAACCTCACGGGCGCTTGAGCCGGCCCGGATGCGATACGTCTTGGGGAACAAGTACCCCTCGAGCGAACCACGGTATGCCTCGGAGAGATACGGATGCTCGCCCACAAACTCATTGGCTCCGGTGCGCGCGAGACCGAGAAACTCGCTTTGCGAGATTCCGGCTTGCTTCTCGAGGCGCACCGCGATCTGCTCCGCAACGTACCCCTCGGGAATCGTGACCGAGATGTACTTCACGCGGGGCCCCGCCATGAGTGCCTCGAGCACGTCGCGGTCGGACATCCCCGTGGTCAGGTCGTAGACTCCGACTCTGAGCTTACCGTCAGCACGGCCCAAGCGAGCTCTCACACGAAAGGAGTTCGAATTGGCGATCACGCCTGTCTCGACGAGCGCGCTCGCAATCTCGGCAGTGCTGGCTCCTGCGGGTACCTCGATCTGTACCGGGCTGCCGGCCTTAACGTTGCCCGCACCAGCAAAGAACATCGCCCAGACGGCCACCACAAGGACGAGCACGACCACGCAAGCGATTCCAACGGCCGACGCGCCGAGCACCGCGATCGCTGCACGCCGACGATTTGGCTGAGTCACACCCTTCTTGGCTGCCATCACTCGGCCCGCTCGCGAGAACGACGTGAGTCCAGGTAGCTTTGAAGAAACAGAGACGCGGCGACCATGTCGACACTCCCCCGCTTCGCCTTGTCCGAGACGCCCGCTTCGGTCATCGCGCGCTTCGCGGCGGCGGAAGAGAGGCGCTCGTCGAAGAACTCGAATGGAACGGGTAGCGTCTTAGCGAGCCGTGCGGCGACTCTGCGCACTTCAGTCGCCTGCTTACCCTCTGTGCCGTCCATCGACACGGGGAGACCGACCACCACAAGCTCGATCTCGTAGTCCGCGGCCAAGTTGACGAGGAGCCGCGAATCACACAGCACCGCCTGGGTCGCGAGCACCTTCAGGGGCGTGGCCACGGATCCGCTCGGATCGGAGATCGCCACGCCGATACGCTTCTCGCCGATATCGAGTGCGAGCACACGCACGACTCTGGCCCGCTAGCCGACGCCGAGGGTCTCGCGAGCGACCTGCAACGCGCGCTCGATACCCGATGCGTCCTCGCCGCCACCCTGCGCCATCGACGGTTTGCCGCCTCCACGACCCGCAAGGAGCGGCGCCACCGCACGAATCACAGCCCCGGCATCGAACCCACCTGCAACCGCGGCGTTGCTTCCCGCCGCAAGGAAGATGGGCTTGCCGGTGTCCGCGTCGGCCGAGATGAAGACGACCGCGTCGGCTCCCCTGTCGCGCACCACGTCCCACAGGGTTCGCATTCCCCCCGGTCGAGCATCGACGATCGAAGTGACTGCCACCTTGTAGGACCCGGCGTCGCTCAGCCCCGCAAGGATCGCATCCAAGGTCTCGTTTATGGCATCACTGGAAACGGCATCTTTGAAACGTGCGGCGTCGCCTTCGAACTCCTTGACGCGCTTGACGAGGGTAGCGGCACGCTCCGCGACGTCTCTGGTCGGGACCTTCAATGCCGCAGCAGCCTGAGCAAGCTCGATTTCCTCGGAACGGATGAACTCGTAGGCATCGAAGCTCGTCACGGCCTCGATTCGGCGTAGATTGGCGCCAACAGAGGACTGCGAGAGGATCTTCACTAGTCCGATCTCGCTCGTGGCGCCGATGTGAGTGCCGCCGCACAACTCCTTACTGAAGTTGCCCACTTCGAGCACGCGCACAAAGTCGCCGTACTTCTCGCCAAAGAGCGCGGTGACGCCCGACTCCTTGGCCGAGACGATCGAGGTCTCATACGCTCGAACCGGATGGTTCTCGAAGACCTTGGCGTTGACCAGGCGTTCGACCTTGTCGAGCTGCTCCGTGCTCATCGCCTCGAAGTGCGTGAAGTCGAAGCGGAGACGATCCGGCCGCACCAGCGATCCTGCCTGCTTGGCGTGATCCCCGAGAACGAGACGCAGCGCCCAGTGCAGCAGATGGGTCGCAGTATGATTGCGACGGATCCGCTCGCGTCGCATGACATCGATCATCGCATCGACAGGTTCGCCCTCCGAGAAGCCTCCTGCGCGCACCACGCCTACATGAACGTAGAGACCCGGCTCGGGAATCCGTGTGTCTTCGACCTCGAAGGACGCTCCGTCCGGCCCGCTGATCACACCCTGATCGCCGACCTGGCCACCCTGCTCGCCGTAAAACGGAGTCTTCGCAAGTACGATCTCTGCGCGCTGACCCTCATCGGCACGAAGCGTGCGCTGGCCGTCGACGAGTATGGCGACGATGCTGCTGGAGGCCGAGTCATGCTCGTAGCCGATAAACTCCGTCGTTCCGCACTCCTTGATGAGTTCCGAGAACGCACCGCCGAAGGTGTTCCAGGACTCATCCTTCACGGCCGCACGAGCGCGATCACGCTGGGCCTCCATCTCACGCGAAAACGCATCCACGTCGACGTCGATGCCCTTCTCGGCGGCGATCTCTGCGGTCAGCTCGAACGGGAAGCCGTAGGTGTCGTGCAGCGTGAAGGCAACACCGCCATCGAGCGGACCGTTGCCGGCCGCGGCAAGCGCTGAGAGCTCGGTCTCGAGGAAGCTCATGCCCTGGCGCAACGTGGCACCGAAGCGCTCCTCCTCGCTCGTTACGATCTGGGTGATCAGCTCACGATGCTCGACGATCTCGGGGTATGCCTCTCCCATGAGTTCGACGACCAACTCGATGAGCCGCGTGAGGAACACGTCTTCCACGCCGAGGATGCGACCGTGCCGCACCGCGCGACGTAGCAGACGGCGAAGCACGTAGCCACGGCCCTCGTTGCTGGGGATGATGCCGTCGGCGATCAGGAAGGTCACCGCACGTGCGTGATCCGCGATGATGCGCATCGAGGTGTCGATCTTCTCGTTGGTGCCATAGGTCGCGCCGGTGATCTCCTCGGCGAGCGACATGAGGGAGCGCAGGATGTCGGTCTCGTAGTTCGACGTGACGCCCTGCAGGATGCCCGCGATACGCTCAAGACCCATGCCGGTGTCGATGTTCTGGCGCGGTAGTGGGGTCAGCGTGCCATCCTCGGCCCGGTCGTACTGCATGAAGACGAGGTTCCAGTACTCCAGGAACCGGTCGCAGTCGCAGCCGACGCCGCAGTTGGGACTGTCGCAGCCGACTTCGGGACCCTGATCGTAGTAGAGCTCGGAACAGGGACCGCACGGACCGGTGGGACCTGCCGACCAGAAGTTGTCCTTGGCCCCCATGCGCACGATGCGCTCGGGGCGTATGCCGACCTCATCGCGCCAGATGACCTCGGCCTCGTCATCGTCCTCATAGATCGTGATCCAGATGCGCTCAGAGTCGAGCCCGAGCACCTCGGTCGAGTATTCCCATGCCCACGCGGCCGCCTCGGACTTGAAGTAGTCACCGAAGCTGAAGTTGCCGAGCATCTCGAAGAAGCTGTGGTGACGTCCGGTGGTGCCGATGATGTCGATGTCGGTGGTGCGCACGCACTTCTGCACGGTGGTCGCACGCGTGAACCCGAGATTCTTCACGCCGAGAAACACAGGTTTGAACTGCACCATGCCGGCGCTTGTAAGCAGCAGCGAAGGATCGTCCGGAATCAGAGACGACGACGGCTGGCGACGACAACCCTTGCTCTCAAAGAACGACAGGAAACTCTCTCGGATCTCTGCTGACTTCACGTTCAGGTGCTCCTTCTACCGCGCGTCGTGACTATTCCGTGGGCGAATCGTCCTTGGACGGCTCACAGGCGGTGTCCGACTCATCATCGGGATCGCACGTGGGGGTCCTGAACAGGGCGCCGTCTTCTGTGGTGATCTGGCGATCGGAGTGCCGCTCGTAGTAGTAGACGAACAGCCCTTTCAGGATCGCCGCCACGGGAATGGCGAAGATCATGCCTGAAATCCCGAAGAGCGTGCCTCCCACGAGCAGCGAGAATATCACGAGGGTCGGATGCAGGTCGACCTGCTCGGACATTATCCGGGGGGTGATCAGGGTGTCGGTGACGTTCTGCGCGGCCACGATGATGGCGATGGCGATGAGCGCCGGCAACGGTCCGACGGTGACAAGCGTGACAAAAGCCGCCAAAGCGCCTGCCACGAACGGCCCGATATACGGCACGAAGTTGAAGACCAGTGTGACGATACCGAGAAGAACCGCGTAATCAGGGACGATGAAGACGAGCCCCACCATCGCGATGGCGCCTGTACATACCGATGCGATCGTCTGGCCCTTGAGGTATCCCCCGCCGACCCGCGTAACCGTACTCATAAGGTGCTCGACATCAGACGTATAACGGGGTCCTGCCAGCAGTCCGATCTCCTCACGGATTTTGGGCAAGTCGCGCAATGTCCAAAACGCGATGATCAGCGCGAGCAGAACGTCGAACACGCCGTTGGCAAGTCCGCCACCAGCGGCGACCAGAGAACTTGCGATGCTGTTGCCGACCTTGACCGCCATCTGGGAGAGCTGCGTGGGTCCGGAGGCGACGAAGCTCGCCAGCCAATCGGGGAGCTGCATCGCCGTGTACCGCTCCAGAAGGGTCTCGGTGAAGCCGTCGAGGGACTTCACGTAATCCTGAACGCTGGCCGCAAACGACGCTGCCTGGTCTGCGATCAGAGGTACCAGAACCGTGATCAGCAAACCGATCACTACCATGCCGCTGACGAGGGACATAGTGGTCGCGAGCCCGCGCTTGACGCCACGCGCTTCCAGCCACCTGACGGGCGAGCTGAGCAAGAACACGAACACGAACGCGATGACAAACGGTATAAACGCCGATGATATGCGGCCAAACGCCATCAACGCCGCTCCGAGAAGCACCAGGATGCCGATAATCGACCACGTGATGACAGCGGTGGTTCGCCAGCGAATGTACTGCGCCTGAGGTGTCGTCATAGCAGCATCGCCTACCTATTCCCGGACGATGTTCTCGCGAAGCACGCGCAACGTACGCCTGAGCAAACGGGACACCTGCATCTGCGAGATGTCCAGTTTCTGGGCGATCTCCGTCTGTGTGAGGCCAACAAAGAAACGCAGATACAGCACGCGCTGCTCTTGCGGGGTGAGGTGCTGGAAGGCAGCCGAGAGCGTCGTTCGGTCATCCACCATCGCCATCAGCACATCGTCTTTGCCCACGTATTCGAGAATCGAGAACGAATCGGATCCGTCCCCGCCACGATCGGTCTCGAGCGAGACGAAGTTGTACGCCTCGCTGGTCTCCATCGCCTCGAGAACCTCTTCGGACGTCACATCCAGGTGCTCGGCGATCTCTGCGATGGTAGGTGATCGCTGGTTCTTCTGCGTGAGCGCGTCCACGGCCTGGCTGACTTTGAAGGAAAGCTCCTGCAGGCGTCGCGGAACCTTTATGGCCCATCCTTTGTCACGGAAGTAGCGCTTCAGCTCTCCGGTGATGGTGGGCGTCGCGTAGGTCGTGAACTCGACCTGCCGCTCGATGTCGAAGCGATCGATAGCCTTTATGAGACCGATGGTGCCCACCTGAATCAGGTCGTCGATGGGTTCACCGCGGTTGCGAAAGCGGCTTGCGAGGTACTTGACCAGATTGAGGTACATCGTGATCAGCTCATCACGAGCGTCCTCGTCGCCCTCCAGGCGATACTGCCTGAACAGCTTCTTCGTGTAGACCTTGTCCCATGACAGCCGACGTGACTGCTTGGGAGCGCTGCCCCTAGCTGGCATGGACGGTCCCTGCCTGCTTCGTGAGCCGAAGGTGCGCACCTGAATCGTCGCTTACCAGCTGATAGCTGTCACACACCGACTCGAGAATGAATGTCGCATACGTGGCCGAGCGCTCGGCTTCCTCGCTCGTGCTGCGCGCTCCAGTGCCCAGGCTCACATCAATGGTCAGAACATCGCCGATGACCTGGAACTCGAAGCGAACGTCGGCACCCGGTTCAAGCGTCTCGACCGCGTATACGAACGCCTCATCGGCGGCCATCCGGACGTCCTCCACCTCGTCATAGTTCATGTCCATACGACTTACGAGCGTCGCAGCGGTCATGCGAACGGTTTTCGCATACTCGCTGCGTGCGGGAACGATGAGCGTGACTGTTTCGTTGTGCATGGGTCCTCCGGTGCATCAGAACTAGACGGTTGTGTATGTGCTCTGAGGCTGGGGACCGGTCTGTGCCGGCTCTGCCTCAACGGTTTCCGCGGTTGTTGCGGAATCGGGTTGGTGCTCGGGATGACGCGATACATGCTTGCGCGACTTGAACGCATTGCGCACTCTGTCCGCGATCTCGTTCACAATCTCAGCGGGGGCGTTTGCCACACCCTGCACAGTGCGCGACGTGGAGTTGACCCTGTCGGTCACCTCTTCCACACGCGTCACGATCTCATCAATGCGCAACAACTCCATGTTGATCGCATCGACGGTGACGTCCGTCTTCTGGAGAAGTGGCATCAGCGACGCGTCAAGGTCGTCGGCGAGCTTACGCGTCGATCGCACTGCCGAGACCAGCTCGATGACGGCCCATATCACGAACCCGCATGTCGCAATCGCGACCACGAGAAGCACGATGAGCAACACCGATGTGGCTTCCACGCGACCCCCAGATGCGATGCGATTCCAGTCCACTCAGTGTAGCAGAGGTCACTGACGAACCGAGGCGCTCGACACCGTGGTTTCGCAGCTCGTTTCAGCAATCAGATGAATCGTCGCACGTGTCGGACTCGCTCGATATCGTGCCGGCGAGACGCTCGTCCAGCACACACGTCCGACGCGTCTCCCATCCCCTCTCGGTCGCTCTGTAGAAGGCTCCACGCTCGAGCCCTTCAGGCAGGTATCGCTGCGCGACCCACGCCCCCTCGTAACTGTGCGGGTACAGATAGGCGCCGTAGGCGTCACTTCCGGGCCGATGACGGTCACGCAGGTGATTGGGCACCGAGCGAGCTCGGCCGTTTCGCACCTCGGCCAGCGCAGCATCGATCGCCATGTACGACGCATTGCTCTTGGGCGCGAGCGCCAGGTACACCGCAGCCTGCGCCAAGTTGATGCGACACTCAGGCCAGCCGATAGATTCGGCTGCTTTGAATGCCGCGTGCGCAATCAACAGTGCCTGCGGATCCGCGTTGCCGATGTCCTCAGACGCCAGGATAAGCATCCGTCGTGCGATGAACTTTGGGTCCTCACCGCCGTGGATCATCCGCGCGAGCCAATAGACGGCCGCATCCGGATCACTCCCACGCATTGACTTGATGAATGCGCTGATCACGTCGTAGTGCATGTCGCCATGTTTGTCATAGGGCAGAATCCGCGTGGGGGACGCCTCCGCAACCGAGGCGGCGGTGATGGTCTTCTCGCCGTCATCTGAGAGTTGAGCACACGCGAGTGACAGCTCCAGCGTCATCAACGCGACGCGAGCATCGCCACCAGAAGAGGTGACGATCGCATCGAGCGCCTCGGGCGTCACGGTGACGACGCCTCCGAGACCCCGCTCGTCCGTGATCGCAGACGATACGATCCCCCGCACGTCATCTTCTGAGAGTGACTGCAACTCGATCACGCGAGATCGACTGATGAGCGGTGCGTTGACCTCAAAGAAGGGGTTCTCGGTGGTCGCTCCCACCAGGATCACCACACGATCCTCGACCGCGTGAAGCAGTGCGTCTTGTTGGGACTTGCTGAAGCGATGGATCTCGTCTATGAACAGAATCGTGCGCTCACCTGAGAACCCGAGGCGATCTGAGGCGGCCTCGATCGCTTTGCGCAGCTCTGCCACGCCTCCGGTGACGGCCGACACCTCGACAAAGTGCCCCTTGGTGGCGGCAGCGATGATCCTTGCAAGCGATGTCTTGCCGGTCCCCGCTGGTCCGAAGAGGATTACCGACGAGAGCGTGTCCTCGTCGATAGCACCTCGGAGCCATGTGCCAGGACCCACAGCGGCGGTCTGGCCAACGAACTCCGCGAGGGATCGAGGCCGCATGCGAGCAGCGAGCGGCGCAGCCTCGGCGCGGGCCGCGTCGGCACTGTCATCGAAGAGCGAGCGCACCATTCGCGGCTCAGCGCGTGGCGCGCTGGACCTCACGCTCGAGGAACACCTTGTCGACGAGACCGCGGTGCTTCCAGATGATGTAGCCCTGCGTATCCGTCAGCACGATGTAAGGCGTGAAGGAGACACCAAGCACACGAGCCATCTGGACAGCAACTTGGGCGTTGGAATCGGAGTCGAAATCCGGGTCGAACGTGATCGTGCCCGATGCGTCGATCGTGGTGTACTTGCCGATGTCGTAGGCGACCAGATCGACCAATCCGCGGTTGTCGTCGAGTACGGAGTCGATGATCTTGCGGTTCTGAGCCGCGGTGTACTGCCCGGAATCGTAGAAGAATATGAGCGTGGGCTGCTTGTCGGCGATACGCTCCGCGACAGCAGTGGCAATGGAGCTACCGGTTGGGAACGGCGCAAAGATGTCTGGCTCGTTGTCAGATATTCCAGTGACCGCGTTAGCCTCGGCAGGGACGGGCGCAGCAGGAGCTGGTGCCGCAACCGGAGTCTCGGCGGGAGCGGCTGCTTCTTCTCCCCCGCCTCCGCATCCGGCCAGAGCGAACGCGAGCATGGCGATGATGAGTGCTACGACTAGTCTGCGCATGTTGCTTCCCTCACTACGGCAACGATGACGCCCCGCCTTGCAGCAGCCCGACGCGGTGAACCTGCCTCGGCAGGTGGGTGCCCG
>CAYMAN010000041.1:0-14016 GCA_964388455.1 uncultured Eubacteriales bacterium
ACAGACATACTGTTTGTCTGGAAGAGGCGATCCCGAAAGGGGTCGCCTCTTCTGCGTAGTTGAGCCGTTCTTACCAGCACCTATTCCGGGTGTTACGATGGAGCCGCATCGCATCTCCCCGCGGCTTGCGGGTCGACCGTTGAACTGATGACGTGGCATTCAATCAGGAGGAATCTCGTGGCGCTCGAGGGCAACCTCAAGGACTTCTCTATCGACGACATGTTCCGTCTGCTTGCGTCTGGATCGAAGTCCGGCACGCTGCACGTGGACGGCGCCGAGGGTGAAGGTATCGTCGGGTTCCGTGACGGCGAGGTGTTCTTCGCATCTGCCGGCGGTCCGCGTGAGCTCGTCGGCAAGCGGCTCGTTCGGGCATCCATCATCTCCGAAAAGCAGCTCCGCCAAGCGCAGGGGCTGATGAAGATCCAGAAGAAGGACAAGGCCAAGCGCAAGCTCGGACAGATCCTGGTGGACGAGGGATATCTCGACTCCGAGGTGCTCGCATCGTTCATCCGCGAACAGATTGCGACTGCGCTGTTCGATCTCCTGCGCTGGGAAGAGGGCGAGCTCAGGTTCGAACCCGATGAGGATATCGCCGACGTGGATCTGGGACTGACTGTACAGGTCGATGAGGTGCTTGCCGAGGCCGGACGTCGGCTCGAGACATGGAAGAAGATTCGCGACAAGATTCCGTCGCTGGACACTCGTTTCGCCATGGCCTCCGGCCCAGGACAGAAGCCGATGGAGATTCACCTCAAGCCGCGTGAGTGGATGCTTCTGTGCTATCTGCACGGCAGTCGCAGCGTGGCTGAGCTTGTCGAGCTCACCGGATACAACGATTTCGAAACCGCACGGATTCTCTACGGCATGTATGCCGGCGGGTTGATCGTCAAGGTGGGTCCTGCGGGCGAACCTTTGACGGAGTGAGCCAGTGACCGGCGCGAGTGAAAGTCTGAAGAAGGATCTAAGCCCTGAGGAGTTCGAGCGGTTCAGGGATTGGATTCATCAGCACTCAGGCATCTACCTCGAAGAAACCAAGGTCGACTCATTGCGAATCTCGCTTGTGACCCGTGCGACTCGCTTCGGATTCATCGACTACGCCGAGTACTTCCGCTTTCTGTCACACGACGAGGATGAGTTCAAGGAACTCATGAATCTCGTGACGATCAACGAGACTTCGTTCTTTCGCTTTCCTGCCCAGTTCGACGCCCTGCGCGACAAGGTGATTCCTGAGATCTTGGAGTCGAAGTCGAAGGTGAGCCGATCGTTCAGGGTTTGGTCGGCGGGCTGCTCAACGGGCGAAGAGCCCTACACGGTGGCCATGTCTTTGCTCGACTCGGGTCTCGACGGACTGGGGTATCGAACCGAGGTCCTCGGCACGGATGTGTCCACGCAGGCGCTCGAGAAGGCCAAGCACGCGGTGTATCCGGCCAAGTCGCTCGCAGGATTACCTCAGAGCATCGCCCAACGTTGGTTCGAGACGGTGAAGGGCGGCCATCGCCCAGTGGAGCGCGTTCGCGACACTGTCGATCTCTCGTACCACAACCTGATTAAGGAGCCCTATCCGCTCGTGCTGCTGGCGAACTGGGACGTGATCTTCTGCCGCAACGTCACCATCTACTTCCGCCTTGAGTCCACGCGGCGTGTCGTCAACAACTTCTACGAGTCACTGAACCCCGGAGGCTATCTCTTCATCGGCCATTCCGAGACGCTCACATCGATCTCTGACCGATTCGAGCCGGTCGAGGTGGGCGGGGTGTTCCTGTATCGCAAGCCGGTGCCGCGGAGGTTCTTCTCCTTCGACGACGTGGTGTCGAGCAGGGGTGTGACTCCGGTTCGCAAGCCACGCACCCGGACCGCCGATCTCTCCCGTGAGCAGTCCGGTGCCGACATCAGGGGCAGGCTGAAGTCATCTGAGAAGCGCGTTCCATCGCGACCCAAGGCCGTGCCGACTGAGACGCCGTTGGATTCGCGTGAGGAAGTCGCGGCGCTGGTAAGCCGGGCGCACGAGAGTCTCGAGCGAGGTGAGCCGGGAGCGGCACGCCTGCTCGCCGACAAGGCGCTGAAACTCGATGACCGCAACGTTGATGCCCTGCTCGCCAGGGCGTTCGGGTTCGCTGACTCCGGCGACTTCGAGGCGGCTGTCGCTGATGCGACTGCAGCACTGGCGATCAACCCGCTCCTCGCGGCCGGACGCTACATTCTAGGAGTCATCTATCTTCGACAAGGCGACCCCGTGGCCGCGTCCAATGAGTTCAAACGTACTCTGTACATCGATTCGGACTTTGTGTTGGCCCACCTGAACCTGGCGAACATCCATCGCCAGCAGGGCAATATCGACGATGCGTGCCGCGAATACCAGAACACCATACGCGCGTTGTATCGCGCTCCGGAGGGTGATTGGACGGCCTTTCTGGGAGGCTTCAAACCCGACCTGCTGGTCCAGATTTGTGAGCGCAGTCTGCTAGAGTGTGGCAAGGGACGTTAAGCACCGCTAAAGCCGCCCGCACCAGAGGGCGATACATGACTACGAGTGACCTTGACGAGGGGAGTTTCTGCATGGCGAACGCGCGAATCCTCGCGGTCGACGATAGCCCGACGATTCTGGAGATGATCAAGGCGATTCTCCTGTCCGGCGGGTATGAGGTCATCACGGCGGCAGACGGTGCCGAGGCACTGGAAACCGCCCGCGCCGAGATGCCCGATCTGATCCTCCTCGACGTGATGCTGCCTAAACTGGACGGCTACCGTGTGTGCCGGCTTCTGAAGTTCGATCAGAAGTACAAGGCGATTCCGATCATCATGCTCACGGCCAAGACCGAGGAGCAGGCGATGGCTACCGGAATCCGGACCGGAGCAAATCAGTACCTCACCAAGCCGATCGAGCCGGAGAGGCTTCTTTCGGCTGTCGCCGAGGAACTCTCCAAGGTTCAGGGCTAGTAGGCGAGGGGCGCGAATGGCTGAATCGACGACGATAGCGGGTCGCGTTCTTGACGCACTCGTCACCACAGGGCTCGTCACCGCTGATCAATTGGTCGGCGCGCGGGCGGTCGCGCCATCCGAGGGCGCCGCTGGACGTGCTTTGGTCGATCGCGGGCTTCTCAGCGCCGTGCAGTTGGCGACAGTGCTTGAAGATGAGCTCGGCATCCCGCGAGTCGATATGGCCAGCTACGCGCCTGACGACGAGGCGCTCGAACTGGTGACGGCATCGATGGCACGCGAGCGCGGATTCCTGCCGATGTTCGAGATCGAGGGAATGCTCACGGTGGCGATTGGTCGCGCCGAGGACGTGTTCATGCTCGATGAGCTCGCTGTCGAGCTGCGCGTCGAGATCGAGGCCGTGCTCGCCGACGAACCTGCCGTCCGAGATGCCATCGTGCAGTACTACGGTGAGCCGACGCAGTCGGTCGAGGCCTCGGGCGACGCGGGATTCCCAGGCCTTGACGACGACATCGAGATATCGGCGGCCGACTTTTTCGACGTCGCCGACGATTCGCCTGTGGTGGTGGTCGCCGGCGCGGTTCAGCCCACGTCCTCCGACGCCGAGGTGGCGAACCTCGCGCAGACGGTCGAAGAGGTGGTCGAGGCAGCCGCTCCGGAAGGTCGACCCAGCGTCGACCTCGATGTGCTCGCGGTTGCAGATGACCGCAAGGTAGCCGTACTCGTAGCCGACATCCTTGAGCAGGCCGTCGCGCGCGGCGCCAGCCGCATCCACCTGTTTCCGTACAAGAACGACTTCTTCCTCGTCTTTCGCATCAAGGGTCGCCTCGAGAAGATCTCCTCGGCGCCACTCTCGATGCAGGGGCCTTTGGTTGACGGCTTCAAGAGCTACGCCAAGCTCGGCCGCGTGGGTGCGGATGTGCCGGCGCTCGGCAGACTCCACGCCGAGATCGGCGGCAAGCAGATCGTGCTCACACTGTCCTCGGTTCCGACGGTCGCCGGTCAGCGACTGGTGATCTCGCTTTCGGCCGCCAAGCCACAGCCGCGTGATTTCCTTGAGCTCGGCATGAGCGAAGCCGAGTCGAGGGCGCTGCAGGCCATGGTCGAGCGCGGTCGTGGCATTCTCCTGATCGCGGCCCCCGTGGCCGGCGGTCGTTCAAGCACCTACTACGCGTTGCTCAGCCATGCTGCCGCCGTCGGCAAGACGGTCTACAGCGTCGAGCGCTCGATCGAGTACGAGATCCCTGCTGTCGCGCAGGTGCTGGTAAACCCGGGTTCGCCCGTGGGAGCCGCCTCGTATTTCTCGGCGGGGATTCGGCAGGATACCGACGTCATGGCGATCGACTCGATGCAGTCGGTTGAGGACGTGCACCTTGCGATCGAGGCCGCCGGCCTGGGCAAGCTCGTGATCGCCACGTTCGCGGGAGCCGACATCGCTTCGGCGACGCGTCGCATGCTCGACCTGGGTGCCGAGCCCGTATCGCTCGGCAGTGCGCTTACTCTGGGTGTTGGACAGCGCGTCGTGCGGACCAACTGCCACAACTGCTCAGGCGACGAAAAGACACCGCTCAGTGACAAGATCCCGGGCGCTGCCAAGGGGATGACCACGCGCAAGGGAACCGGATGCCCGAACTGCGGCAAAAGCGGGTTCGCCGGCGCCACGGGCATCTTCGAGGTGCTGCCATTCACGGAGCCGGTGCGGGCCGAGGTCGCCAACGGGGCCAGCAAGCAGCAGTTGCAGGCCGCTGCGCTTTCCGCCGGGATGCGCCCGATGGTCGCTTCCGGGCTCGCCAAGGTGAAAGACGGTCATGTGAGTGCCGAGGAACTCGACCGCGTCCTGCGGTTCAGCGTGTGAGGACATCATGACCAAGAGCCCCGAGATATCCCTGTCACCTCAAAGCGAGACCGAGCCGGAAGAGGGCATTGAGTCAGGTGGTGCGTACCTGCTGGTAGAGCGCGCCGTCGCATTCTTCCTGGCAGGTCAACGGTATGCGTTGCCTATCGACCGCGTGAACGAGATCCAGCAGATTGTCGCCTTCTCCGACGTACCTTCTGGGGGAAGCGCGGTTGTCGGTATGATCAACCTGCGTGGCAACGTGATCCCCGCCATCGACCTGCGAAGGTTGGTGCGACTCGAGCCTCGCGAGTACACGCTCGAGACGCCGATGATCATCACTTGGTCCCGTGGTCAGACGGTGGCGCTCATCGTCGATGAGGTGCAAGACGTACTCGAACTCCCCGACGGCTGTCTGCAGGGGGCCCCGCCCATGCACGCGCTGTCATCGAAGATGATTGGCGTGTGTCGCATGGAGGACGGACTCATCTACTTGCTCGACGTTGATCTCCTGCTCAGTGCCGAGTCGATTCAGGCGGCAGGGTGATGATGGATCCCACGCATCACTCACATGCATTGTCTGAGACCGCCCAGGAGGTCCTCGCTCGCCGAGCCGAGTCGCTCTCGTTGCGTGAGGTCGACGAGGAGACGTCGGATCATCTGTCGCTGCTGCTCTTCCGAATTGGCGAGGAGTGGTACGCCGTCGGTGTGGGCGCGGTTCGCGAGATCTTCCAGGAGTACGAGGTCACCTCGATTCCGTGCGTACCGGAGTTCATCCTCGGCGTCGTGAACGTCCGAGGAGAGATCCTCTCGGTCACTGATCCCGCCATCATGATGCACATCGGATCCATCCAGGAGACAGATGGCGTCAAACCCCCGGCGATCGTGATCGCAGACGACGAAGTTGCGACTGCAGTCGTCGTCGACGAGATCGGCGACATCACCGATGTGCCGAACGGCTCCATCGAGCCGCCGGTCAGCATCATCGACCGGGCTCAAGCTGAGTTCATCGAAGGCTCCGTGTTCGTCGGCGGCGCCATGGTTGGTCTTCTGAAGGTGGCTCGTATCCTCGAGCCGATCGGAGCAACGAGCAAGAACTAGGTCAGGCTGGCATTCGAAGGCAGGGGACGGCATGAAGTTGATCAACTGGTATCGCGGCAGCTTCTCAAACCGCATTACCGTCATCATCACGTTGCTCGTGATGGCGGTGTGTGTTGTGGAGACGGCGCTGTTCTTCGTCTTCTTTGGTGACGAGCTCGTGATGGGCGCGGAATTCTCAACGGACCTCATGTTCATCGCGCTTGGCTCCGCGGTGATATTCCTTGTATTCGTGCTGGTCGTGTTCTTTGTGGTCCGCAGATTCATGCGGCCGTTGCACGAAGTCGTCGAATCGGTTCGCCTCGCATGCCAGGGAGAGATCGGCCAGAAGGTCGAGGTGACGACTCATGACGAGATCGGGACCCTGGCAACCTCGTACAACCAGATGCTCGACCTCATCGTCTATCTGATCAGGCAGACACAGGAGTCCAGCCGCCGACTCTCACAGTCTTCAAACGAGATCCTCTCGGCAACCGAGCAGCAGGCTTCCGGTTCCGCCGAGCAGGCCGCCTCTATCTCAGAGACCACTGCCACCATGGAGGAGCTTGCCAGCACCTACCGCCAGATCGCCGAGAACGCCGACCAGGTGGTCACCATGGCGGAGGCTTCGCTCGGAAGTGCCGAGTCTGGCCAGCAGGCCGTCTCCAACACCCTCACGGCCATGGAGCAGATCAAGTCACGTACTCAGGCCTCGGCAAACAAGATTCTCGCGCTCGGTGAGCGCAGTCAGCAGATAGGTCAGGTCCTCGCGATTATCAACTCGATTGCCGACCAGACAAAGATCCTCGCCCTCAACGCCGCAATCGAGGCCGCACGCGCCGGTGAAGCCGGGAAGGGCTTCTCGGTGGTCGCTATCGAGATCCGCAAGCTTGCCGAGTCCGTCGTCGAGTCGACAGGCGAGATTGGCTCGATCATGACCGAGATCCAGAGTTCCGCGAACGACCTGGTGATTTCCACCGAGCAAGAGCTCAAGCAGGTCCAGTCTGGCGTCGAGCTCGCGCACACCACGGGTGAGAGCCTCGACAGAATCCTTGACCTCGTCGAGCAGACCACCGTCGCGGCCAAGGAGATATCGGCCGCGACGCAGCAGCAGAAGAGCGCCACGGACCAGGTCGTCAAGGCGATGCGCGAGGTCGCTGCGGTAGCGCAGCAGACGGCGGCCGGCTCACGTCAGGTCGCCTCCGCCGCCGAGGCACTCTCGGGGATGGCACGCGAGTCCTCGCAGGTCGGTTCCGCCTTCCAGATCGTCGACGGCCACTAGGTCGATGGCGCGAGAAGAGAGTCGGTAACGATGGTCGAGTTCGACCGAAGTGCATTCATAGGCAAGTTCCAGGAAGAAGCCCAAGACCTGCTGCAGCGTCTGAATGAGGGCGTAATCACGCTTGAGGGCGATCCTGACAACCGCGAGCTGATCGATCAGATGATGCGCGATGCGCATACGATCAAAGGCAGCTCGCGCATGGTCGGGCTGATCGAGATATCCGACGTCGCGCACTGGCTCGAAGACATCATGGTGAAGGTCCGCGATCGCGAGATGGCGTACACGCCGGAGATGAGCGACTACTTCTTCGAGGCGCTCGACGCGATCGTCTATTTGACCGATAACGCCGGCGTGAACAAAGACGATGTACTCGACTTGGACGCGCTCAAGGCGCGCCTCGCCGGACTCGCCGACGGTTCTGATGCCAACGGGGCCGCCGCTGTCGCGGTGGCAACTGGGGCCAAGGCGCCCAGCGGGGGCACAGTGACGTCCGCCACTGCCAAGAAGCCGGCTGCGAAGAAGTCCTCCAAGAAGGCATCGGCTGTGGCACCGAATTCGATGGCAGCAGCTGCAACCGCGGGCGACGACGAGGAGACACGCGACCATCCGGCTCTGCGAACTGATGAGCTTGAGCCTGCCGACACAGACGACGAGATGGAGTCCACGGCCGCCTCACCAGATTCTGCGAAACAGGGCACCTCGGAGGCCGGTCGGACCACGAAGCAGGCCGACGACGCGCTGAAGGCCAAGGTTCAGGCGACAATCCGGATTCGCACCAGTCAGGTGGATGGGCTGCTCAATCTGATCAGCGAGGTCGTCATCTCGCAGATCAAGGCCGAGCAGCGCGTGCACGAGGCTCGTGCAGTCCAGACGCAGATGAGCGAAGCCAATCAGGCCTGGACTCGCATAAAGTCCGCGTTCTCGGCGATGGCGCACGAGGACTTGATGGACGCGCTCGGTGATGACCTCAACACCGTTGACGGGCTGCTTTCTGACTCGCGTCGCGACCTTGGCACATTCCTCAAGGGGTACGGCGACGACGTCTCTCGCACCTCCGTTGTGGTCACCGATCTGCAGGAACAGGGTATGCGTCTGAGGATGCTGCCGGCTAACACGATCTTCCAGACGTTCCCTCGGGCCGTCCGCGACCTGGCGAAACAGTTCAAGAAGGATATCGAGCTGGTCATCGAGGGCGGCGACACCGAGCTCGACAAGAAGGTGCTCGAAGAGATCAACGATCCGCTGGTCCACATCATGCGCAACGCGGTGGACCACGGCATCGAGGACCCCGAGACGCGTCGTAAGCTGGGTAAGCCTGCCAAGGGGACCATTCGCCTGGCGGCGCGCCAAGAGGGCGACCGCATCGTCATCGAGATCAGCGACGACGGTGCCGGCATCGATCCCGAGAAGGTGCGTCAGAGCGCCGTGCGCAAGGGCTACATCACCGAGGGCGAAGCGGGCACCATGTCCGATCGCGAGGCGCAGTACCTGATCTTCGAGGCCGGATTCTCGACGGCTGCAATCATCACCGAGATCTCAGGCCGAGGCGTGGGCATGGACGTCGTACGACAGTTCGTGGTCGAGAAGCTGAAGGGCTCGCTCGATCTCGACTCCGAGGTGGGCAAGGGCTCGACGTTCAAGCTGACCATCCCGCTGACGCTGGCCATCATCCGCGCGCTCATGCTTCGCGTCGGCGGTCAGGGCTACGCGTTGCCGACAGGGTCGATCGAAGAAACGCTACGCGTCGACCCGAGCGACATCATCAAGGTCGAAGGTCGCGAGGTCATCAGGCGTCAACGCAGGACCGTTCCACTGGTCCGTCTCGCCGACATCCTCGGGGTGCCGTCGGTTCTCACCGCCGCATCGAAGGTGCCCATCGCGACCATCGGGTACTCGGGGCACCGCATGGGCTTCATCGTGGACGCATTCATCGGCGAGCAGCAGATCGTCATCAAGCCTCTCGGCAACCACCTCAAGAAGATTGCGAACGTAGCCGGCGTCACGATTCTGGGTGCTGGCGAGGTCGTACCGATCCTCAACGTGCCGGACCTGATGACCAATGCGCGCACGAGGTCCGGACAGCGAGTGGGCCTGGTCCAGCGCTCCGAGAAGGCCGGCCAGCGCAAGGTTCTCATCTGCGAGGACTCGTTCACCACGCGCGAGCTGGAGCGTTCGATCTTCGAAGCTGCAGGCTACGAAGTCGAGACTGCAATGGATGGTGCCATCGGCTTTGCCAAACTCAAGGACGGGTTGGTCGTCGACGCTGTGGTGACCGACGTTCAGATGCCCAACATGACCGGCTTCGAGCTCACTAAAGCCATCAAGGCCGATGCCACGCTGGCGGTTATCCCCGTGATCATCGTCACGTCGCTCGAGCGCGACGAGGAGAAGGCCGAGGGCATCAACGCTGGAGCCGACGCCTACATCACCAAATCCGTATTCAATCAAGACACGCTCCTCGACACCGTCGAGCGCTTGATTCGCTGACAGAGAGCATAGGCATGTCGCCCAAGAAGCACATACGCGTCGTCATCGCTGACGACTCCCTGGTCGCACGCGAGATGCTCGCCCAGATTCTGGCCAGCGACCCTGATATCGAAGTCGTCGGTCAGGCCAAGAACGGCGAGGAGGCGGTGGATCTCGTCGCGAACCTGCGCCCCGACCTCGTCACCATGGACATCCACATGCCCAAGATGGACGGGCTTGCGGCTACCGAGAAGATCATGGCCTACACGCCGACTCCGATCCTCGTGGTGTCCTCATCGGTTCACGGCGAGGGGATGGGGAGCGCATTTGACGCGCTGAAGCGTGGCGCGCTCGAGGTTATCAAGAAGCCGGAGCCCAAGGAATGGGCCGATCTCGAACGTATCGGCCGCGATCTTCTGCGCAAAGTGAAGGTACTCGCCAACGTCCGAGTGATCACGCATATCCACGGGCGCAGGAGTCACGCACGTACCGTCACCGATGGGGACGTGGCGGCCAGCTCCGAGCGGCGGATAATCGCCATCGGTTCGTCGACCGGCGGCCCCTCGGCGTTGCTGTCCGTACTCGCTAAGCTGCCTGCCGATCTGCCAGTGCCGGTGCTGGTCGCGCAACACATAGCCGACGGCTTCATCCCCGGACTGGTGAGCTGGCTTGACGGTGGCACCAAGATCAAGGTGGTAGCGGCCACCGATGGCGAGCGACCCAAGCCGGGAACGGTGTACTTCGCTCCCACGGGATCGAACATGGTGATCGACGGCGGCACGATCCGCTTCGAGCCGAGCGGTCCCGGCCAGCTCTACATCCCCAGCGCGGACACGCTGTTCGAGTCGGTCGCCCGCAGCTTCGGGATGCGTTCCATAGGTGTCATCCTCACCGGCATGGGAGCGGATGGCGCCAACGGACTGAAGACCATGCACGACACGGGTGCGGCCACGATCGCTCAAAACGAGGAGACGTGCACCGTGTTCGGTATGCCTAGGGCGGCGATCGAGCTTGGCGCCGCAAGAAAGGTCCTGCCGATCGAGGACGTGGCCGAGGGGATTCTTGAGTATCTCGGCTAGACGCGGCACCCAGCGTGGGGTCGCTTGAGGCCGGGTTCTCAGCTCCGCAACTGCTTGAAGGGCGATATACTGCTCACATGGAACGCATGCCGATCGGCGTATTTGACTCAGGCTTGGGGGGCTTGACGGTCGCTCGCGAGATTGCTTGCGCGCTGCCCGAGGAATCCCTTGTCTATCTCGGCGACACTGCGCGGTGTCCGTATGGGCCGCGGTCGTCCGATGAGGTCCGCCGATTCGTACTCCAGATAGGGTCGTTTCTGGCGGCTCACCCCGTGAAGCTCATTGTGATCGCGTGCAACACGGCGACCGCCGCCGGTCTCGCGTTGGCGCAGCGAGCCTTCGATGTCCCGGTCATCGGTGTCGTCGAGCCGGGCGCGCGAGCGGCGGTCATGGCTACGCGCAACCGCCGTGTTGGCGTGATCGGCACCGTCGGCACGATCGACTCAGGAGCGTACTCCCGCAGCGTGCGGGCGATTGACGCTGGCGTCACGGTGTTCTCGGCGGCGGCCCCGCGCTTTGTGGACATCGTCGAAGAAGGGCTGCGTCGTGGGAGCGGACCGGTCGAGGATCTGCTTGCGGACTCGGCGAGCGTCTTCGTCCGACCTTCGTTCCACGAGATGGCGCGCGACTACCTCGATCCCCTCAAGCGGAGCGGCATCGACACTCTGGTGCTCGGGTGTACGCATTTTCCCTTGTTGTCTGAGGCTATCTCCTCGGTCACCGGTCCGCGGGTCGCTCTCATCTCATCGGCTGCGGAGACCGCTCGTGAGGTCGCTGAGACTCTGGCACGCCGAGACCACCTGGCGCCTGCTGGATCCGTCGCGCGACACCGTTTCCTGACGACCGGTGACGCTGAGGAGTTCGAACGGCTCGGCTCGCGCGTGTTCGGTACCGACACGGGTACAGTGGACACGGTCACGCTCGCACAGCTCGAAGCGCTCGCCGATTCTCGGCTGGCCGCTATGGATGAAGCCGTTTCGTCGGAGGAGGCGTCGTGCGCCTGACTGTGCTGGGGTCCTCAGCAAGTTGCGCTGGGCCGGGACAGGCCTGCGCGGGTCATTACGTTGAAGCGGGAGGTGCGCGCATCCTGCTCGACTGCGGCAACGGCGTCCTCTCGAACCTGGGAACCATCGCCGATCCGCTCGGCCTGGACGCAGTGTTCGTGACGCACAACCACCCCGACCACTATGCAGATATCTATGGACTGCAATCGATGCTTCGCTACTCACCCGACGGGCCGCGCGCGCCGCTCGCGCTCTATCTGGCGGGCGATCTCTTTGCCCGGATGCAGCTGTTGCTGTCCGAGAGGGGAGCAATCCAGTTTGCCGAGGCGTTCGTGCCGGTCGAACTGGTGCACGGCGAACCCATCGTCATCGGAGAGGTCACAGTCACGCCACATCTCGTCCAGCACACGGACCCGACGTTTGCGCTCATCGTCGAGCACGACGGAGCGCGACTGGTCTACACTGCCGACACGGCTCCGTGCGACGGGGTCTTCTCGGCAGCGGAGGGAGCCGACCTGCTGCTCGCCGAGGCGACGCTCCCGGAACGGTTCGCGGGCTCCTCTCCGCACATGACCGCTCGCGAGGCGGGCATGCTCGCGCGTGAGGCCGGTGCGCGGGAGCTGGCGCTGGTGCACGTGTGGCCGACCAACGACCGCGCTCTCATGGCCGAGGAGGCAGCTCGGGCGTTTGGCGGACCGGTCACCGTCGCCACTGAGTTCGACGAATTCGAGATCGCGGCCGGCTGACGGCGCGACAGACGAGAGTAGGTTTCCACGATGTCCCCACGTGCGAGCGGCCGTGCCGCTGACGCTTTGCGTCCCGTCCGAGTCACCCGTCGCTACCTCAAGCATGCGATGGGCAGCTGCATCTTCGAGCTCGGTGACACCCGCGTCCTGTGCGCCGCCAACATCACCGAAGGCGTCTCGGGCTGGCGCCGCGGTAGCGGACTCGGGTGGATCACCGCCGAGTACGCGATGCTGCCAGCGGCCACCAACACCCGTATGCGGCGCGAAAGCATGGCCGGTGGCCCCAAGGGCCGCACGCATGAGATTCAGCGGCTGGTCGGTCGCTCACTGCGCAGCGTCGTCGACCTCGGTGGGCTGGGCGGCGAAGTCAGCGTGACCGTCGACTGCGACGTGCTCCAAGCCGACGGCGGTACGCGCACAGCCTCGATCACCGGCGCATACATCGCGCTTCACGACGCGCTCACCCAGTGGCAGGCCGCTGGCAAGATCTCGACGATCCCGCTCATCGAGCAGATCGCAGCAACGAGCGTTGGCATGGTCGACGGCGAGCTGCTGCTCGACCTCGAGTACACCGAGGATTCCATCGCCGAGGTGGACATGAACGTCGTCATGGACGGCAAGGGGCGCTTCATCGAGGTGCAGGGAACCGGCGAGCAGACGCCGTTTGATCGCGCGCGCCTCGACGGCATGCTCGACCTCGCCTCGAGCGGCATCACCGCGCTCCAGGCCATCCAGCGCGAGATCCTCGAAGGAGACATCGATGCCTACGGGTTCTGATCCGACGACCGCCGACGACCGCCCCCCGGCGATGCCGACCGGAGGCGCCGGCGAGCTCGTGGTCGTCGCCAGCAGCAACCACGGCAAGCTCGCCGAGATCCGCTCGGCACTTCCGTTCGCGCACTGGAGCTTCTCGGCCGCGGGCGAGCTGGATGCCGAGTGGCCGAGCCCGGAAGAGACCGGCGAGACCTTCGAGGCCAACGCGCGCATCAAGGCCGTCGCCTGCCGCGAGCGATTCGGTTTCGCAGCGCTCGCCGACGACTCCGGACTTGAGGTCGACGCTCTCGACGGCGCCCCGGGCGTCTACTCGGCACGGTTCGCGGGTCCCTGCGCGACCGACGCCGAAAACACCTCTCGGCTGCTGATCGCGCTCGCCGACGTGCCCGAGGCCGAGCGCACGGCGCGGTTCCGGTCGACCATCGTGCTCATCGACCACCTCGGCGTGGAGACGGTCGTCGACGGCGCCTGCGAAGGCCGAATCGGGTTCGAGCCGCGCGGTGAGGGCGGCTTCGGCTACGACCCCGTGTTCCTGCCCGACGCCACCCCCGGTCGCACCATGGCCGAGCTGACACTCGCCGAGAAGAACGAAATCTCGCACCGCGGAGCGGCGCTGTGTGAGCTGCGCCGAGTGCTCGCGGGGGAGTAGGCGGGCCTGAGGCAAGCCCGATTCCGAGAATGTGTTTGCCCGCGAGGTCATGCCTCGCTACACTGTTCCTCGCTCCTCATCGGCCGATAGTGGTCGAGGCGGGCTCAGCATGGGTGTCGGGCCGTAGCGCAGCTTGGTAGCGCATCTGCTTTGGGAGCAGAGGGTCGC
>CAYMAN010000042.1:0-13853 GCA_964388455.1 uncultured Eubacteriales bacterium
CCGCCTGCACGCTCATGCGCGTGTTGGTGCCGATGACGGCGCTCGGTGCCTCGAGATCGACCTTCGACAGACGCGCGGCCTTGGTGAAGAGCGCCTCGGCAGAAGTCTCGACGCCCGGAGCGATGGCCCCGCCGAGGTAGGCGCCCGATGCATCGATCACGTCGACCGTCGTGGCGGTACCGAAGTCGACGACGATGACCGGTCCCCCCAGGCGCTCGAACGCGGCCACGCCGTTGACGATGCGGTCCGCGCCGACCTCGTGTGGGTTGTCGTAACGGATCGGCATACCGGTCTTGAGCCCGGGACCGACCACCTGAATGGCGCCGTCACACGCGACCGCGGCCACGTCTTCCCACGCCGCGGTCAGTCTGGGCACGACCGACGCGAGGATCACGTGAGATACATCGCTCCACGCACGACCGTCTAGCCCGAGCAGGGCGTGCACCTTCACTCGCAGTTCGTCGGCGGTGAGCGCGGCGTTGCTGGAGATGCGCCAATGCGCGATCAGCTCGTCGCCTGCGAACAGGCCTAGAACGGTCTGGGTGTTTCCGACATCGATGGCGAGCAACACGGCTGGCTCTCCCTGGCTGTTGGGCGGGTGACGGCACGGTGACGCCGGTCTGAGGACCCGCGGCTCCGATGCTATCATCGGTCGAGGCCGCCTGCGGAGCAAGGGCGCCACATCGCGGCTCGACATTCGGGCCGCTCCGACCGACCCCCGCCCAACCCCGGGAGGCAGCACCGTGACCGACACACCCGCCCGTATCCTCGTCGTCGATGACGAGGCCTCCATCACTGAATTCGTGAGCTACAACCTGCGCAAAGAGGGCTACGAGGTCTCCGTCGCTGAGAACGGCGACGATGCTCTGGCGCTTGCACACGCGACCGCGTTCGACCTCGTGGTGCTCGACGTCATGCTTCCTGGAATCGACGGTTACGAGGTGTGCCGTCGGCTGCGCGCCGAGTCCAGCGTGCCTGTACTGTTCCTCTCGGCCCGTGACACCGAGCTCGACAAGGTCGTCGGACTCGAGATCGGCGGAGACGACTACCTGGCCAAACCGTTCGGAGTACGTGAGCTGCAGGCGCGCGTGAAAGCGCTGCTCAGGCGCGCTCCGGCCGGCGTTCGTGAACCGAGCGTCGCAGGCGAGCGAATCGAGATCGCCGGCATCACGCTGGATGAGTCCACACACCTCGCCGAGGCGGACGGTCGCCTCATCGACCTGACCCCTCGCGAGTTCGAGCTGCTCGCTTGCCTGATGCGCCACGGCGGCAAGGTCCTCTCTCGCGACCAGTTGCTGCGCGAGGCGTGGGGCTGGGAGTACCTCGTCGAGACCAAGACCGTCGACACGCACATCAAGCGTCTACGTGACAAGCTCGAGGCCGCCGGCGTGGACTCATCGCTGGTCGAGACGGTCCGCGGGTACGGCTACCGCTTTCACAAGGCGTAGGCGCTCATGCGCACCGCGCTTCGTACCCGCATCGCACTGACCCTCGCGGCGTTCGCACTGCTCGGCGCGTCTGCGGTGGCGGTCATCACCTGGCTGGTGCCGAATGTCGGCACGACGATGCTCATCGCCACAGCGGCCGTCATCACCGTGCTCGCCTGGCTCGCCGGCCGCGTGATCGCCCGCACGTTCATGGCACCGATGGAGCGTCTCGGCGTATCGGCGACAGCATTCGCCTCCGGCAATCACGCCGTGCGCGCGGAGATCGAAGGACCCCGTGAGACGCGCATCGTCGCGGAGGCGTTCAACCAGATGGCTGCCGAGGTGGACTCGGCGATAGAGGAGCTCAAAGCCGAGGAGCGTCGTAAGACGCAGTTCGTCAGCGACGTCAGCCACGAGCTGCGCACTCCGCTCACGGCGATCCGCGGCGCGGCGGAGACCCTGCTCGACGGCGATGTGGATCCTGAAGACCAGCAGCGTTTCCTCACGACCATCGCACTGGAAGCCGAGCGTCTCGGGCGGCTTGCCAACGACCTGCTGACGCTCCAACGCATCGAAGGCGCCACGGGTGAGCTGCCGATTCGGCCAGTCGACCTGCGTCTCGCAACGGACCGTGCGGCCGCGATGCTCGAACCCCTTCTCGAGGACCGTGAAGTCACCCTGACCGTGAACGGGCGATGCCCGCTGGTCCTGGGCGATGTCGACCGTCTGCAGCAGGTCGTCGCCAATCTCGTCGACAACGCGAGTCGTATCGTGGGGGCTGGCGGCCACGTCCGCGTCGAGCTCACCGCCGAGGGAGATCGGGCCGTGCTCTCGGTGCTCGACGACGGCCCCGGTATCCCGGAAGCGGACCTCCCCCGCCTGTTCGATCGCTTCTACCGCGCGGACTCGAGCCGCACGCGAACCAGCGGTGGCGCGGGTCTGGGGCTGGCAATCGTTCGCGCGATCGTCTCGGCGCACGGCGGGCGGATCGAAGCCGCGAACCTGCCCACCGGCGGCGCGCGGATGACCGTGGTGCTCCCGACGCTGGCCGAGGAACCCCCTATCGACTAGTGGTCGAGGAGTCGGCGTGCGTCGAGCTGCGAGCGCTAGCTGCGAGCCCTGCGGATCACGTCGGCGACCCCAACGGCGACCGTTGCCTTGATCGCATCGGGGACGACGAACGGCAAGACGCCGGCCATGAACGCAGCCGATGGTCCCATGTTGGTCACGACTGAGAGCTGCATCCATCCCAACAGGTAGATGCTGACGATGCAGACGGCGGCCGCCGATGCACCAGCCACCGGGCTCGAAGCGCCTCGACCGCGCATGAAGCCGTGCAGCCCCGCGCCGAGCATCGCGCCGAGGAAGAATCCGATGAGGTAGCCGCCGGTCGGCCCGACCAGTACACCGAGGCCGCCTTGTCCATTGGAGAACACCGGCAGTCCGACGGCCCCCATGACCAGGTACACCCCGAGCGCGGCAGCGGCCCAGCCCGGACTCAACAACAACGCGGTCAGGACCACCACGAACACCTGGAGCGTGACAGGCACTGAGCCGAGAGGAATGCTGATCCACGCCGAGACGGCAAGAAGTGAAACCATGAGGGCGGCGGTCACCAGATCACGTGTGCGCTCGGCGGGCCGGATGCGTGCATTTCCGGCTTTGGCAGCACCTTCACTTGGCTGATCGGACTCGAATCGGCTCATCGTCGGTCTCCGTAAACTATCGTCTGGCGATTGGTTTACGGTAACGATGCCGGGCGGTCGCGTCAAGCCAGCCCGATATCCGACAGGCGCTGTCCCTCCCCGCCGCTCGGGATCGACGCGGAGTTGGCCCCTCAGACGTCGCTGGCGCGTTCAGCACGAACCTCGCGGAGGATGCTGATACCGCCGCGCACGACGATGGCAGCGATGACTCCGCCAATGATAAGGTCGGGGATACGCGTACCCAGCACCAAGACCAGCGCCCCTGAGACGATGACGCCGATGTTTGCCACAACGTCGTTCGCCGAGAATATCCACGAGGCCCGCATGTGCACTCCGCCGCGGCGGTGCTTCGAGATCAGGGCGAGGCAGGTGACATTCGCCACAAGAGCTACCGCGCCGATGATCATCATCAAGACGCTCGAGGGCTCACTTCCCCCAATGAACCGCCGTGCCACTTCGAGCAGCACACCTAGGCCAAGAGCGATCTGTCCGATCCCGCTGGCAACTGCGGCGTTTGACTGTATCCTTGAAGATTTCCCGACCGCGTACAGGGCGACGGTGTAGACGGACGCATCGGCAAGCATGTCGAGGGAGTCCGCCAGCAGGCCAGCAGCATCTGCGAACCATCCCGTCAGGGCTTCCACGACGAACATCAGTGCATTTATGGCCAATAGAATCGCAAGCGTCCGTCGCTCGATTGCGGCCGCTTCCTGAAACTCGTTGTCCATATCGCACATGGCTCTTATTCCTCGTCGCAACTCATGCCGGTGCAGACACCGGTCGTTTCGGTTTCCATCGTTGCGTGCTCCACCCCGAATTTATCGTGAAGCATCGACTTGAGTTGCCTCACCGTCTCCAAACGCTCCATCTCACCAAGGCCACACGCAAGCACCACGTGTGCGGACAGCACGATACTGCTGGCCGTGATGGCCCAGACGTGCAGGTCGTGTACGTCCTCGACGAGGGGATGCTCCCGTATCGCAGCCGCCACCAACGCCAGTTCGACTCCTTCAGGCACACCTTGCATGAGGATGTTCGCCGCGGTGCGCAGCAGACCGACGGACTCCTTTATCATCCACGCCGCGAGAATCAAGGACACAATTGGATCGACCACGAACCACCCGAACCAGTACATAAGGGCTCCCGCGATCAGCACGCCGAATGAGGCGACCGAGTCCGACACCAGATGCAACACCGCGCTTCTGATGTTCAGGTTAGACCCGTGTCCCCTGAGCAGCCATGCGGCCGCGGCATTGGCGATCATGCCGAACGCCGCAAATGCCATAACCAGTCCGCCTGCAACCGGCTCTGGACTTGCCAGTCTCTTGAACGCCTCCACTGACACGAAGACTGAAACCGCTATGAGGCTTGCAGCATTCAGTACCGCTGCCAGCACTTCGGCACGCTGGAATGCAAAAGTGTACCGAGTGCTTGCTGGCCGCTTGGTTACGCGGTACGCACCGTAGCTCAGGCAAAGAGCCGCGACGTCCGTCAAGTTGTGCAGGGCGTCAGCAATTAGGGCGATACTCCCGGCCAACACACCCCCGATGAGCTGCGCCGTCAGGATCACGACATTGATCGCGATGCTGGCGAGAAGCTTGGGGCCGAGTCTTCCGTCAGGTAGGTCGTGCGAGTGAGCCATGTTGTCCAACTCCCAAGAACGCAGGATAGGTTGAGGTTGACGAGATATCACATGCAGACTACCGTGATACAAACAAACCTTCAAGGGAATGTATGAATGAATAGCCGGAACACGTTGTCAGGGTTTACGGAGGAGGATTGCGATGACTTCAAAGGAGCCGGTTCCTCACTGCGATGTCGAGGTTGTACATGCTGATGTCGTGCAACGCTTGGCACCTGTGCTGGCTGGCCTCGATGGCGTTGGTGAGACCATGTCCATCTTCGCAGATGACACACGCTTCAGGATCCTTGTCGCGCTGAGCAGATCGGAACTCTGTGTGTGCGATGTCGGCGCGCTCGTGGGGGCAAGTAGCTCCGGCGTGTCGTATCACCTGCGCAACCTATACCGTGTGGGTGCGGTGAAGTATCGGCGCGAAGGCAAGCTTGTCTACTACCGGCTCGCAGACGATGCGGTCGCGACCCTTATCGGGGCGGTTCTTAGCCACACTGGCCATTCGGGATGAACGTTCGTCTCGATATACCGTCCACTGCGTACGTCGGGCTTCTCTTCCTCGGCTATGCCGCCCTTTGGTCCCTCAAGCGACGGCAGCAAAGACTCACCACCGGAATCGATCCCGACATTTTCGCCCAGCGTCCTTCCAGCGGGCTACAGAGCTATGTGTCCAGCCTGTCACGGGTACTGCAGTGCTATGTGGGTATAGTGATCGCGGTACATGCGCTGGTGCCTGGGGACATTGCGGGGCTTCGACAACTGCCCCTGCTCGATCGGCCAGGAGTCGATGAAGCCGGCTTCCTCCTCGGCGTGGCCGGCCTCATGCTGTGTTGGTTGGCCCAGCGAGCCATGGCTGGTTCATGGCGGGTGGGTATCGACGAGACCAACCCAACAGAGCTCATCACTTCAGGTCCGTTCCGGTTAATCCGCAACCCCACCTACTCAGGACTGTTCGCCCTCACGCTGGGATTCTGGCTGATATGGCCGACGTGGGCGGTGCTGATGTTTGCGGCTCTCTTCGTGGTCATGCTCGAAGTGCAGGTACGGAGCGAGGAGGAGTACATGCTACGGAAGCACGGGGAGGCCTACGAGTCGTATTTTGCCCGGACCAAGAGGTATATCCCCGGCGTGTACTGACCCTGGGAACTCGCGAGGTCAGCCTACAGCCAGTTGCTCGGGTTCCTCGGGGATCCATTAACCCGAACCTCGAAATGGAGATGTGGGCCAGTGGCGTTGCCGGTACTTCCTACGCCGCCGATCCGTTCCCCGCGTTCCACCCGCTGTCCCATGCTCACTCTGATCGCGCCTGGCGCCTGGTGCGGGTACAGGGTGACAACTCCGTCACCGTGATCGATCATCACGGTGTTGCCGTATCCGTCACGGTATCCGACATAGATCACCTTCCCGGAACCAGCAGCGACTATCGCGCTGCCCTCAGGTGCGCCGATGTCGAACGCCGGATGGAGTTCACGTCCATGAAACGGGCAGGTACGCCAGCCATATGTGGATGTGACCCGATGCGACGCCGGAACCGGCCACGTCATCTTGCCGCTGAACTGACCCGAGCCCCCACTGTTCGAGCTCAGCTCGTCGGCGATGCGTCGGGATTCCGCCTCCTCTGCGTCGGCGAGGGCTCGTAGTCGCATCGCGTTCTTCTTGGTCGCGTCCATCATTCCGGCCCGGTTCGCCTTGTCACGCTCAATCTCTTGCACCCGTGCTACCCGCTCAGACCTCAAGGCCCTGAGCTGGGCTTCCACAGCTGCGGCCTCGGCGCGCTTGAGCTGAACGGCTTCGAGTGCACGCTCTAAGAGCGCCTTATCACGCGACAGATCCAACCCCGCCCGCTCCAAGTCCGAGGCAACCCGCGAGTTGGCCTCCATCACTCGGCGCACTAGTTCTGTGCGCATGATCAAATCGGAGAAATCGTTTGAGCCGATCAGTACCTCTAAGTAGAACCAGTCGCCTTGGCGATAGGTTGCTTGCGCCCGTTGGGCCAGCAGAGCTTGTTGGCGGCCATACTCGGCGGTGTTGCCATCGACCTTGTCTTGCGCGGATACGACCTCGGCAGCTACCCCATCCAGTTGCACCTGGAGTTGCACTCCTCGTTCGTTAGCGTCCCGAACCAGCGGGTCCAGCTTCCCGACCCTGGCCGCTGCGATATCAATCCGACGGTCGAGGTCCGCAATCTCTGCCGCGAGCCTGCTCGCGTCTTCATCCGCTTGTAGGGCCTTCTCCCGCGCCTGCGACGCTCGACGCTCGTGGGCCCGCGCGTCGTCGGCGCCCGCGGCATAGCTGGGCCCAGCGGTCGAAGTCACGCCAAGTAGGAGCACCAGCGCCATCGCGCATGCGGCACGCGCTCCCAGCAAGCGAGATCGCCGTGAGCCTCGGGTCACTGGTAGCTCTTCTTGGGCCACACGGCACCAGCTTCATGCGCTAGCGTGCGTGGTGGCGCAGAGACAGCGGAGGCTGAAGCGAGCACGGCTACTCCGAACACCATCATTCCATAGATTGCCATTGAGTACTCCCAAGGACGTCCGTGATCATGCCGCAGACGACGCGTCGATTGGCTTACGGTCGGCTGGCGCCGACGTAATCGCTGTGCAGTGGTGAAATCTTCACCACATCACCAGTGCGTGGCGAATGAATCATGAGACCGCCACCTACGTAGATGCCGACGTGGTGAATGGGGTTGCCAAAGAACACCAGATCGCCTGGTTGGAGATCACCCCTGCTCACGCGCTGCCCAGCATGAATCTGGTCTCGACTGACCCGGGGCAGCTGGACACCGACCTGCTTGTACACGTACATCGTGAAACCGCTGCAGTCGAACGTGTTCGGACCTTGCGCGCCCCACACATAGCGTGCACCAAGGTATCGCTTCGCGATCGAGACGACTTGCGAACGTGCCGCACGCGTAGGCGGCGGGAACCTCCGACCAGCGGGTTCGGGCCGACGTACCGTTCGGGCCGCCTCGACGGCACGTCTTCGCTCCTCGGCTCTGTCGAGAGCGGCTACCTCTGCCTCGAGTCCCGAGAGCATGCGCTTTCGGGCAGCAATTTTGCCTTCGATCGATTTCCTACGAGCCGCGAGCCTGCGTGCAACTGCGGCAGCCTGCTTGGTACGCAGCTCAAGCTGTCGTCGCGCCTCAGCCTGTTCGGCCTTGGCCACCTTGAGATCCTCGACCATTCGGGCGTCGTCCTCATTCAGATCACTCAGTAAGTCCCACGTCTGGGCAAAGGTATCGAAGTCCGAGGCTCCAAAGAGGACATCCAAGAAGCCCATGGGACCAGTGCGGTACATGCTTACCGCACGAGAGCCAAGATGCCCTTGCACCGCATCCGTTCGCTTCTTTGTCGCGTTGAGTCTCTTGGCAGCCACCTTCTCCTGCTTGGCGAGTTTCCGGTGGCGTTCGTCGGCAGCGTTGAAATCCTCCGCGAGAATTTCCGTCTCTTTATCGAGGGCGTCAACCTGGGACTTGACCCGTGCGGCCCGGGCCACCACCTCGTCCCTAGGCGCTGCACCCGCGACGGAGGTAGATGAGAACGTCACTGGAAACGACAGCACCAAGCCTGCCGCGAGGAAAATGGCAATGGCCCGAAGCCCGTCAGGGCGTGCTTCTCGGATGATGCGACCGACGACCAGCATCAACGTTGTGCGTAGTGTCTTGAGAGCGTTCATATCAACCAATCCGAAGCAAGCATTGTGCCTCGTTGGGTTCGCCCGCCATCGTTACTGAGGGCTCACGTTCGACAGTCATTCGCACTTCCAGGGCCAGCTCCGCTCGCGAATCGTTTGTCCCCAAGGGACTTCGCCGGGACCCTACGCCTATCTGAACTGACACAGCGTACGGTCGCGTCATCGCACTGGCAAGCGGAGATAGTGTGGAGATGCTCGTGGCCAAGTCCCGGGCATGGGGTCTTCTACCTATAGTGCCTGCCGAAGCTGGTACCGGGCGCCGGATTCGAGGAACCAAACCTACGTCGGTTGTCGTAAGGTGACCTCGCCGGCCGCTATCGCCACTTCGCCGTCCGGCCCCGCTAGCCTGAGCCGTCCGCCCGAGTCCACTCCGTTGACCACACCGGAACCGCGAACCGTGCCGTCACGATCTCTGACCGTGACTGCCTCGCCCATCAGCGATGAACGCGACTCGTACTCGGCACACAACGCGCCGAATCCCTCGGCGAGCCACTCGGCGTACACCGCAGCGATGCCGTCGAGCACCGCAGCCACCGCCGAGGCTATGCGCACGTCTTCGCGTACATCGGAGAGGTAGGCGGCCGTCTCGACCGAGGGTGACGTCGAGTCACGGCGTACGTTGAGCCCGACGCCCACCACCACCCACTCGACCGCATCGGCTTCCGCCGCCATCTCGAGCAGCACCCCCGCGACCTTGCCGTCATCCAGAAGGACGTCGTTTGGCCACTTGAGTCGCGAATCGATACCGAGCGCGGCCAGACCGCGAGCGACTCCCAGACCCACCACCAGCGACAGCGCCGACACCTCGGCCAGCCCCACTCCCGGTCTCACCACCGCCGAGAAGTACGCACCTCCGGCGGGCGACGCCCAGTCGCGACCGAGCCGTCCTCGGCCCGCGGTCTGATGCGACGCGAGGACTACCGTCCCGTCGGCCGCGCCCTCGCGAGCCAGCGCCCGGGCATCGTCGTTGGTCGACCCCGTCTCGCCGCCACCCTCGAGCAGCGGCCATGCGTCGGACTGCAGGTGCGATCTGACCTCTGCCGGAAGCGGAGCGTCGGGAATCGCCGCGAGCAGGTAGCCGGTTCCT
Organism: uncultured Eubacteriales bacterium; assembly: GCA_964388455.1. Lineage (GTDB taxonomy): Bacteria > Actinomycetota > Coriobacteriia > Anaerosomatales > JAAXUF01 > JBBRWO01. Next base: position 9,550 of record CAYMAN010000042.1, read on the forward strand.
GGTTCAGCGTCGATCGTGTAGCCCTCGGCCCGAAGGGCTTTGACGTGCTTGGCGACGGCCACTCGGCTGACACCCAGTTCACCCGCAAGCTGCTCGCCACTGACCCCGCTCGTCCCCGCGTCTCGAAGGGCGCTCAGGACCTCGTGCCGCGTGCTCATGCGCCGTCGTCGGAGGTCGCGGGATCCTCGGCATCACGGTCGACGCTGTGATTCGCGCGGACGGCAGGCAGACGACCTGTCTCGCGCAGCACCATGCGCCGATCGTGGCGTCGTTTCGCGATCACGGCGGCCACGAGCAACACCACCACCGCCCCGAACGCAATCCACGAGAACGCGCCCAGGTACTTGAGCCCGGCCTCGAACCTCTCACCGAAGAACCAGCCCACACCCACCAGGATGCCGGAGTACAGCATCGCGCCGACCATCGTGTAGACCTCGAACCAGATGACCTTCATGTGCGATGCTCCGGCTATCGCGGGCGCGAGGTTCTTCATGACGGCGATGAAGCGCGCCATGATGATCGTCTGCGAGCCGTGGCGGTCGAAGTACTCCTCCCCCGCCTCGATCGCGTCGAGCTGTATACCGAATCGCGGGCCGATGCGCTCGATCAGTTCTCGGCCACCGCGCCAGCCGATGAAGTAGCTGATATTGGTGCCGATGAAGGTACCGAACGTCGCCGAGATGAACAGCAGCCAGGGTGACAGCGCGGCCCCTTGTGGCGTGGTTGCGGTGAACGCGGCGGCGGCGGTGATCACATCGCCGGGCGTAAAGCTGCCGATGATGAAGATGTTCTCGAGCAGGGTTCCGACGAAAACGATCACGTAGCCGTACGAACCCAACGCCGAGAGGGCCCAGTCGAGAAGTGACTGCAGCAGTGCGATCATCGTCGGCCAGCGCTCCTCTCATCGAATCCGAAGTCCACCACACCGACACCGAGTGTCAGCGCGCTCGTGCTCACGCGATCCACGCCTGCCGCGGCGACGGCACCGAGTCGCTCGCGAGTGATACCGCCGGAGGCCTCCAGCAGCACCGCTCGGCCCCGCTCGGCGGCCGCCGCGCGAAGTGACGGCACCGCCGCGGCCAGTGCGACATCGTCGAAGTTGTCGAGTAACACGAGGTCCGCACCGCTCATCACGGCTTCGATGGCCTGGTCCATGGTATCCGCTTCGACCTCGATCTGCAGGTCGGGATGCGCGGAGTGTGCCTTCGCTACAGCAGCACCGATGCCACCTGCCGCTCGAATGTGATTGTCCTTGACGAGCACCATGTCGAACAGGCCCTCGCGATGGTTCGTGCCGCCACCCACAGCGACGGCATACTTCGACAACACCCGCAGTCCGGGCGAGGTCTTGCGCGTGTCGCAGACCGCGAGTCGTCCCTCGGCAATTCGCACCCACGCAGCCGTCTCGGTGGCGATGCCGGAGAGCAGCATGAGGAAGTCGAGCGCTGTTCTCTCGGCGATGAGGACGGGCAGCGCGGGGCCGCGAACCTCCGCGATGGCCGTGCCGGCGGTGACGTGGGCGCCCTCGGCGACGAGCGGGAACACCTCGATCGGCTCGGACAGGCCCGCTGCTGCGGATACGGCGTCGAACACTCCGGCGACGATCGGCAAGCCTGCAACGACCGCATCGCCGCGGACCCGGATAAGCCCGTCGAACACCACGCCGCCCGAGATGACCGACGCGCTGGTCACATCGCGCTGCAGCACGTCCGGCGACGGTTTCGCACCGGGCAGGAAGCGATCCGGCTCGACACCGAGGTCTTCAGCGAGAGCAAGTGCGATGATCGCGGAGCAGTCTGGGATCGAGAACACGGGCGAGCCTCTCAGGTGCCGAGATCGGTGGCGGGAGGTGATGGCGTGGCGGTCGAGGTCGCGGACGCGCCGGCGGCGCGAGTGCTGCGCGCAGTCACGACGGGAACCTGCCGAGGCGCGGTGTCCCGCCGGAAGACCGTGCGGACGCGCCAAGCGTCGTCATCGCGCTCGGGAAAGTCGAGCCGAGAATGACATCCGCGCGACTCGGTGCGCGCCCATGCCGCATGGGTGATGAGAGCCCCGGTGGTTACCAGGTTCGCGAACTCCAGCGCGGCCGGTGCAGGCGTCCCGCGCTCGATTGCAGGCGCGAGCGATGCAATCACAGCGGCCGCCTCCGAGAGGCCGGCGTCGGTTCGCGTCATGCCGACGAACCGCTGCATCGTCTCGCGAAGCCGTGACTGATCAGGCTCGGAGGACGCGTGCGCCGAGCCGCCCGAGAGTGTCGGCTCATTCTCGGCGACGATGCGGCGTACTCTGCGGCCAGCCTCGGGCAGGTCACTGGGGAGTACACGGATGATGCGACGAGAGAAGACGAGCCCTTCGAGCAGGGAGTTCGAGGCGAGCCGGTTGGCACCGTGCAGACCGCTCTCGGTCACCTCGCCCGATGCGTACAGGCCGGGAACGCTGGTGCGGCCGTCGACGTCGACGCGCACGCCGCCGACGAGGTAGTGGGCCGCAGGCGCGACCGGAAGCAGGTCCCGCGACAGGTCGTATCCGGCTTCCGCGCACGCCTCCCAGATGGTGGGGAACCGCGCCCGCAGGTACGGCTCGCCGAGATGGCGCGCGTCGAGCCAGACGTTGTTGCGATCGCACTTCGCCATCACACGCTCGATCTCGCGGCTGACGACGTCGCGCGGCGCGAGCTCCGCGAGCGGATGCACGCCGACCATGAATCGCCGCTCGTCGCAGTCGAGGAGATAGGCACCCTCGCCACGCAGCGCCTCGGTGATAAGGAAGCGCGGGGCCGCCTCGTGATCGAGCGCCGTGGGATGGAACTGGACGAACTCGAGGTCGGCGACCTCAGCTCCCGCACGCCATGCGGCTGCGAGCCCGTCGCCGGTGGCGATGAGCGGGTTGGTGGTCACTCGGAAGACCTGGCCGGCACCGCCGGTTGCGAGGACCACGGCATCGGCCCAGAAGACCTCGCGCGTGTCGGTCTCGGTGTCGAGCACGACCGCACCGACACAGCGGCCTTCATCGGTCAGTAGGTCCACGAGGAAGCGCTGCTCGAACACGTCGACGTTCGCGGCGCCGCGCAGCGCGCGTGTGAGCGCCTCTTGCACCGCGGCGCCCGTCGCGTCGCCGGAGTGCAGCACGCGCGGCAGCGAGTGACCCCCCTCGCGAGCCAGGGCGACCTCACCGCCCGCGGCGAGGTCGAACTGCATTCCCGCCGCCTGGAGCTGCGCCAACGCCTCCGGCGCCTCTCCCACGACCACCGCGACGACGTCCTCGTCGCACAGGCCCTGGCCGACGACCATCGTGTCCGCGAGGTGCAGCTCGACGCTGTCGGCCTCACCCACGGCCCCGGCGATGCCCCCCTGGGCGTACCAGGTGTTGGCCTCGGTCAAACGCGCCTTGGTGATGAGCGCGACGTCGTGGGTTCGAGCCGCGGCCAGCGCCGCGACCAGTCCGGCGATACCGCTGCCGATGACCAGCACGCCGCACTCATGGGCGACGCACAGGTCGGTGTCGAAGTCGATGAGATAGCGACGGCTCAGTGCGGCCGGGAGCCTGCCGGCAGCCGTGGCTTCGCGATCGATCGCGACATCCACGCCGCTCGAAGTCGTCGCCTCACCGGCACCCATGTCAGCCGCGCTAGCCAATGGCGATCATTCGCTCGACAGCCGCGAGCGCACGCGCGGCGACAGCAGCGTCCACGACAACCTCGCCAAAGCCGTCGCGCAGGCAATCGCGGACCTTCACGAGCGTGGTGACCTTCATGTTGGGACAGAGCATCCGAGGTGCAAGCTCATGAAACGTCTTGCCGGGAGCGGCCTTCTCCAGCGCGTGCACGAGCCCCGACTCTGTGACGACGATGAACTCGTCGGCGGGGTTCTCGGCGGCGAAGGTGAGCATCTGGGAGGTTGAGAGCACGGCGTCTGCGAGGTCGACCACCTCGGGACGGCACTCGGGGTGGGCCATGATCGGCGCGTTTGGATGTGCTTCGCGGGCGGCGGTGACCTGGTCGGTCGTCACGTCGTCGTGCGTGGGACACCAGCCCTCCCACAGCTCGACCTCGACCTCGGGCAGCGATCGCGCCACCCAGCTGCCGAGATTCTTGTCGGGGGCGAACAGGATGCGCGGCGCGCCAAGTGCCTGCACGACGGCGACGGCGTTGGCGCTGGTGACGCAGACGTCGCTCTCCGCTTTCACCTCCGCCGAGGAGTTCACGTAGGTGACGACCGGCACGCCGGGGTTGGCGGCCTTCCACGCCACGAGCGCCTCGCCCGTGATCATGTCGGCCATTGGGCAGCCGGCCCGCGGCTCGGGGA
>CAYMAN010000043.1:0-13221 GCA_964388455.1 uncultured Eubacteriales bacterium
GCCTCGCAGGCGGCCACCGCCTCTGCGCCGGCTGCGGCGCTTCGATCGCGGTGCGCCAGGTACTGCTCGGCGCGGGTGAGGATCCGGTCGTCGCAGGATGTGCGACCGGCTGTCTCGAGGTCTCGACCACGATCTACCCCTACACCTCGTGGAAGACCCCGTTCATCCACAACGCCTTCGAGAACTCCTCGGCGACGATCTCGGGCGTCGAGGCTGCGTTCAAGGGGCTGAAGCGCGCCGGCAAGATCCCCGCCGACAAGAAGGTCAAGTTCGTCGCCTTTGGCGGCGACGGCGGCACGTACGACATCGGCCTGCAGGCGCTCTCCGGCGCGATGGAGCGCGGGCACGACATGGTGTACGTCTGCTACGACAACGGCGCATACATGAACACCGGCATCCAGCGCTCGAGCGCCACGCCGTTCGGCGCGTGGGCGACCACGGCCGAGGTCGGCAAGGCGCAGCAGGGCAAGACGCAGCGCCGCAAGGATCTCACCGCGATCATCGCCGCGCACAACGTGCCCTACGCCGCGCAGGCTTCCGTGAGCCACTGGCGCGACCTGACCGCCAAGGCCGAGAAGGCGTTCGCCGTCGAGGGTCCCGCGTTCTTGAACATCCTCTCGCCGTGCCCGCGCGGATGGCGCACCAAGCCCGAGGACACCATCGGGATCGCGAAGCTGGCCGTGCAGACCTGCTTCTGGCCGCTCTTCGAGGTTGAGGACGGCGAGTGGAGAATCACGCAGAAGGTCGCCAACAAGAAGCCGATCGAGGAGTTCTTGGCGCCCCAGGGTCGCTTCAAGCACCTCTTCAAGCCCGAGAACGCTGAGCTCCTCGCGGCGATCCAGGTCGAGATCGACCGCTACTGGGATGCCCTACAGAAGCGGTGCATCTGAATATTGTGACGTGCGTCACAGTTAGCATCCAACGAGCCTCGGGGAAACTCCTCCCGGGGCTCGTTCGGTATACAATCGCCTAACGCCGCAGCTAAAGCATTAGCTGCTCACCGGAGAGGCCGAATGCTCGATTGCCTGCACCGCATGCATGATCTCCACGGGTCCACCGTGCTTGGCATGGGATCCCTATGAAGTCGCGCGCCCTCCTCGGCTCCCATCTCTACACACAGATCGTCGTGCCGCTAGTGATCGCCTCCATCGTGATCGGTATAGCTGCGAGCGCGGTCGCCGTCTATGCGTTGCGCAGCCTGACCAACCAGTGGGTCTCGCAGATTACCGAGTCCACAACCCTGAACGTCGCAGAGCGTGTCGATCAGTACGCCAGCCACATGCGTCGCGCCGTGAGCGTTGCCGTCGAGAACCCCAGGCTGCGTTCGGCCCTGAACCGGGGAGCATTCGGCGAGGTGCAGGCCGAGATGATGCCCGGAAGCATCGCGCTGGACTACGACAACACCCTGCTGCTGGATGGCGCCGGGAGCGTGGTTGCGGCGAACGGCCTGAGCGGCATACGGACCGGCGCCAAACCGTTTGAGGCAGACATACTTGCCCGTGCGAACGCATCGCGAGGTGCCTTCAGTGCCTTCGCAGACGTCGGCGGTCTGTACACGCTGGCAGCGTTCATGCCCGTGAAGTCCGAGACCGGCGTGAAATACACGCTGGTCGTCACTCGCGTCATCAACGACCACTTCCTTGGAGATCTCGCTGCATCGATCGGCAGCGCCCACGCCATCTACGGACCTGCGAAGGAACTCGTAGCCGTCCACGTCTCGGGCGGCGTGCCACGCGAGGAGCATGCGGCGCTCGTCGGTGCACTGTCGTCTGGTGACTCGCAGGTGAAGGAGGCGGTTCGCTCGGCGGCAGGGTCAGAGCCGGGCTCCGCACGAGCCAGGATTGGCGGCAATTCGTACCAGACGCGCGCGCAGGAGATGCGTTTGAGCGGCGCCCCCGCCGATGCTGCGGGGACGATGGGCGGATACGTGGTCGGAGTCGTCAGCCAGAAGGTGTCAGACCAGGCTGCGCGTACCACGATCAACCTCATCATGCTTTGGTCGGTCGTTGCGGTCCTCGCCCTCGCCGTCTTGGGCGGATGGGTCGCCCGTAGCGTCTCCGCTCCTCTGGTCGCGCTGGCCGAGGGCGCGCGGCGCATTGCAGACGGGGATTTCACCACAAAGGTGAGTGTCGTCGGCTCCAACGAGGTCGCAGAACTCGCCACCAGCTTCAACGACATGACCGAGTCACTCCAAGAGCGCTCCGAGTCACTCACCAAGAAGGTGCTGGAGCTTGCCACGCTCTACGAGATGAGCCGTGCGCTGGGATCCACACTCGACATGGATGAGCTCCTCGGCTCGGTGCTGGACTCGGCGCTGCGCATCTTCGACCTTGGTCTGGGCTACGTGACGCTTCGCGAAAAGGACACGAGCGAGCTTTCCATCCGGGCGGCGCGTGGTGCGGACAGGGATGAGACCACCGCGATTCGTTCATCGATGTCTGAGTGGGTCGTCCGAGAGGGCCGTCCGCTCATCTTCAATCCCGATCCGGCTGCCGGCGCCGATCGCATCGATGTCGTGACTGGTGCGAAGGCCGCCCTGTGCGTGCCACTGGTGTCAGCCGAGGGAACCATCGGCTCGATCACCATCGGCTCGAATGACGCCGCGTATCGCTTCAACAGCGACGACGTACGACTGCTCTCGACAATCGCCAATCACGTCACGATCGCTGTAGGCAATATCGAGCTGTTCACCAGTCTCCAGGAGGCGTACCTGGCGACCGTGCGTTCACTCGCCGCGGCGGTCGACGCCAAGGACACCTACACCCGCGGCCACTCTGATAGGGTCGCCAGCTACGCGACGCTCATCGCCGAGCAGCTTGGACTCTCAGGCGAGCAGCGCACGGCGCTCGAGATGGCTGCGTACCTGCACGACATCGGCAAGATCGGCGTCAAGGAGGACATTCTCCTCAAGCCCGGCATGCTCTCCGACGACGAGATGGACCAGATGAGGCATCATCCGCTCATCGGCGCCAACATCCTCAAGCCCGTTGCGTTTCCGTGGGCCATCACACCGGTCGTACGTCACCATCACGAGCACTACGACGGCAGCGGCTATCCTGCCGGTCTGACAGGTGAGGAGATCCCGCTGCTCGCGCGGATTCTGACCGTCGCCGACTCCTATGAGGCCATGACCGCGGATCGTCCGTATCGCGCAGGTCGTTGTTCTGCCGAGGCGGTCGCGGAGATGCGTCGTTGCGCCGGTTCGCAGTTCGATCCCCGCGTGGTCGAGGTGCTCGCACAGATCGTCGAGGAGCTCGAGCTCACCGGCGACGGCCTGCTCTCGGAGTCGGTCGATACGGTTGCGCCCGACGAGGCGCGTGCGATCTTCTCGGCAGTGGTGGACGGGGTGTTCTCGAGTTTCAGGCGTCTGGGTGGTCCGCGTCTCGCGAGCAACGTCGAGGCCGAGATCGACTCGTTCATGCGTACGGAGTGCATGCCGTTCCTGCTCGCGCGTGGTCGCGTCGTATTCACCGAGGATGCTTCACCCATCACTGCGTTCGAGGTCGAGCAGATGCGAATGGCGCTTGCCGAGATGGACTCGGCGATGGGTCGCGTTTCGGGCACGACGCTCGTCGAGCACTTCTACGCGGATGCGTATGACGGGCTTTCGGCGCGTATGCGACACCTGGCCGGCGTGCTGCGCTTCCGCGAGCCGCTCCACTAGGTTGCGGGCGCCGTGCCATGCGAGGTGGCATCTGCAGATGCTTCCCCCTACAATCGGGTAGAACCTTAACGCGCAGGTTGCACCGCAGATTCTTGCGGCGCATCGCACACTTCAGCTTGTAGGGAAACTCAGATATGGCTCTCGTTGTCACCAAGTTTGGCGGAACCTCGGTCGGCAGCACCGAGCGCATCCGTGCGGTTGCTCAGCGGCTGGTGGCACGCAAGCGTGCCGGAGATGACGTCGTTGCGGTCGTCTCGGCGATGGGGCACGTCACCGATGAGCTGGTCGAGCTCGCACGCGACATCACTCCCGAGCCTCCCGAGCGCGAGATGGACATGCTGCTCTCGACTGGCGAGCAGGTCTCGATCGCGCTGCTTGCGATGGCCATCATCGCCGAGGGGCAGGACGCCGTGTCGTTCACAGGCGCGCAGGTGGGCATCGTGACCGACAGTGTCCACAGTAAGGCCAAGATCACCGAGGTCCGCGCCGACCGCGTCCGCGCGGCCATCGCCGAGGGCAAGATCGTCATCGTCGCCGGTTTCCAGGGAATGACCGCCGACGGCATCATCACCACACTGGGCCGCGGCGGCTCCGATACGACAGCGGTGGCTGTGGCCGCCGGCATAGGCGCCGACGTCTGCGAGATATACACGGACGTCGACGGCGTCTTCACCGCCGACCCGCGCGTAGAGCCCGCGGCTCGCAAGATCGAAGTGCTCTCCTACGAGGAGATGCTCGAGATGGCGGCGAGTGGCGCGGGTGTCCTGCAGATGCGCAGTGTCGAGTTCGCACGTAACCACGGCGTGGTCATCCACTGCCGTTCTTCCTTTCACGACGCACAGGGCACCATCGTCAAGGAGGCCGACGAAACCATGGAGCAGGCAATCATCTCGGGTGTCACGCATGACACCTCCGAGGCAAAGGTCACACTTCGCGACGTACCCGACCATCCCGGCGTCGCGGCGCGCGTCTTCACAGAGCTTGCCACCGCCCACGTGAACGTCGACATGATCATCCAGAACGTGTCCGAGGCGGGCATGACCGACATCTCGTTCACGGTACCCAAAGACGATCTGCCCCGCGCCAAGCGCGCCGTGGGCGACGTCTGCACGGAGCTCGGCGCTCGCGAGTGGTCGGTCGATGAGTCGATCGCGAAGATCTCGCTGGTGGGCGCGGGAATGAAGACCCACCCGGGTATCTCGGCGAAGATGTTCTCCACACTCGCGGAAGCGGGCGTTAACATCGACCTCATCTCGACATCGCCGATCCGCATCAGCTGCGTCATCTCCGCGGCGCAGGTCGAAGCGGCCGTGCGCAGCCTGCACGCGGCGTTCGGGCTCGACACCGATGAGATCGTGGCCGAGGTCTCACCCGCGGCATGCGCAGGGGGAGCGAACTGATGGCCTGGTCAAAGCCTATGCCTGCCAACCCGGTCGTAGCCGTCGCGGGAGTGACCGGTGCCGTGGGCCGAGAGATGCTGCTCACTCTCGAGCAGCGCGGCTTTCCGGCGTCACGCGTGATCGCACTGGCAAGCGCCCGCTCCGCCGGTAAGCGCGTGCCGTTCGCGGGTGGGGAACTGGTCGTCGAGGAGATGACCGAGGCTTCCTTCGATGGCGTCGACATCGCGCTGTTCTCGGCGGGCGCAAGCGTCAGCAAGGCGATGCGTGCAGCGTGTGTCGCTGCCGGCTGTGTGATGATCGACAACTCGTCGGCGTTTCGCATGGACGAGGACGTGCCGCTGGTCGTGCCAGAGGTCAATGCCGAGGACGTCGCGTGGCACTCCGGCGTTATCGCCAACCCCAACTGCTCGACCATCCAGATGGTGGTGGCCCTCAAGCCGCTCGCCGATCTGGCACCGATCACGCGTGTTGTCGTCTCGACCTATCAGGCTGCCAGCGGTGCGGGCCAGGCGGCGATGGACGAGCTCTACAACCAGAGCGCCGAGTTCCTGCGAGGCCAGGAACTGAAGGTAGAGCAGTTCGCGCACCGCATCGCATTCAACTGCATCCCGCAGATCGACGTCTTCCTCGGCGACGGGTCGACCAAAGAAGAGTGGAAGATGGTCGTCGAGACCAAGAAGATCATGCATGCGCCCGACATCCAGGTGGCCGCGACGTGCGTGCGCGTGCCTGTGCTGCGCTGTCATTCCGAATCGATCAACGTCGAGTTCTCGGCGCCGGTGACGGTTGATGACGCCCGCGCTGCGCTTGAGGCCGCCCCCGGCATCAAGGTGCTCGACGATCCTGCCGATAAGAACTATCCGATGCCCGCGTTACTTGAGGGCACGGACGATACCTACGTAGGAAGGCTGCGCGTGGACCTCACCGTGCCTCATGGGCTCGCGTTGTGGGTCGTGGCAGACCAGCTTCGCAAGGGCGCAGCATTGAACGCCGTGCAGATTGCCGAGGCACTTCTCGGCTGAGTGAACACAGGTATTCGCAAGGGAACGCAACGCAACCCGACGGGCAAGGAGTTGGCATGAGCGACACTAAGGCCAAGGTGCTTATCGTCGAAGATGATGCGACGATTGCGAGGTTCGTCGAGCTGGAACTCACCCATGCGGGATACGACGTGTATAAGTTTGGTGATGGAGAGTCGGCGCTGGTCGAGGTCGCAGAGATCAGACCCGACCTGATGCTCCTGGACCTCATGCTGCCGGGCATCGACGGACTGACGGTCGCGCGCACGGTCAGGGAGCGCGGCCTTGGGATGCCGATCATGATGCTGACGGCCAGATCCGAGACACAAGACGTGGTCAAAGGGTTCGAGGCCGGCGCAGATGACTACCTTCGCAAGCCGTTCGAGATTCCGGAGCTGCTTTCGCGGGTGCGCGCGCTACTCAAGCGCATCGAGCACGAGAATCCCGCAGCATCGTATCGGGCGGCCAACGTCGAGATCGACCCACGCTCACGCAGCGTTCTCGTGGACGACCAGGTGGTGACTTTCACCGCCAAGGAGTACGACCTACTTGAGTTCTTTGTTCTGAACGCGGGACGAGTCATCACGCGTGACGAGATACTGCAGACGGTATGGGGCGGTCAGCATGACACCGACTCAAACGTGATTGAAGTGTTTGTCTGTCACCTGCGCAACAAGATCGGGGACAGGGACAACCAGATCGTCAGGACCATACGAGGCGTCGGTTACTTCTTCGCGAGAACCTAATGCGCAAGCTCTCCCTTCGAACGCGGACGCTGATCATCTCGGCAGCACTCGCCGCCCTCATCGCAGGGGGCACTTCTTTGGCGAGCTACGAGATCATCGTGGATGCGATGAACAGGGAAGTCCGGGCGGATGTGGCCAAGGTCGTCCGAGCGGCAACCGAGGTGCTTCAAGAGGCCGTCGCCGAGTCAGACTCACTTGCCGCGGGCGCTGAAGAGTTCAGTGATCGGTACCATTCGGCCGCGCGCGAATCGCTCATCGCTACGCTCAGCGCGCGATTCGCAGGGCTCGAGTCATCCAGCACGGTTCTGGCCGTGTACGACGAGGATGCCCGGCCGCTGTGGTGGTCATCCCCGGATGCGGTGCTTCCGGATGAGAACGCGAATCGGCGCGCTGCGCAAAAGACTGGGAAGACGGTGTATTCCCCGGTCGAATCGCGAGCGTTTCTCGGAGGACTATTCGGCCAGATGCGGCTCTCGGTGGTCGCGGTGCACATCCCGGTGGAGTTCCCCGGACGGGGGACCGGTGTGCTCGACGTCGTGTACACGCCGGTCGAGCAGGAAACCGTGATCAACGGAGTTCGCTGGTCGTTCCTGGGCCTGCTCGCTGTCTCGATGGTACTGATGATCGCGCTGACGCAATCCTCGATGGCGTGGGTGCTGGGGCTTGTCGACGACCTTCGTCGCGGTGCTGATTCTATCGACGCCGGGAGGCTCCACGAGCGACTCCCGGTCAAGGGTGAGGACGAGATCGCTGCACTCGCGCAGTCTGTCAACGCACTCATCGAGCGACTTGAGCGCCGAGCGGACGCCCAGGCGAGATTCGTCGCGGATGCCAGTCATGAACTCGCGACGCCCGTCGCCGGCATCCGTGGCTACACCAGCATCCTCAGAGCCTGGGGCGCCGATGACCCCCGTGTCCGTGACGAAGCGATCGACGCAATCGATCGTGAATCACGGCGAATGGCGCGCCTCACGGGAGACCTGTTGAACCTGCTCCACGCGGATCAGGGACTCGTCTTGAAGACCGAGCGGTTCGACCTGAACGCGCTGTCTCGCCAGCAGCTCGCCTTGAGCGCGAGTCGGTGGCTGGACAAGGAGATCGAGTACGTCGGTCCTGATGAGGCGCCGCTCGCGGTGGTCGGCGATCCCGATCGCGTCGAGGACGTCATGTCGATTCTGTTGGACAATGCATCCAAGTACACCCCGGTCCGAGGCACGATTTCAGTCACCACGCATCGACGCCGCGAGACGGTCACCTTCGACGTCGAGGACACTGGCCCAGGGATTCCCGCGGAGGATCTGGCTCACGTCTTCGATCGCTTCTACCGCAGTGAGATCTCGCGAGCTGCTGGCGAGGGCGGCTTCGGACTTGGACTGGCGATTGCTAAGAGTATCGTGGCAAGTATGGGCGGCGAGATGTCCGCGACCAGTGTCGTGGGCAAAGGCACTGTCTTCACCGTGACCTTGCCCCGAGGCCGCGCATGACCCCGCTCAAGGTCGTCGACTTGAACGCCGATACACTCCTCGGACGTATGTTTCATCGATTGCGACGAGGAGTTCAGAGTGACGGCATCTCTCAGAAGCATCGCGGTTCGGGCGTTCTCCTCGCCCGAGTGGAGCGCTGCCTCGGATGCCTTGTTCCAGGCCACGGGCGTCACCGTCAGCGTGATGGACTTCGCGACATGCGACCTGCTCGCCGGAGACACGCGCTGCGGGTACTGTCACCTCGCCACTGATATCTCGGGGCCTGGGCCCCTGACGTGTTTCGATAGCTGTCCCGACCCCGCCATCGGCCTTTCGCGCATCGTGTGTCGCGCGGGCCTTCCCACGCTTGTGGCTCCTGTGAAGTACGACGGTCACACCCTTGCTCATATGGTCTTGGGCGGCTTTGTGACGTCGACTCGCGAGCGTCGTCGCGTGTACGAGCAGATGGTCGCGCGCAGCGTGACCATTGAATCCGCGCGACTTGCGGTCAAGGCGCTCATGGTCGTTCCCAGGCGTCAGGCTGAAGGCTACCTGCAGATGGCACTGGCGACCGCCAATGCGGTCGTCGCCGCAACGGCCGACCGCATCGCCTCCGCCGATAGGGTCGAGGAACTCAGACTGTTTGTCAGTGCCGGCCAGCAGGTCGTTACCACGGAACGACTCGACGCACCCACTCTTGGTGCGTTCACCGAGGAAGCCGTCGCGCTCGTCGGCGGTGAGGCGGGCGCGATTCTGCGGCCCCACGGCAAGTCGCTCGAAGTCACTGCCCGCACCGAGGGCTGGCGCGGCGCACTCGGCGTGACGGTTGCACAGGAAGGTACCGCGGCCGGACGCGCGTGCAAGACCGGACGCGCTGTCGTCTCACCCGGTGGCGGATCGGGCACGGCCACACTGGCTCTCCCGCTCGCGCTCAGCGGCACGGTTCTCGGCGTGCTCGAGGTGCGTCTGCCTGCGACGGTCTTGCCACTCGCGCAGGAGCGACTGTCGCGTCTTGACCGTTTTGGTCGCTTCATCGCCATCGCGCTTGCGCGCGAAGACGAGCGCACCCAAGTGGACCGCGCGATGGCCGGCTACGCGCAACTCAACGAACTCGCGGCGACGCTCGGCGGACTTACCGACATCGATGGCATCGCACGCCTCCTGACAAGCGTGATCGACAAGTCATTCACCTTCGGCGTCGCGGGGCTCGTCTTAGGCAGCTGGGGCCGCGACCATGCCGAAACCGTCGTGTGCGGGGACGTTGGTCAGGCGGAACTCCACTGGATCCTCGCGGAGGTCGCCGGCCGAGACGTTCTTGTCGAGCCGTTCGCGACCACGCGCGCGGTCACCCATCGCGGAACGATCACCGAGGATGCGGTGGTGCGTCCGGACTGGGCGCTCGCGGCGGTCGAGCTCGAGTACGGCGATCTTGAAGTCGGATACCTCTTCGTGGCTCGCGTGGACGGCGCGCACTACGGCGCCCAAGATCACGCGCTGCTCGAGGGGATCGCAGCCCACGCGGGCGCTGCCCTCGGCCGTGCAGCGTTGTTCGGCCACATCCGCGATGACTACGCCAAGACCATCGCCGCCCTCTCGGCCACACTGGACGCGGGGGAGCGCATGCCGAGCGGCCACTCGACCCGGGTCATGGACTACTCGATGGTCATCGGCGAAGAGCTCGGGCTAGGATCGGAAGACATCGAGTCTCTGCGATTCGCGGGGCTGCTCCACGACATCGGCAAGACCGGTGTGCCCGAGGAGATCCTGCTCAAGCCGTCCAAGCTCTCGGCGGAGGAGCGCGTGCGCGTGGAAGCTCATGCGGAGCTCGGCGCGTCGATCGTCGAACAGATTGAGTTCCTCAAGTCGATCACACCGATCATCCTGCACCACCACGAGCGCTGGGACGGCAAGGGGTACCCTCATGGCCTCGCTGGAGAGTCCATCCCGCTTATGGCGCGCATTCTGGCGGTCGCGGATTCCTATGACGCCATGACCACGACTCGTCCGCACAGCCGCAAGCTGTCGATCGCCGAGGCGCGGGCGCAGCTCGAACTCGGCGCGGGGACGCAGTTCGATCCGCGAGTGGTGGCTGCACTGTTCGAGGCGCTCGACCGCATGTCGGTCATTGGCTCGACAGGCCTGCTTTCGAGCGTCACCTGGACCGGGCGTCCGGAGCTGCTCGCCTAGTGCGGCCGGCGTGATAGAATCCCTGCGCCTCGCGTGACAGCGTGCGGGGCTCCGACACCGCCTCCGCACCGAAAGGCTTCTACGTGAACCGCACCCGTGCTATCGCCCAAGCGGGCATGATCGCCGCCGTCTACGGCGCCCTCACGCTCGTGACTATCCAGTTCCTCGGCTTCCTTGCGTGGGGACCTGTTCAGCTGCGCGTCAGTGAGGCGTTGACGATCGTCGCGCTGTTCACACCTGCGGCCGTTCCCGGGCTGACGATAGGGTCCGTCGTTGCCAACTTGTACACCTTCGCCACTACAGGCAATCCGCTCGCGTTGCTCGATGTGGTGTTCGGGTCGCTCGGTACGCTGCTGGGTGCCATGTGGATGTGGCGGTTCCGCGGTCGTAAGTTGCTGGCGTTGCTGGGTCCCGTGCTCTCTAACGCCTTGATCGTGCCGGCGTACCTTCCGCTGCTCGTCAAGGGATTCGGTCTCTATCAGATACCGTTCACGACCATAGACCTCGAGGGCAAGTGGATTCCCATGTACCTGTTCGGGGTTGTGGCGATCGGGGTCGGTCAGGCGATAGTGGTCTACGGGCTCGGGCTCCCGCTGTCGATCGCGCTCGACCGCATCGGGCTTCTCAAGAGAGCGGGCCTCGACAGCGAGCCGCGCGGCTGACGGTACGTCCTGCACCATCAGCGGGTACAGTGAGAACGTTGAACGTGCAGCATCCAGTATGGGGGCCGCAATGATGCATGAGGCGCTACTCGGCACCGCGGAAGGGGACCGAATCCGCTGTGGGCTCTGCCCGCACGCCTGCCTCATAGCCGAAGGGGCGCGGGGATGGTGCGGCGCCCGCGGCGTGGAGGATGGCGTGCTACGTGCGCTCACTTACGGCCTCGTGAGCTCGATCGCCGTCGATCCCATCGAGAAGAAGCCGGTCTTTCACTACTTCCCGGGAGTCGATGTGCTCTCGCTGGGCAGCGTCGGCTGTTCGATGCACTGCGGACACTGTCAGAACTGGCAGATCTCGCGGTCGTCGGTCGACGAGGGCGCAGTGTCGCTGCGCTATGTATCGCCCGAGCAGGTCGTTTCTGCGGCAGTCCGAGAAGCCTGCCCCGGTATCGCCTTCACCTACAACGAACCCGCGATATGGCTCGAGTATGTGTTGGACTGTGGCCGACTCGCGCACCAGCAAGGGCTCTTCGTGGTCATGGTGACCAACGGCTATGTCACAGCAGCAGGCCTTGACGCCTTCGCCGAGGTCGTCGACGTTTGGCGGGTGGACGTGAAGGCCTTCTCGGCCGAGCCGTTCCGGCACCTGTGCAAGGTGCCGCACCCGGAGATTGTGCGCGAGCAGGCGGTGCGCGCCAAGCACGTTCACGGCATGCACGTCGAGTGCGTCACCAACGTGGTCCCCGGCATCAACGACTCCGCCGAGGAGCTCACCGCGATCGGCCACTGGATCGCCTCGGAGCTCTCCGCCGACACACCGTGGCACGTGACGGGATTCACCCCATACCTGGAGTTTGCCGACACGCCGCCGACCCCGCTCTCGACGCTGGAGCGCGCTCAAGAGATCGGCCACGCCGAGGGACTGCACTTCGTGTACCTGGGGAATGCGAACGCACCCGGAGGCGAGGACACGATATGTCCCACCTGCGGCGATCGGGTGGTGACCCGACGCGGCTTTCGCGTGGTGGCAGACGACCTCGCCCGCGACGGGCAGTGCGGCTCGTGCGGACGCGATCTGGGCATCACGGTCGAGGTCCGGCGCTAGGACTGAGGCCGTGAACTGCTGAAGCCCCGATCGTGCACGCGGTCCGTGTCCTCGAGCCGCCTTCGCGGTATCATGGTCAGCGGTCCGCACTCGACCTGCACACGTCCCCGACAAGGGAGCACAAGCACCCGTGGAACCTGTTGTCATCATCCCGACCTTCTGGACCCGCGCGAAATCCAAGCGGGGCCGTACTGCCACCTCCGTCGACGACCTGTCGACCGTCTACGACCATCCCACCCCGATCGACTCCGACGGCACCCTGCCGGACTGCCTGCGCTCCCTCCAGAACGTCGAGGGGCTTGGCCGGGTAGTCATCGTCGTGGCCGCGACCGACGAATCGATCGAGCATCGCGCCGAGGACAAGGTCCGCGGCATCGTCGACGACTTCCCGGATATCGACGCCTTCGTCTTCGGCCCCGCCGAACTGGGAAGCCTGCACCGCAGACTAGAGCAGCTCGAGTTCGCCGACATGATCGAGGGCGTCACCCTCACGGGCTACGGCGCTGTGCGCAACGTCGGCCTGATGGCCGCCGCAGTTCTCGGCTACGAGTCGGTCGTCTTCATCGACGACGATGAGATCGTCACGACCCCGGAGTTCCTACGCACCGCGATGTACGGTCTCGGCGCCAAGTTCGACGACGGCACGCCGCTTCTGGCGAAGACCGGCTACTACACCGACGCCGAGGGCCGGTGGCAGCGCAACGAGGCGCCGCACTGGTCGAACATGTTCTGGCGCCAGCGTGATGCCTTCAACGAGGCGCTCGCCGTGGTCAGCCGTCCTCCGCGCGTGCAGCGCTCAAACATCGCCTTTGGCGGGTGCCTCGCCCTGCATCGCGACATGTTCGCCAACGTCTCGTTCGACCCGTGGGTCCTGCGCGGCGAGGACATGGACTACGTCATCAACGCCCGCATGCACGGCGGAGACGTATACCTCGACGATGAGTGGAAGATCGTCCATCAGCCGCCCGAGCAGATCTC
>CAYMAN010000044.1:0-12689 GCA_964388455.1 uncultured Eubacteriales bacterium
AGCATGCGCGCAATCTCGAGGATCAGCTTCTCGGACTCGGGCAACGCATCCGGCCCGACCAGCTGCACGATCTCCTGGAGCTCCGTCTCCTTCTGCAGAATCGACATCGCGCGTTCGCGAGACTCCAGCCAGTCGGTAGCTACGTTCGTCTCATACCAACCCTTCACCTGACCGAGGAAGAGCGTGTAGCTCTTGGTCCAGCTGATGGCCGGAAAGTGGCGGCGGTGGGCCAGCGAAGTGTCGAGCGCCCAGAAGGCGCCGGTCACTCGCAGTGAGTTCTGCGTCATCGGCTCGGACATGTCACCACCGGCCGGGGAGACGGCGCCGACCATCGTGACCGAACCGATTCGGTCGTCGTCATCACTGCCGAGCGGCTTCACGCGGCCGCTGCGCTCGTAGAACGCCGCGAGTCGGGTGGCCAAGTACGCGGGGTAGCCTTCCTCGCCCGGCATCTCCTCGAGTCGTCCGGAGACTTCTCGGAGAGCCTCACCCCAGCGACTCGTGGAGTCGGCCATCATGGCGACGTTATAGCCCATGTCGCGGTAGAACTCGGCCAGCGTCGCGCCGACGTAGATCGATGCCTCTCGCGCAGCGACCGGCATGTTCGAGGTGTTGGCGACCAGCACGGTGCGGTCCATGAGAGGCGCATCGTTACGCGGGTCGTCCAGGTGCGGGAACTCCGTCAGCACCTCGGTCATCTCGTTGCCGCGTTCGCCGCAGCCGATGTAGACGATGACGTCGACGTCGGCCCACTTGGCGAGCGACTGCTGGGTGACCGTCTTGCCGGTCCCGAAGCCGCCCGGGATGATCGCGTTGCCGCCCAGAGCGATCGGGAAGAACGTGTCGAGAATCCGCATGCCGGTCGTGAACGGCGTGGTCGGGTCCATCTTCTTGATGTAGGGCCTGCCCTGGCGGACTGGCCATCGCTGGCTCATGCGAATCTCGGTGCCGTCGTCCAGCGTCGCCACGACCTGGTCGACGTTGTAGTTGCCGGGCGCGACCACACTCGCCAGTTTCCCGCCCTTTGAAGCAGGCGGAACCATGACCTTGTGCAGAATGGTCTTGCCCTCCGGAACCGTGCCGAGTACATCTCCGGCCGCCACAGTGTCGCCAACCCCGACTACGGGCGTGAACTCCCACAGCTTCTCGCGATCCAATGCCGAGGCGACCGTACCCCGCTCGATGTAGTCGCCGCTCTGCGCTGCAATGACCGGCAACGGACGCTGCACACCGTCGTAAATCGATGTGAGGAGCCCAGGTCCCAACTCGACCGTGAGCGCGCCCTCGGTGGATTCGACGACTTCCCCGACCTTGAGTCCGGAAGTGTCCTCGTACACCTGTACCGTTGCCGTTTCGCCTTCGAGACGGATGACCTCTCCCATGAGGCCCTCTGCGCCCACTCTGACGATGTCATACATGCGGGCGCCGGTCATGCCGTCCGCGACGCAGACCGGGCCGGTGATCTTCGCAATCGTTCCGACGATCATGTCATCCCCGCCTCAGTGTGATGTCAAAGCCAATCGCTCGCCTGATGAGCCGTGAGAGATAGGCGCGATGGTCCTCGCCGATCTCGAGCTTCTCCCTGATCGGCAGGGAGACCACGATGGGCCGATAGATCGAATCGATCTTCTTTCTGAGCCGCTCATCAATTCCCGACATGAGTCGTTCGTTGACGGCGATGATTCCACTTGAGTCGTCATCGACGAGTGACGACAACGCCCTGCGGGCCTCCTCGGGAGACTCCGCGATTTCCACATCCACACCCGCAAGACGGAACCCGTCTGCCGTGTCGGCATCTGTGAGAACGACGAGCTTATACAAGGATGAGCTCCCTTCTCACGCGATCCGCCGGCATTCCGACGGCCTTGCCCTTTACAACGATTCGCAGGTTGGTGATCTCGTTTTGCTTGCCGTAGAGGTACGCGATCGCGACGCCGACCCCATGCGGATCCTTCACGCCCGAGATGAGTGCCCTGCGCATGAGTTGCTCCTCGAGTGCGCGCTCGAACACCGGGATGGAGCCGGATTCGAGGTAGAGGAGTGCGGCTGTGTCGAGCGCGTCTGAGTACGCCGTGCGTTTGAGCCGATCCAACACCTCGTCGACGTCGGACATACGCGCGAGCTCCAGATACAGCTCTTCGCGAATCGCCAGTCCGCCCTCGAGGAAGTACTTCTCGGCGTCTCGCGCACTGACGTCGGCCTTGAGCAGCCGAAACACGATCATCAGATTTGATGTGTCGATCTGCATCCCCAGAATCCGACGAGCAATCTCCACGTCGGGCTTTTCGCCTGTCAACCGCGAGGACGCCCACTGCGCGTACTGCCTGTCGAGAGCGAGTTCGAGTGGCGCGAGATCCGAGCTGTTCGCGTAGTCAGGGTAGGCGCGTCGCAACGGTGGCGCGTACACGAGCTTCCACATCGCCATGGTGTCGATCACCATGCGTACGTCGTCCATCTTCGCCAGCTCTTCAAGCTCGGTGGAGCCAAGGTAACCAGCGGGGAAGAAGCTCTCCTTCACCTCATCCGCGCTTACGTGGTTGTGCGCACCGCGCAGCACGGTCTTGATGTTGAACACATCCCAGCGGCCCAGGAGCGTGGACAGCAGCTTGCGGGCCTGCGGGTGGACGAACCCCAGCACCTTGCGGTACGCATGCACCATGTTGTTCTTGAGCGCATCGTCGATAACCGCCGCAGTGCGACCACGAACCAGCTCCTTCTCGAGATCCGATGAGTAGGGAGTCTGCATGAGTTCCTTGACCACCAGCGGCACGTCAGCCACGTCGATGAGCCGTTCGTAGAACGCAGCCGGCAGCAGATGCGACCGCATCCCCCGCAGGCGTGCGTTGGCATAGCCAGCGTCCGTCTCCGGGGCCTTGGTGTTGCCAGCCGTTACGACGGCCTCACTCATGAGAACAGCACCTTCGCGACGTCCGCCTGCATGAACTGACCTACTCGATCGAGTCGATCCTCGAGCGTGTTGCGCTTGATCACTCGACCCCCGTAGGCCTCGACCAGCAGACCTCCGGCGGTTCCCAGCGTCGGGTCGATGTCTGCCGTGAGCCCGGCCGTGGCGGTTGCAGCCCTCGCACGCTCCCCGTCTTCGGGAGCGACGCGAACCAGCACGTGTCCGTCGAGGCCAGCGAGCGCCTCTGCGGCAAGTTCGGCGAAGAGCGCATCGTACTCGGCTCCACGCACGCCCGGGAGTTCAGATCGCGCCACATCGAATACCGAGCTGACGCCGTCGCCTCGTGCCGACGACACCTTCATCTTGGCTTCCAGCCGTGCGGCGTTCACGGCACGCGCCGCATCGGCACGCGCAACCCGCTCGACCTGCCGGGCGAAACCCTCGTGGACTTCCCGGGCACTCCGCTCGGCGTCGTCAAGAATCAGCTTCGCGTGTTCGCGAGCCTCACCGAGAACCGCCTCGCAGTCTTCCCGCGCCTGCTCGTCCAAAGTCTTGAGAATGTCTTCGATCGCCATGGCTCACTCCTGTGTGAAATCGGTCAGCACGGTACTCACTGGTTCCGTACTAGCCGTTGAGAATGATCGCCATGACGAAGCCGAGCAGTGCGATAACCTCAGGGAGCGCCGTCAGTACGAGCACGAAGACGCGCTCTTCGGGACGCTCTGCGAGTGTGCCCTGTCCAGCAGATCCGATACGAGCCTGCGCCCAACCCGCACCGAGTGCGGACAGGCCCATTGCCAGCGCGGCGCCAAGCGTCTTGACTGCATCTGCCATTGTGGCGGGGGCCGCTGCGGCCTCTTGCGCCATCGCCATTGTCGGTATCAGCAGAACCCCAAACAACGTGCCAAAGAACAGGAACCTCGAGAGCCTCTTACTGATCATGCCTTGTTCTCCCCTCCGGTCTTATGAAACGGCTTGTAGTCCTTGTTACCGGCCTCGTAGAACCCCCCGAAGAACTCCAGGAAGTTGAGACGCACTGCATGGATGGTCGGGCTGAATGCGCAGATCACGAAGTTCAGCACCTGAAGCGGAAGGGCGATGATGAGACCGAGAATGGGGCTGCCCATTGAAGCGGCGATCTCATTCACGGCCTCCGCGAAGATCGCTCCCGCGAGGCCAACGGCCATGATTCGCAAGTAGCTGGCGATGTGTGAGATCGACAGAACCGTCTCGATACCGCCGACAATGCCGCCGCCTTTGACCGCGAACGCCATCCCGAGGAAGAGGACCAGCGCAGCGATCGCCTGAAGGACGTACGCCATGGTGGTGCCGATGTTCGCAGTCAGGACGGTTCCGAAGACGACCATCAGGACGAGCGCGGTGAACCCGACGATGAAGGCGATGATGCCGCTCTTCTCGTAGACGTGGGACCAGTGCCTGGTCTTGACACCGTTGTAGATGCCTATTGCCAGGCCGAGCAGCACCTGGATGAATCCGATGACGATCGCGATGATCAGGAAGGTCATGAGGAACTGCTGCTGTGTGCGCTCGAACGGCAGGATGATCATCGCACCGGCCGGAAGCGGATACCCGAGTCCGTAGGCGCCGTTCAGTGACCAGACCGGCTGGATCACGTTGGCGAACTTCGGGCCGAGCAGGTTCCCGAAGAACTCGCCGTAAATGATCCCGAAGATGATGACGCTCGTAGCCGCGGGTCCAAGGATCGCCGTCGCCATCTGAACACCCGAGTTGTCCTTGAACTTCGAACGCAGCCACATCACCGTGCCCAGCATGACGATGCCGTAGCCGATGTCGCCTACGATCATGCCGAAGAACAGCGGGTAGAAGAGGGCGAGCATCAGCGTCGGGTCGTACGTCCCGTAGCTCGGCTTGCCCATCATGCCGAGAAGCCCCTCGAAGGGCTGAACCCATCCGGCGTTCTTGAGCGCGATAGGCGCCTCGGCGAAGTCCTTCTCGGTTACTTCCGTCTGCGTAACGACGATATCGTCGCCGAACTGCCGCTGCATCAACTCTCGCAGCTCAGACAGGTCAGTGGTCGGGATCCAGCCGTCGATCATGAAGGCGTACTCGGTTCGACCGAACTTGGGAATCGAGACGATCTCATCGATGCGATCCATCAGGACATCACGCGTCGTCGCCAACTTCGAGAACCACTGCGTCGACATGGTCTCGAGTTCGACGCGCACCTTCTCCAACTCCGCCGGCAGCTCAGCTCGCCGCTGGCGGATGTTCTCATACGCCACATCCATGGGCATGTCCTGGAAGTCCTGCGGGAGACGAATCTGGTTCACGTTCTCCATCGCGAGGAACTTGTGTACCGGCTCTGCGAACTGCCGCGAATAGACCACGATGGCTGCAGTTGTGTTCTCGTCGATGTCTGTGGAGATGATCTCGCACTGCGAATTGGTGATCTTGTCCAGTTCGATCTGGAGATGCTCCAGCCCTGCCTTGTATCGACGCTCGACCAACAGCGCGACGCTGTCGAACGCTCCTGTGACCACGATCTGCTTCGCGAGAGGCTGGATCTTGCCGAGGATCGGTTCGTAGCGCGCCATGAGCGCGATCTCGGACTCGGCAGATGTGTGCAGCGCGGCAAGCTCCGCCGTTCGAACCTCCACGTCAGCGATGACGGAGGCGATCTCTTCTCCTAGCTCATCGGGCGAAAGTCCCCAGAGTCGTGCGTACTCGATCGAGCGAACCTTGGGATCTATACCGCCTTCAGGCTCCTTGAGAGTCTTGAGGATCGAGCGGACGCGCATGAGCAGCTCGTCCAAGCGATCGTACGTCTGAACCTCACTGGTCTGGATCTCCATCGAGTCCAACGCTATCTCGCCGCTTCGGATCCTCTTCGAGAGATCCTCGATGTGCACCTTGCCTTGATCGTGCAGCAAGCTGACGACGTCGAGAAAGAGGCTCTTCGGCCCGATAATCTCCACTTTTGCCATCGGGACAAGCACGTCGACCACCCTCCCCAGGGTCTAGAATATCCGCTGAGCTGATCCCGTCAGCTCGACGTGACTTCTGCCAAGACGAGGCGAACGGCGTCCGCTCGCCGAGCCTCGACCTGCTCCCTCAGTGCTGCGGCCTCCTTCGCGGCTTCCTCGACAAGTCGGGCAGCCTCTAGTTCGGCATCGGCCTTGATCGCCTTCTCGGACTCCTTGGCCCCGGCTCCGCCCTCGTCTTCCGCGGCGGACATCACCTCGGCTGCCTTCTTGCGGGCCGCTGCGACGATCTCATCGGCCTGACGTTTCGCCGCCAATACGCGTCCGGAGATCTCAAGCTCCTTCTCGCGAATCTGGTGAAGCGGCGAATTCGAGTCCGAAGCTATCGTCTCCTGGTGCAGCTTGATGTCTTCCACGACGCTGTCGTCCACGTAGAGCCCCCTCGAACCGTGGTGACCGTAGCGGCACGATCCGGAAACACGAATGTGCCTTCTAGGGGTCATTTCGGCATAAGACAAGCGAACTCCTGCAACCGTCTTGCTTGGATGCAGGAGTTCGCTTGTCTTTCCAGCGTCGAGCTGGCGTGCATTCGCGCGGTGGGCGTTGGCCTCTAGGAGTAAACCCGCTCCAGGCGCGCGCCGAATGAACACGAGAGCTCGTAGTTGATCGTCGAAGCGCCGTCAGCAAGATCGTCGAGCGTGATTCGCTCTGAACCCTGCGATCCGACGAGCACCACCTCGTCCCCTCGCGAGACCGTCACGCCGCGCGGGACCTCGACCATGAGCTGATCCATGCAGATTCGCCCCACCTGCCGACACCGATGCCCGCCGATGAGCACCTCCATGCCGTTGGAGGACGCACGGTGAACGCCATCCGCGTAGCCGAGAGGGATCGTCGCGATCACGGTCGGCGCCGCAGCCTGCCACGTGAGTCCGTAGCTCACGCCGTCGCCCATTCCGATTCGCTTTACGTAGCTCACGCGTGCGAGCACGCTTCGGGCCGGCTCCAGCTCGATGACGCCTCTCGTGCTCGGTGCGGGATGCAGTCCGTAGATTGCGATGCCGCAGCGCACCATGTCGAAGTGCGTCTCCGGGTACAAGATCGTGGCCGGGCTGTTGGCCGCGTGCACGATTCCCGGGTCGACACCCTCGGTCCGCATCTCGGCGAGCGCGTCGGTGAAGCGCTGTATCTGCCGCTGCATGTCCCAGTCTCCAGGCACATCCGCAGTCGCGAAATGCGTGAACGTGCCTTGATGGTCGAGGCCGGGAAAGTCGCCGAGCCCGCGAGCGAACTCGGCAGCATCCTCGGCTCGCACGCCGATGCGGTGCATCCCGGAATCGATCTTGAGGTGAAACGGCACCTCGACCCCGTGCGCCGCGCCGGCCTTACCCAGCGCAACGGCGAACTCGCGCGTGGTGACCGTTGGAATCAGGCTGTGACTCAGAATCGCGGGAATCGCGGACTCGGGTGGTTCGGAGAGCAGATGAATCGGTGCCGAGAGCCCGGCATCGCGCAGTGCGACCGCCTCATCAACGGTCGCCACTCCGAGACGATCCGCTCCACCACCCAGCGCCGCGGGTGCGGCACGAGCGGCGCCCGTGCCGTAGCCATCCGCCTTCACGACCGCCATGAACAGCGTGCCCGGCCGGGTGAGCGCCTTCAGCGTGCGTACGTTTCGGCCGATCGCACCGGTCTCGATGCGCGTCCAGGCCCAACGGTTCTCGGTCACGGGCACCTTACCTCCGAAGTTCGTGCGGGCAGAGGCCCGTCGTCTGTCATCACCATTCGCCGAGAATCTCTCGAAACGCAGTCGGCAGGAACTCCACCACGTCCTCGGCGGTCACACAGTGCGGGGTGAGAACCGATGCCGCCGCCTCCCCTGCCCGTCCATGCACATAGGCGCCCAACGCCCCCGCATGCAGCGAGTCGAGCCCGCTGGCAAGGAGCGCACCGATCACACCCGAGAGCACGTCTCCAGTCCCCGCCGTCGCAAGCGCGGAGGACCCCGACGTGTTGATCACCTGCCGGCCATTCCCACTGATCACGGTGCCCGCACCCTTCAGGACGACCGTACGCATCGACGTGGCCATCTCTGCCGAGGAGGATATTCTATCGCGCTGCACGTCGGCGGTGGTCACGGACAACAGTCTTGCCAGTTCGCCGGGGTGCGGCGTGAGAACGGTCGGTGCGGTGCGCGCATCGAGAATGTTCCGCGCGTCGACGAGCGCGTTGAGGCCGTCGGCATCGACGACGATCGGTATCGGAAGTCGCTTCACCAATCCGCGAGCAGTGACAACCGCCCCATCCGCGAGAGTAAGCCCCGGACCGATCACCACCGCATCGAAATCCCGTGCCAGACGCAGCAGCCGCTCAAGTGCCGCCGAGAGCAACGCGCCGGTCCGACCGCTCTGCAGCCCCACCACAGGAATGCTCACGAGGTGACCCTGAGCCACGTCCACGATCGCATCCGGAACCGCGAGCGTCACGTAGCCGGCCCCCGCGCGAGCCGCCCCTCGGGCCGCCAGCACGGCCGCGCCCGGGTACGTGCTGGAACCCGCGACCACCAAAACGCGCCCTCGCTGATTCTTGTGGACATCGGGTGCAGGCCTGGGCATGAGTGCGGCGTACTCCTCGGCGGTCCAGATCTCCGGCGCGGATGTGGGTGCTGCGAGTTCGAAATCGATCCCTAGGTCTGCGACTATCAGGTCCCCAACGTAACCGGCTCCGGGATACGTCACCAGACCGCGCTTGACCGCGCTGAACGTGACGGTCGCGTCGGCACGGACGACAACGCCTTCGACAGCGCCGGTGTCGGCGTCGATACCGGTGGGGATGTCAGCACTGATAAGCTCGGCGTGACTCGCGTTGATCGCATCGACCCAACCGGCAACATCCGGCCGAGGAGCACCTCTCGCACCGATACCGAGCAGTGCATCGACGATTCCCGCGACTTCAGAGAGGTCGACTGTGGCCGGAGACACCGCGTGCGCCCACTCAACGCCGGCATCCATCGCCGTCTTGGCGGCAGCAGCTGCGTCACCTGCGAGCGAGTCCGGCGAGACCAGCGACGCGACGCGCACCCTCCGTCCCGCCGCGTGCAGGACCCGTGCGGCAACCCAGCCGTCTCCGCCGTTGTTACCCGAACCCGCGACGACCATGAGGTCACCGTCGGGCACACGTTGCGCGACGACCTCGGCGAGCGCGTTGCCTGCGGCTGCCATGAGCGACAGAAGCGTCGTCGCACCTTTCCCGGCCGCAATCGCCAGTTCTTCAGCGGATCGGCTCTCCGCAGCGGTGACCACTCGAAGCACAGCGCGCCCCTTCCGAGACGAAGACGGGCGGCCGCTGTGCGTGCGACCGCCCGTCGAGTTTACTCCGAATCTTCCGCCCCATCGCGCGGGGCGATGTCATCAAGCAGTGCCCGTGCCTCTTTGAAATCGGCTGCGAGCTGCGCGCGCGGATCGATGCGTTCCTCTTTGGACGGTCGTGCGTCCGCGGTGATGGCGACGGCCGACGCGACCGCGGTGGTGTGCGTGAACGACAGCGACAGATGCATCTCGATCACGCCAAGCTCCTCGGCGCGCTCCGCGGCACGGCCGCTCAGTCGCGGCACCGGACGACCGGTACCCTCGCGCACCACCTCGACGTCACAGAACCGCATGCCCGAGAACCCCGTGCCCAGCGCTTTCAGCACAGCCTCTTTCGCGGCGAACCGCAGCGCATAGTGCACCTCAGGCCGTGCTTTGTGCTCGCAGTACCACCGCTCATCGGCCGAGAAGATGCGCTCCTTGAGCCGGGGAGTCCGGATCATGGCCGCCCTCATGCGATCGATCTCAACGATGTCGACTCCAAGGCCGAGTACGCTCACAGGATGCTCCTACTCGACCGTGACGGACTTGGCCAGGTTACGCGGCTGATCGACATTACAGCCACGTGCCTTCGCGATGTAGTACGACAGCAACTGCAACGGGATGGTCGCCGGAATCGCCGAGAGGGCCTCGCTGACCTGCGGGATGTAGAGCACGTGCTCGGCCTGGTGGCGGATGTCGTCATCGCCGGCAGTCGCGACTGCGATCACTTGGGCACCTCGAGCGCGCACCTCTTGGACGTTGCTGACGACTTTCTCGTAGACGTGGCCTTGCGTCGCCACGACGACGACTGGTACCTCGTCGGTAATCAGCGCGATAGGACCGTGCTTCATCTCGCCGGCAGGATAGGCTTCAGCGTGGATGTAGCTGATCTCCTTGAGCTTGAGTGCGCCCTCCATGGCGACCGGGACGCCAACGCCGCGCCCGAGGAACAGTGCGCTCTTGGCGGGGATGAACGGTGCGACCGCAGCATCGAGCTCGGTGAGGTCCGCGAGGATGGCGTCTACGATGTCGGGAATGCAGCTCAGCTCGTCGAACAGGGCGCCGATGCGGTCTACGCCGAGCGTGCCTTTTGCCTGCGCCAGCTTGAGCGCCAGCACGGTGAGGGCCGCGATCTGAGCGGTGAACGTCTTGGTCGCGGCGACGCCGATCTCCGGCCCGGCGTGCGTGTAGATGACGCCGTCGCTCTCGCGTGTGACTCGGCTGCCGACCACGTTGGTGATGGCGATGACTTTGGCCCCGCGCTCGCGTGCCTCTCGGACACCGGCGAGCGTATCAGCGGTCTCGCCCGACTGCGTGATGGCGACCACGAGGGTCTCCTCATCCACGATCGGGTCGGAGTAGCGGAACTCACTTGAGCACTGGACCTCGACAGGAATGCGCGCCCAGTTCTCGATGAGGTTCTTCGCGACCAGCCCGGCGTGCAGCGATGTGCCGCACGCGATGATGTAGACACGGCCGATCGACGCCACCTGCTCGGGCGTCATCGCGAGCTCGGAGAGCTGCACCATGCCGTCCTCGCCCATGCGGCCGCGCAGTGTCTCTCGGATGGCCTTGGGCTGCTCGAAGATCTCTTTCAGCATGAAGTCCTCGTAGCCACCCTTCTCGGCGGCGTCGAGATCCCACTCGACGTGCATCATCTCGGGCTCGGCGACTGGCTCGCCATCGGCCTCGACGACCCGTACGCCGGCCGGGGTCACGATGGCGATCTGACCGTCATGGAGCACGAGCACCTCGCGGGTGTACTGCAGCACCGCAGGGATATCGCTCGCAACGATGCTCTCGCCATCACCGATACCGATGATGAGAGGCGAGTCCTTGCGGGCGGCGATGATGGTGTCCGGCTCGTCCATGTGAACGACTGCGAGGGCATAGCTTCCGTCCAGATCCTTGATCGCCCGCGCCACCGCGCGGACCAGATCGCCGTCGTAGTAACTCTCGATCAGGTGGGCGATGGTCTCGGTATCGGTCTCACTGCGCAGGATGTGGCCGTTTGCGGCCATGCGCTCGCGTAGCTCCATGTAGTTCTCGATGATGCCGTTGTGCACGACGGCGATGCGCCCGGTGCAGTCGATATGTGGGTGAGCGTTGTCCTCGCTCGGCTTCCCGTGGGTCGCCCAGCGCGTGTGCCCGATCCCGATGCTGCCGACGATGGGGCTGCTCTCAAGAGAGTTGCGCAGGTTCACGAGTTTGCCGACACGCCGCGTGACGGTGAGCTCCTCGCCTGTAACAATCGCAACGCCTGCCGAGTCATACCCACGGTATTCCAGTCGAGCCAGGCCGCCGAGAAGCACTTCGCTTGCCTGGCGCGGGCCGATGTATCCGACGATTCCACACATAGAGGACAGACCTCCTCAGGTCTTCGGTTTCACAGAAAGGCGGCCGATGTGCCGCGAGAACCGCGCGCGGCGTCGATGTGCCGGCGGCCGGGGCGCAGTGCCCCTGTGAGGGTCATACGATCGGTGCGGTGCCGCTTTGTTCCGCTGTCACCAGCGGGCTTTGTCGACAACGTTTCGACCCCGATCAGGGCCGGAGAGCCATCCGCCGAATCTTTCGATGAGCTCCCACCTCGTCAACTGGCGATGAAGACCGCTCGCGGCATGCGAGCGCTTCGCCAGTCCCGGCGCTTCCCGTGCGATCAGTTCAGGCGGCAACACTCCCTCTCGAATCGGTGACCATGAGACAGTAGAAGTGTACCAGTCTCTCGGGCACGCCAAGGCCGACCCACAGTAACGCCATGGAAACCACCTAGGGGCGGGCCGAAGCAGACCTGGGAGAGCCGGCCTCCGCTAGGCGAGTTCCGCCTTCACCGCGTCGACCAGTCGCTCGACAATACGCGTGGCGCTCGCTTCATCCGAAGCCTCGGCCATCACTCGGACCAGCGGCTCGGTCCCCGAGGGCCTTACCAGCACGCGTCCGCTGTCACCGAGCTCCTGCTCGGCTGCGTGGATCGCGTCGGCGATCGCGGCGCTCGTCGCGAGCCTGGCCTTGTCGGCCACGGGGACATTGACGAGGACCTGCGGGTATCGCCGCATCACGCGACGCAACTCCGAGAGAGGCAGCCCCGTCTCCTGCATGACAGCAGCCAGATGCAACGCTGTGACCAGGCCGTCGCCCGTGGTGTTGTGCTCCAGGAAGATGATGTGTCCCGACTGTTCCCCGCCCAGGACGGCGCCTGAAGTCTGCAGCTGCTCAAGCACGTAGCGGTCACCGACCTTGGTCTTGATCACAGTGATGCCGCGCTCGCGCATGGCGATCTCGAAGCCGAGATTGCACATGACGGTCGAGACCACGGTGTCCAGCGGCAGCTTACCGAGGTCGTGCATCCGCGCAGCGCACACGGCCATGATCGCGTCTCCGTCGACCTCTGCGCCCACCTCATCGACCGCGAGAACGCGATCAGCATCGCCATCGTGGGCGATACCCAGGTCGACCGCGTGGCTGCGCACGAAC
>CAYMAN010000045.1:0-12587 GCA_964388455.1 uncultured Eubacteriales bacterium
GCAGAAGAGGCGACCCCTTTCGGGATCGCCTCTTCCAGACAAACAGTATGTCTGTGGTCCGGTGCTACTTGCCGACGACCTTGGTGGCCTGCAGCTTGCCGTTCTGACCGGTGGTGACCTCGAAGGTCACAGCCTGGCCCTCATCGAGGGTCTTGAAGCCATCGCTCTGGATCTCGGAGAAGTGGACGAACAGATCGTCGCCATCCTCGCGAGAGATGAAGCCATAGCCCTTGTCAGCGTTGAACCACTTAACTGTACCTTCAGCCATTCTAAACTCACTCTCCTGCCCCGCAGGGCAAAAACTTAGCGGCGCGAACGCCCGCAGTTATTCGCGGATGTCACGCCGCAAATCCGGGTCCCCTTCGGACCCAATGCAGGAACTATAACACGGATGCGCGGACGTGCGCCAGAGCGGAGATTCTAGCCGGCGATTACGTCGGGCAGCGTGAATACGAGCTTCGAGCCCGACTCCATCGGTTCCACGCGGATGCTGCCTCCATGGCGCTCGATGATTCGCTTGGTGACTGCCAGTCCGATTCCGGTTCCGGGGTACTCCGCTCGATCCTCGAGCCTGCGGAAGATGTCGAACACCTCGTCGGCATGTGAGGGATTGATGCCGATTCCGTTGTCGGCGACCGATATCTCCCACGTGCTCCCAACGTGCTCGGCGGTTATGGCGATGCGCGGGGGGACGTCGGCGCGCCTGAATTTGATCGAGTTGCCGATGAGGTTCTGGAGCGCGCGTGCGAGCTGGCCGTGGTCTGCCATGACCGTCGGCAGCTCAGAGCATTCGACCTCGGCTCCGGTTTCTCCAATCGACCGCTGGAGGTTGGCGAGAGCGCTCTCTACGACAGAAGCTAGCGACACCGGGGCGAACGGCTTTCCCTTGGTGTGAACCCGCGAGAAATCGAGCAGGTCCTGGATCATCATCTGCATCCGCGTGGCGCCGTCCACCGCAAAGCCGATGAAGTCGTCGGCATCGGAATCCAGATTGCCTTGATAGCGACGGCGCAGCAGTTCCACGTAACTCGCGATCATTCTCAGAGGCTCTTGCAGGTCGTGCGATGCGACGTATGCGAACTGTTGCAGGTCGCGGTTGGATCGTTTGAGATCCTCGACCGCCGCCTCCAAAGCCTCCTGCGCGTGCTCGAGCTGCAAGGCCTCTTGGCGCAGCTGGTCGTTACGCATCTCAAGCTGCTCATGGCTCGCCGTCAGCTCTTTCTGCGCGGCAGCAAGTTCTGCCTCTCGGTCCGAGACCGCGCGCACCATCGACTGCACGCCCTGCGCAAGCTCATCGATCTCCTCGAATCGGTAGCGCTCGACGTTCCCGGAGTAATCGCCCGCACTGGCGTGGCGCACGTACTCCATCAGTGAATCGATCGGATCGCCCAATCGTCTGGCTATGAGTGAGGCGGTCACCATCGCCACTACCGCCACGAGTAAGACGGCCAGGGCGATTCCCCACCGAGTCGAGACGACAGGCCGCGAGGCATCGGCCCAATCCTGCTCGACCAACACCACCCAGTCGGCGGCGCGTAATGGTGCCGTACTCCCCAGCATCGGTATTGCGTCTTGGCGATAGCGATGCACCCCAAAGCGACCGGCCAGCGCGTCCTTGATGGGGACCACATCGCTCCAGTTAGGGCGCGCTGCCGAAACCGAAGGGTCCGTGTGAAACAGGACGCTCCCGTCACTGTCGACTATCACTATGACGGCATCGGGCTCGATTCGTGCAGCACGCGTATGGGTGTCCAGCGACTCGACGTCGATCATCGCCACCGCCACGCCGCGATCCAGCGGCACTGCGACCTCAACCGAACGATCACTGGTGATCATCGAGGTGAACACCCCTGACCACACCACCTCGCCGGTCTGCTTGGCCGTACGGACTTGCGGGTTTCTCGATTGGTCGATGCCGATCAGATCCCGCTCCCTCATTCTGACCTCGGCTCGAGTCGCCGCGGAGACCACGCGGTCATCGGCTCCGATGAGCCTGATGGACTCGATGAACGGGAGGCTGAGGATCGTCGAATGAAGTAGCAGGTCCGCAGCATCAGAAGCCGGGTCGACTGTCTTGAACTGACGCATTGCGACCACGGGGGCACTCAGGGCGGTATCAACCTCGGCCCTCACGGTTTCCGCCAGAAGACTGTTGCGGTAGTCGACCGCCGTCTCTTGGGTGCGCGCCAATTCCAAAGCGGCGTAGACTCCAACCACCACCAGAGGCACCAATGCGACCAGCAGAAGTCGCTTGGCGAGCGAGGCCGCGAACGTGGTCCGCTTCATCGCGGCTCCGCTCGCTTGAATTCTCCGCCGCCTATCGTCATGAGGTAGTAGGGTCGCAAGACGTCACCGAACTGATCGATCCTGATAGGCGCCTGCACGCCTGGAAACTCGCCCGACGATACCAGTTCCTTACGGATATCAGACGCACCGCGCTGCTCGTCTATCACCGCCAGAAGTATCCGCGTGACATCGTACGCGTGCGTTGCCGCGAAGCCCGGCTCGTAGCCGAAGCGTGTCCTGAACGACTCCTTCATGCGGACATATTTCGAAGCGGTCGAAGAGCGATCATGGGTGCCAAGAAACAGCACGCCCTCAACCGCGACGCCTCCCGCCTCGACCAGGTCGTCTGTGGCGGACCATTCGCTCGCAAGAATCGGTATCTCACTCTTCGCCGCGCGAATCCGCTGCGCCAGCATGGCTGTGTCGATCGCGTTGGCCAGAAGGAAGACGCAGTCGGCGCCTGAATCGATGGACGCCTCAGCGAGGCGCGTGTAGTCAGGGTTCTCTCCCGACACGAACGTCACCGCATCCGCGACCGACCCTCCCTGCGAGATGAACTCTCGACTGAAATGTTCGTACCAGGATTGCGTGTGTGCTTTGTTCGCGAGGTCGTAGATGACTGCCACTTTGACGGGCCCAAAGCGTTTCCGTGCCTCGGTGGCGAGCCTCTCCGCGGCGCTGGCGTTGTCGGGATACGCGCGCAGGAAGTAGTCGCTCTTGCCGGTAAGCGAATCAGTGCTCACTGTCGGCGACATCAGTACGATGCGCTCGGAGTCCGCCACCGGGGCGGCAGCAACTGCGGCAGCGCTCGTCATCGGGCCTACGATAGCGACTGCGCCCTTCTCGGCGAGCGCCTTGACTCCGTCGGCGGCGGTGCTTGGGCCCACGCCGTCATCGAACGTCTCGAGCCTGACTTGGCGACCGGCGATTCCACCGGCACGGTTGACCTCTTCGACCGCGAGGAGTGCACCGTCGCGTCCCGCGATCCCGAGACTGGCAGCCCGGCCGGAGAGCCCGCCAACGTAGCCGATCACGATGGGCTTCTTCTCACCAAACTCGGTCACACAACCGGTCAACCCGGGCAGCGCGAGCACGCAAATTGCAATCGCCGCGCAGGTCAGCATGGCTCGGCTGCGCGTTCGCGTATGCGTGACAGCCATCATTGGCCTCCGTGGTCGATTAGCGGTCGCCCGCCGTTTCCTCGATACGGTCAACAGGTGATTGGAGTATGGGCGCGGAGTGCCGTCGTCGCAACCGATAGTCGCCGGCTACGTCGACAGCACGGTAAGGGGTACGCTCTTGTCGGAATGCTTTGACGAGCGAGCGTCGTGTCGCCGAGTCGTGGAGTGGAGTTCAGACATGGATACCGATTCATGAGCAACGGCATGAAGATGTCGGGGCCGGAAAGCCGACTGTGCGTCGTGATAGGCGGCGCCAACGTCGACCTGCTCGGCGTGGCGGACGGCGGGCTCAGTGCCGAGGACTCGAACATCGGCCGCATCTCCGAGTCACCGGGTGGCGTCGGGCGCAACATCGCCGAGAATCTCGCGCGACTGGGATTGAGACCGCACCTGGTCACGTCGTTTGGAACCGACGCTCATGGACGGTGGCTGCGCGAGGAGTGCGTGCGCGACGGAATCGACGTGGGAGCCTCGCTCGACGTGGCCGACGTGGCCGGCTCCCGGTATCTCGCCATCTCTGATGCAAATGGCGACATGCGCATGGCGCTCAATGACATGCGGGCCTTGGATACCATCACTCCCGCGGTACTGGCCGACATCGTCCCGCTGCTCGACCGCGCGGCGATCGTGGTCGCCGACACGAACATCCCTGCAGAGACGATGATCTGGCTCGCGGAGCACTGCACCGCACCGCTACTGGTCGACCCGGTGTCCTCAGCGAAGGCTACCCGCGTCGCGCCTGTACTCGACCGCCTCCACGCGCTGAAGCTCAACCTACTCGAGGCCGGCGCTATCCTCGGCATGAGCCTGCGTGCCGATGACGCCGCGGCGTGCGAGGCTGCCGCCGGCGCACTCGTCGCGGCTGGCGTGAAGCGTGTGTTCCTCACACGCGGCGCGGGGGGCGTGATCGCGGCAGATGCGACCGAGATGCTCTCGCTGCCCGCGCCTCGCGTTTCGATCACGAACGTCACCGGCGCCGGCGACGCGTTCTCGGCCGGAGTCGCCTATGCGTCGATGGCGGGGCTGTCGTTACGACACAGCGCCGAGATCGGCTCAGCGATGGCGGCACTCGCGCTTGTAAGCGAGCGCACGGTCAGCCTGGCGATCGAACCTGACACCGTCCGACAGCTTCTCGAAGGAGTCGTGAGTCCCTGATGCTCAACCACACCGTGGTATCACCGGAAGTGTCCGAGGCACTGAGCGCCGGCAGACCGGTGGTCGCCCTCGAGTCCACCATAATCAGCCACGGCTTCCCCTACCCCGCCAACGTCGAGTGCGCGATGACCGCCGAGAAGACCGCGCGCGACGGCGGCGCTGTTCCGGCGACCATCGCGATCATAGGAGGGACGATCCGCGTCGGGCTCAGCGCCGACGACATCGAGTATCTGGCGACCGCCGACGGTGTCGCCAAGGCCTCGCGCAGAGACATCGCCACGCTTGTCGCTCGAGGTGCGGACGGCGCGACCACCGTCGCGGGCACCATGCTCATCGCCGCCACGGCGGGCATACGTGTCTTCGCCACGGGCGGTATCGGCGGCGTTCACAGAGGCGCCTCCGCGACGATGGACGTCTCGGCCGACCTGCTCGAGCTGGCACGCACGGACGTTGCGGTGGTGTGCGCGGGCGCCAAGTCAATTCTCGATCTCGGACTCACGCTCGAGGTTCTCGAAACACATGGCGTCCCGGTGCTCGGCTATCGCACCGACGAGTTCCCGGCGTTTTACAAGCGCAGCAGCGGCTTCGGCGTCGATCAGCGCCTCGACACCGCCGGGGAGATAGCGAGCGTTCTGCGGACCCGCAGAGATCTTGGCATCCACGGCGGCGTGCTGGTGACGAACCCGATTCCGACGGAGTACGCGCTCGACCCAGAGACGGTGGACGCGTGGACGGCGACCGCACTTGCCGAGGCCGACGCGGCCGGAATCCATGGCAAGGCGGTCACGCCGTTCCTTCTCGGCAGGATTCATGCACTGTCGGCGGGCGTGAGCGAAGAAGCCAACAAGCAGCTCGTCTACAACAACGTGCGTCTGGCCGCTCACATCGCGTCAGCGCTCTAGGGCCGCTTGGCTGCTGGACGACGCCGTCGCGGCGTGCTGGGAACCGCTACTTCTCGGGCGAGTCGTCGCCGGTGAACGCCGCGGAGACCGCGTTCATGCGCTGCTCGATTGCGGAGACACGACGTTCGAGTCCGGCGACCGCTGCGTCGTCGATCACTCCGTCGGCGGCAGCGGTCACACCTGCTGCCCCGCGAATCTCGCGACTGCGCACGAACTTGAGGTAGCCGAGACCCAGCGCGACTGCCAGCGCGAACAGGACCACCACGAACCGCGCTGTGGAGTTACCGCTGAAGATCACCCAGCCGGCGCCGTAGAGCATGCTGAACAGGCCGCCCAGCAGCAACCCGTTCGATATCACCCGGAGCTGCTCGCTGCGAATGAGTGACACGCCCATGACCACCGTGGCGAACAGCACGAGAACGATGCTGGTGTTGCGCGCCCAGATCTTCATCTCGGTATCGATGACGTCTTGTAGAGCGTTCTGCTTGGCCTGGAGTCGCGCAAGCTCAGCCTTGTCGGCGGCGTCCGTCACACCGTTCGGGCTCTTGAAGTTGAGTGATTCCATCTGCCGCTGAATCTCGGTCATCTCCTTCTGGTACCGCTCAGAAGGCGACTGATAGAAGGTATTGACCCCGACACCGACCACGGCGAGCACCAGAAGGCCGAGGAAGAACGAGAAGATGGTCTGCAGCGCGTAGTGCTGACGTTCCGAGCTTGTAGGTAGTGTTGCAGCGGCCATGGGATCTCCTTGGTCGTAGGTGACTATGTCAATTGTACCCACCTGGGCGCACGCATGTTCACAAACCGCGCCTCGGACGTTCATACGGTGTTCTCATGTGCCGCGCATGCTGGGTGGACAGAAAGAAGCAGTCCCGGCTCTCAAAGGAGAAGGTACATGAACACCAAGCGAGTCATCACCGCAGTCGCTGCGGCTCTGGTCGTCGGAGTCGTCGCGGGCAACGTCGTATCCGGCTGGGCCGCGGCTCCGGCCGCAAGCACCACTCGCACCGCCACGAGCGCCACAGCCCCCGCCCGTCTGGGGCTGAGACTCGGCGCCGCGATGCAGGCAGGTGGCGCCCGTCTCTCTGACGTGGTAGCCAGGCTCACCGGTCTCGACGTCGCAGACGTCACCGCCAAGCGCACCGCCGGCACCTCCTACGCTGAGATCGCAGCAAGCAAGGACGTCTCCTCGGCCAAGGTGGTCGACGAAGCGCTCAAGGTTCGCAAGACGATTCTCGACGAGAAGGTCAAGTCCGGCGCGATCACGTCGGCGCAGGCCGATGCTGCCCTCGCCAACATGAAGACCCGACTCACCGAGCGCGTCAAAGCAACTGACGACAGCTGCTCCGGCGCCGGCGGCCAGGGCGGTCAGGGCGGCGGCCGTGGCCAGGGTGGCGGTCGCGGCATGGGCGGCGGCATGGGTCGCGGCATGGGCGGCGCGGGCTGCGCCGGCTCCCCGACAGCCACCCAGTAGTCTCACTGTCACACGCAAGAACGGGAGGGGCGACGTCTGCCCTTCCCGTTCGGCGTTGTGAAGACCCTGCGCACCACCAACCGCGCATGAGATACTCAGGCGCTGTCCGAGCAGCGAGGAGAACAGATGCCCACGATCCTGGTGGTGGACGACAACGAGAAGATCGTGTCCGTGCTTGCCGAGTATCTGCAGGCGGATGGGTACCAGACGGTGACCGCTGTCGATGGTCCTGGTGCTGTCTCGGCGGCCTCCCAGCATCACCCGGACCTCGCACTCGTGGATGTGATGCTTCCGGGCATCGATGGCCTCGAACTCACGCGCCGCTTCCAGGCCGACGGTATCCCGGTCATCCTCGTCACCGCCCGCAGCGACGAAGTGGACCGCCTGGTCGGCCTGCAGATCGGCGCTGACGACTACATCACCAAGCCCTTCTCCCCTCGCGAGGTCGTCGCCCGCGTCAAGGCCGTGCTGCGGCGCTGCATGCGCGAGGCCGGTGGTCTCTCGTCAATCCACGTGGGCGACCTCACCATCGATCGTGAGCGCCGAGAAGTACGTGTCGGCGACCACGTCGCGGACCTCACGCGCACGGAGTTCGACATCCTCGCGACGATGGCGTCGCATCCGGGACGCGTCTACACACGACTGCAGCTGATGGAAGCCTCGTCTGGCGACGCGTTCGAAGGCTACGAGCGGACGATCGACGCGCACGTCAAGAACATCCGGCGCAAGCTCAACGACAGCTCCAAAGAGCCACGCTACGTGCGAACGGTGTTCGGCGTCGGCTACAAGCTGGAGGGCTGAGATGTGAAGCGCACCAGCCTGACCTTCCAGGTGTTCATCTCGATCCTGATGGTGGCGCTTGGAACCGCGCTGACTGTGGGGCTCTTCGCGCGCTTCGCGCTGAGCGCGGCGTTCGACCGCTACCTTGCCGGTATCCCTACGCCAGGTACGGGCGGTCGCCCGCGCATGGGCCGCATGATGCTCGGTGCCGCCGAGCAAAGCTTCATCACGAGTGTGGACAAGAGCGTCTACCTCGCCGCACTGATCGCGGTGGCGGTCGCCACGGTGGTCGCAGTGCTGCTCGCCGCATATCTCAGTCGGCCGCTCCGGCGACTCGAGACCGCGGCGGACGGACTGTCTCAAGGCGAGCTCACGCATCGCGTCACGGTGCAGGGACCGCTGGAGGTCGCGCGACTCGGTGACGCATTCAATCGCATGGCCGACTCGCTCGAGGAGGCCGAGGGGCTAAGGCGGCGGCTCGTGGCGGACGTGGCGCACGAGCTGCGCAATCCGCTCGCAGCAGCGCGCGCACAGGCGGAAGGTATGGCCGAGGGAGTCATCGTCGCGGACCAGACGCGACTCGAGTCGGTCGTCGACGACCTGGTGCACCTCTCGGCGCTGGTCGAGGACTTGCAGGAACTCGCAATCGCAGAAGCCGGTCACCTCAGCTATCAGATGGCGCCGACGGATCTGGCGGAGATCACCCGCGGCGAACTCGCGCGGACAGCAGAGATGGCGCCGGACGGTGTCGCGGTTGAGCCACTGTCGGACTCAGTCATCGCCCCGATCCTCGGCGACGAGCGACGACTCGCGCAGGTACTGCGCAACCTGCTCTCAAACGCGGTGCGTCACACCGCGACCGGCTCCATTCGCGTCACCATCGCCACAGGACCCGGCGAGGTTCGCCTGAGGGTGACAGACACCGGCGAGGGCATCCCCGCCGAGGAGCTCCCCCACATCTTCGAGCGCTTCTTCCGCGCCGATGCCGCTCGGGCATCCGACACGGGGGGCGCGGGTCTGGGTCTCGCGATATCGCGCAGCATCATCCGCGATCACGGAGGAGACATGTTCGCCGAGAGCGAGCTTGGCGTCGGCACGACCGTCGGGTTCTTCCTGCCGTACGCCGCGGTGCGCGTCTTACACGACACCTAGGAAGGTGCCCGGCTACTCGTCTTGCTTGGCGCTTACGTCGTCGATCTCGAGGACCAGCAGGCGGAATCGCTTGAGCCCCTCATCGGTATCGAGCTTGTGGCGAGCGAACAGCGACTCAGCATCAGAAGGCGTCTCGAGTTGACCTATGAGCGTCCGCATGCCGGCTCGCACATCCTCGGCATCATCGACAACGCGCATGATGCCCGTCATCACCACCGAGCGGAACGGGTGCGCGCACTCACCGTGCTTGTAGCCCAGATCCTCCACGATGGTCGCGCAGGCTCGCGGGTTTCTGGCGATGATGTCGAGCTTGCGTCCCGCGGTGGCGACGTGGAAGCACAGTCGTTGGCGCTCGGCGTCGTAACCGCATGACAGTGTGACGACGTAGGGCTCGCCCCCGTCGCAGAGCGCGATCGTGGCGAAGCGACCCGCCGAGAGGATCTCGTCGATGGTCGCCGGATCGGTGATGGCGCAGTCGTGTCGTCGCATCGGGTGCGTCACAGTACGGCTCCTAGGAGTAGTTGTCAGTCGGTGCTGCCGGCGGCGTAGATCTCACGCGCGACGTCGATCGCAGCGATAAGCGCCACGACCTCCTCGGCAGACGTGATGCCGCCATCGTCACACACCAGAAGCCCGTCGGCGAGTGCGAATCTGCCCGCTCGCTCTCCGGCACGGCGAACTCCGTGTGCGACCGACATAGCCTCGATGCCGCCGAGCACACCCAGGCCCTCACCGCGAGCAGCAGCATACGATGCGCCCCACGCCTCCTCTGGAATGCTTGCTAGGTGTATGGCCGAGAACCCGGCACGCGCCAGGGACGGCATGAGCACACGCACGTCACCGTCGGAGTGGAATGCCGCAGGGACGCCCTCCGCGATCGCTGTGTGGGCGATGCGGCGGTAGCAGGGCACCAGGGCGTCCAGCGAGTAGTCGGGAGCCACCAGCGGCCCGGTCGCGCCGGCGAGGTCATCAGCGACCAGGATGGCGTCGACACCCGCCGCGATACCCGCGCGTACCTCAACGAGCGCATCATGCAG
This sequence comes from uncultured Eubacteriales bacterium, assembly GCA_964388455.1. Lineage (GTDB taxonomy): Bacteria > Actinomycetota > Coriobacteriia > Anaerosomatales > JAAXUF01 > JBBRWO01. The sequence goes on from CAYMAN010000045.1 coordinate 9,968, forward strand.
CGCCGCAGCCAGCGGTGCGGCGAGCGACCCGGGTTCACCTGCCGTCATGCGCAGCGTCTCTGTCCAGCCCGCATTGTGCGCCACGCGGCCGAAGACTCCGGTGACCGTCCACACGGTCGCGATGTCCGCCGCCCCGAGCATACTCGCTGCCTGCCCTGCCCAGGCTTCGCCGGCGGGGACGAAGACGAAGTCGACGCCGGCGGCAGCGGCGATCGAAGCAAGCTCCTCTGCGGGTGCCATCGCGCCGTCGTGGTCGACCAGCTCGGAGACTACGTCCGCAGACAGCCACGTCAGCCCACACACGAGTCCTGCGCTGCGCCCCGCGAGTACGGCGGGTACGGCTCGGCGGCTCACGTCGCCGGCGTGGGCTCAGGCGCGAACGCGTCCCAGACCCGCTCGACTTCGTCGCGCCAGAAGGTGGTTCGGTCCGAGAGCGCGCGTCCGAGCTCTTCCTCGGCGAACGCGAAGTAGCCTTCTCCGGGCATGCCGCTGTCCGCACGAACCACCAGCGATGCGATCATGACGCCACGGGTTTCCTCAGTCCGCGTGTCCACCTCGCCGAGCAAGTCCATGAGTGCGCCGGACCGTGCACTCACGCGACCGTCAAACACCCGCTTCGACACCTCGCCATAGGTGATGGTCGAGCGCATCGCAGCCACCTCGGAGAGTAGAATCGTGAGACGTTCTCGGACGATGGCCCATTCGTCGGCCGAGAACCCCCAGGTACGTGTGGGCATTCGACGCTCCCTCGCGTAAAGGAATGTTGAGCGAGTGTACCCGAGGTCAGGACCTTTGGGCGCTCTGCATCATGGCTATCAACGTGTCCAGATCGGCCTCTGGCTCGAACAGCGCGTATCCCTGGCTGTAGCTGAACCCCGCTTCGATCACGTCGGCGAGCATGGCCTCGGTCTCGATGAACGCGGCTACGGTGGACTTACCCTGCGACTCGATCAGCTCTCTGATCGCTCTGACGAACTGGCGGGACTCACGCGAATGACGCAACGCCTCTATCACCGTGCACGACAGCTTCACCTGCTCGATGTTGGCCTCGTGGAGCAGCACGAACACGCCGAGCCCCGCCCCGAAGTCGTCGAGCACAAAGCGGCATCCGATACGCGCCAGCTGCTCGATCCACTCCCTGCCCTCGCTCAGATTGGCCAGCAGCGTGTTCTCGGGAATCTCGAACACGACCGAGGACGGATCGACGCCTGCTGACAGGATTCTCGACTCGATGTCCGCTCGCAGAACGGGGTCCGACAGATCGGTCGCCGAGAGGTTCATCGATAGCTTGACCCCCGGGTGTTGGGTCATCGCTGCCAGAGCGAGCTCGAGTACCCGCAACGTGAGCCGCGACCCGAGTCCGAGGCGGTCGATCGTCGGCAGAAAATCAGACGGCGGCAGGATCTCGCCCTTCTCACCCACCATTCGAACCAGCGACTCGTAGTAGCTGACCGAACCATCCTTAAGCGAAACGATTGGCTGGAACACCAAATAGATTCCATCGCCGCCCAGCGCATCACGAACCCGACCTGCGCTCAGATTGCTCGTCGCCAACTCACCGAGCCCCTCATCCCACTTCAGGAATCGATGGCGTCCGCCCTGCTTTGACGCGTACATAGCGGCATCGGCGCGGTCCAGGATGACGCGAGGATCGACGGACGGCTCCACTGCCGCGATACCGCCACTCACACCCAGCTCCGCCTGCCGTGCTCCCGCCACGAACTCGCCGCGAGCGGCCTCGCAGATGCGCGATGCGATGTCATCCGCGTCGGCGAGCGTCGCGCCGTTGAGCAACAGGGCGAACTCGTCACCGCCAATCCGAGCGGCAAGGTCCGACGCTCGGATATGCGAGCGCAACAGCAGCGAAAGGTTCACGAGGGCCTGATCCCCCTCCAAGTGCCCGAACGCGTCGTTGTAGCCCTTGAGATGGTCCATATCCAAGGCCACGAGCATGCTCGGAACGCCTCGAGTCGTCGCAAGCGAAGAGGCACGTTCCAGCGCTTCAGTGAAGGTGTGTCGGTTCGCCAGACCGGTCAGCGGGTCGTGCCCGGCCATGAATACGAGCCGCTGCTCTCGCTGACGTGATGCCGAAACGTCACGCGCCACGCCGAGGAACCCGACTTCGCCGCGAATCGTGACCGGACCGAAGGTGATGCTGAGCGTGTGCGTCTCGCCTGAAACGGTCTGCGCTTCGAACTCGATCTCAACAGGCCGCGCGGAGCTCAGCGCTCTGTTGATTGTGGTCCGGACATCTGCCCGCTCTTCCACCGCGATCGCGTCGAGCCAGGCCCACCCCTCAACAGACGGCTCGCCACACAACGCGCGCCAAGCCGCATTGGAGAACAGCAGCTGACCTTCCTCCGAGAGAATCACGGAAGGCAGAATGAATTCCTCAAGAAAGTGTTCGCATTCCTGCGTCATACGCACCCCGCAACCATGTTAATCGTGCGAGTCCATGGGACCAGTGAGCGCCCCTGGGTGAATATTCCCTTTTCACGAAAACAGCCCGCCAGCGGTTGCTGACGGGCTGAGTGACGGGCGACCACCTGTGGCGGACTACCCGAATACGTGGCTGGTGGAGGCGCGGAGAATCGAACTCCGGTCCACAATAGCGCCCTGA
>CAYMAN010000046.1:0-12338 GCA_964388455.1 uncultured Eubacteriales bacterium
TGCGCTCGCGCTCTGCCAGGCCGTCGAGCACCTTGGAGAGCTGCTCCTGCAGCATTGAGAAACTCGCGGCATCCGGCGGCACGACGGCTTCGCCATCCTCGATGAAGTCGCCGAGCTGGCTGTCCTCTTCTTCGCCGATGGGCGTCTCGAGGCTTACCGGCTCCTGGCTGATCTTGAGAATCTCGCGGACGCGGTCCGCAGTCATCTCCATCTGCTCGCCGATCTCTTCCGGAGACGGCTCACGGCCCAGCTCCTGAAGCAGACCGCGCTGCACACGGATGAGCTTGTTGATGGTCTCGACCATGTGCACCGGGATGCGGATGGTGCGGGCCTGGTCGGCGATGGCGCGGGTGATGGCCTGACGGATCCACCACGTCGCATACGTCGAGAACTTGAAACCCTTCACGTAGTCGAACTTCTCGACGGCGCGGATCAGGCCGAGGTTGCCTTCCTGGATGAGGTCGAGGAAGAGCATGCCGCGTCCCACGTAGCGCTTGGCGATCGAGACGACCAGTCGCAGGTTGGCCTCGACCAGCTGCTCCTTGGCGTCGATACCGACCTGCTCGATGCGGGAAAGACGACGCTTGTCGGCGCGGTCCAGAGTGGTACCGCTCGCGAATGCATCCTCAAGGCGCTTGCCGGCCTCGAGACCTGCCTCGATCTTCATGGCGAGGTCGACTTCTTGGGCCGCCGTCAGCAGCGGCACCTTGCCGATCTCCTTGAGGTACATGCGGACCGGGTCGCCGGTCAGAGGCGCGACAGCGTTGAGGCTCTCGCGCTTCTTGGGCTTCTTCTTGGTGGTCTTTGCAGGAGCGACCTTGGGCGGAAGCGCGACGTCGACTGCCTCGGGCTCGATGTGCAGGTCGTCGTCGTGGCCCAGGTCCACCGGGTCAGATGTCGCCACGGCACCGTCGCCGACACCGATGACCACACCGACGTCGCTCAGGTCATCGACTACCTCGATGCCCTTGTCACGGAAGTGGCTGTAGATGCGCTCGTACTGGTCATCGGAAAGGTCGATGTCCGAGAGCGCGCCCTGGATCTCCTCATCCGTGAGGTTGCCCTTGGAGACGCCCATCTTGGTCAGTGTCTTGACCTCGGCGAGTTCGATCTCGGGCGACGACTTCCCGGATGCGGCGGCCTTGGCGGGCTTCGCCTTGGGAGCCGCCTTCTCGGTGGTCACCTTGGGCTCAACGGCCTTCTTGGCGACCGGCTTAGCCTCAGCGGCCTTCTTGGCTGCAGGCTTCTCCACGGGCTTCGCAGCCTTCGGAGCCTTCGCCTTGGGCTCAGGCGCAGCTGCATCCTTCGACTTTGCGGATTTGGCCACCGTCGTCTTCTTTTCGGCCTTCTCGGCCGCGCTCTTGGTGCTCTTGGGGGTCTTGCTAGGCTGTTCCGGCACTAAGCTCTTCCGCCTCCCGATACTATCCAACATCGCGAACGCCGCTCTTGAGCTCAGCGAGCTCAGTACGCAGCGAAGAAACCTTCCTGAATACCTCGTCATACTCCGTCGATTGCTTGAGCGTTTCGTTCTGTTTCAGCCACGAACTCTCATGTCGTATACGACGTTCAAGCGCGAACTCCTTGAGACTGCGGGTGAGTTCTCTTACCGCGAGGTCGATCTCTTCTTCCGAGATCGCCCCGATGGTAGCACCCGACAATGCAGCCGCAGCCCCCGACACCTTGGTCTCCAGATCGCCCATGAGCGAAGCCGGCGTGACCGAATCGGGGGTATCAGCGACGACTGATGCGATGGACCTGCACAACTCGTCGGTCAGCAGGTCATCGGTAAGCAATAAGCGTGCCTTGCTCCGTATACGCGGGGTGCGAACCAGCAGGTCGAGCAGCTCACGCTCCGCCCGCAACTGCCGAGAGTCCACCGCCAGCACCGGCGCAGCTTGGGGCTTCGAGGCGCCGGCGACTACGCCAGCCGCATCGCTGCCCACGGCCGGCTCCGTACCGGGACCCGGCTGAACCTTCGCCGCTGTGACGGCTCTGCGTACTGTCGCAAAATCAGCGAAGAGCCGGTCAGCGATGTAGTTGGCGTAGTCATCGGCCAGAAGCGACTCCTTGATGGGAGCGAGCACCTCCGCGGCAGCTTTGAGCGCGCGGGCGCGCTCTTCCGGCTTGTCGAGGTCGAATCCCTCGAGACGGCGGTCGATCGAGAACTGCAGCAACGGCACGGCGGCTGCAACTGCCCCCGCGAGAGCCTCGACGCCCCGCTCGCCCACGTAGTCCGCCGGATCCTGTCCGCCGGGCAATACGGTGACCTCGAGTGAGATTCGCTCGGCGCCCGCCTCTGGCGTGATGGTGTTGTCGATGAAGCCGGATGCGCGGTCGGCGGCGCGCTTACCCGCCGCATCGCCGTCGAACAGGAACACCACGCGCTTGGCGAATCGCGACAGCAGTCGCACGTGCTCGCGGGTGAGCGCGGTTCCGAGCGTGGCGACGACGTTGGTCATCCCCGCCTCATGCAGCGCGATCACGTCCGTGTATCCCTCGACCACTATGGCCGTCCCGTTCGACGTGATCATCGCCTTGGCGCGGTCGATTCCGTACATGTTCGCCGACTTGTGGAAGATCGGCGTGTCGGTGGTGTTGAGGTATTTGGGTTCCTTGTTCTCGATGACGCGGCCGCCAAAGGCGATGACGCGGCCCTGCAGGTCGCGAATCGGGAACATGATGCGCTCGTAGAACCGGTCGCGCATCTGTCCGCCCTTGTCACTCTTGAAGGCGAGGTTGGCGTCGACTATCTCATCGGCCGAGAATCCGGCGGATGTCAGATGCTTCACAAGTGCGTTGCCCCCGGGCGCGAAGCCGAGCATCCACGTCTTGGCGACCTCGCTACCAAGTCCGCGCTTGCCGAGATACTCCCGGGCCTTGGCCGCCGCAGGCGTGGGCGACTTGGTGAGCACCTCGTGATAGAACGCCGCAGCGGCCTCGCTCGCCGCGGTCAGACGCTCCTTGCGTCCACGCGGCACGCCCCCGGCCTCGGCGACGATCTCGATACGTGCGCGATCAGCGAGGCCGCGTACTGCCTCGACGAAGTCGACGTTCTCGGAGAGCATCACGTACTTGTATGCGTCGCCGCCCTTGCCGCAGCCAAAGCAGTGCCACAGCTGGGTCGCCGGATCGATCTTGAACGACGGGGTCTTCTCGCCATGGAAGGGGCAGTTGCCCCAGAAGAGGCGACCTTTCTGTTTGAGCACGACACGCTCGGCCACCAGAGTGACGAGATCGGTGGCATCGCGTACTCGGCGGATATCATCGTCGGAAATCCGTGCCATGGCGTGCCTCCTTGTCTCCCTGATCGGCGCGCCAGCATACGGCGTCGCTCTGACATCCCCCGAAACCACCACGGCCACGCCGCGGAGACGAACGATTCTACACGAGCCACTTGCGCGGTACGAACAGTCGCTCGTACTCACGAATCGCGAAGCGGTCGGTCATGCCCGCCACGTAGTCCACGACCGCCTGCACCGCGAGGTCCGAATCGGTGGGACGCTCGTCGGGCGGCAGATCGTCGGGCTCGGCCAGATAGTGCAGGAACAGCGCCTGGACGACCGCATGCGCCTTGGGTTCCTCGGCCTTCGCGCGCTCAGAGAAGTAGACGTTCTCAAACAGGAACGCGCGCAGCTCCATCATGGCGTCCCACACGTCGGGCGACATCCGGATGACGTCGGAGTCCGCGGATGCGGTGATCATGTCGTTGATCATCGTGGTGATGCGCTCGGCTCCACGTGTTCCGAGCACCTGCAGAGGCATGCGTGGCAGCTGCGCCTCGTCGAGCACGTCGGCCCTGACAGCATCGTCGATGTCATGATTCACGTACGCGATGCGGTCCGCGATGCGTACGATCTGACCCTCGAGCGTCTCGGGCACGTGCACACCGGTGTGGCCGAGAATGCCGTCGCGCACCTCGTGCGTGAGATTGAGGCCCTTGCCCTCATACTCGAGCCGCTCGACGATGCGCAGCGACTGCTCGTTGTGGTGATAGCCGGTGGGCGCAGAACCATCGTCGGCCGAGAGACGCTGCAGCACCTCGTTGAGCGCAGACTCGCCCGTGTGACCGAACGGCGTGTGACCGAGGTCGTGGCCGAGCGAGATCGCCTCGGTAAGGTCCTCGTTGAGTCCGAGAGCGCGCGCGATCGAGCGTGAGATCTGCGACACCTCGAGTGTGTGCGTCAGGCGGGTGCGGTAGTGATCGCCCTCAGGCGCAAGGAAGACCTGCGTCTTGTGGGACAGCCGACGGAACGCCTTGCAGTGGATGATGCGGTCGCGGTCGCGCTGATAGTCGGTGCGATACGGATCGGGAGCGATCTCGCGTGCACGGCCAAGACTTTTGTCTGCGAACGCGGCGCGCGGGGACAGCCGAAGGTGCTCCTCGGCTTCCAGGGTCTCTCGCGTCTTGATGCTGGGATTGGTCACGAAAGGGTGATTCCCCTCAGAGTCAGATCGGAAGCAAGAATTCCCAGGGACACCAACCCGAGGATGAGGCCCGCAAGGCCGCCGAAGTACTCGGCTCGGCGCGACCCGATGACCCGGCCAAAGAGGGTGCCGCCCAGCGACCCTACAGCAATACCGGGAAGCCCGTACACGTACGCAGTCAGTGCGGTGGGAACCGCCAGCGCGAGCGTAACCGACAGCTCACCCGGCACGGCGAGCAGTGCGACCAGGACGCCGATCAGGGTCGCGGAGGCCAACAGCGCAGAGCGAAGCCAGACATTCAGGAACGGCAGCCGATAGCGCGACTGCCCCTGGATGACAGGCGAACCTGCTTCCTGCCAGAGCTTGGTACCCTTCACGGGCTCCCCTCGACTGCACTTCGAGGCCCGACCGCTGTTCAGCGGCCGGGCCTCGTGAACACACTGTTACCGGTTGTCGGACCCGGCCGCCGAGGCCTCAAGCGCAGCCTGCGCCGCCGCCAATCGAGCGAGCGGCACGCGGTACGGCGAACACGACACGTAGTTGAGTCCGATCTTGAAGAAGATCTTCACGGACTCAGGGTCTCCGCCGTGCTCCCCGCAGACACCAAGCTTGATGCCGGGATTGGTGATGCGACCCTTGGAGCAGCCCATCTCCACCATCTGCGCCACACCCGAGTCGACCGTCTCAAACGGGTTGCGAGCAAGGATCTTGCGCTCCAGGTACTTTGGCAGGAACTTGGCCTCGATGTCGTCGCGCGAGAACCCGAAGGTCGTCTGCGTGAGGTCGTTGGTCCCAAAGCTGAAGAAGTCGGCCTGCGTCGCGATCTCATCGGCGGTGATGGCGGCGCGAGGCAGCTCGATCATCGTGCCGATCGGGATATCGAGCTCGACGCCGGTGGCCGAGGAGACCTCGGCGAGGACCTTGACGGTCTCGGCACGCAGGGTCTCGAGTTCTGTCACTACGCTGACCAGCGGGATCATGATCTCCGGACGCGGGTCGAGTCCCTCGGTCTTGAGCTGCGCGGTGGCGCGGGCGATTGCGCGGACCTGCATCGCGTAGATCTCCGGGTACATGATACCGAGGCGGCAGCCGCGAAGGCCGAGCATCGGGTTCATCTCGGTCATGGAGTCGATCTGCACCAGGAGCTTGCGCTTGGCGACGAGCTCCTCGGCGGGTGTGCCGGCGCACTCTGCGCGAACGATCTCGATCTCGAGGTCGCGCGGGTTGTCGAGGAACTCGTGCAGAGGCGGATCGAGCAGGCGCACGGTGACGGGCAGCCCGTCCATGGCCTTCAAGATGCCGAGGTAGTCATTAACCTGCGTGTCGAGCAGCTTGGCGAGCTCGGCGTCGCGGCCTTCCTGGTTCTCGGCCAGCACGAAGTTCTGGATGATCTCTTTGCGCTCGCCGAGGAACATGTGCTCGGTGCGGCACAGACCGATGCCGGCGGCGCCAAACTCGAGCGCCAGCGCGGCGTCCTCGGGCGTGTCGGCGTTGGCGCGGACTCCCATGGTGCGGAACTCGTCGGCCCACGACAGGATCGTGTCGAAGTCGCCCGAGACCTCCGGCTCGACGAGCGAGACGGCGCCGAGTACGACGATGCCGCTCGTGCCGTCGATGGAGATGATGTCGCCCTCGTGCAGCTCGACGTCGGTGCCCTTGACCTTGGCGATCTTGTGCTCGGCGTCGATCTGGAGCTTGTCGGCGCCGCAGACGCAGGGCTTGCCCATGCCGCGCGCGACGACCGCCGCGTGACTGGTCTTGCCGCCGTGGCTGGTGAGGATGCCCTTGGCCGCGATCATGCCGTGCAGGTCGTCCGGGGTGGTCTCCCAGCGAACCAGGATGACCGAGCGGCCAGCCTCGGCAGCGGCCTCGGCGTCATCGGCTGAGAACACGACCTCGCCGACAGCGGCGCCGGGGCTGGCGTTCAGGCCCTTGGCGAGCACGTCGTAGGTGGCGGTGACGTCGAACTGGGGATGCAGGAGCTGGTCGAGCTGGGCGGGATCGATGCGCAAAACGGCCTCGCGCTTGTCGATCATGCCCTCCCCGACCATGTCGACGGCGACCTTGAGTGCGGCGCGAGCGGTGCGCTTGCCGATGCGCGTCTGCAGCATCCACAGCTTGCTCTGCTCGATGGTGAACTCGATGTCACACATGTCGCGGTAGTGGTTCTGGAGGGTGTCGAAGATGTCCCACAGCTCGGCGCCCGCCTGCTCCAGACCAGGCGTGACCTTGAGGTCCGCCAGAGGCTGGGTGTTGCGGATACCGGCGACGACGTCCTCGCCCTGCGCGTTGACCAGGAAGTCACCGTAGATCTCGTTGGTGCCGTCGGCCGGGTTTCGCGTGAACGCGACGCCCGTGGCGCTGGTCTCGCCCTTGTTGCCAAAGACCATGGCCTGCACGTTGACGGCGGTACCGAGGTCGTCGGCGATCTTCTCCATGCGCCGATAGTCGATCGCGCGGCGGTTCATCCAGCTGCTGAAGACGGCCTCGATGGCCAGGTGCAGCTGCACGGTGACGTCCTGCGGGAAGGCGACCTTGCCGTCGACGACGAGCGCCGGGTACTCCTCGGCGGAAACGTTCTTGGCGACGATGGACTTGAAGGTCTCAGTCAGCTTCTGTAGGTCAGCAGCCGAGAGATCCGTGTCGTCGCGTACGCCGCGAGCGAGCTTCATCTCGGTCATGGCGTTCTCGAAGAGCTCACCGGAGACGTCGAGCACGACCTTGGAGAACATCTGGACGAAGCGGCGATACGAGTCCCACGCGAAGCGCTCGTTGCCGGTCTGAGCGATAAGACCCTGGACCGATACGTCGTTCAGGCCGAGGTTCAAGACGGTGTCCATCATGCCCGGCATCGAGAACGGCGAGCCCGAGCGGACCGAGACGAGCAGCGGGTCGCCGTCGGCACCGAGCTTCTTGTCCATCTTGTCTTCGAGAGCAGCGACGTTCGCAGCGATCTCCTCGGCCAGGCCGGCCGGGAATGCAGGCGGCGTGGAGTTGTAATACTCCATGCAGGCCTGGCACGTGATGGTGAATCCGGGAGGTACCGGAAGGCCGAGGATGGCCATCTCAGCGAGGTTTGCACCCTTACCGCCGAGCTGGAACTTCATCTCTTTGTTGCCCTCAGTGCGATTGGCGCCATCGCGGTCTTTGCCGAACGCGAATATCCGCTTTACTTCCGACAATTCGTGCTCCTTAACGTGCCGGGGATGCGACGTAGTGCATGATACCGTACCGAGAGGTGAGCTACCTCACCTCTCGGGAAGAACACTGTGAGTACGAGCCGGCCGTCAATCGCCCGTTTCAAGCGAGCTGCCGCGCAGATAGCGAATCACGTCTTGCGCGGTCTCCTCGATGGCGCGTCGATCGGTACGCACTATCAGGCATCCGATCTTCCTGATGATCGCCCGAGCCTCCTCCAGGTCGCACTCGACCTGCTCCCGCTCGGCGTAGCCGGGAACGTAGCTGCCCAGCTCCTCCATGCGGCGCGTGCGAATCTCGAGCAGCGTCTCGACGCTGCTGATAAGGCCGAAGACCCTGCGAGGGTCGACGCTGAAGAGCTCGTCGGGCGGCGTACTGCCTGCGACAAGCGGAATGTTGGCACAGCGGAAGCCCTTGGCCGCGAGATACATCGACAGCGGAGTCTTGGAGGTGCGCGACACGCCGATGAGCACGACGTCGGCGTCGATGAGGCCCTCGGGGTGCTGGCCGTCGTCGTGCTTGATCGCGAACTCCATCGCCTCGATGCGCTCGAAGTACGCCTCATCGGGCGTGCGCATCGTACCCGCAATGCCGCGCGGCACGACACCGGAGACCGAGGCGAGTAGCTCGATGCCGGGTCCCATGATGTCGATCGCCTTCACGCCGTGCTTGCGAACGAGCAGCGTCATCTCGCTGCGAAGATCGGCCTTGGCAAGCGTGTAGAAGAAGATGCACTGCTCACCACAGTGAAGCGCCACACACTCTTTGAGCTCGTCGACCGTGGTGATCTTGGGCAGCCGCTCTGTGCGAAACGTGCCCTGCGGGAACTGCGCGGCAGCGGCCCGGGCAACACCGTCTGCGGTCTCACCGAGTGAGTCCGACAGGATGTGTATGGTGACCGGTTCAGCCATCATGCGTCAGCCCGCCAACGCGCTGAAGTCGGCGAATCGGCTGAACTGCGCGACAAAACGGTTGAGAAGGCGCAGACGGTTGGTCTTGAGCGCCTCGTCGGGATCCATGACCATGACCCCCGCGAAGAACGCGTCGATCGGCCCGCGCAGCCCGGCGAACGAGTCCAGCACCGCCGAGTACGCCGCCTGCTCGAACAGCTCGCCGAGAAGCGCCTCTGCCGTATCCAGCGCATCGGCCAACGCGATCTCCTCGGCGGCCATGAGCGAGCGGTCGGTGGCGGTGCCCAGATCCAGCTGCGCGAGGTTCTTGGCGCGCGTGAATGCGATCGAGAGGTCGGTCATGTCGTCGCTCGCCTCGCGGAAGCGCGTGAGCGCCTCACAGCGAGCAAGGGCGTCAGCGGGCGAGTTCGCGGCGACGGCGAGCACGGCGTCGACGGTGTCGTAGGCGTGACCACGCTCGCGCAGGATGCCCTGCAGACGGCCGAGGAAGAACTCCTGGATCGCCGAGCCGACGGCTTCGGTATCGACCGGCAGCACACCGTCGTATCCGGCGAGCGCGGCGCCGATGAGCTCGTCGATCGGTGCCGAGGGGCCGGCGAGGAGGATCTGCAACACGCCGATGGCCGCTCGGCGAAGCGCGAAGGGGTCCGCCGAGCCGGTCGGCGCCATGCCGGCGCAGTAGATGCCGGCGATGGTGTCGAGCTTGTCGGCGAGAGCGACGATTCGACCGGCCTGCGTCGTCGGCAGCTGGTCACCGGAGTAGCGTGGACGGTAGTGGTCGACGATGGCCCCTGCCACCTCGGGCTCCTCGCCCGACGCGGTCGCGTAGTAGCCGCCCATGACGCCCTGAAGGTCGGTGAACTCGACGACCGCCGCAGTCACAAGATCGGCCTTCGCGAGGTGCGCGGCGCGAGTGGCGAACGCAGTGACGTCGGCAGGAGCGTCAACGAGCTTGGCGATGGTGCCGGCAAGGCGCTCGATGCGCTCCACCTTCGCACCCAGTGTGCCAAGCTTCTCCTGGAAGACGATGGTGTCGAGCCGCGCCACATACGCCTCAAGCGGACGCGCGAGGTCTTCTCGGTAGAAGAAGGCGGCGTCGGAGAGGCGCGCGCGAATGACGCGCTGGTGGCCGTCGACGATGGCTTCGGTGCGCTCCGGGTCGCCGTTGTGGGCGACGATGAAGCGGTTGGTGAGTGCGCCGTCAGCGGTCTCAACCGGGAAGTAGCGCTGGTGGCTCTCCATCGCGTTGACGAGGATCTCGCGCGGCACCTCGAGGAACTCGGCGTCGAAGGTGCCGACGGCGACCGTGGGGTACTCCACGAGGTTAACGACCTCGGCGAACGTCTTCTCGGAGATGACCGCGCGTGCGCCGAGGCCCGCAGCAGCGGACTCGATGCCCTCGCGCAGGACGCGGGCGCGCTCGGTGGCGCTCGCGATGACGCGACCTCGCTCGAGTGCGAGCGGATAGTCGCCTGCGGTGGCCACCTCGATAGCCGCCGGCGCCAGCAACCGGTGGCCGTACGTGACGCGACCGGCGGTCAGCCCTGCGAACTCGACCGGCACGACGTCGGCGCCGAACAGGGCGAGCAGCCAGCGGACGGGTCGCGAGAAACGCGCGTCCCCACTCCCCCAGCGCTGAGACTTGGGCCAGTCGATCGACTCGACGAGGCGCGCCAGCAGCTGCGGCAGAACCTCGCCAGCCAAGACGCCCTTGACCTCGACCGTGGCGTAGACGTACGAGCCGTTCTCATCGTCGACGACGGTGAGCTCGCCCACATCGACGCCCTTGCCACGCGCGAATCCGATGGCGGCCTTGGTCGGCGCACCCGTCTCGTCAAACGCAGCGCGCGCAGCCGGACCCTTATGAGTGTAGGTGGCGTCGTCCTGACCCTCCGAGAGGCCCGCGACAGTGATCACGAGGCGACGCGGCGAACCGGTGACGGTGACGGCGTCGTACTCGAGCCGAGCGGCGTCGAGCGCCTTGGGGACACTCAACGTGAGCTGCTCGATGGCGCCGTACAGCGGGGCGGATGGCAGCTCTTCTGTGCCGATCTCGAATACCAGATCGCGGCTCATCGGGTGCCCCCTTCCGTCAGCGTGGCGGGTTCCGCGGCGGCCGCGTCGATCGTGACGTCACCGGTGTCGCCGGCGTCTGCGGGCTCCTCGGCAGGTGTGATCGCCTCAAGGTATGCCGCGCAGCAGGCCTTCGCGAGCGCGCGGACTCTCAGGATGTAGCCCTGGCGCTCGGTGACGCTGATGGCACCGCGCGCGTCGAGCAGGTTGAACGCGTGCGAACACTTGAGCACGTAGTCGTAAGCAGGAAGCACATAGCCGGCCTCTAGGGTGCGTTTCGACTCGGCCTCGTAGGTCGAGAACAGGCCGAGGAGCATGTCGACGTCGGCCACCTCGAAGTTGTACGCCGAGTACTGCTGCTCGTTTCGCAGGAAGACGTCGCCGTACGTGAAGGTGTGGCCGTCAGGGCCGACCGACCAGATGAGGTCGTAGACGGAGTCGACGCCCTGGATGTACATCGCGAGGCGCTCGAGGCCGTAGGTGATCTCAGCGGGAACCGGACGGCACTCGAAGCCGCCGACCTGCTGGAAGTAGGTGAACTGCGTGACCTCCATGCCGTTGAGCCAGACTTCCCAGCCCAGCCCCCAGGCGCCGAGGGTCGGCGACTCCCAGTCGTCCTCGACGAGCCGCATGTCGTGCTCCGCCGGCTCGATCCCGATGGCGCGAAGGCTGCCGAAGTACAGGTCGAGCACGTTGTCCGGGCTCGGCTTCAGGATCACCTGGAACTGGTAGTAGTGCTGGAGGCGGTTGGGGTTCTCCCCGTATCGGCCGTCCGTGGGGCGGCGCGACGGCTGGACGTACGCGGTGCGCCACGTGTCAGGGCCCAGCGCGCGCAGCGTCGTGGCGGGGTGGAACGTGCCCGCGCCGACCTCCGTGTCGTAGGGCTGGAGGACGACGCAGCCCTGGTCGGCCCAGTAGCGCGACAGCGCCAGGATGATGTCCTGGAACGAGAGTGCGTCAGCCATGGTTCCCCTCGGTGCCTTCGCTCTTGGTTTCGGTGCGGATATGGTACACCAGCGGGCACTCGGACCCACCGCGGACAGGCTACAGCTCCACGTACGCCGTACCCCGCTTGCGAGCATGCGCATCGAATGTGATGAGTTCGTCGCCCTCGTCGAGCGCCTGCTCGATGAGCAGGCAATCCACAAGCCCGAGCGCTCCGTCCGCGCGCATGAGCCGAAGCGCCCTGTCCGCGCGGTGCCGGTCCCATGCGAGGATGCCGGGGCCGTTCAGCGCGTCGAGCAGCGCATCCGCGGCGCCCGACCTCTTGTAGCGGTAGCTCCAGCACAAGACCGATGCAGTCTCCACCAGAACCGCCTCGGTGATGAGCACCGGGGACCGGTCGGGATCGATTGCGGCCTCGATCAGCGCAGTGTGATGCGGCCGGTCGTCCACGATGAGGCCAAGCAGTACGTTCGTATCAGCGATTCTCATCGTCGTCCTCCGGGACGGCTCCGCGGTGCCGTTCGAACTTCACCACGTACCCCGGACCGACCGGTGGGGTCGCGAAGGTGGTGCGATAGTAGTCCGCGAGGGCCTCCTCGTCCGTGGCGAACCGGGCAGGACCGGAGGGGTGCTTCTTGCGCAGCGCCTCGAAGTACTCGTGGACGCTTGGCTCCTTGCGGACCGCCACGTACTCCCTCTGCGGCTCCAGCACGATCCAGTCGCCGGTCTCCAGCCCGTACAGCGCCCGGACCTCGGCAGGTATCGTGACCTGCCCTTTGCTGGTGA
>CAYMAN010000047.1:0-11723 GCA_964388455.1 uncultured Eubacteriales bacterium
TGCAGCTTGCAGACCTTGAGGCCAGCCTCCATCGCGAGCGGGTTCATGGTGTCGAGGCACAGGCGCGTGTCGGCCACGGTCTCCTGCACGACCTGCACGACCCACTCCATCATCTCCGGGCCGCCCTTGGTGGCGGGACCGAGGTTGATGTCGAGGATGTCGGCGCCGCCTTCGACCTGGCGCAGCGCCATCTCGCGGATTGGGCCGGCGTCGCGTTCCTTCATCGCCGGGCCGATGGTCTTGCTCATGATGTTGATCTTCTCACCGATGACGAGCATGGAGTCCTCCTTGAGTGGCGGGTCTGGCCGAGCGGGTCGAGCGGGGCGTGCAGTCGAGGCGGGAGTGCGGTCGAGCTGGGCCGCTAGTGGCCGATGCGGGCCGAGAGTGATCCCGCGATATCGCGGATCGATGCGTCGAGGTCGGGGTCGGTGCCGTAGCTTGGGCGGCCTTCTCGGTCAGCGAGACGCACGCCTTCCGAGAGGGGGAGCATGCCCAGCAGCGGGATGTCGCCGAGGGCTGTTCGGACGAAGTCGGCGTCTTCTGCGTCGCGGACCTTGTTGGCGACGGCGACCACGTCGGTGATGCCGATGTCGTTGGCGAGCTGGCGGACCTGGTGCGCGGTCTGGACCGAGCGGCCACCGGGCTCGATGACGACGATGAGCACGTCGACCGCCTCGGCGGTTCCTCGCCCGAGATGCTCGATGCCGGCCTCCATGTCGAGGATGGCGACGTCGTCGCGGGTGATCAGCAGGTGGCGCATGAACGCCTTGAGGAAGGTGCCCTCGGAGCACATGCAGCCGGAGCCGCCGCGCTCGACGGTGCCCATCTTGAGCATCGTGACGCCGTTGAAGGTCACTCCGCAGCGGTCCACCACGTCGGAGACGTCGGGGTTGAGGATGAACATGCCGCCCTTGCCGGGCGCCGCACCGGTGCGCTCCTCGATAAGGTCGTCCTCGTTGACGAGCGCGGTGCAGCTCGCGGCCTGCTCGGGCGTTGCTCCCAGCGCGATGGCGAGGTTCGCGTCGGGGTCGGCGTCGATGGCGATGACGCGGCGTCCCTCCTCGGCGAAGAAGAGGGCGAGGCCGCTTGAGAGCGTCGTCTTGCCCACGCCGCCCTTGCCCGAGACTGCGATCTTCACGCGACCACCTCCGAGAGGTTCGCGGCATCCAGGATGCGCGGCACGAGGTGCTCGGCGCCCACTGCCATGATGTGTACCCCGTCGCACATCTCGCGCGACTGGGTGATGAAGCGCGCGGCGATGTCGATGCCGGCCTGCTCGGGGTCCTCGGCGCGTTCGAGTTCCGCGATGATGCTCGAAGGAACGGCGATGCCCGGGATGTTCTTGTTCATGAAGCGCGCCATCCTCGCCGAGCGAAGCACGACGATGCCGGCGAGCACCTTGGCGCCGAGCCCTCGGGCGTGGTCCATGAAGTCCTCGAACGCGTCGATGTCGTAGACGGCTTGCGTCTGGAAGTACCGCGCGCCGGCCGCGATCTTCTTCTCGAACTTGGCGAGTTGCGGCGCGAGCGGCACCGATCCCGGCGTGACGACGGCGCCGGGGAAGAAGTCCGGTGTGCCGAGCAGGTCGTTTCCGGCCATGTCGTGACCGCCGTTGAGCGCCTCGATAGCCTTCAGGATCTGCACCGACTCGAGGTCGAAGACCGCGCGCGCCTGTTTGTGGTCGCCCGTGACCACGTGGTCGCCGGTCAGCGCGAGCACCGTCGTGATGCCGAACGACGCCGCGCCGAGCAGGTCGGACTGGATCCCGAGCCGATTGCGGTCGCGCCCTGTGACCTGCAGTACCGGCTCGTGGCCGGCCTGCTTGAGGTGGATGCAGGCGGCGATGGTCGACAGGCGCATGACCGCGGCCTGGTTGTCGGTGACGTTGATCGCGTCGACGCGTCCGCGCAGGAGCTCGGCCGAGTTCAACATCTCGGCGATGTCGATGCCCTTGGGCGGGCCGACCTCGGAGGTGACGGCGAAGCGGCCGGTCTCGAGTGCTTCTCGGAGGCTCATCTTGTGTCACCGGCCTTCTTGGTGGAGTCCCACTCGGGGCACAGCGTCTTGGCAGCGTTGTCTTTGGGCTCCTCGAGCGAGCAGACGAGGTCGTGTCGGCCCTGCTTCTCGAGACGGTCGTGGATCTGCACCCACGCGCAGTCGCGGTCGCCCAGCTCGCAGGTGCCGTCCTTCACGCCACCGCACGGGCCGTTCATGATGCCCTTCGCGCAGCGCGTCACCGGGCAGATGCCGGCGGTCTCGCCGAGCACGCACGAGCCGCACGCAGAGCACTCGGCCTGCCACGCGCCGAAGCCGCGGGCGGTGCCGATGAACATCGTGTCGAGCGCGGGGTAGACGGGGATGTCGGCGTTCTCGGCGATGAAGGCGACCCCGGCTCCGCAGCCCATCGAGACGATCGCGTCGTAGCCGGTGGTGTCGAGGCCCTCCAGGAACTCGGGTTCGCACTGGCGGGTGATGACGTCGCCCGTGAAGGTGATGTCGCCGGCGTCCATCGAGGCGGCGAGGCCGAGTGACTGCACGAGCGTGTCGACTTCCTTCTCGCCGCCAGCGAGCGAGACCGCCGCGCACGTGTTGCAGCCCACGACGAGCACGCGCTGGTGGCACGCGACCATCTCGCGGATCTCTGGCAGTGGCTTGAGCCTGACGACGATCATCGGAGATGCACATCCTCATCCGTGCCTTCGTGCGTGAGAATGAGGCGGTCTTCCATTCCCAGCTGGGTGAGCGTGTCCTTGAGCGAGTTGATGCGCTGCTCAACCAGCACGCGAGCGTGCGGGTAGCTGCAGGTGGCCTCGACGCAGCCCGCGTAGGAGATGCGCGCGGCGCCTGACTGCAACGCCTTGAGCGCCGTGCTCTCGCTGACACGGAGCAGGCAGCGTGTGGTGAGCGTCTTGACCTCTTTGCCGGGCATCGCCGGGAGGTTGGGGGTACAGCCGCAAGCGAACACGAGTGTGGTGTCCTCGCCGGTGCCCTCCAGCAGCCGTTCCGCTCGGCGGAGCATGTCTTCTTCCGAGTGACCCTCGATGCTGATCGCGGCGGCCGGGCACTGACTCTCGCACGCGCCGCACGCATGGCAGGTCTCGGCGTCGAAGTAGAGGAAGCCGCCGACCTTGATGCCCGGTGCGTTGTGCGGGCACACCCGCATGCACGTCAGGCACGATGCGCACTTCTCGCGTGACAGCCGAGCACCACTCGCGCAGCCGAGGCAGCGCTGGGCTTCTCGGGCGGCCTCGTACTCGGTGTAGCCCTGCTCGATCTCCTCGAAGCTGTGGACCGCCTCGTAGAACTCGAGCTTCTCCATCTCGATGCGGCGGTGCGTCTCGAGCTTGGACTTCATCGCGTCGGGCACGGTGCCGAGCGCTTCGGCCTCGTCGATCAGCGTCTCGAGCATGCTCGTGTCCTGGGTGAGGTCGCGCAGCACGAGCGCGGCGACCTTGTGACCGTCGGCGATCGCGTCGACGACTCGGCTCGGTCCGTTCACAACGTCGCCTGCCGCGTAGACGCCCGGCGCGCTGGCCTGCATCGACTCGCGGTCGATGTCGATGCCGCCGCGCGGCGTGAGGTCGAGTTCGAGCGCGCCGCAGTCGGCGAACTGGCCTGTGGCGAAGATGACGGTGTCGGCGTCGAAGCGGATCGTCTCGGAGTCGTCGTACTGCGGGGCGAAGCGGCGCTCCTCGTCGAAGACGGCGGTGCAGCGACGGGCGTCGAGACCACAGACGCCGACCTCGTCGGTGGCGACCTCCATCGGCCCCCACGAGCAGTTGACCTCGATGCCTTCCTGCCGAGCCTCCCACACCTCGTGGTCCGAGGCGGGCATCTCCTCCGAGCTTTCGAGGCAGACGACCTGCACGTGCTTGGCTCCCACCCGCCGAGCGGTTCGCGCGACGTCCATCGCGACGTTGCCGCCACCGACGACCACGACGCGGTCACCCAGATGCGGCTTCTCCCCACCGGCCGCGGCGGCCAGGAACGGCAGTGCCGCCAGCACCTGCGGCGAGTCGGCCCCGGGGAGCGGCAGTGCGCGACTGCCCTGCAGGCCCGGGGTGACGACCACGGCGTCGTGACGCTCGCGCAGCTCGGCGACGGTGATATCGGTGCCGACCGCCACGCCGGTCTCGGCTTTGATGCCGAGGCTAAGAATGAACTCGATGTCCTTGTCGAGCGCGTAATCCGGCAGACGGTAGTTGGGGATGCCGTAGCGCAGCATGCCGCCCAGCTTGTCCTTGGAGTCATAGATCGTGACCGAGAACCCCGCCATCGCCAGGTCGTACGCCGCCGTCAGACCCGCAGGCCCACCGCCCACCACACCTACCGAGAAACCCAGCCGGGCCGTCGGCACCGGTCGCGGGTACGCGCCGTAGTCAGCCGCCGCGCGCTTGAGCGAGGCGATTGCGACCGGATCGTCGAGGTTACAGCGACGACACCCCTCCTCGCACGGGCGCAAGCACACGCGACCGCAGACGGACGGCAGCGGGTTGCGCGCGATGACGATCTCGAGCGCGTCGGTGTAGCGTCCCTCGGCGATCGCGGTCAGGTAGCCCGGCACGTCGATGTGGACGGGGCACTTGGCGCGGCACGGCGCGTGGACGAGCCTTCGCTCGGAGGGGAAGGCGAGTATGTCGTGTGCAGGATTCGTCGGCATGGTGGGTACCAGCGTCTCTTATGGCCGAGATCCGCTATCCGGCCCTGCGGCGCAGGAACGCGGGGATATCGGCGGCTTCGTACGGTCCGACCGTGACGTTCCAGCCCTGGAGCTCCTCGGCGAGCTCGCCGCTGATCTGCGCAACGGCGCCGGGGATGATGACCTCGCGGTGGTTGAGGGTCTCGGACATGCCGGAGTCGTTGACGAACTTGGCGATGCGCTCGGGCACGAACTTGCCCGCGGCCCATGCCGTCAGCACCGAGAGGCCCTCGGACTCGACGACGCCCAGGTAAGCGCCCTGCTTGCCGCCCTCAATCTCGCCGGCGACGATGAAGTAGGTGAGCGAGAAGTTGGTGGTGACGAAGAACGGCGCGTCGGGACCGGGGTTGTTGATCGCGTAGACCTTGGCCTCGGCCTGCATCGGGCGCTGCGGATCGGTGTAGATGTTCTGCCGAGAGACGAGTAGCGGCAGCATGCGCCACGGCTCGGCGCCGGTGAGCACGATGATGTTGGCGTAGGAGGCGACGTCGGCCGCCGCGTACGTGGTCTCGAGTAGCGCGTCTCCGCCGGCGAAGTTCCCGGGGAAGTCGATGACCGGATAGCCGAGCGCCGCGAACTTCTTCACGAGCGCGCTTCGGCGGGCGAAGGTGCGGTCGCGCAGCGCGGCACCGGCGGTGGCGGGCATCGAGTCGATGACGAGGTCGGCGACGCCGGCGGCCGCGGCCTTCTCGGCGAGAGCGGAGACGGCTTCGAGACCCTCGGCGCGGACGACGAGTGGGCAGCCCGAGGACTTGGCGAGCGCAATCATCGCGTCGGCGTTGGCGGCTGTGGCGGCGCACAGCAGCGGCTTGTCGGCCTTGGCGACCTCGAGCGCGGCGGTGGCCTCGGCCACGTCCTCGGTGCGCAGGATGAGCGGCAGGTCGCAGGCGGCCTTCACGCGGGTGACGACGGCGGCGTAGCGAGCAGCGTCACCGGTTCCCTCGATGGCGACGAAGCCGCAGCGGAGGCGCTGCTGGACGCGCTCGAAGTCGGCGGCGAGCGCAGCGGCGACGGTGGCGTCGATGTCGATGTCGGCGTCGGAGTCAGCGGCGCTCACCGACACGCCGATGGCGCACGGGTTCACGAACGTCTTCTCGTGGCGGAACATCACGGTCTCTTCGCCGACGGTGAACTTGGCGTCACCGGTGCCGACGGTCACGGCTCGCATCGGCGGGGCCGAGGCCTCGGAGAGCGCAGCCTTGGCTTCATCCGAGACGTGCGGGCACGAGGCCAGCTCGGCCTGTCCCTGCGCCAGCTTCATCGCGAACGCGAGGCAGGTCGGGACACCGCAGTCGCCGCAGTTGGTCTTGGGAAGCTGCTTGAAGATCTCGATTCCGGTCAAGCCCATCGGGGTCACTCCTTTGAGTCGGGTAGCGCAATTCCGGGAGAGCGGTTCGGTCCTGGAAGGGGGTGCGGTCCTAGAAGATCGGGTCCATGGACAGGGCCGGGTGGTTCACGCTCGTGAGGAACTCGAGCACGGCGTCTTCGGTGTCACCGACGGACTCATCGGCGATCTTGTCGAGGAAGTCGGGGTCGCCCATCTCTTCCAGGATCGGGGCCAGCGAACCGCGCATGGCCTCCTTGAGCTCCTTGGGCATCCAGACGACGCGGGAGAAGCCGCCCTCGGCACTCATGAACTTGCGGGACGCGATGTAGCCGCGGCCGATGCCCATGAAGCCGGGTGACTGGACGCCGCCGCCCACCATGCCGGCGAGCGTGGAGAACTTCATGCCCGAGGGGGTCATGCCGGGGAACTCGCGGTTCACGATCATGACGCCGTTGCACATCGGCATCAGCGCGATGATGGCCATGAAGCAGCCGCAGCTGGTCATCGGGTTGTCCATGAGCGAGTAGCAGGTCATGCGCTCGACGGCGCCACCGGACTTCTCGGCGATGAACTTGTTGACGCCTTCCCACTCACCGGTCTTCTCGGAGAGGCAGATGCCCTTCTCGATGGGCTGGTTGGGGCCGGTCGGGTTGAGCTCGTTGCTGGCCTTGGCGTCGAGCCAGTTGTACGCGCCGCACAGGCCCAGGCGCTCGGGGGTGACCACGCAGATGTGGGTGGGCGCGAAGCTCTGGCACAGCGAGCAGGAGTAGAAGACGTCCACGGTGCTGTCGACCAGCTCGGCCATGCGCTCGTCGCGCGCGTCGTAGGTGGTCTTGGCGATGGCGAGCATCTCGTCGACCTTGTCCTGCTCGGTGTAGATGGTGACCTGGACCTTGTCGACGATAGCGTCGAACTCGTCGAGGATCTTGGCGTAGAGGATGTCGCCCAGGTGGTGCAGGCGGAAGCCCTTCTCCTTGGCGGCCTTGGAGACACGCAGCCACATCAGGTCGCGCTGACCCATGTGGAGCACGCCCTCGGCGAAGTTCATGAGGTGGTGGAACTGGCGCTCGATGACCGGCTCGAAGTCCGACTGCATCTTGCGACCGGCGACGTCGACGACGATGGCCAGCGGGATGCGCGAGCCCTCTTCGATGTCGTCCAGGTCCGGGCCGACGACTTCGACCTTGCCGTCGGTGATCGCGGCCGCGTCGATCGTGCGCACGAACTCGAACGCGGTGGTGCGCTGACCTCCGGCCTCGGTGTAGGTGTCTTCCTTGCGGACGCGCTCGCCCTCGAATGCGGGGCCGTAGGAGACGGGAATCGGCAGGTCGGTGACCTTGATCTTCAGGCCGCGGACTTCGATGGCCTTCTGGACCAGCTCGTCGCAGCTGATGTTGGAGACGACGTGCTCGTAGGTGCAGACGCCCGTGGGGAGGATCTGCGGGATGTCGCTCGTGGCGATGGTGGGGAAGCCGTAGCTGATGCAGCCGGCCGCGGTGGCGTACCACTCGTCGGTGACCTCGCCCAGCGCAAGCACGAAGGCGAAGATGCGGCGCTTGTTGTAGTCGAGGATGCGCTCATAGTCGCCGGGCTGCACGCCGCCGAACGCCATCGCGGCGCGCGTGGCGAAGCCGAGCGAGTAGATCTGCGAGTAGACCTCGTCGCCAAAAGGCACCAACCGCGTGTCCCAGCCAAGCTGCACGCCCTCGGACTCGAGCTGCTGGGCGAAGCTGGTGCCGTTGGTGGAGCCGGCCATGAAGACGTAGAGCATCTTCTCCTGCAGCTCGCGGGCGAGCCTGACCGCGGTTGCGGCGTCCGGTGCGGCGCCGACCACGGCCGCGAAGCCGGGGGCCGATCCGTCCACGAACTCCACGCCGCGGGCGCGCATGATGACGTCGTCAGCCGCGCCGAGCCACAGGTCGGTCACGGGCGACGGGTCCTTGTCGAGGTAGGTCAGCGCCTCGTGGCACTCCTCGGCGAGTAGGGTCGCGATACCGGCGTCGAGCGTGGTACCGAGGTAGGGGAGGTAGAGCTTCTCGGACGGCACGTCGGGCAGCAGGTCCTTGGCGTAGGCGAGTACGCGGTCCATGTCGGACAGCTTCTCGACCTTCTCGCCGGTCAGGCCGTAGATGACCGGCAGGTAGTAGCCGGTGTTGGGGAGCTCGATGGCGGCCTCGGAGCCAAAGCTCTCCTTGGCGCGATAGAGTTTCGCCTCGGTCTTCTCGAAGATGCTGTGGGCGCCTCGGATCGCGGCGCTGGCGATGATCTTTGACACTTACAGCTCCCTCCTCATGTCCATGTCGAACAACACGCGCTCGGCCGGCACGTCGATCTTGAGTGCGGCGCGCGCGGCGTCGATCAGGTCCAGCGTGGTGACGACCATGTCCTGCGGTTCCTTGATGAAGCGGAGCGAGCCGCCGTAGCGTTCGGTCCAGCCGGAGATCATGTACTCCTCGACCTCAGGTGAGTTTGCGACCGGTGAACCGACGCCGCCGAAGATGACGTGTGCGCCGGAGCCGACGGCGTATGTCGCGATCTCGAGCGCCTTCTCCGAGAACCACTCGGGCGAGAGTGCGACGGCGGGCAGGCCCGCGATGTCGTCGCCCAGGCCACCCGTGGCGGCCACGTCAGAGAGGACGGTGAGGATGCGGGAGTTGTCGACGCAGCTGCCCATGTGGAGCACCGGCGGGATGCCGATCGTCTCGCAGACCTCGCGCAGTGACTCGCCGGCGAAATCCATCGTCTCCGGCGTGAGCAGGCCGTGCTTGCCGGTGGTGATCGCGGCACAGCCGGTCACGACGACCAGCACGTTGTTCGCGATGAGCTCTCGCACCACGTTGACGACCGCGTAGTCCTGCACGGCCCGAGGGCTCGAGCAGCCGACGACCGCCGCCACGCCGCGAATGCGGCCGTTGACGATGTTCTCGTTCAGCGGGTTCAGGGACGCCCGCATCTTGCCGCCCAGCATGTAGCGGATGTACTCGTGGCTGAATCCGGCCACCAGCGGCTCCGAGACATCCGGGATGTGGATCTCGTGGTTGCGGTTGGGGAAGTTGCGAATCGCCTGCTCGACGATGGCGCGCGCCGCGACACGCGGGTTGTGCTCGTCGACGATGATCTGCTCGGAGTCGCCCACGCACGCCTTGTGGCTCGAGGAGACGAGCTTGGTGTGGAAGTGCTTGGCGACCTCGGTGAGGCCCTGGAAGATGCACTGCACGTCGACGACCATCGTCTCGACGGCGCCGGTCAGTATCGCGAGCTCCTGGTGGAGCATGTTGCCCGCGGGCGGCACGCCCTTGCGCATGAGCGACTCGTTGGCGGTGCAGCAGATGCCCGCGACGTTGATGCCCTCGGCGCCGACCGACTTGGCGAGCTCGATCATCTCAGGCTCGCTGGTAGCGTCGATGATCATGGACGCCAACAGCGGCTCGTGGCCATGGATCAGTATGTTGACCTTCGTCGCCGAGAGGACCCCGAGGTTGGCCTGCGAGCGCACCGGCTGCGGGGTGCCGTACATGATGTCCTGCAGATCGGTCGCGATCATCGACCCGCCCCAGCCGCTGGCGAGCGCGCACTTCACGGCCGCATCGAGCAGCGACTTGTAGTTCTGGTCGGTGCCCGCGTGCGTGCGGTGCATCGCTTCGACGATCTCGCGGTCGATGCCGCGCGGCATGACGTCGAGCTTGCGCCACAGGTCCTGGCGCTTCTGCGGTGCGCGGGCGGCGAAGACGAGCTCGCCCTTCTGCTGGCCGAACTGAGCCAGCGCGCAGTCCGCGACCTCGACGGCGAGCGCGTCGGCGGCCTTGCCGGTGATGTCGATGCCCATGTAGCCGGCGACCTTGGCGAGCTTTACCGGGTCGGCGATCTTGGCGTCGACGATCTCGCCGCTCGCTATAGCGTGCAGCGCGAGCGCGACATCGCGGCCGTGGTCGGAGTGCGCGGCGGTACCGGCTGCGACCTGCCGCACGAAGTTGCGGGCGGCGACGGTGGCGCGGTCGGCGCCGCACACGCCGCGGTCATGCTTGCCGATGAGCCGGCACGGGCCCATCGCGCAGAGCTTGCAGCAGGCGCCGTTGGCGCCGGTCGAGCACGGGGTGATCGTCCGGGAGCGCGAGAACACCGTCTCGATGTCGCAGTCCTCGGCGATCTGGAGCATCTCGGCTGCGGTGGGGTCGATGGAGTAGTCCCCGAAGTCGGTTGCTGTCTTGGTGGTCGTGTCGTCGGACATCTCGGTGCACCTACTTTCGGCGAGCTACTGGTCGAGCAATCCCTTGATTGCGGCGTGGACGGTTGCGACTGACTCCGGGTGGCGCATCACGAGGATGTCGGCGCCGGAGAGGGCGAACGTGATGGCGGTCGAGGTCTCCCAGAGGACGCCGCGCTTATCCGCGTCGCCCCAGATGGGCTCCTCCTCGGCGGTGGCGCGGGCTTCCTTGCTGCGCCACGCCTCACGGCCGAGGTTGCAGATCATGGGCATCTGGCACATCGCGTCGTTCTGGTTGAGTGCGGCGAGCCGGAGGCGCTGCATGACCGTGAACGCGTACTCGACGCCGTAGCCCACCGCGCCGACCGACGGGTCGATGAGGATGCGGTCGGCGGCCAGGCCCATCTGCGTCATGAGGATGTTGAGCTGCTTGGCCATGTTCACGTCGATGGGCGTCTCGGCGATGACCACATGGCCGTAGCCTAGCGCCGCCGCCGCGATGGGCTTGTAGTTGTCCTCCGTGGCCGAGCCGATCGCGAGCACGGTGTCGTTGACCGCCTCGGCGACCTTCTTCAGGACCTCGGCGTCTTTCTCGGCGTTGCCGGAGCCGTAGACGATGACCGGGACGCTGACCGCGGCGACGACCGCCTTGACGGTCGCGGCGGCGTCTTCGGGCGAGGTGTCGGCGCCGTTGGGGTCGGTGCTCGCGAGCTGGACGCAGACCATGTCGGCGCCCCACTGGTCGACGCAGGCCTTGGCCCATGCCACCGGGTCGCCGGTGACGTCGCCGAGCGCGTCGGTGAGGGATACGGGCCAGCCGTCCGGTGCGGCGTCGAAGACCTCCATCGCGATGCGCGGCGCGTTGGGCATCTCGCCGTCGAAGAGGTGGAACGGCATGCCCTTCTCGCCGCCGACCTGGATCGCGCCGGCTCCCGTGCCGAGCGTCACCGTGTTGATGGCTCCGCTGGGGGATTCCGTGGGGTTGGTGTACGGCATGTCCGCCTCCTAGTCCTGTGATGCCTGGCGCACGGCGGCGACAAGCGTGTTCTCGAGCAACATGGCGATGGTCATCGGTCCCACTCCGCCCGGCACCGGCGTGATCGCCGAGGCGACCTCAGATGCCGAGGAGAACTCGACGTCGCCCACGAGGCGACCGTCCTCAGTTCGGTTGATGCCCACATCGATGACGACGGCACCCGGCTTGAGCCAGTCGCCCTTCACCATCTCGGGGCGACCCACCGCGACGATGACCACGTCGGCGGCGCGCACGTGGGCGGGAAGGTCTTTGGTGCGCGAGTGGCAGAACTGCACCGTGGCGTGCTGCGCGAGCGCGAGCAGACCCGCGGGCTTGCCCACGTTGTTACTGCGTCCCACGACCACGACGTCCTTGCCGGTCAGGTCCACGCCGCTCTCCTCGAGCAGCACCATGCAGCCGGCGGGCGTGCACGACACGAACGTGTCCTTGCCCACCACCAGGCGGCCGATGCTCTCGG
>CAYMAN010000048.1:0-11253 GCA_964388455.1 uncultured Eubacteriales bacterium
GAACCCGCAACCTACTGATTACAAATCAGTTGCTCTGCCATTGAGCTACGCCAGCAAGCGCGCACAAGTGTAGCCAAGGATCGGCGACTTGTCAGGCGTCGGTATGTAATTTGTCACACGTATGTCCCAGATCCGGCGGCCGCAGCACCTAGCAGGCGTGACAGCGATTGATCTGGGTTTCCATCTTGCGCTTGATGCGCTGCAGCGCGTTATCAACTGCTTTGGTGTGTCGACCGAGCTTATCGGCGATGTCTTGGTACGAGTGGCCGGTCGTGTAGAGGCGAAGCACGTGGGCCTCGAACGTCGACAGTGTGTCGGTCATCCCGGAGCGAATGAAGCTGGTCTCCCATGCCGAGACCACTATCTCAGCAGGATCACATATCTCCTTGGCAGCGAGGATGTCGGACAGCAGGCGCTCACCGTCGTCTTCCATCGAAACCGATCGAGAGAGCGAGACATATCCGTTAAGCGGTGAGTGCTTGCGGCGCGTCGCCGACTTGACCGCGGTGATGATCTGACGGGTCACGCAAAGCTCGGCAAACGAATGAAAGCTGGCCTGTCGAGTCGGGTCGTAGTCCCGGATAGCCTTGAACAGTCCGATCATTCCCTCTTGGATGATGTCGTCGCGATCGGCACCAACGAGATAGTAGGAGCGCGCTCTCGACCTGACGAGCCCGCGGTAGCGTCGGACGAGTTCGCAGTTCGCGTTCTGGTCCCCATCTCGTGCTGCAAACACCAGCGCGAGCTCCCCGTTGCGCTCCGAACCAGGCGTTCGGGGCATGGCAAAAATGTGGTGCTGGCTCACGACGGACCCCCTCCGCGTGCTCCTGAATCGCTCACGTCAAGCGTGAACGGCGCCGCCGGCACGGCGCGATCATGCGTGTCACCCTTGGAACATATGCCGACACCGAGCACTCGTCAATGCCACAGCAAAGAACCTGAATGAACCTTAATCGAACGGATTCGGCGAGGGGCCGTCAGGCTTCACCGCGGGCCCACCGGGCGAGTGTCTCGGCGGTCACCGGGTCGATGCGCTGCTCTATCCGGCTCCGCATGCTGCCAGCTGGCGCATGCTCCCGCCACTGTGCGTCACCGTCACGGAGCTCGCCTGAGAACTCGGCAGAAGACATGCGTCCCACGCCACCTCCCATTACGGTCCACTGTGTCTGCGCGTCGGACGTCACCACCACGGCTTCATCGCCACGCTCGCGCGCTGCGCGAGCCAACCCCTCGATCACCGAGTCGGCGTCGAGGCCATATCTCGAGAAGACCACAGTGATTCCGGCCACCTGGTGCGGTAGACCGTTGGAGTGAGGGTTGTTGTGGCCGTCGAACACCACCGTCGCGGAGTACTCGCCCTGCGCGAACGCTGCGACGTCGGATATCAGCGCGACACGGGCCGAGTCAAGATCAGCCTCGGCGAGATGGGAGTACGGCGGTGTCTGTCGAATCACGTTGTAACCGTCGACGATGAGAAGTCTCATGCGATCAGCTCCCGATCGCGCAGCGTCGCATCCACTCGTAGGCGATCGCTGTGGTCGCCTGCGCGACGTTAAGCGAACCCACCTGGCCCGCCTGAGGGAGTCGAACGAGGAAGTCACAGCGCTCAGCTGTGAGACGCGCAAGTCCATCTCCCTCTGAGCCCATCACAAGTACGATGCGGCCCTCGAGCGGCGAGTCCCAAATCGTCTGCGACGCCCGTTCCGAGGCTCCGGCGATCCAGAAGCCCTCTTCCTTGCAGCGCTCGAGCGAACGGACGAGGTTCGCCTCCTGTGCGAGCGCGACGTGTGCCAAAGCCCCCGCAGAAGACTTGTAGGTCGCAGGTGTGACCGCGGCTGCGCGACGCTTCGCGACGAGTACGCCGTCCGCGCCGATGACCTCCGCGGTTCGGATCACAGCGCCGAGGTTCCCCGGGTCCGTTACGTGATCCAGCGCGATGATGAGCGAATTCTTCTTGCCGGCCGATCTCTTCAGCACGTCATTGATGGTCACATAGCGATACGGCTTCGCCTCGGCCATGACGCCTTGGTGCGCTCCCCGCTCGCTCTTGTCGTCGAGCACCTTGCGGGGTACTCGTGCGAACTCCACGCCCTCCTGGGAAGCTCGGCGCTCAATCTCCTCGAGCGAACGATCGGGCTTGGTGCCCTCGGCCTGCATGATGCGTTTGAGCGGCATGCCCGCGCGAAGTGCCTCGATGACGGCGTTGCGACCTTCGATGATCACCGCTACTCCGCCGCTCGGAAGATGACGCGCGCACCCTGCGGTGTGTCTTCGATGGTGAAGCCGAGAGCCGAGAGTCCATCTCTGACCGCATCCGCGGTCGCCCAGTCCTTCGCCCCTCGTGCCATGGCACGTGCAGCAAGCAGTGCGGCGACAGCGTCCTCGGGGTCGGTCCCGGCGAATCCGGCGACGTCAGCCGCTAGAGCGACCACTTCTGCCGGATAGCCACCGGCCTGGTCCTCGGCGAGTTCGATTCCAAGGACGCGCAGTCGGGACAACACGACCTCCTCTGCGTCGCACAGGAGCAGACGATCGGCCTCGCATACGTCGGTCTGATACTCGGAGATGAAAGTGTTGGCGGCCTTGGCGAGCTCGAACACGGCGGCAAGCGCGCCGGCGGTGTTGAAGTCATCGTCCATCTCCGCGTCGAACTTCTTGCGAGCGGACTCTATGTCGAGCGCCAGTGAGCTGCACACCTCGGCGGGCGCGCCCAGTCCGCAGGCGGCAACGTCGCGCGCCCAGCGCAGGTTACGCACCAAGTTGGCAAGACGTCCGTAGGCGTGAGTGGTCTCCTCGAGACGAGTGTCTGAGAAATCCAGCGAGCTACGGTAGTGCGTCTGAAGCATGAGGAGACGAATGACCGCCGCGTCGTAGCTCTCGAGCACGTCCTTGAGCAGCGTGAAATTGCCAAGTGACTTGCTCATCTTCTCAGAGTTGATCTGAAGCATTCCACCGTGCAGCCAGTAGGTCGCAAACGGCACACCGGTGGCCGCTTCGGACTGCGCGATCTCGTTCTCGTGGTGAGGGAAGATCAGGTCACTTCCGCCGCCGTGGATGTCGAACGGCAGCCCGAGCTCGATCTCCGACATCGCGCTGCACTCGATGTGCCAGCCGGGACGACCATCGCCCCACGGGCTCTGCCAGTGCGGCTCCCCGGGCTTGGCGGCCTTCCACAGTGCGAAGTCGAGTGGATCGCGCTTGCGGTCGTCGGCGTTGATGCGCGCCTGCGTGTGCATCTCATCGATGTCACGCCCGGAGAGTTTGCCGTACTCCGGGAAGCTCCTGACCGAGAAGTACACGTCACCGTCGACGGCGTAGGCGTGACCACCCGCGATGAGGCGTTCGATGAGCTCGATCATGTCGGGGATCATGGCGGTCGCCAGCGGGCGTGCGGTCGGATCCTCGACCCCAAGCGCGCGCATCCCCGAGATGAAAGCCTCGGTGTACTCCTCGGCGACCTCCGTGGCGGGGCGACCCTCCTCGTTGGCACGGTTGATGATCTTATCGTCGACGTCAGTGATGTTCTGGATGAAGCGTACGTCGTAGCCCTTGTGCTCAAGGTAGCGACGGATCACGTCGAATGAGAGGAACGTTCGAGCGTTACCGATGTGGATGTGGTTGTAGACGGTCGGGCCGCAGACGTACATGGCGACCTTGCCCTCTTCGCGAGGAACGAACTCTTCCTTGGTGCGCGAGAGCGAGTTGTAGACGCGCATTCCTATCCCTTCAAACGAATGTCAGCGAGACGACGACGCCCCGCGCTCAGATCTCCCAGGTCCAACCCTCGAACTCGACCGATATCGGACGCTCCGGCGTTTCTGCGCCATCCGCATCATCGGCGAACGTCGCATCTCCGACGAGAGGCTCGGCCGTGCTCAGGCCGCCCACGCGCTTGTCGAGTCGGTCCATGCGCCGCTGCAGGCATCGGAACATCTCGACCACGGGGTCCGGAAGGTCCTCGTGGTGCAGGTCGATTGCATCAACGCGCGACCCTCCCCGGCTCACGACGCGTCCGGGCACGCCCACCACGGTGCAGTTGGGTGGCACATCATCGATGACGACCGCGCCACCTCCCACTTTACTCCCGTGCCCGACCGTGATGTTGCCGAGAACCGCCGCGCCCACACCGACCACGACGCAGTTGTCGATGGTGGGATGCCGCTTGCCGGTCTCTTTTCCGGTACCACCGAGCGTGACTCCTTGGTACAGCGTCACGTCGTCGCCGATTATCGCCGTCTCACCAATGACCACACCCATTCCGTGGTCGATGAAGAGTCGCTCTCCGATGGTGGCACCAGGATGGATCTCCACGCCGGTGAAGAACCGCGCCACCTCCGACAACCAGCGAGAGAATCCCTTGCGCCCGTGTCGCCACAGCCAGTTGGTACAGCGATGCGCCCACACAGCATGGATACCGGGATAGTTGAACAACACGCTCGCAGCCGAGGTGGCCGCGGGATCGCGTTCCTTCACGCATCGTATGTCTTCGCGAATCCTGTTGAACATGAGTCTCGCCGACTGCCGATAGCCAATCTGAATGTGCAGGGAAGCACTGTGCCTGTCAGTCTAGCAGCCAATGCGTGAGTCGGAAGGACTACAGACGCTCCAGCAGCGCGACCGACTGAGCTCCGATGCCCTCCTCGCGACCCTCGAAGCCGAGCCTCTCGGTGGTGGTCGCCTTGACCCCGACAGATTCCGAGGAGATGCCGAGGGCGCGCGCGATGTTCTCTCGCATCAGTTCACGATGCGGCGCGAGCTTGGGCCGCTCGCAGATCACCACGCTGTCAACGTCCACGACGCGCCAACCAGAGTCCCGCGCAAGCTCGCCGACTCGCGCCAGCAGCTCCATCGAATCCGCACCGGAGAATGCGGGATCCGTGTCAGGAAACAGCTTGCCGATGTCACCCGCTCGTAAGCCTCCGAGGACGGCATCCGCCACTGCGTGCGCGAGCACGTCGGCATCAGAGTGTCCGAGCAACCCACGCGGGTGTTCGATCTTCACGCCTCCGAGAATGAGGTCGCGGCCATCAGCGAACGCGTGTACGTCGTATCCAATCCCGATTCGAAGCATCAGGAGCCTCCCGATCGCATGGAGAGTGTCGCTTCGGCCAGTGCGATATCCTCGGCTACCGTGATCTTGATGTTGTCTCGCGGTCCCTCAAACATCAGCACCTTACCGCCGAACTGCTCGACCACAGACGAATCGTCTGTCCCGACGAATCCACACTCCAGCGCGGCGTGAACAGCTCGACTGAAGACTGACGTGCGAAATATCTGCGGCGTCTGAGCCATCCAGACAGTACTTCGGTCGGGGGTGGATGTGATGCGACCCGCGTCGACGTACTTCACGGTGTCGATTGAAGGATGACCGACCACCACGCCATCGGCGTCGGGCGAAGCCTCGAGTAGCGCGATGGCACCAGCGACCGTCTCTGATCGAAGGAGGGGACGCGCACCATCGTGAATCGCGACAAGCCCGAGCTCCGCCGGGACCTGTGACATACCGCTCACCGCGGAATCCTGACGGGTTGGCCCGCTGGCGGCAAACCGCACGGGCGTTGCGAGATTCAGTGATTCGACTGCCTCGGCGAACTCGGCAGCGCGGTCCGGTGGGCGGACGACCACGAGCAGCTTGATGTCATCGACCGCATCGAGCGCACGAAGCGCCCAAGACACCACAGGCATGCCCATGAGCCGGGTAAGCTGCTTGCCACCCGGAGCACCGAGCCGAGAACCGCTACCGCCTGCGACGACGATCGCTGCAGTGCCCATGCTCACTGCTCAGCGCCGACTGAGGACGCGCCCTCGGCCGGCCGTGCAAAGACCATGCGGCCGGCGGACGTCTGCAGCACCGAGCTGACCTCGACCATGCTCTCTGTTCCGACCAGAGCACGTCCCGACTGCACGACGACCATCGTTCCATCCTCGAGGTAACCGACACCCTGATCTTGCTCCTTGCCCGCCTTGGTGATTCGGAGCGTGATGGTCTCACCCGGAAGATAGTTGGGGCGTAGTGCGGCCACGGCGTCGTTTATGTTCAGTACATCGATTCCGCGAACACGTGCGACCTTTGTGAGATTGTAGTCCACCGTCACGATCGAACTGCGCGCATCTACGCCCAGTCGCATGAGCTTCTCATCCACCAGCGGCGTATCGGCGTAGTCGGTCTCAAAGACGGCCACCTTCTCTGTCTCCGGAAGTGCCGCGAGGAGATCGAGGCCCCGACGACCGCGGGCACGCCGAACGTCGTCGGCTGAATCTGCCAGCGTCTGCAACTCCGCGAGAACAAAACGAGGCACGCGAATCGAGCCCGGGAGGAAGCCGAGCCGGTGCAACTCCTGGAATCGACCGTCGATGACGGCGCTCGTGTCGAGAAGGAGCACTCGCTGATCGGCGGTTACGAGTTCAGCGGGCGATAGGCTGGGGTACATCGCTGCGAAATCGCGGCGCTTGGTCAGCGCCACTCGAACGCCAAGATAGGCCAGGCTCAATGTAAGCAGGGCGGCCGCTGATACGGCGAGCCATTCGGGGCGGATGAATCGCAAGGGCTGGGATGCGAGCACGGCGATGAGCAGGCCGACGATGAGTCCCCCTGTTGCAAGGAGCAGGTCAGCCGGTGCCGTTTCGTGCGCCCGGTCTTCGATGCGGCCCCACGCCGTGGACAGCTCGCGACCGATGATGCCGCCAAGCACGAACCCTACTGCGCCCCCGAGCATGATCAATAGAAAGATGACGTAGTACTGAGGGAGACCCAGTTCGTTCTGCCAGTCGACGAGACGCGTGACCGCATACCCTGCCAGGAGACCCGCCGTGACAAAGACAAAGCGGGTGATTGCCTGGATCATGAATGTGGCGAACACGGCCATCGTAAGGCCGTCGCGCCCTCACCTCCTCAAGCTCCGGCGGAAGAACCTCGTACGTGTCTTATCGGGATGCTAGCACAGCGACTTGACCCGTCTACCTGCAAACTAGAGCGACGCGTGAGCCCTGATTCTGGCAAGACCGCTCGCGATAGCCTTTGCGCGGCGCAATCCAACGCCATCAACCTCATCAAGCTCCGGTACGGTCGCTTTCGCCATCGCGGGTAATGAAGTGAAGCGCTCGACGATCCTCGCCACCACAGTCGACGGAAGTGAAGGAATCTGCGTCAGCACTCGGAACCCCCGAGCACGCACGTGTTGCTCGGCCCGATCGCCAGCGACCACGCCTAGTTCCTGAGCGATCGCATCCGCCTCAAGGAGACGGTCGAGCGGCAGCTCGCCCAGCCGCAACAGTGTCGCAGACGCCGTACGCGCAGCCGAATCTGCGACATAGTCCCGAATGAGGAGCAGGTACTGCTCGTCGAGATTCGCGGTGAGTTCGTCGGCCTGCATACGGACAAGTCGACCTTCGGTGCCGAGTTGGACGATGTAGCGCTCAACCTCCATCCCGACGCGACGAACCATCTCGAACCGCCCGATGGCCTGCGCGACGTCACCGAGCGTCACAAGGTCATCGAACTCGAGGTGGGTCTGTCGGTCCATGACCTCCCCGAGTCGAGTCCTGTAGTTCTGCAATGTCTGGAGCGCCTGATTCGCTTTGGCGAGCAAGACGACCGTTTCCTCGAGAGTCAGTCGCTTCCCCCGCAGATAGAGACTCACTACTTCACGACGCTGCGAAACCGAAATCACCAGCGCACGCGTCTGACGGCTGACGCGCTCTGCGGTCCGATGACGCATGCCGGTCTCGGATGTTGTCAGCGTAGCGTCAGGAACGAGATGGGCGTTTGCACGGATGATCCTCTCGGAATCGTGGTCGAGGATTACAGCACCGTCCATCTTGGCCAGCTCGAACAGTCGTTGCGGGGTGAACGGTGTATCGATGGAGAACCCTCCGTTGCACAGAGCCGAGACGCCGGCCTCATCGCCGATAACGACTAATGCGCCGGTCTGAGCGGCCAGAATCATGTCGAGCCCTTCGCGCAGCCGAGTCCCTGGGGCGACCTTGCGCAGCTCGTCCCTCCACAACTCGCGAGTCTTCTGGTCGATCACGGTTTCTCCCATCCGAGCATTCCGGTCACGGTCTGATGTGTGTGTGCCCGCTTGCCCCTACATGTCCACGGGATCGCGGCGAATAGCAGAAAGTGCCTCACCGATGCTCTGAAGACGTTGGAGCCCGATCGAGTCAGCAGCCTCAAGCGATGACGGTGCCGCCCCGAGTACTCTCCCGAGACCCATGCGCGTCGCCTCTCGTATTCGCACACCGGCATGTGCCACCGGACGGATCTGGCCCGTGAGACCGATCTCACCGAAAGAAGCCACGTCCAAAGGCACTGCGTAGTCTCCGAGAGCGGATGCGAGCGCGAGCGCGAGCGGTAGGTCCACAGCCGGCTCCGCGATGCGCAGTCCACCCGCTACCGAGACGTACACGTCCTTGCCGGCGAATGACAATCCCGCGCGTCGCTCCAGTACCGCAATGACCTGCAGGAGGCGAGCGGTCTCAACCCCCGTTGCAAGGCGCCGAGGCGCGGGCAGATAGCTTGGGGTCACCAGCGCCTGCAGTTCCACGAGAAGCAGTCGCGTCCCCTCCATCGCAGCCATCACTGCCGAACCGGAAACGGCCTCGTGCCGCTCTGACATCAGCGCGGCCGAAGGTGAGCCGACGCCGACCAATCCGCGTTCCCCCATTTCGAAGATGCCGATCTCGCTCGCCGATCCGAACCGGTTCTTGACGGCACGCACGATGCGAAACGCGTGGTCGCGGTCACCTTCAAAGTACAGCACCGCATCAACCATGTGCTCGAGCACTCGCGGGCCGGCGATCGCACCGTCCTTTGTCACGTGCCCGACGATGATGGTGATGACGTTGAGGTCTTTCGCGATGCGCATGAGCCGAGCGGTGCACGCACGGACCTGACCGACGCTTCCGGGTGCGCCTGCCAGGTCCGGATCGAACGCTGTCTGAATGGAGTCCACGACCAGTACGGCCGGCTTGCGCTCGCGCACGACCGCCTCAACTGCACTTATGTCGAGTTCCGGCAGCAGGCCAACACGAGCATCCATAGTCCCCAGCCTACGAGCACGGATACCGATCTGTTGTGGCGACTCCTCGCCGCATACGTAAAGCACGTCGAATCCGCCTGCCGCAAGAGTGTCGGCCGCCTGTAGTAAAAGCGTCGACTTTCCGATGCCAGGTTCCCCGCCGAGCAGCACCAACGACCCAGCAACAAGTCCACCGCCCAGCACACGATCGAGCTCGGGGATGCCGGTCGGTTCGCGCGGTGCATCGAGCGCGCCGACGGTGTCCAACCGTACAACCGCCGCCGACGCAGCAGCAGCCTGTCGGTCGTGACCGACAGGCTGCTCGAGTTCCTCAACGAACGTACCGAACTCCGCACAATCCGGGCAGCGCCCAATCCAGCGAGGCGCGGAGGCCCCGCAGTTCTGGCACCGCCAGACTGAACGCGCCCTCGCCATGCGGTTAAGCCCCGGACGCGGGTCCGGCCGCCTCGCCGCCACCTGCAGCGGCACGACGACGGGTGGGCGCCGGCTTCGACACCTGAGTGCCGGAAGAGGGCTTTGCCGCCCGCGAACGAACCTTGGCCGTGGTCTTCCCCTTGCGGAACTTGATCTCATCGTCTGCGACAAATGCCTCTATGACATCGCCCGGCAGCCAGTTGCCGCCTAGGATCTGCTCGGAGAGCGGATCCTCCAGCAGTCGCTGAATCGCGCGCCGGAGCGGGCGGGCGCCGAGCGTCGGGTCAAAGCCCTCCGCCGCCAGCTTGGTGCGAGCCTCGGTGGTCAGCGTGATGCCGAAACCTTGCGTCATGAGCTGATCACGGAGACGATCCACCATCAGGTCGACAATCTGCTCGATCTGCTCGGAGTTGAGGTCGTGGAACACGATGACATCGTCGACGCGGTTGAGGAACTCAGGCTTGAACGCCTTCTTGAGCTCGCTCGTGACACGCTCTTTGACGAGCTCGTAGCCGATTCCGCCAGACCCCGAGGACGGCGCGAAACCAAGGGACGTCGTCTTGACGATGTCGCGAGCGCCGATGTTGCTCGTCATGATGATGATCGAGTTCTTGAAGTCGATCTTGCGACCCTGGGCATCGGTGAGGCGCCCTTCCTCGAGAATCTGGAGGAGCACGTTGAACACGTCCGGGTGGGCCTTCTCGATCTCATCGAACAGAATCACCGAGTAGGGCTTGCGCCGCACCTGCTCTGTGAGCTGACCACCCTCGTCGAATCCCACGTAGCCGGGAGGCGACCCGATCAGTCTGGAAACGGTGTGCTTCTCCATGTACTCGCTCATGTCGAGTGAAATGAGCGATTCCTCCGTCGCGAACAGAAACTGCGCGAGCGCCTTGGAGAGTTCCGTCTTTCCGACGCCCGACGGGCCGAGGAAAATGAAGGAGCCGGCTGGTCTGCGCGGATCCTTGAGACCGGCGCGGGCGCGGCGAATCGCCTTGCTCACTGCGGTGACGGCCTCGTCCTGGCCGACGATGCGCTCGTGCAGCACGGTCTCCATGCGAAGCAGCTTGGCGGTCTCTTCTTCGGTCAACGCAGTGACCGGCACGCCGGTCCACATCGACACAACCTCGGCAATCTCGCGCTCCGTGACTTCGACTACCCTGCGGTTATCCGGCTTGAGCCACTCTTCTTCAAGCGTGCGCTTCTCGGCGAGCACCTGCTTCTCGCCGTCGCGCATCGAGGCGGCCTTCTCGAATTCCTGGGCCTCTATGGCCGCTTCCTTCTCGGCTCTGATGCGACGAAGACGGTCCTCGACCTCTCGCACGCCGGGGGGCGCGGTCATCATCTTGATGCGCATCTTGGCGCCGGCCTCGTCAACGAGGTCGATCGCCTTGTCCGGGAGGAACCGGTCGGCTATGTAGCGATCAGCCAGTGTCGCCGCGGCCTCGAGAGCGGCATCGGTGATGGTGACGCGGTGGTGAGCCTCGTATCGATCGCGCAGCCCCTTGAGAATCTCGATGGTCTCCTCGACGCTCGGCTCCCCCACCTGGATGGGCTGGAAGCGTCGCTCGAGAGCAGGGTCCTTCTCGACATACTTGCGGTACTCGTCGAGAGTCGTTGCGCCGATGGTCTGCAGCTCCCCGCGAGCCAGTGCTGGCTTGATGATGCTTGCAGCGTCGATTGCTCCCTCAGCGGCGCCTGCGCCGACGAGCGTGTGCATCTCATCGACGAACAAGATCACGTCGCCGCGCTCACGAATCTCCTTCATGACCTTCTTGAGGCGGTCTTCGAACTCGCC
>CAYMAN010000049.1:0-10939 GCA_964388455.1 uncultured Eubacteriales bacterium
CTCGAGGCACCGAGCGCCGTCATCGGCACCAACACGCGCATGAGCGTGCAGGCGGGACTGCTGCTGGGCGAGGCCGCGATGGTTGATGGGCTCGTGCGGCGCGTCTGGCAAGAGCTCGACGCCGAGACCCCCGTGATCGCGACCGGCGGACTCGCAGAGAGCATGTCGTCGCTGTGCGACACGATCACGCACGTCGACCAGGACCTGACCCTGCGCGGCTTGTTGCTGATTCACCAGCGCAACCGCGCCTAGCCGGGTTAGCCGAGCCTGGCCCCGGCTTCACCGGTACCGCCGGTCGCGCCGGTCGCATCGAGCTGGTCCGGCGCCTTCGCCGCGTCGTCGGCCGTCTTCAGCGGGCTCGTTTCGAGCATGTGGTCGCGCACCAGTTCGCGGACTTCTCGGCGACGGGCGGTCGACCACTTCAGGTACAGCGCCGTGCGGTCCACGATCTCCGCGCCGAGCAGGTCGTGCTTCACGTACGTGCTGCGGTTGGGCTTGTCGGTGCGCGCGTAGGGCTTGGCTACGTCGTGGAGCAGGGCCGCCCAGCGCAGCGTGACGTCCGGCGGTGTGGCCGCGACCACCGCGACGGTGTGCTCCCAGAGTGTGCGGTCGTGGTAGCGCGAGTTCTGGTCGTAGCCGACCTGCAGTTCGAGCTCGGGCAGCAGGTAGCGCAGCAGATGCGTCTCGGCCAGGAGGTTCAGCCCTGCAGCGACGTCGTCGCCGAGGAGCAGTTTGTCGAGCTCGACGACCCAGCGCTCACGGGCGACGTGCAGGATGCGGTGCGCGTAGCGCTCCATCGCCGAGACGGTCTCGGGATCGACCGTGAACCCCAGCTGCGATGCGAACCGGGCAGCGCGGAGCATGCGCAGCGGGTCCTCCTTGATCCGCTCGCGTGGGTTTCCCACCGCGCGGATGACGCGGGCCTCGATATCGGCCCGGCCGCCGAAGAGGTCGATGATCTCGCGACCGCCAGCTGAGCCGCCCGCGCCGCCCTCGGGTCCGCCCTCGCCGCCAGAGCGCAGCGCCAGCGCATTCATCGTGAAGTCGCGCCTCCCCAGATCGCCTTCGATCTCGGCGAGAAACTCGACGCTGGGCTGACGGCTGTCGCCCAGATAGGTCTCGGCACGAAACGTCGTGACCTCGACCAGGTGACCGGCGACCTTGAAGCCAATGGTGCCGAATCGCTTGCCCAGCAAGTACGGTCGCCGCCCCGCAGCCCGCACCAGTTCCTCGATGCGGTCGGCGTCGACGGGCGTCGTGAAGTCGTAGTCGTAGCACGGATGCCCCATGACGACGTCGCGCACGGAGCCGCCCACGAGATAGACCGGATCGATGATCGCCGAGACCGCGGCATACACCTCGTCAACGCTCACTCTTCACCTCATCGTCGGCAATCAGGACGGAGTCTTCGCGGGCCACATGCTGAGCATACCCCGCCCACGCCCGCTCCCACTCCCCGCTCCCACGTCTCGCCCACGGCCCCCGCCCAGGCCCCCGCACCTACTCACGGGTACGTTGCCTACATCTTGCGCGCCGTTCCTGCCGTATACTCGGGTGTGCACATTCTTGTGAACAAAGAATCGGAGGCGAACCGCGCGTGAGACTGTTCCGCATCGGCGACAAAGTCGTGAGTGAGAACAAGCTTCACGACGCCATCGCCGCGATCCTCGAAGAGCGCGAGACCGGAGCCACACAGGAAGACGTCGCGCGCTCGCATCAGGTGCAGCGTTCCTTCGTCAGCTTTCTCGAGACCCTCGGTGAGATCCGCCGAGGAGACCGCGTGGCCGTGGTCGGATTCCCGGTCGCCAACGTCGCCGACGTGACACAGCTCGCCGAGAAGTACGCGGTCGACTTTGTGCTCGTGCTCTCTCAGGAGGAGCGCGAGGCGGTCGAGTCCGGCGACGCCTCCAGGGTGTTCAACTCGCTCCTCGAGACCATCGCCGTCCTGCGCGACTACGACACCGTCGTGCTGCTCGCCAGCGACTGGCGCATCAAGACCATGGAGAAGATCCTCGGTGCTGAGGTGGTCGGCATCCCGCTGGGGCCGTCACCCCTGCGCACAGCGGTCGAGGTCGACCTGGTGCACCTCGAGACCATCCTGTCCGGCGTGATGTCCGCGCGCAGCGGCAGCGTCTCGACAGGTCGCGGCGCGGGTCCTCGGCAGGCACGGCAACTCACTCGGAGGTGGGATCCATCAAAGAAGTCGTGAGCGTATCGATCGGCTCGTCCTCGCGCGACCACGAGGTCGAGATCGAGCTTCTCGGCGAACGGTTCCGCATCCGCCGTGAGGGTCACAACGGGGACATCGAGAAGGCCGCCGCACGTTTTGCGGAACTGGACGGGAAGATCGACGCCTTCGGGATGGGCGGCATCGACATCTATCTTCGCGCCGATGGTCGCAAGTACTACTTCCGAGAGGCCAAGAAGCTGACGGCGGGCGTCACCAGGACGCCGATCGTCGACGGCAGCGGGCTGAAGGGACCGGTCGAGGGCTCGACGGTGGACTTCCTGATCAAGGAGTGCGGCCTCACGCTCAAGGGCAAGAAGGTGCTCACATGCTCAGCGGTCGACCGCTGGGGAATGACCGAGGCGCTGCAGAATGCGGGCTGCGAGCAGGTCTTTGGCGACCTGATCTACGCCCTCGACGTGCCGTTTCTCATCAAACGATGGGGATCGTTGCGCGCGTTCGTGCGAACGATCACGCCGCTCGCCTCGCAGCTGCCGTTCTCGGTGCTCTATCCCACCGGCACCGCGCAGGACAAGGCGCCAAAGCCCAATCCGCGCATGGAGCAGCTTTACGGCTGGGCCGACATCATCGCTGGCGACTGGCAGTTCGTGAAGAAGTTCATGCCCGAGGACATGAGCGGCAAGTGGGTCATCACCAACACCACAACCGCAGCCGACGTCGAGTTGGCTCGCAGCCGCGGCGTCGAGCTCTTGGTAACGTCCACCCCGCGGCTCGAGGGGCGCTCGTTTGGCACCAACGTGATCGAGGCGACCATGGTCGCGCTGGACGGCGCGCGCGGGGAGCTTTCGCCCGCTCGCTACCGTGAGTTGCTGGACAGCGTCGGCTTCAAACCCGATGTCTTGTGGCTTCAGCGTGACGCTGGTTGAGTCTCTGACGGCCGACCTTCCTTCTCGGCAAGCGCTTTGCTCATACGAGGCTGACCGGAATCTACACGGAATCCGCACGTACGTGCAGGTGACTCGCCTGTGTGCGGGGTGCTAGTCTACGACTGTTCAGGCAAGCGGCCGGAAAGCGGTGTATCTGCGTGCTCGCAAGCGCGTGATACCAGCAATTCCACTGATGCGCGCGACCGTCTCGGCGGCTGCCCGCGTTAAGGAGTGAACAAGAGTTGAACAAACGTGCAAGAATGCGCCTCATCGGCGTGACCGGAATCATCGTCATCGCCATCCTCGCGGTGGTCGTTATATCGGGTAACACGACCGGTGCGTACTCGTCGACCGTCGCTGACGTCACCAAGAATCCTGAGCTGGTGGGCAAGCGCGTCAAGGTCAGCGGCGCTGTGGTCCCCGCATCGTGGGACAAGCAGTCCAACCCGATGAAGTTTGTCATCAAGGACGAGAAGGACTCAGCAGACAGCGGGCCGACCGTCAAGGTCATATACACGGGAGGAGTCCCCTCGACCTTCGGTGACGGCGTCGTCGCCATCGTCACGGGTGAGCTCTCCGCTGACGGCACCATCCAGGCGACCGAGATGATCACCAAGTGCCCCTCGAAGTACGAGTCGGCCGAGGGCGCGATGCCCGTCGCCGACCTCGTGAAGTCGGGTGCTTCCCTGTATGGCAAGACCGTCAAGGCGACCGGCTTCGTGAAGCCGGGTTCGCTGGGTGCCGCGAATGACGATCCTCGCTTCATCGTCGCCGAGAAGGCCGACGGAACGGGCGAGTCGGTGCCGGTGTCGTTCACCGGGGTACTGCCGTCCGGCATGCAGGAAGGTTCCCAGTTGGTTCTCACGGGGGCGCTGGAGAGTGACGGCGTGTTCGTCGCAACCGATGTCGCGATGGAGCAGAGCCAGAAATAGCAGACAGCGCACGCCCAGTCGGGAAGCCGGCGGTGTGCTTCATGTAAACGATTGAACGGAGTCGGTGAATGGTTACGCTTGGATCATTGATGCTGGGCCTGACGTTCCTGTCCAGCTTGGTGACTATCGGAGCACTTGCTCTGGGTCATAGGATGGGAAAGAAGGAGGGTGCTGGCCTCACGCAGGTGGGCTACCTGGCGACGTTCGCCTCGATGGGCGCACTCACCATCGCCACACTGGTCATGGTGTGGGGATTCTTCAGCAGCGACTACACGTTCTACTATGTCGCGCAGAACCACAGCACCGACGTCTCCAGTTTGGCGTGGCTCTACACGCTGTCCGGTCTGTGGGCCGGCCGCGAGGGCTCGTTCCTGTTCTGGGCATGGCTGATTGCGTTGTTTGCAGGCTGGATAGCCTACAGACGCGTCAACTTCGCTGACGCTCTGTCGAACATGGGACTGCTGGTTACCAACTTCGTGTTGCTTCTGTTCACCACTGGCATGATGTTCTCCGAGCCCAACAACCCCTTCAAAGTCACGCCCGCCCAGCTGCTTGATCCTGCGACTGGCAAGCTGATCGGCGAGGCGGCGAGCTGGGGCATGAATCCACTTCTGCAGCACTGGGCGATGATTCTGCACCCGCCGACGCTCTTCATCGGCTACGCAGGTCTGACCATTCCGTTCGCGTTCGCCATCGCGTCCCTGATCGTCAACGACGGCTCGAAGGCGTGGGTCGAGATCGTTGACCGCATCACGCTCTTCTCGTGGCTCTTCTTGGGAGCCGGCATCGGCCTGGGCTCCGTGTGGGCTTACGTCGTCCTCGGCTGGGGTGGCTACTGGGCATGGGACCCGGTGGAGAACGCCTCCCTTCTGCCGTGGCTGACCGGTGTCGGACTGATCCACAGCTTCACCGTCTACCGTCGTCGTGAAGGCTTCAAGCGCTGGGCGATCATGCTAGCCGCTGTGACGTTCATGCTCGTGATCCTCGGCACGTTCATCACTCGCTCAGGCATCGTGCAGTCCGTTCACGCGTTCGAGGCCGACCCCGTCTCGCTGTGGCTGTTCCTTGCCATGATGATCGGCTCGGTTGCCGCCGCGCTCGTCGGGCTCGCTCTGCGCTGGGACACGTTCACCGGAAACGACGAGTTCGAATCACTTACCAGCAAGGAAGCGGCGTACTACTTCAACAACGTGATCATGCTGGTCTCCGGCCTGCTGGTCGCCTACCTGACGATCACTTCTGCCATGCCGCGGTGGATGTTGTTCGGTGGGCGTTCGATTCCTGCCGCCACGTTTGACGCTATCGGCCGCCCAGCCGGTATTCTCTACCTTCTCATTCTCGCTGTGTGCCCGCTTCTGTCGTGGCGCGGAACCGACGGCAAGACGTTCTGGAACCGTATCAAGTACCCGTTGGTCGCAGCAGTGGTCATCGGCGGTCTGCTGATGATCGAGTACGTCGTGACCCTTAGGCCGATCTACGACACCATGGTCAAACTGGGCAACGACCCGGGTATCAAGCTCGCTGCAGCTGGCCCGGCTTGGTACTACAACGCTCTCGGTATCGCGGGTCTGCTCGTTGGCGCGCTTCTGATCTCGACGACTCTCGGGCTGTTCATCGACGGCACCCGAAAGCGTGCAGCCGCGCGAGGCGAGAGCTTTGGCAGTGCGCTGTGGAGCATCATCACCAAGGCGCGGTCGCAGTCGGGAGGATATCTCTCGCACCTTGGCATGGGAATCATCCTCGTGGGCCTGGTGGGTTCTGCGATGTTCGTCATGGACCAGACGTACAGCATCCCTAACACCCCCGGTGCAACGTTCACGGTTGACCAGTATGTGTTCAGCAACGGCGGCATCAAGGACACCACACTGGCAAACGGCGACACCGTCTCGACGCTGAACCTCAACGTCACGCGGGACGGTAAGGCGATCGGTACGGTCGATCCCGGCATGACCCAGTTCGCCGTTCAGCAGCAGACCAAGCTGAACGCCAAGGTCCTCTCCGAGCCCCTGCGCGACATCTTCGTGGTGTTCCAGGGCATGGAGAACGAGAAGCTCACCATCAACGTGAAGATCAACCCGCTCATCTCGTTCGCGTGGGGCGGCTTCCTCCTGCTCATGATCGGAACCGCGCTGGCTGCGTGGCCGAAGGCGGGTGGCGAGCTTCGCGCCGTCCCAGCGGCCGCGGGCAAGGGCGGCTCTGCCAAGGGCAAGCCGGCCACCAAGTCCGGCAGCAAGACCCGGTAACGCTAGCGAATGACTGACATCCACACCACAGAACTCGCGTTGGAGGTCCGGGACTTGTCCCGGACCTTCGGTGCGCGTAAGGCGCTTGATGGGGTCACG
The DNA here is from genome assembly GCA_964388455.1 of uncultured Eubacteriales bacterium. Classification (GTDB taxonomy): domain Bacteria; phylum Actinomycetota; class Coriobacteriia; order Anaerosomatales; family JAAXUF01; genus JBBRWO01. The sequence continues at coordinate 6,389 of CAYMAN010000049.1, forward strand.
TTCGACCTGCCTAAGGGCGCGTTTCTCTCCATCTTCGGCCCGAACGGCGCCGGCAAGACCACTATGCTGAAGGTGCTCTCGACGCTGACGAACCCCTCCAGGGGCACAGCCAAGGTCATGGGCCTCGATGTGGTGGCGGACTCAGTCAAGCTCCGCGAGCAGATTGGCTTCATCAGCCACAATCCGCTCCTATACCCCGATCTCACCGCCGAGGAGAACCTGGAGTTCTTTGCGGATCTCTACTGCATCCCCGACGCACGGGAGCGTATCGATGAGCTGCTGACCGCGGTCGAGCTCGAGCATCGTCGCCTCGACACGGTGCGCACGTTCTCTCGCGGCATGACGCAGCGACTCTCCATCGCTCGCGCGCTACTTGCTCGGCCGGACGTGATCTTTCTCGATGAGCCCTACTCCGGGCTCGATCCGCACGCCATGGACATCCTTGACGCGCTCGTGGCACAGGTACGCGATCAGCACACCTTCGTGATGATCAGCCACGACCTCGCCAAGGGCCTCGAGCTTTGCAGCCATGCGCTCATTCTTGCAAAGGGTCGAGTCGTGTTATTCGAGGAGAAAGAGGCGATCGACCCCGAGGCGTTCTCGGCCACCTACCGCGAGACCGTGGGAATGGGGGTGTCCTAGGATGGAATCGACCAAGTCTGCTCACATATCGAGCATGCGGCAGTTCAAGGCGATCCTGAAGAAGGACATCGTCATGGAGCTGCGCACCAAGGAGATGCTCACGTCGATGGGCCTCTACGCGGTGCTCGTGCTGGTCGTGTACCAGATCGCGCTTTCGCAGGCAGGTTCGTCGTTCGACGTGCTCCGCATCGCCGCCGGCCTGCTGTGGCTCGCGATCATCTTCACGTCACTTCTGGGCCTTAACCGGTCGCTGGTCCACGAAAAGGATCAAGGTTGTCTCGACGCGCTTCTTCTGGCGCCGGTCGACCGCCCGGTCATCTTCTTCGCCAAAGCAATCGGCAACCTCCTGTTTCTGTCGATCGTTGTGGTGATCGTCTTGCCGCTGTTCTACTTCTTCTTCCTCGCGGGTAAGCCCATTGGCGGTCCCTTGTGGATGCTGCCGTTGCCGCTGATCGTGGGATGTGTCGGAATCTCAGGCGTAGGCACGTTGCTCGCTACCATGTCTGTGAATACCAACGGCAAGGACCTGATCTTGCCGGTGCTCTTCATCCCCGTCATGTTCCCGCTGCTGTATGCCAGCGTTGCGGCTACCACCGCCGTGCTCATCGGCGATCCGGGATTTGCGACGGTGTACTGGAATTCTCTCGCGCTCGGAGCGGGATACGATGCGATAATGCTGTTGGCCGCTTACGGCCTGTACGAGTTCATCATCGGCGCGTAGACGCCGTGCAGTCGTCAAGGGAGGCGTGCGAGTGACCGATACGACCGTGTCTCAGCGCAGGTTCCTCGGCATACCCGGGAACACGTGGACGCTGATTCTTCTGGGCCTCGGGGCGGTGCTCACCACCCTCGACTTCGTTCTGGCGTTCTTCTACACGCCGCTTGTGGTCGGTGCACAGGTGGCCGAGACCCGCATCATCAACGGCATCGCGGTGAGTAACCAGTTGCTGTTCAGCCAGAAGATCTTCTACTTCCACGTGCCGGTTGCCATCGGTTCTTTCCTGGTCTTCTTCTTCACGGCCTACTACGGCGTGAGGTTCCTGATGACCAAGGAGAAGAAGTTCGACATCCGCGCCAGGATAGCCACCGAGGTGACGCTGCTCTTCGTCATCCTGACGCTCATCACGGGTGACATCTGGACGCGCTTCGAGTGGGGAGTGTGGTGGGTCTGGGAGCCGCGTCTGACGACGTACTTCATCATGACGCTGCTCGTCGTCGCATACTTCGTGCTTCGTAGCTCCATCGAGGACGAGGAGCGCCGCGCCACCTACGCCGCAGTCTTCGGCATCATCGCGTTTCTCGACGCGCCGATCTCGTTCGCGATCACACGTCTCATCCCGTCGTCAGTGCACCCCGTGGTGCTCCGCAGCGGTGGCGGCCTGACTGGAATGCAGTTGCTCGCGTTCCAGCTTGGGCTGTTCGGAATGCTCATGGTGGCCTGGGTTATCTACCAGACGCGCCTGCGCGAGGAGTTGGCAAAGGAGCGCATCGAGGAGCTCAAGGCTGCACTCGAAGGCTGAAGCGATTTCGTGAGAGGAACACACGATGGACCCGATTCTTTCTGAGATCTACCGCAATGTGATCAACGCAGTTCCGTACGTGCTGGCTGCCTACGGGTTGCTCTGGCTCGGCTTGTTTGCCTACATCTCGTTCGTCCTCAGGCGTCTGGGCGGTCTCGAGAAGCAGCTCTCGGTCCTCGAGAGCACGATGGCTCGCCGGGAAGCCGCTGCCAAGTAGTCCTCTGGGCTAGAATCACTGCAAGATTGTCGGCCGACGGAGAGTCGACCCGAAAGGAGGACTGACGTGCAACAGATATCGGTGGTGTTGTTCTGGTTTGCACTCGCGCTCTATGTCTGTGCGACCGTTCTGTACGCGTATCAGTTCGTCCTGCGCCGGGCCAAGACCGGCTGGTGGGCGCGGTTCTTCACGGGAGCCGGCTTCATCTGCCAGACGTTGTCCATCGGTGCACTCTCGACCGCGACCGACGGCACGCAGCTCACCGGTGCTAACCAGCTCATGCTTGCCTCGTGGGCGCTTGTGCTCATGTACTTCGTCATGGAGCACCTGATCAAGATCAAGATATATGGCGCATTCCTGATTCCGATCGCGGTGTTCTTCATGGGCGCCGCTGAGATCATCGGTGGATTCGCCGGACCTACCGAGTTCACCGCGGTGCAGCTCAAACAGCTCGACAGCTGGCGAGTGACCTTCCACGTCGCGCTGATCGTGTTCGCCAACGCAGGCTTCGCCTTGGGCGCCATCGCCTCGGCGCTCTATCTGTTCCAGGCTTCGCAGCTCAAGTCGCATCGCTCCAGCATCATCACGCGGCGCCTGCCGTCGCTCACCACATTGCAGGCGATGGCACGCAGGGCGATATCGTTCGCGTTCCCGGTGTACACCGCCGGTCTGCTTCTGGGCATCCTGCGTGCGGTCGAGGAAACCGTGCCGGAATGGTGGTTCGATACGCGGATCATGGTGTCGGGCATCGTCTGGGCCATCTTCGCCACGTTCCTGGTACTGGTGTATCGGCGCAACGCATCTGCGGGCACGCAGGCATGGGTCGTCATTCTCGGCTTCGTCTTCGTGGTGCTCCTCGCGATCATCGCCCGGACCATTCCGGTCGGTTTCCACCTCTTCGGGCTCTAGGCGCCCGAGTGGGGGAGCACACACCTCACTACCCATTGTTCCTCACGCTGACGGGGCGACTCGCCATAGTCGTGGGCGGCAATGCGGTCGCCCAGCGCAAGGTGACGCAGTTCGTTCGCTACGGCGCGGACGTCGTTGTCATCGCTGCTGACCCATCGGCGGAACTGCGGCAGCTTGAGGCCGACGGCGCCATCACGCTCGAGCCGCGCGGTTACGTGCGTGGCGATCTCCAGGGCGCGTTCATCGCATTCTGCTCCGAGCGTGACGAGATCGCCCACGCTGTCTTCGCGGAGGCAGAATCGCTCGGCTGTCTGATCAATGTCGCCGAGAACCCCGCGCTCTCCAGCTACCTCGTGCCCTCAAGCGTGCGGCGCGGTCAGCTCCAGATCGCCATCTCGACCAGTGGCGCTGCGCCTGCAGTCGCCCGCAGGCTGCGCCGCGAGCTGCGCGAGCAGTTCGGTCCCGAGTGGGCAACCTATGTCGCGCTGCTGGGCGACGTGCGCGCGCTCGGATCACAGCAGATCTCCGACGCGGCGCGCCTTGCAGACGTGATCGCTGCGGCGGCCGACATAGACTTTCTCGAGCGGATCGCCGAGGGCGAGGCGATCACTCCAGAAGCGGCGCTCGCCGAGGCGGAGGCTGTCATCGACGCCCCCGCCCCCGAGCCGCCCGTCGTCGATGACGTGGCCGCCGAGCCGTCTGTCGCCGAGGAGTGAGCATGCCTGATCGACCCACCGTGATCGTCACAGGCGGCAGTAGCGGCATCGGGCTGGCCACAGCGAAGCTCTGCGCGGCTCGCGGCTACGACGTCGCCATCGTCGGTCGCTCGGTCGAGAAGCTCGCGGCTGCGGCGGCAGAACTGGGCGCCGTGGCAAGCGCCCCCAACCAGCGCATCCTGACCCGCTCGGCGGATCTGAGCGTGTTCGAGCAGGCGCGCGAGGCCATCGACTCACTGGTCGCCGAGGGCTTTGGTCCCGACATCCTCATCAACTCTGCGGGTGTGATCGTGCCGGGCGAGTTCGCGACCATGCCGCTGGACGACTTCGAGTCCAACATGAGCTGCGGCTACTGGAGCGTCGTCTACCCGTGTCGCGCCGCAGTGCCGCACATGCTCAAGCGCGGCCGCGGACACATCGTCAACGTGAGTTCGGTCGCCGGGTACCTCGGTATCTACGGCTATACCGGCTACTCCTCGGCGAAGTTCGCGGTCATGGGGTTCACCGAGGCGCTGCGCTTCGAGATGAAGCCCGCCGGCATCAGCGT
>CAYMAN010000050.1:0-10633 GCA_964388455.1 uncultured Eubacteriales bacterium
TTGAAGGAGGAGACTCATGGCGAAGCAGAAGTTCGAGCGCACCAAGCCGCACGTCAACGTGGGTACGATCGGCCACGTCGATCATGGCAAGACCACGCTGACCGCAGCGATCACGAAGCGTCAGGCCGAGAAGGGCTTTGCCGACTTCACGCCGTTCGATCAGATCGACAAGGCGCCGGAAGAGCGCGAGCGCGGTATCACCATCGCTATCGCTCACGTCGAGTACCAGACCGAGTCGCGTCACTACGCCCACGTTGACTGCCCGGGCCACGCTGACTACGTCAAGAACATGATCACCGGTGCCGCGCAGATGGACGGCGCCATCCTGGTCATCGCCGCCACCGACGGCCCTATGGCCCAGACCCGCGAGCACATCCTGCTCGCCCGTCAGGTCGGCGTTCCCTACATCGTTGTCTTCCTGAACAAGTGCGACATGGTCGACGACGAGGAGCTCATCGAGCTCGTCGAGATGGAAGTCCGCGAGCTGCTCACGGACAACGAGTTCCCCGGCGACGACACCCCGATCATCCGTGGTTCGGCGCTCAAGGCCCTCGAGGGCGACGAGAAGTGGGTCGGCGCGATCGACGAGCTCATGGACCAGGTCGACACCTTCATCCCGTTGCCTGTTCGTGACATCGAGAAGCCGTTCCTCATGGCGATCGAGGACGTCTTCACGATCACCGGTCGTGGCACCGTTGCCACAGGCCGTGTAGAGCGTGGCGTCGTCAAGGTTGGCGACGAGGTCGAGATCGTCGGTATCCACGACGAGACCAAGAAGACCGTCGTCACCGGCGTCGAGATGTTCCGCAAGCTGCTCGACCAGGCTCAGGCCGGCGACAACGTGGGCGTGCTGCTTCGTGGCGTGGCCCGCACCGAGATCGAGCGCGGCCAGGTTCTCTGCAAGCCGGGTTCGGTTACGCCCCACACCGAGTTCATGGGCCAGGTCTACATCCTGACCAAGGAAGAGGGCGGCCGTCACACCCCGTTCTTCGATGGCTATCGTCCGCAGTTCTATTTCCGTACGACTGACGTGACCGGCGTTGCCCACCTCCCCGAGGGCACCGAGATGGTTATGCCTGGTGACAACGTCGAGATCCGCGGCGAGCTCATTCAGCCTATCGCCATGGAAGAAGGCCTGCGCTTCGCCATCCGCGAGGGTGGACGCACCGTTGGCTCCGGTCGAGTCATCGAGATTCTTAAGTAGACCCGCTCTACGCTGCGATAAGTTCGGGGCCCGGTCAACGGACCGGGCCCCGTTTCGCCGCCTGATGGCGGTACAACCGAGTTTGACAGTGCCGAAAACCGGGTGCTAGAGTACCCTTCCGCGCTCGAGCCACTATGGCCCGGGGCGGCACACAGGAGGACCCATGAGAACGCTGGTCACACTGGCGTGCACCGAGTGCAAGCGCCGTAACTACACGACTAACAAGAACAAGCAGAACAACCCCGAGCGCATCGAGTACAAGAAGTACTGCAAGTGGTGCAAGACCCACACGGTGCACAAGGAAACACGCTAGACGCCGAAAGGCTTGAAGGACGCAGGCCAGTAGCTCCAATTGGTAGAGCGCCGGTCTCCAAAACCGGATGTTGGGGGTTCGAGTCCCTCCTGGCCTGCCAATGACACCCCCGTCGCGGCCCCATTGAGGGCGCCGCGATGTTTGCTGCAGGCGGCATGAGCCGCCAAGGACGGACGGATGAGAAGATGGCCAAGGCTACTGCCGCTGATTCGCCACTGAAGACCGATAAGCAGGCTAAGTCCGACAAGCCGGTCAAGACCGGTAAGCCGGGTAAGGCTTCTGCACCCGCGAAGCCAGGCGTGTTCGCTCGCGTCGGGTCATATTTCAAGGACGTCCGCGCCGAGATGAAGCGCGTCGTCTGGCCGAGTCGCGCCGAGGTCCGCAGCATGTGGGTCGTGGTCATCGTGGCTCTTCTCTTCTTCATCGCGTACATCGCGCTGACCGACACGATTGTTGTGTACCTCCTCGGCCTGGTCGGCAAGATCCAGATCGGCGGATAACAGCATGGCGAAGAAGTGGTACGTCATACACACGTACTCCGGGTACGAGAACAAGGTGAAGACCAACTTGCTCCATCGCATCATGTCGATGGGTATGGACGAGAAGATCTTCAAGGTCGAGATCCCCACCGAGACGGTCACCGACGTCAAGGAGGGCGGCCGCAGGGTCACCTCTGAGAAGAAGGTGTTCCCCGGGTACATCTTGGTGAAGATGGAGCTCGACGACGAGTCGTGGTACGTGGTTCGCAACACTCCTGGAGTGACCGGCTTCGTCGGCAGCCAGGGCAAGCCCGTCCCGCTCTCGCGTGACGAGTTCCAGCGCATCATGAAGCGCACCGAAGGTGGCGCCAAGCAGAAGACCTCGACCGATCTCGCCGAGGGCATGTCTGTGAAGGTCACATCCGGACCGCTAGCCGACTTCGACGGAACGATCTCCGAGGTCAACGCGGACGCCGGCAAGGTGAAGGTCATGGTTTCAATCTTCGGCCGCGAGACTCCGGTCGAGCTCGGCTTCGATCAGGTCGCGAAGCTCTAGACTCGGTACCACTCGGCATGACGTGCTCCCGACCACTGGTCGGCAGAGGCTTCTCACGGAAGTGCTGTGCAGGGAATACAGAAACGGATAACGCGAGTCGCACGCGGCTCGCAGACCAGAGGGACGGTTCGAACACACATGGCCAAGAAGGTTGTCGGCTTCATCAAGCTGCAGATTCCGGGCGGCGCGGCCAACCCGGCTCCGCCAGTCGGTCCGGCGCTCGGACAGCACCAGGTCAACATCATGCAGTTCTGCCAGGCGTTCAACGCTGCGACTGCTGATAAGAACGGCACCATCATCCCGGTCGAGATCTCGGTCTATGAGGATCGTTCGTTCGACTTCATCCTCAAGACCCCTCCCGCGGCCGTCCTGCTGAAGCAGGCCGCTGGCGTCGACAAGGGTTCAGGCGTTCCCAACCGCGACAAGGTCGCGACGGTCACCAGTGATCAGGTCCGTCAGATCGCCGAGACCAAGATGCCCGACCTGAACGCGAACGACATCGATGCCGCGATGAAGATCATCGCCGGTACCGCGCGTTCGATGGGCTTCGTCGTAGAGAACTAGTTTGCATCGCGGCAGATGCCGCGCTATGTGGGAGGGCTTGGCTGGCCCGTTGACCACGAAGGGTAGGAAGAACATGCCTAAGCACTCGAAGCGTTACCTGGAGACGGCGGCGAAGTTCGACAGCGATCGCCTGCACACTCCGCTTGAGGCCGCGCGCCTCTGTTCCGACATCGCGACCACCAAGTTCGACGAGACCGTCGAGGTGCATTTCCGTCTCGGCATCGACGTTCGTCAGGCTGACCAGATGGTCCGTGGATCGGTTTCACTCCCGCACGGCACCGGCAAGGACGTTCGCGTCGCCGTATTCGCCGAGGGTGACAAGGCCCGTGAGGCCGAGGCTGCTGGCGCCGACGTTGTCGGCAGCGACGACCTGGTCGAGCGCATCCAGGCCGGATTCCTCGACTTCGACGCCACCGTGGCAACCCCCGACATGATGGCCAAGGTCGGCCGTCTCGGTAAGATCCTCGGTACGCGTGGCCTGATGCCGAACCCGAAACTGGGTACGGTCACCGCGGATGTGGGTCGTGTCGTCAAGGAGCTCAAGGCCGGTAAGGTCGAGTATCGCGCCGACAAGTTCGGTATCTGCCACGTCGGTATCGGCAAGGTGTCCTTCGAGACCAACCAGGTCGTCGAGAACTACGGCGCCCTGCTCGACGAGATCCTCCGCGCGAAGCCTTCTTCCTCGAAGGGTCGCTACCTGAAGTCGATCACCATGGCCACCACCATGGGCCCTGGCATCAAGGTTGACACCACCAAGACTCGCAACCTCCTCGAGGAGTCCGGCGAGTAGATTCACCCCGAGGGGCGGCTGATGCCCTCTGGCTTGACGGCATCACGGCGACCGTAGATACTACGTGACCGCTTTGAAAACATCACAGTACGCACGAATCACTGCCGAAGACAGCCGGTGTCCGACCTAGTCGGACCTAAAGGAGTACGACTCCGCCTGCCGAGGTGGTCGACCCTCACATCGATCTCGATGTGACGAGCAGTTTCTGCTCGCGGCCTCCGCTGCTTCATCGGCGGGGGCCGCGTTTTCTTTTCCGGCACGAGCCGGAAGCGCGGCCCACGCGACGGGCCCCAGTGTCCGTCATGCTCGGGCCGTGCGTACGAAACGGAAAGGAGGGGAGTACATGCCCACATTGCTGAAAGAAGACAAGGTAGTCGAGATCAAGAATCGGTTCACCGGTTCTGGGGCCGTCATCATGGCGGACTACCGTGGTCTGACCGTCAAGGAGATGCAGGCGCTGCGCAACGATCTTCGCGCAGTCGGTTGCGAGCTCAAGGTTTACAAGAACTCGCTCACTGAGATCGCGATTCGCGAACTGGCGCTTCCCAACATGGATGCGTTCCTCGCAGGTCCGACGGCCATCGTGTTCACCGGCGAGGATCCCGTTGCACCGGCCAAGGCGCTCACCGCGTTCGCCAAGAAGCACAAGGCACTCGAGTTGAAGGGCGGTCTAGTCGAGAACCAGGTCGTCGACGCCATCGGCGTCATGGCGATCGCAACCCTGCCGTCACGCGAGGAACTCATCGCCAAGCTTCTCGGAACCATGCTCAACCCGCTCACCGGCTTCGCGCGCGTCCTCAACGGACCGGTCGAAGCATTCGCGCGCACCGTTTCCGCGGTCGCCGAGCAGAAGACCGCAGCCTAGCGGTCGCCAGCGTCACCACGTAAACATGCGCCCGGCGTAGACCGGAGACGCGAAGATAACAGAAGGAGAATTTAGAAATGGCTGCACTCACCAATGAAGAGATCCTTGAGGCTATCAAGGTCAAGCCGGCACTGGAGCTGTCTGAGCTCGTCAAGATGATGGAGGAGACCTTCGGCGTTTCCGCCGCCGCTCCCGCCGCCGCCGCCGCTCCGGTCGCCGCTGAGGCTGCGGTTGCCGAGGAGCAGACTGCGTTCGACGTCGTGCTCGAGGGCTACGGCGACAACAAGATCGCCGTCATCAAGGTCGTCCGTGAGCTCACCGGTCTTGGTCTCAAGGAGGCCAAGGACGTGGTCGAGGGTGCTCCCAAGGCCGTGCTCGAGGGCGTCAACAAGGACAAGGCCGAGGAGGCCGCTGGCAAGCTCAAGGATGCCGGCGCCGCTGTCGCCGTCAAGTAGTTCGAGCTTCGCTACACCGGATCTAAGCCGGGCAGTCTCCTCCACGGAGTAGCCGCTCGGATGTGCGAAGGCCGGGACCTCAGAGGTCCCGGCCTTTCGTGCCCCTCGCAAAGTCAAAACAAAAGTGTTGACGCCCTATGGGGCGTTGACTATCCTATTACTTTGCGACTATTGTCTGCAGCTTCTACCCCCTGAAGGAGGAATCGCCTGGTGCCCCGCGGAGAAGGTTCCCCTGTCGTCAGCGCCGTTCGGCGCGAACGCCGCAGCTTCGCCAAGATTCCCGAGGTTCTCGAAGTACCCAACCTGATCGCTTTGCAGCGAGACAGCTTCAAGTGGTTTCTTGAAGAAGGGTTGAGGGATACGTTTCACGATATCTCTCCGATCGAGGATTTTACGGGAACTCTCGCAGTCGAGTTCGGTGACCATGAGTTCGGCGATCCTAAATACACCGTAGAGGAGTGCAAAGAGAAGGACATGTCCTTCCAGGCACCCCTCTTCGTTGAGGTTCGCTTCATCAACAAAGAGACCGGCGAGATGAAAGAGCAGCAGGTGTTCATGGGCGATTTCCCGCTCATGACCGATCGCGGCACTTTTGTCATCAACGGCACTGAGCGCATCGTCGTTTCACAGCTGGTTCGCTCGCCTGGCGTTTACTACTCCACCGAGACCGATAAGACCTCGGACAAGGAGATCTACACCGCCAAGGTGATCCCGGCCCGCGGTGCGTGGCTCGAGCTTGAGACCGACCGTCGAGACATCGTCTCGGTACGCGTCGACCGCAAGCGTAAGCAGCCCGCGACCGTACTCCTCAAGGCTCTCGGCATCGCCGAGACTCGTGAGGAGATTCTGGAGATGTTCGACAACTCCGAGGCGATCCAGCGCACCCTCGAGCGTGACTTCACCGAGTCGCGCGAAGAGGCTCTCATCGAAATCTACAAGCGCCTTCGTCCGGGTGAGCCCCCGACGGTCGAGTCCGCACGAGCTCTGCTCGACGGCCTGTTCTTCAACCCGCAGCGCTACGACCTCGCGAAGGTCGGTCGCTATAAGGTCAACAAGAAGCTCGGACTCGAGCTTCCTGACCAGCAGTCGACCCTCACGCCCGAGGACATCAAGGCCGCTATCCACTACCTGGTCAAGCTCTGGGAAGGCACCGACGGCTTCCAGATCGATGACATCGACCACTTCGGCAACCGCCGCATCCGCAGCGTTGGCGAACTGATCCAGAACCAGTTCCGGATCGGTCTTGCCCGCATGGAGCGCGTCGTGCGTGAGCGCATGACGACTCAGGATGTCGACGAGATCACGCCGCAGTCGCTCATCAACATCCGACCGATCGTCGCCTCCATCAAGGAGTTCTTCGGCTCCAGCCAGCTCTCGCAGTTCATGGACCAGACCAACCCGATCAGCGGTCTGACCCACAAGCGTCGCCTGTCCGCACTCGGACCGGGTGGACTTTCGCGTGAGCGCGCCGGCTTCGAAGTCCGCGACGTGCACCCCAGCCACTACGGCCGCATCTGCCCGATCGAGACGCCTGAAGGCCCGAACATCGGCCTCATCGGCTCACTCGCCACGTTCGCGCGGATCAACCGCTATGGCTTCATCGAGACGCCGTACCGTCGTGTGGTCAAGGGCAAGGTAACCGACGACATCGACTACCTGACGGCTGATGAAGAAGAGAAGCACATCATCGCTCAGGCGAACGAGCCCTTCGACGCCAAGACCGGCAAGTTCGCCAACGCCAAGGTCCTGTGTCGCGTCAAGGGTTCGAACGGTGACTTCGGTGAGCCGGAAGAGAAGCTCCCGGCAGACGTTGATTACATGGACGTTTCGCCGCGCCAGATGGTTTCCATCGCAACCGCGCTCATCCCGTTCCTCGAGCACGACGACGCGAACCGCGCCCTCATGGGCTCGAACATGCAGCGTCAGGCTGTCCCGTTGCTCCGCCCGTCGGCTCCGCTCGTGGGTACCGGCATGGAGTATCGCGCGGCCGTCGACACCGGTGAGATCATCACCGCCCGTCGTCCCGGCGTGGTCGAGGTCGTCGACGGCACCGTCATCGGCATCCGTGCCGACGAAGGTGGCCTGGACGAGTACCACCTGCCCAAGTTCATGCGTTCCAACCAGGGCACCTGCATCAACCACAAGCCCATCGTCACTGAGGGCATGAGAATCGCGGTCGGCGATGTTCTGGCCGACGGTCCCTCTACCGAGCAGGGCGAGCTGGCTCTGGGTCAGAACCTCCTTGTGGCGTTCATGCCGTGGGAGGGCTACAACTACGAAGACGCGATCATCCTCTCCGAGCGCGTCGTGAAGGAAGACCTCCTCACCTCGATTCACATCGAGGAGTACGAGGTCGAAGCTCGCGACACCAAGCTCGGACCGGAAGAGATCACGCGCGAGATCCCCAACGTCGGTGAAGATGTGCTCGCCAACCTCGACGAGGACGGCATCATCCGCATCGGCGCCGAGGTGTTCCCGGGCGACGTCCTCGTTGGCAAGGTCACCCCCAAGGGCGAGACCGAGCTGACCGCCGAGGAGCGCCTCCTGCGCGCAATCTTCGGTGAGAAGGCACGTGAGGTTCGCGACACGTCGCTCAAGGTCAAGCACGGCGAGTACGGTCGCGTCATCGGCGTTCGCAAGTTCAGCCGCGACAACGGCGACGATCTGTCGCCCGGCGTCAACGAGCTGGTCCGCGTGTACGTCGCGCAGAAGCGCAAGATCCAGGAGGGTGACAAGCTCGCTGGCCGCCACGGCAACAAGGGTGTCATCTCCAAGATTCTGCCGCTTGAGGACATGCCGTTCATGGCCGACGGTACTCCCGTCGACATCATCTTGAACCCGCTCGGCGTTCCGTCGCGTATGAACATCGGACAGCTGCTCGAGACCCACCTCGGTTGGGCAGCCATGGTCGGCTGGGACGACGACGCCAAGTCGACGGCCGCAGTCGCAGGCCCCATGCCCGTCGCCACTCCGGTGTTCGACGGTGCACGTGAGTCTGAGATTTCAGACGCCATCGAGCACGCGAACCGCAACCTCGTCAACAAGCATGCCGCCCGTTTCGGCGACCACGCGATGAACGAGCTTGTCCCCAGCGTTTCGCGTACCGGCAAGACCGCGCTGTTCGACGGTCGCACCGGTGAGCCGTTCCGCGAGGACATCACGGTCGGTCAGATCTACATCCTGAAGCTCCTGCACCTGGTCGACGATAAGATCCACGCTCGTTCGACCGGCCCGTACTCGCTCATCACCCAGCAGCCGCTCGGTGGTAAGGCGCAGTTCGGTGGTCAGCGCTTCGGTGAGATGGAAGTGTGGGCTCTCTACGCGTACGGCGCTGCCTACGTGTTGCAGGAGATCCTCACGGTCAAGTCAGACGACATTCTCGGCCGCGTAAAGGCGTACGAGGCTATCGTCAAGGGCGAGAACATCCCTGAACCCGGGATTCCGGAGTCGTTCAAGGTGCTCGTCAAGGAGATGCAGTCCCTCTGCCTCGACGTCGAGATTCTCGGCGAGAGCGGCGAGGAGATCGAGCTCAAGGAAGACGACGAGGATATCTTCAGAACCGCTGAAGAGCTCGGACTCGATCTTGGTGTGGATGACTCCGCAAGCATGAGCTCGGTTGATGCACTTGAGGAGCTCTTGGAGAGCGACGTCTCGGCACTTGAGACGTCCGGACTCGAGGACATCGCGGATACCGGCGGTATCGCCGACGAGGAGGCGTAACAGTTGCTCGACGTCGACGTCAACAACTTTGATCGGCTGCGCATTGGCCTGGCGAGCTCGGAACAGATTCGTCAGTGGTCACGCGGCGAGGTCAAGAAGCCCGAAACCATCAACTACAGAACTCTCAAGCCTGAGAAGGACGGACTCTTCTGCGAGAAGATCTTCGGCCCGACCAAGGACTGGGAGTGCTACTGCGGCAAGTACAAGCGTGTCCGCTTCAAGGGCATCGTGTGTGAGCGCTGCGGCGTCGAGGTAACTCGCGCCAAGGTCCGCCGCGAGCGCATGGGACACATCGAGCTCGCCGCTCCGGTCAGCCACATCTGGTACTTCAAGGGCGTTCCGTCGCGCATGGGTTACCTGCTCGACATCGCCCCCAAGGACCTGGAGAAGGTGCTGTACTTCGCATCGTCGATCATCACCTCGGTCAACGAGGAGGATCGCGAGGCGGACATCGCCATGCTCAAGGATGAGCTGACCGCCGATCTCGAGCAGCTCGACGCCGAGATGAACGAGGAGCTCGAAGAGGTTGTGTTCGAGCGCGATCGTCTCATCGCGGTCGCTCGTGGAGAGGCTGAGCCTGAGGAGGGCGACGATCTCGACGACGAGACTCCTGCCGAGGATCGCGTCAAGAAGATCAACAAGGAAGCCGATCGCGACATCAAGGACATCCAGGAGGAGTACGCCGATCGTAAGGCGCTCTTCCAGGAGTCGTTCGACACCTTTGTGAAGCTGTCGGTCAAGACGCTGATCAACGACGAGACGCTGTATCGCGAGATGAAGCTTCGCTTTGGCGACTACTTCCGCGGCGGCATGGGCGCAGAGGCCGTCAAGGACCTCCTCGCCCAGCTCGATCTCGAGACGCTCTCGGTGGAGCTGCGCACGCAGATCCGTGACGGCAAGGGCCAGAAGCGCCAGAAGGCCATCAAGCGCCTGAAGGTGCTCGACTCCCTCATGAAGTCGAACAACAAGGCCGAGTGGATGATCCTGGACGCGATTCCCGTCATCCCGCCGGATCTTCGCCCGATGGTGCAGCTGGACGGTGGACGCTTCGCGACCTCCGACCTCAACGACCTGTACCGTCGTGTTATCAACCGCAACAACCGTCTCAAGCGTCTGCTGGACCTCGGCGCGCCTGAGATCATCGTCAACAACGAGAAGCGCATGCTGCAGGAGGCCGTCGACGCACTGTTCGACAACGGCCGTCGTGGTCGTCCCGTCACAGGCCCCGGCAACCGTCCCCTCAAGTCCATCTCGGACATGCTCAAGGGCAAGCAGGGTCGCTTCCGTCAGAACCTGCTCGGCAAGCGCGTCGACTACTCCGGCCGTTCGGTCATCGTGGTCGGTCCTGAGCTGAAGCTGCACCAGTGCGGCCTTCCCAAGGCCATGGCACTTGAGCTGTTCAAGCCGTTCGTGATGAAACGTCTGGTCGACCTTGACCACGCTCAGAACATCAAGAGCGCCAAGCGCATGGTCGATCGCCAGAAGGGCATCGTCTGGGACGTGCTCGAAGAGGTCATTCGTGAGCACCCCGTCATGCTCAACCGCGCGCCTACCCTGCACCGCCTCGGCATCCAGGCCTTCGAGCCGATCCTGGTTGAAGGTAAGGCCATCCGTATCCACCCGCTCGTGTGTACCGCGTTCAACGCGGACTTCGACGGCGACCAGATGGCCGTGCACCTTCCGCTTT
>CAYMAN010000051.1:0-10450 GCA_964388455.1 uncultured Eubacteriales bacterium
AGCAGGGGACTCTTAATCCCAAGGTCATAGGTTCGATCCCTATACGGCCCACCATGTACACAATGAAGGCTCTCGACGTTCGCGTCGGGGGCCTTTTGTGTGTCTCAGACGTGCGCGGCCCGCGCCCATGCGGAAATCTTGTCCCAGTCCCGCATGTCACCTTCTCCGCTGCCGCCGAACGCCCTGAACGCCCAGCGGGCGATGAGTGAGGTGTCATCCGGATCAGGTCCTTTGCCGAGGAAGTAGCCCTCATCCACGGGCGTCACCAGCGGCCGCACCTTGTCGAGGTAGGCGAGTCGCCTCTTGCTCTGCTTCTCGTCGGCCCCTCCGTTCATGCTGTGTACGCAGAACACGCACGTCGGGATCTTCGAAAGGTCTGCCTGATTGATCGTGACGAACTCCAGCGCCTCGGGCAGCCATGCGCCACCGTTGACTGCGCTGCCGAGCACGACAGCGTCGTAGTCATCGACGGTAGGGCGTTCACGGAGCGGCTTCACGTCCACATCGAAGCCTCGCTGCGAAAAGACCTCACCGATCTTCTCCGCCACGCCGATCGTCGACCCGGTTCTCGTCGCGTAACCCACCAATACTCGACCTGACATCTCGGTTCCTCCCTCGTAATATCGGGACGGCGTTTCAACCGTTTCGTCCGTACCTTGCTCGGGCGTAGTGCATCCCGAGCCGGCGGCGACTGCCATGCCCGCGATGACGGTCGCCCCTGCGCGTATGAACTCGCGACGTGATATGTCCGACATTGCGGTGACCTCCTCGGAGATGATGCATCCGCTCGTGCTAAACTAACGCTGTTAGGTAATCCCGCCGTCAAGATGATGCACCCTAACGGTGTTAGGGTCAAGTCCCGACTTTGCGAGGAGGTTGTAGTGGCGTCAAGTTCAAGGAAGCGCACGACTCCGCTGACCAAAGGGGAGCTGTTCGACAGGGCGCTCGCAATCGCAGATGCCGACGGGCTTGAGGCAGTGACGATGCGCCGCCTTGCCGCCGAGGTGGGAGTAGAGGCGGCGTCTCTCTACCATCACATACCCAACAAGGAGGCGTTGCTCGACGGTGTATTGGTGCGCATGCGCAGCGAGATTCGACTGCCTGACCCCATCCCGGAGGACTGGACGGACCTCATGGAGGCGATCTGGTCTGAGTACAGCCGACTGCTCTCTGCCCATCCCAACCTCGTGTCGCTGGCTGGGAGGCGTGTCGAGAGTGATCCCGACAGCGGACTCGTTTTCCTGACGCAGCTGGGCTTCAGCGATGATGCGGCGGTCGAACTTTGGCAGTCGATGATGGCGTATACGGTTGGCTTCGCGATGTTCAACTCGGCTTACGCCAAGAGCGACACGTGGGACCTTCCAGAGGGGCTCGCACGTAGGATGTCGGAGTGGCGGGATGAGACCTGCACCAAGACGATCCGTCTTATCCTGCAGTCGTACGACGCGCAGAGACAGGCAGCCCCGCGCGCGTAGGCCGCAAGGGCCTCATCCCAGAGTGCGGGGTGGTGCGTGCTTGTGGCATCGTTCACAGTGGACTGGCGTAGCCGACGAACCGGAAATGGGAGTTGGACATGAAGCGTTTGGTGTTCATCGCAGTGATCCTGTCAATGCTGGCTGTCGCAGGATGCGGAAAGAAGACCGCGAACACGGTTCCTTCCGGATCACCGGCAGGGGTAATCCAGCGTGCGCCCGGACAGTCGGACGCGGCGGCGACTGCAACGTGCGCCACCAACCGGGGGCAGCTGGGCACACAGTACCTGACTGCGCAGAGTGGAGCTGAGCCCCAGGCCGACACGTCCTTTGCAGGAGTCGTGCAGAGCACGGGAGTGAAGTGCCCAGCTGGCGGGGCCCATTCTTGGGATGCTGCCGCCAACGCGGTGACGTGTACGATCCACGGCAAGTGACCGTATCCCCGCGGCGTCGCGCCTGGATATTCACACTCATCTCAACTTCACACAGGAATGTCATACCGTTTGTTATGATGGGAAGCCGTTTTGCGTGCGGGCGTGGCGGAACTGGCAGACGCGCAGGATTTAGGTTCCTGTGAGGAAACTCGTGGAGGTTCAAGTCCTCTCGCCCGCACCAACCTTATAGTTCACTGCCGGCCGGTACCGGCACGTCATTCACGGAAAGGATCCACCTGTGCTGAACACCAGCGTAGAGCGTCTCGAGGGCACCAACGTCAAGATCACCGTCACCGTCACAGCCGACGAGGTCGATGCCGCAATCTCGGCTTCCTACTCCAAGCTTGGCGCCAAGGTCCGCGTCCCCGGATTCCGCAAGGGTAAGGCCCCTCGCGCCGTCGTCGACAACTATGTGGGCCGCGATTACGTGCTCGCCGAGGCGACCGAGGATCTCATCAACAACACGTACCCTCGTGCGATCGACGGCGAGGAGCTTCGTACGGTCGACGCACCGGAGATGGACGAGATCGACACCGTCAAGGAGGGCGAGGAGTACACCTACGCCGCGACTGTCGAGCTTCGTCCGGAACTTAACCTTACCGGCACTGATGACTTCTCCGTGACCGTTCCGGCCAAGGAAGCCAGCGACGCCGAGGTCGAGATGCAGATCACGATGCTGCAGGATCGATTCGCGACGCTGGAGCCGGTCGCGGACCGGGCACTTGCGGCCGACGACTTCGCCTTGATCTCATTCGTTGGCTACGTCGACGGCGAGCCCTACGAGGGCAACGAAGTCGACAAGTACCTGTATGAGATGGGCCAGGGCCTCATGCCCGAGGAGTTCGATGCCGGCATCGTCGGTATCGAGGTCGGCGGAGAGACTCGTGTCGAATTCGCAATCCCGGACACTTCTTCCAACCCTGAGTTCGTCGGCAAGACGGCACAGTTCGACGTGACCGTGCACGAGATCAAGGCCAAGGTCCTCCCCACGCTCGACGACGAATTCGCCGGCAACATGGGCTTCGACACGCTCGAGGAGATGCGCGCCGATATGCGTTCGCGCATGAACGTCCAGAAGCTCGTGGCGCACGACCGGGAGAAGGAGCGCGGCCTCAAGGCCGAGCTCGCGAAGCGCCTCGAGGGCGACATCCCTGAGGCCATGGTTCGCCAGCGCACCGGCAACATGCTTCGCGACTTCCAGGCCATGCTCGAGCAGCGTGAGATGACCATGGAGTCGTACCTTCAGGCGACCGGCGTGACACCGGAGACGATCGAGGCCGACATCGCCGGTCAGGCTGCTCAGTCCGTCAAGGAGGACTTGGCGCTTGAGGCGCTCTTCCGTGCAAAGGGCATGGAGGTCGCAGACGCCGACATCGACGAGGAGCTCAACACCATCGCCGAGGGCACGGAGACCACTCCCGAGGAGGCTCGCAAGCGCTGGGAGGAGATGGGTCTCCTTCCCGTCGTCACCGAGCAGATCATGCACCGCAAGGCGGTTGAGTGGCTGATGGAGAATGCCGCTGTCACTGAATCCGATGACGTCGACGCAGCAGCGTCAGACGAGGAGTAGCACCATGATTCCCGATGCAAACGCTCTGGTCCCCATAGTCGTCGAGCAGACCTCGCGAGGCGAGCGTAGCTTCGATATCTACTCTCGGCTGCTCAACGACCGGGTCATCTTCCTCGGAACTGAGATCGACGACCACATCGCCAACCTGATCATCGCGCAGCTCCTGCATCTTGAGAGCGCCGATCCCGAAAAGGAGATCAGCCTCTACATCAACTCGCCGGGTGGCTCTGTGACCTCGGGTCTCGCGATCTATGACACCATGCAGTTCATCAAGCCGCCGGTATCGACGATCTGCATCGGCCAGTGCGCGAGTATGGCTGCCGTACTGCTCGCCGCAGGTGCGCCCGGTAAGCGGTTCGCGCTTCCGCACTCGCGCGTGCTGATTCATCAGCCGTGGGGCGGCACGCAGGGCCAGGTCACCGACATCGAGATCCAGGCCAAGGAGATGCTCCGCATGCGCGCCCAGCTCGATGGTATCCTCGCGCATCACACCGGTCAGTCCTGCGAGACCATCCACCTGGACACGGAGCGCGACAACATCATGATGGCCGACGACGCTGCGGCTTACGGCCTCGTCGACTCCGTGCTCGACAGCCGCAAGGTGGAGGCGAAGTCCTAGATGTCACCACGCAGCACGCCCACGGACGGCACGGAACAGCTGAAGTGCAGCTTCTGTGGCAAGAGCCAGCGTCACGTCAAGAAGCTCATCGCCGGTCCGAGCGTCTACATCTGTGACGAGTGCATCGAGCTGTGTAACGACATCGTCGAGGATGAGCTCGCCGAGGAGACCGCTCTCGAGCCGGTTCTCGAGGAGCTGCCCACACCTCGTGAGATCTACGAGGCTTTGAACTCGTACGTGGTCGGACAGGATCGAGCCAAGAAGGTTTTGTCCGTTGCGGTCTACAACCACTACAAGCGCGTGCATCTCACGCCGGAAGCCGACGAGAGCGATGTCGAGCTGGCCAAGAGCAACATCCTGCTCCTCGGTCCGACGGGCTGCGGCAAGACTCTGCTCGCGCAGACGCTCGCTCGTGTGCTCAAGGTGCCGTTCGCCATCGCCGATGCGACCGCGCTGACCGAGGCCGGGTACGTGGGCGAGGATGTCGAGAACATCTTGCTCAAACTCATCACGGCCGCGGACTTCGACGTCAAGCGCGCCGAGGTCGGAATCATCTACATCGACGAGATCGACAAGGTCGCGCGCAAGGCCGAGAACCTCTCGATCACACGTGACGTATCGGGCGAGGGCGTTCAGCAGGCGCTGCTTAAGATTCTTGAGGGCACCGAGGCGGCAGTCCCGCCGCAGGGTGGCCGCAAGCACCCGCAGCAGGAGCTCATCCGCATCGACACCACTAACATCCTGTTCATTCTTGGCGGCGCGTTCGTCGGCCTCGAGAAGATGGTGGCTGACCGTATCGGCACCAAGGGCGTCGGCTTCTCGGCGGACCTCACCGACCCGGCTAAGCATGACGCAGGCGTCCTCTTCGGCAAGGTGCTTCCGGAAGACCTCAACCGCTTCGGGATGATTCCGGAGTTCGTCGGTCGTCTGCCGGTGGTCACCAACGTCGAGGAGCTCACCGAGGATGACCTCGTGCACATCCTCACCCAGCCCAAGAACGCCCTGGTCAAGCAGTACCAGCGCCTGTTCACACTCGAGGACGTGAAGCTGACGTTCACCGAAGATGCGCTGAGGGCCATTGCTCAGCAGGCGATCACGCACGGAACCGGAGCTCGAGGATTGCGCTCGATCTGCGAACGTATTCTGCTCGACACCATGTACGACCTGCCGAGCGAATCCGACATCGATGAAGTCGTGGTGACCAAGGAGGCTGTCGAGGGCGAGATCGGGCCGGCCGTGGTTCGTCGAGGCAGTGCCGAGGCCACCGCGTAACGATCCCGATTGAAAGGTGCGACCCTACGTGAGCGAGATGCCCAAGGGCTACGACCCCAAAGCGGTCGAAGGCTCGATCTTCTCGGCCTGGCAGGCCGGCGGCTACTTCTCGGCGAGAATCGTCGAGGGTGTCGAGCCGTATTCGGTCGTCATCCCGCCGCCCAACGTGACCGGCTCGCTCCACATGGGGCACGCGCTCAACAACACCATCCAGGACGTCGTCGTACGTCGCGCGCGCATGCAGGGCCGCCCGACTCGCTGGGTCGTGGGCACGGATCACGCGGGTATCGCGACACAGAACAAGGTCGAGCAGAAGATCGCCGCCGAGGGCAAGTCGCGTCACGACCTCGGCCGCGAAGCGTTCATCGAGGAATGCTGGGAGTGGCGTCGCCTCTACGGCGGCACCATCATCGGCCAGCTCAAGGCGATGGGCTGCAGCTGTGACTACGACAACGAGCGTTTCACGATGGACCCCGGCTACCAGGTCGCCGTGCGCAAGGTGTTCGTCGACTGGTTTGAGAAGGGCCTCGTCTACCGAGGCAACCGCATCATCAATTGGTGTCCGCGCTGCTCCACTGCGCTCTCCGACATCGAGGTCGAGCACGAGGACGTCGACAGCCACCTGTGGCACCTGCGCTACCCGCTCAAGGAGCCGGTCGGCGGCGTCGACCATCTCGTGGTCGCGACCACGCGTCCCGAGACGATGCTGGGCGACACCTGCATCGCGGTGCATCCCGACGACGAGCGCTACAAGGCCCTCGTCGGCGCCACGGTCATCCTTCCGCTCGTGGGCCGAGAGATCCCGATCGTCGCCGACGACTACGTGGATCCCGCGTTCGGTTCCGGCGCGGTCAAGGTCACGCCGGCACACGACCCCAACGACTTTGAGATCGGCGAGCGCCACGACTGCGCCAAGATCAACATCATGAACGCCGACGCCACTATCGCCCCGGAGGGCGGCGCGTACGCCGGCCTCGACCGCTACGTTGCGCGCAAGCAGATCATCGCGGATCTCGATGCCGCGGGTGCGCTGGTCAAGATCGACGACCACATGCACTCGGTCGGGCACTGCTACCGCTGCCACACCGTTATCGAGCCGTGGCTCTCGGACCAGTGGTTCGTGGACATGAAGCCGCTGGCCGCACCCGCGATCGAGGCCGTCCGAGACGGTCGCGTCACCTTCCATCCCAAGCGCTGGGAGAACGTCTACTTCCACTGGATGGAGAACATCCGCGACTGGTGCATATCGCGCCAGCTGTGGTGGGGTCACCGCATCCCGGTCTTCTACTGCGACTCTTGCAGCTGGACCGGCGCCTCGATGGACGATCTCCTCGAGTGCCCGAAGTGCTCGGCCGCGGTGCGTCAGGACGAAGACGTGCTCGATACCTGGTTTTCGAGCCAGCTCTGGCCGTTCGCCACACTCGGCTGGCCCGACGAGACGCCCGAGGACCTCGCGTACTTTTACCCGACCAACGTGCTCTCAACCGCCCGCGACATCCTGTTCCTCTGGGTCGCACGAATGGTCATGAGCGGCATGTACTTCAACGATGGCGCCATCCCGTTTGACGATGTGATCATCCACCCCACGGTCTTCAACGCCGAGGGTCGCCGTATGAGCAAGTCGCTGGGCACCGGAGTCGATCCGCTCGATCTCATGGAGCACTACGGCGCCGACGGCATGCGCTTCGGCCTGATGCTCCAGGTCACCGGCAACCAAGACATCAAGTTCGCCGAGGACAAACTCCTCTCGAGCCGCAACTTCGCCAACAAGATCTGGAACGCCAGCCGCTTCGTGATGATGAACCTCGAGGGCTTCTCGGCAGGGGAGCCCGTGGCCGAGACGGTCGCGGACCGCTGGATACTCGCGCGCCTCGCGAACCTTTCGGCGGTCGTCGACGGGGGGCTGACGGCGTATGAGTTCGGTGAGACATCGCGCGCGCTCTACGACTTCTTCTGGAACGAGTTCTGCGACTGGTACATCGAGCTGGCCAAGTCGCGTCTGTCCGGCGGTAACGCCGAGCAGCGTCTGGCCGTGCAGCGCATTCTGGTCTTCGTGCTCGACACCGCGCTGCGCCTGCTTCACCCCATGATGCCGTTCGTCACCGAGGAGATCTGGGGCAACCTGCCGCTCGCCGAGGAAGGCCGCGCACCATCGCTTATGGTCGCACCGTGGCCGGACTCCACCGCGCTCGCGCGCTTCGCCGACACGGGCGCCGAGGCCTCCATCGCCGCGGTGCAGGAGATCGTCGTCGCCATCCGCGCGGTCCGCGCCCGCTACGGCGTGTCGCCGCGCGTGAAACTCGACGTCGTCGTCAAAGCACCGGAGCACGAGATGCTGCTCGTCGAGGGCGAGTCGGCCCTCATCCGTTCGCTCGCCGGAGTCGGCACGCTCGCCGTGTCGCCCGACGCCGAGAAGCCCGCGCACTCCGCGGTCGCCACCGCCGGCAGTCTCGAGATATACGTGCCGCTCGAGGGCCTCGTCGACTTCGATGCGGAGCGTGATCGCCTCGGCAAGGAGCGCGACAAGTCGGCGGTCGAGCTGGACCGGCTCAACAAGAAGCTCGGCAACGAGGGCTTCCTCGCCAAGGCGGCGCCTGAGATTGTCGAGAAGGATCGGGCACGCGCTGCAGAGCTCACCGATGCGCTGGCTGTACTCGACGTCCAGCTGGCAGAGCTCGCGTAGGCGCGCGGACACCCCGTGACGCCATCACCCATGACCTACAGCGAAGCGCTCGCCGCACTCCGGCGGGCGCTCGTCTTTGGCATCAACCCCTCGCTCGACGGCATAACGGAGCTGACCGAGGAGCTAGGGCGGCCGCAGGACAGCTTCGCGTCGGTGCAGATCACCGGCACCAACGGCAAGTCGTCGACTGCTCGAATCACAGCAGCGCTGTTGCAGGCCGAGGGTCTCTCCACCGGCCTCTACACCAGCCCCGAGCTGGAGCGTTATCCCGAGCGCATCGAGTTGGGCACCACTGTCGTCATCGACGACGATTTCGCGCTCGCGCTGTCGGCGGCACTCGACGCCGCCGGTCGCCTCCGCGAAGCCTCGTCGCTCGGCACGGAAGCCGGCTTCACCGAGTTCGAGTTGCTGACCGCAGCCGCGCTGTGGCTCTTCCGCGAACGCGGCGTCGAGCTTGCGGTCCTCGAGGTGGGCCTGGGCGGCCGCTGGGACGCCACCAGCGTCGTCTCGCCCAGCGTCGCCGTCATCACCGGCGTCGGACTCGACCACACCGGCATCCTCGGCGACACGCTCGAAGCCATAGCCGCCGAGAAGGCCGCGATCATCAGGCCGGCCACGGCACCGGTGCTCGGCCCCGGGACCGTGGGCGTCGAGCACGTGTTCGTCTCGCGGGCCGCGGCTCTCGGCACCCACGCCCGTGCGGTTCGTGAGCACTCCGCGCCCAGTCCCGTCGAGGAAGCCCTCACGGTTCGCTACTCGGTCACAGCCCGCCCTACGGATCCTGGCGGCATGACTCTTATCGACGTGCGTGGCATTCATGGCACGTACCCCGGCCTCGCGTTGGTCGGCCCTGCATACCAGGCCGGCAACATCGCGACGGGAGTTGCGACCGCTGAAGCTGCACTCGGTCGTGCGCTCGATCCCGATCGTGCCCGTGCCGCGCTCGCCGCGCTGGCTATTCCCGGTCGTTTCGAGCTGATGCGCCGAGAACCGCCGGTGCTCATCGACGCTTCGCACAACCCACAGGCAGCCGCGGTCCTCGCCGATGCGATCCGCGACGCGTGGCCCGACCCGCAGCGACGTCCGGTCGTCTTGCTCGGCATATTCGCCGACAAGGACGCAGGCGGCATCATCGAAGCGCTTGTGCCCGTGGCCGGTGCCTTCGCCGTGACTCGATCTGTCTCCCCGCGTGCGATGCCGACCGCCGACCTGGCCCGGCTCGTTGAGCGCATCAGCGGTACCGCGCCCCTGGTGGTTGCGGATACGGTGGGGGAGGCGATTGGCGCACTTGGATCCTGCTCACCACGCGGCCTCGTCGTCACCGGAAGCATCGCCACCGCAGGTGAGGCCCGAGCCCTCCTGCGCGACACTTCGGCAACGTCGCCTGTCTGAGAGCCGCGGTCGCTGCGTCGGTTCTGGTAGAATCCCGCTTGTGCGTCTGGCATGAAGACGCGTGACCATCTAAGGGGAGTTCATGGGCGATCTGTTCGCACCCATTCTGGCCAATCCGCTCTTCGGGCTTACGCGCAATCTATGCACGTTGTTCTTCATCGTGTTCGATTTCGCGTTGGTCTTCTGGGTCTACCGAGACGCCAACCGCCGCGGAGCGATGGGCTGGTTCTGGTCGTTGGCGACTCTGCTGTTCTCGGTCGCGGGTTGGCTGATCTATCTGGTCGTGCGTCCGCCGGAGTTCGCCGATGACGCTCGCGAGCGGGAGCTCGAGATCCGCCACAAGGAAGTCGCGCTCGCTCGGGACTACGAGTCCTGCCCGGCCTGCTACAAGCCGGTGGAGAAGGAGTTTCTGATCTGCCCGTACTGCATGAAGAAGCTACGCAAGCCGTGTACCGAATGTGGTAAGGCGCTCAAGCTCCCGTGGAGCGTCTGCCCGTACTGCAAGACCAAACAGTAGGGGAAGAGACTACGCACACGGCACGAAGCGAATACTTCCACGCCGCCCCGCGAATGCGGGGCGGTTTCGCACCCAGAAGGAGCCATCAGCATGCCTGACATCACCATCACACTTCCCGACGGAAGCACCAAGCAGGTGCCTGAGGGCGCGACCATCCTCAACGTGGCCGAGTCCATCGGCCCGCGCCTCGCCCAGGCAGCGATCGCCGGCAAGATCAACGGCGACCTCGTCGACATCATCCACGTCGTTTCCGACGGCGATGCCATCGAGATCGTCACCGAGAAGAGCCCGGAAGCACTGCACATCCTGCGTCACTCGGCGGCGCACGTGATGGCCGAGGCGGTCAAGGACCTGTTTCCGCTGGCTCAGTTCGGCATCGGCCCCGCCATCGAAGACGGCATCTACTACGACTTCGAGGTCGGTCGGCCATACATCCCGGACGATCCTGCGGCCACCCACGAGCCTACAACGCATGTACCCCCGGATGACAA
>CAYMAN010000052.1:0-10312 GCA_964388455.1 uncultured Eubacteriales bacterium
AGTAGTGGCCGATCTCCTCGGGGAAGCCGACGCCCTTGAACGCGCCCATGTTCTTACCGCTCGAGGCGACGAACGCACCGTCGACGCTCGAGTTGATGAGCATGACGGCGTGGACGATGTAGTCGTCGGCGCTCATCTCGGAGCTCTCGAGCTTGTGCGGGTCGGGCTGGAGGAAGTAGCGCCACAGGAGCGGGGCGTCGCTGATGCCCTTGACCGCCCGCGTGGGCATGGGCTCGGCCAAATCAACCACAAAGTGCTGGTCGAAGACGGCCTCGGACTCCTCCTTGGCCTTGAGGTCGTGGTACATCATGTGGAAGCAGTAGTGGTCCGGGAACTCGGGGTAGATGCCGTAGCCGGCATAGCCGCCGCCGAGTCCGTTTCCACGGTCGCGCTGGACGGCCATCGCCTTGATGGCGTCGATGCCGCTCATCAGCGTGCCGGACTCGTCGCAGATGCCCATGAGGCCGCAGCCGCCGTGAATCTTGAACGCGGCCTCCTCGGCGTACTTGGGGCGCTCGCCGAAGAATCCGGGAGCAGACGAAGAGGTCGCCGGCCGCGTGGTGGGCATGCGGTCTAGAAGCGGTTCGTAGGTCATTACTGCTCACACCCCTTGCACTCTGAGTCACAGTCACAGGCCGCCATCATTCGGCCGACGGCGTCGCCGCCACTTGCGGGAAGCGGATCCAGGCCGAGCTTCTTGCGAGCGCCCTGCTTGGGCTCGCCGAGCCGCCCGGTCTCGAGGAACATCTTGTAGGAGCCGGTCACGGAGTCGGGGCCTGCGCCCGCCGCGATGGCGATCTCCTTCAGCTTGCGGAAGGTGTCGGCCATACCGATGTCGGAGTGGCACAGCTCGGAGCACGTGTAGCACTCGAGGCACTTCCACAGCTTGCCCTCGGCGATTACCTGGTCGATGTCGCCCTTCACCAGCTGACGGATGATGTCGTTGGGCTGGAACGTGGGGTCGATCTTGCAGACCGGGCAGTCGTCCTTGCAGGCGCGGCAGTTGTCGCACTTGTTGAGCAGCGCGACGTCGAAGTCGAGCGCGAGGGCGGCCTTGTCGGCGGTGCGGGCGGCCCACTTGTCGAGGAACGGCTGCACGTCGACGCGGTGCATCGAGATGCCGAGCTCCTCGGGCTCATGACCGTACGCGAGCGAGATGAGCTCAGAGAGGTACAAGATCGGCACGTGGACGTTCTCGTTGGCGCGCTGAAGAGCGGCCTGGTTCAGGTCGAACTGCTGGAAGCAGCTGGGGCAGACGACCACAAGCGCGTCGACGTTGTGGTCCTGGAGGTCGTGCAGCTTGCGGCGGCAGAACGACAGTGAGCTGTCGCGCTCGCCCACGCGATCCAGAGCGCCACCACAGCACTGCATCTTGGTGGGATAGTCGACCACTGTCGCGCCGAGAGAGGCGACGAGCTCCTCGACCTTCTTGGGGTGCAGCGGATCGTCCCAGCGGACGGCCGGCTGTGGGCGGAGCAGGTGGCAGCCGTAGTGAACGGCGATGCGCATGCCCCAGAAGTTGCGCTTGGCGCCGCTGGCGATCAGGCCCGCGCCCATGGAGTCGGCGAGCCACTCGGCGAAGTGCACGACCTGGAGCTTGCCGTCGTAGTGCAGGTCCTCGGTGGCGAGGCGCTCATTGATGATCTCGCGCTGGCGCCAGTCCGTGGCGAGGTGGCTCTGCGCCTCCTTGAACGTGGAGTAGCAGCCGTTGCACGGCGTGACCACGTCGAGACCGGCCTTCTCCACGATCGCGAGGTTGCGCGCGGCGGCGGTGTAAAACGCGTCGGGATCGTTGGCCTTGACCAGCGTTCCCTCAGGGCAACAGGTGTGCCCGGCAAGCTCGGTCGGGCGCGCACCCAGATCCTCGAACATGACGCGCGTCGCCTTTTCGATGAACGGGAAACGTGCGGGGATGGTGCACCCCCAGAAGACCGCGAACTCCTTCATGTACTTGCCTTTCGCTCGACTGCCCTGAAGAATCGAAAACGCCCGCACAACCCTTACGGGTCCTGCGAGCGCCATTGCTCGTGTTTCTTCGGTTTGCCAGCACGCCTTTGTGCCGGACGGCGAGTATATCATGCTCACAGGTGCCGAGGAAACATGCCGGAAATACGAGACCGCACGATTTCGCACGCGACACTCATCGATGAAAGGCGCTACCCGTGACCGAGGTCATCGAACTCAAGAAGCGGTTCGGCAAACTCTACAAGCCGGGTGCCGCCGGCCCTGGCATCGTCGAGGTCCCGACACTACGCTTCCTCATGCTCGACGGCGACGCCGCCATCGGCAGTCCGGGTTTCACCGAGAGCTTCGAGGCCCTCTACAAGCTCGCCTACCCGGTGAAGTTCGCCGCAAAGAAGCATCTCGATCTCAGCTACCCGATCATGCCGTCGGAGGGGCTGTACTGGGATGCCGACGGTGGCTTGGATGCATCTCTGACCAACGCGACTCGTTTGTCATGGCGGCTCATGTTGATGCTGCCCGATGAAGTGTCGTCGGAGTTCGTCGACGAGGTGCGTGAGCGGGTCATGGCCAGGAAGGGCCTCCCCCGCCTCGCCGACATCCGCGTGCAGACGCTGACCGAGGGCCGGTGTGCGCAGTTGCTCCACCTCGGCCCGTACGCCGCCGAGACCGCGACCGTGGACCGACTTCGAGCCTTCGCCGCCGACAAGGGGCTCGAGTTCTCGGGCATCCATCACGAGATCTATTTGAGCGACCCCGGGCGCACCGCTCCTGAGAAGCTGAAGACGATTCTGCGCTATCCGGTACGCCCCAGAAGATAGAGGTGGCCCCGCGGAGCGGTGACTCCCGGGACCGTGGTCGACTCCTGGCGAGAGGTGCCGACTCACTGAGGGTACCACAGCGCGAGTCGCTGGACCGACGACGTGTAGTAGTCTGTCGTTTCCGAACGCCGCCCTCATCTTGGAGCCCACGTGACAGAACTGCACCGCCACAGTCTGAAAGCCGGGGCGCGCGACGTCGCGGCGATTCTCATCGGCATCGTGCCGTTCGGGCTCGTCGCGGGCGCGTCGGTGATCCAGGCGGGATTCGGCATTGCGGAAGCCGTTGGGATGTCGCTCTTCGTCAACGCAGGCGCATCCCAAATCGTCGCGACGACGCTCTTGGGCTCAGGCGCGCCGTTGTGGGTGGCTCTGGGCACGGCACTGGTCGTCAACGCTCGAATGTTCATCTACAGCACGTCGATCGCCCCGATCCTCTCCGGCGCCCCCGCGTGGCTTCGGCCGATCCTCGGACACATGCTGGTCGATCAGAACTACGCCACCACCATGACCAAGGGTCGTTTCCGAGAAGATGTCAGCGTGATCCACTACTTCGTGGGCGCTTGGCTGGCCCTGGCCACCGTCTGGCAACTCTCATCGCTGGCGGGTGCGCTGGTCGGGGCACTGATCCCTGCAGCGTGGGGGCTCGACTTTGCGGTGCCGCTGGTTTTCTTGGCCATGCTGGCTCCGGCCCTCAAGGACCGAATCGCGGTCGGTGTCGGTCTCGTCACCGGCGTGGCAGCAGCCGTTCTTGTTCCTCTCCTGCCGATGCAGACCGGGCTCATCGCTGCGATAGTCGCCGGCATGGCGTACGGCGCATGGGCCGACGCGTCGACGGAAGCGGCGACGCGATGAGCACCGTCGCGCAGTTCTGGATGATGACACTCGCGCTCGCGCTCGGAACCTGGGCCATGCGCGCACTGCCGATCATGCTGCACGGTCACGTCCCGCACCCGCCCTGGCTCGCCCGTCTGCTGCGGCATGTGCCCGTCGCAGCCCTGACGGCGCTGGTGGTGCCAGCGGCGCTCTACGTACACACGGGGAACGACTACTCGTTCGCGCCGCCGCGAACCGCCGCTGCGATCGTCGCACTTCTGGTGGCATGGCGAACGAAGAACACGCTCGCGACACTCGCGGCAGGCATGGGCACGCTGTGGATCGCGGCGGCTCTGCTGGGCGGGTTCTGACGGAAGAGTGGCGAGGCGCTGCACTCCGCTGGCGCTCGATTCTCACGCGCCGATAAACACGCTTGCCATGGCGATTACGCCGAACAACGCTACGAGTCCACCGGAAGCAACGTTGATGCCCCGCAAGAGTCGGGTTCCGACAGTGTGCCGGGCAAGCGCAACACCGGACACAAGGACCGTCCACCACGCGAGCGATCCACTTGCGACTCCGACCGTGGCGATCCCTGCGGTGATCGGACCGGGTTGCGCGGCCAGGCCAGCGCTCGCGAAGATCGCACCAAAAGCCATGATCGTCATCGGGTTGGTGAGTGTGAGTCCAACGGCACCGAGGTACAGACGTCCATATCCGCCCGAGGCCGACGCATCTGACTGATCAGGCACACGTGTCCTTGGAGACGCAAAGGCGGCGCGTAGGCCGAGAACCACGAGCGCGACACCACCTACGAGGCGCAGTGGCGTCTGCAGAGTCACCAGCATTCCAGACAGCACACTCATCCCAAAGGCCGCGATGGCCGCGTATAAGCCATCAGCAGTCGCGATTCCCAGGCCCGTGGTCATGCCCAGGCGCCAGCCGCGGGCCAGCGTGCGCTGCATGCATAGCACCCCCATGGCGCCCACAGGTGCCGCGACCGCGACCCCGATGACGAACGTCCGTGCAAAGAGCGCGAGCGTATCAGGCACGGAGTCGAACCTGGGCTGGGCGCTCAAACGCCGACGAGAGCACTACGGTCGTCCGCGTGCCCGACACACCTCGCACGCCCTTGATTCTGTCGCTTACGAGCCGCTCGAGCTCGCGAGTGTTGGCGCACCTGATCTTGAGGAGATAGTCGCCATCCCCCGCGACGTGATGCAATTCCAACACCGCAGGCTCATCACTCATCGCTGTCAGGAAGGCATCGCGCGCATCGGGCCCGGAGAGGGTCACCGAGACGAACGCAGCCAGGTCGGCCTCGACCGCCTCGGGATCCACCACAGCGCAATAGCCGAGAATCACGCTCTCGGACTCAAGCCGGCGAACCCGCTCAGCTGTCGAAGGCCCTGATAGCCGGATCCGGCTTGCAAGCTCCGAGAACGTGATACGTCCTTCGGCGACGAGTATCCTGATGATTTCAAGGTCAGTTGCATCCATGGCGTTCTCTCACAAGGCAGTTGGAGTTGAATACCTCACTTCTTGTAACACAGCGCACGTCATGGCTGCAACTGTGAGGTGCTCCACGTCCGAGCCTTGCAACAATGAGATCAGTCGGTGGCCTCGCTTGCCAAGACAACTGCTTCGGCGATCTCGCGTAGTGTCTTGCGCTTGTCCATCGCCACCCTCTGAAGCCGCTTGAACGCATCCGGCTCGGTCAGACCGCGTGACATCAGAACGCCCTTCGCCCGCTCCACCACCTTGCGGGTTTCGAGACGCTCCGTCAGATCCGACACCTCCTCGGCCAGAGCGGTCGCCTCAGCGAAGCGGGCGACGGCCACTGCCATCGCCGGGATGATATCGGCGCGGGAGAACGGCTTGACCACGTACGCCATGGCGCCCGCGGCAGCAGCCTGTTCCGCATATCCGAGCTGCGAGAACGCGGTGACCATCACCACCGGCGCGATGCGCTCATCCCCCAGAACGGCTGCGGCCTCGATGCCCGTAACCCCAGGCATGTTGATGTCCATGAACACGACGTCGGGGATGAGTGACCGCGCGAGTTCGATCGCCTCGGCACCGTTGCGCGCCTCGCCGACCACCTCGTGCCCGTCCTCGGTCAGCATCTCGCGAAGATCCATGCGGATGAGCGCTTCGTCCTCAGCGATCAGTACTCGCACTGCTATCGAGCCTCCTCGGCGGGGGTGGTCGAACTGGGAGGTCCTACGCTCTGCGACTGGCCGGGCGCTTCGACGTCTGATAGCGGCACCCGTACGGTCACGGTCGTACCACGGCCGCCAGAGTAGCTGAGTGTGCCGCGCAGATCGTCCTCGACGACG
The DNA here is from genome assembly GCA_964388455.1 of uncultured Eubacteriales bacterium. GTDB lineage: Bacteria > Actinomycetota > Coriobacteriia > Anaerosomatales > JAAXUF01 > JBBRWO01. The sequence goes on from CAYMAN010000052.1 coordinate 5,936, forward strand.
GTACGCACGATCTCGAGCCCCAGATTCGCGGAGGTCTCGGGGTGGAATCCTGCCGGCAGCCCCACTCCGTCGTCCCGAACGGTCAGCACGAGTTCGCCGGGCACGCGTCGCATGAAAACCTCGACGTGGCCCGCCGCCCGGGAAGCGAGGCCATGCTCGAGAGCGTTGTGAACGAGCTCAGCTACCGCCAGAGCGAGCGACGTCGCGGTATGCGCGTCGACCTGACCGGTCGTACCGGCAACCGACACCTCGATGTCGCTCCCTCGGCCGATGAGCCCCCGCGCCACCAATTCGACGACGGTGCTCGCTGCCTGAGCGAAGTCGACGCACTCCTCGTCTGACCCTGCGAGCAGGTCGTGAACCACCGCCATCGAGCCGACACGCTCGGTCGCCTCGGCCAGTGCGCGACGCGTCTCGTCGGATTCGCTGCGTCGCGCCTGAATCCTGAGAAGGCTGGCAATAGTCTGCAAGTTGTTCTTCACGCGATGATGGACCTCGCGGATGGTGGCTTCTTTGACCTTGATCTCTTGCTCGCGCCTGCGCGCCTCCGTCAGATCCTCCACCAGGACGAGAGCGCCGGATCCGATCCCGATCGATCGGTAACCGAGCACCCTCTCCGCGACGTCGGCATCGACTGAGATCGCCTCCCGTGAACCGAGTACCGGCGAGATGCCGAATCCGCCACCGGGCAACGCAGACGCCTGCAATCCGACGAGCGTCCCATCCACACCGGCCAGACGCATGATGTTGACGGCGTTGGGAGATGCGTACTCGATCAGCCCGTCCGCACCGACGCGGATCACACCGTCCCCGGCGGTGCGCACGGTCGAGAAGGGCTCGCCGGTTCGAATGTCAGCCAGAGGTCGCTCAACAAGGCTGCCCAGCAGCTGCTCGGCGAACTCCATGAACGTTCGCTCCATGGCACCGGATGACTCTCCGACCTGCTCGGCCAGGTTTCGCACCACGACAGCGAACGGAGTCGGTCTTCCTATGGGCCACACCGCGGTAGTGAACTTGATGCCACGCGCGACGCGTATCCTCTGGCCGAGAATCACCTCGCGTTGCGCGAGTCCCGCGTAAGCTTCGGGTTCATCCCGAGCGTCCAAGACGCGTCCGACCCGACTCGACGCGAACGGTGCCACAGCCGTGTTGGGGCGAGCATCAGCGATCACACGCAATGATCCATCCTGCTGCAACGTCGCCAGCGTCACATCCCCGTAGCCCATGTCGGCGACGAGCTGTAGGTTTGCGGAGACGTTCTCGATGTGTGACGCGGCCTCGCAGGAACGAGGCACGGCAGTGTCGGCTTCACTCATGTCGTCAGTATACGGCAGCTGCATCCGCGCCATGCAGGTCCAGCTCCACGGCCAGTCGAAGCCTTGTCAATCGTGAATATGCCTGAAGATTTCCCCTCTGCATGAAGGCGCATCTTCCTCCGATTCTGAGGGAACAGACATAAACGAGCAGTCACCTCGGGGGGGTGACACGCGCAGCACGCCTGCGCCATTCGTTCAGTGATCAGGTCGCAAAAACGGGCGTCTGCATCACATCGTATCGATCAGTGGGGGCTGATAAACAATGAGTTATGGAAGCTACGCAAGAGGACTACGAACAAGCGTGATCACGTTCACATTCGCCGTAATCGTTGCTGCTCTCTTCATGAGTCTGAGCTTCGCACACGCCGCGCCGGTGGGGGCCACGTTCTCGGCTCCGAAACCGGCTTCGGGAGCGACCCCGACCAGCAAGCCGACGTGGATCTCAGTCCAAGCCGATGACACCGCTCCGATCATCTCAGTGACGATGATCATCAACGGGGTTCCAGTGACGAGCTACATCGACTATCCGGTCGGACACTTCTATTTCGATGAGGAGACGGAGCAAGACGTCTGGGTAACTGATGACGTGACTCTTGTCAGGGTGATCAGCTACAACACCCAGTCGCGGGTCGTGAACGGCGTGAACACAGTCCGCGCAACCGTGACGAGCTCAAACGGGACGTCGGAGTATGTCTGGTCATTCAACTACGGCACTGCGTCAAGCGTCAGCACCGTAACACCGACTCCCGGCGGGATACTGCCCGACTCTCCATCGCACATCATGGCCTGCCTGAGCTCACCGAGCTCATCGTTCAGCTCTACGATGAAGTTGGACGGCGTAGTGGTCGCGACAACGTACGACGCGCAGACAAAGACCTGCGCGCATACGCCCACATCGCCACTGGGCGCGGGGATACATACGATCGAATTCTCAGCGAAGGACGATGCGAACGGGACTGCTACTCGGACTTGGAGTTTCACGGTCTCGCCGCCCATGTCAACGGGCTGGGACTGCTTGGGCTGTCACGCGGCCTACAGCCAGACCCATCCGCTTTCCGGTTGTGAGGACTGTCACGATCACGCGTACGCTCCCGCCGGTCGACACGGCGGCGAGGTTCCCACTGTCGCCGGATGCACCGCCGATGGGATCATAAACCCCGACGGCGCATGCCATCGGCTCGATCATGGCGGCGAGATGGGGCGAGGCACCAACGCCTTCACGTGCACCCAATGCCATAACGCCGAGTTCCCGCGGGTGCCGGGACACTCAAACGAGGCCGTGCTGGCATCCAGCTTGGCAGCACCCACAAATGGTTGCTTCGGAACCAGCTGCCACACGCGGAGTCTAGTCCTCGAGCACGCCAAGTACCCGCGGAACTCCGAGCTCAAGTACCAGTGCGATCTGTGTCACGGTCCCAACGCGCCGCAGAGAGTCAAGGATGCCCTGGCAGAGCAGGACATGCGGTGCTTCGCGTGTCACCAGGGCTTCCACGAGGAGTGACACCGTCCTCGGTCCGGAATCCTTATCGGTGCTTGATGAGTCTGAAGTTGTCTCCTCTGAATTCACGACCGCGCGATGCCGACGAACCTTGTAGGAAGTCATCGATCGGGGGGATAGGACATGCCACGGGAAATCGGCACACTCATCAAGCGTCAAGTGCAACTGAACGCGCTGGTCTACTTCCTCATCCTGTCCCTTGTGACAGCAACCGGGCTCCTGCTGTATCTGGTTGTCAGCTCCGGCATGATGCCCGACTTCTGGGTGTTCAGTTCACAGTGGGTGCGCTGGTTCTCCATCGCCTTCCTGCTCGCCCTGGTCGTGTACCTCGCCGTTCAACACCAGCAGATGCGCTACGCCCTGGAGGAGTCCACCAGCGCCCTCCAGAAGGCCGAGAGGGACTACGAGTCGGCCTGTGAGAGACTCACGTTCGCGCATACCGCATCCGAGCTCATGACGGGCGTTGATGACGCGGCGGCGCCACAGGCACTGCTAGACGAGATTCTCGCCCACTACGACGTGGATGCCGCAGCCATCGTGGGCGAAGAAGTGGAGATGTCGATCTCCTCGGGAACGGATGAACACCTCGCCCACCGCTCTATACTCTCAGCTGCGATTGACACCGTACGAGCGGGCCGTCCTCTAGCGCTGTCCAACTCGGGTGGCTCCACCACATTGGCGGTACCGTTGAGGGTTCACGGCAAGCTGCGCGATGTTCTGTGCATATGGCGCGCGGAAGGCGATCTTCCCGACACGCAACTCGAGGGGTTGCAGCTGGTCGCCCGAGTTGTCGAGCTCGGCCTCGAGAACCGAAGCCTTTTCGACGAGCTGCGGACAAAGCTCAGCGGAATGCTCGATGCACTCCTTGAGCTGGCTGAGCGCCGCTTCCCCGGTTATCGCGATCACGCGGAGGAGGTCGCGGAGCTTGCCGTTGCGGTGGGTGAGCGACTCGCCATGACCGACACGGAGCGTGCGAACCTGCGTATGGCAGCACTCCTACATGACATCGGCATGCTCGAGCTGGTCGATGGACAGCGCAGTCCTGGTGACGACGGACCTCAAGAATGTAATGATCATCCGAACCGTGGGGCGCACCTCGCGTTTGCCGCGCGCATGGACAAGGATGTTCAGGCCGCTATCAAGTCCCACCATGAGCATGTTGATGGCTCCGGCTATCCTGAAGGCCTTATGGGCGACTCCATTCCACTGCCGGCGAGAGTCCTTGCGGTGTGCGAGGCCTACACCTTCGCGAGCAAGAGTGGCCACAGCCGGCTCGGCCGACCCCTCGGCGCCATGGACAGCATCCGGATCGGGTCCGGACGACTCTACGACCCACGCGTCGTCAAGGCACTCCAGCGTGTCGTACCGGTGGCCGAGAATCGACGCCTGGTATTGGGCGAGCTGGTCGCGTTGGGAGACAATGTCCGATCGGCCTGATCGGATTCACCTCACACGTGCGCGCCATGACCGCTATAATCTCCCTCGGCACCCAATCGCCCGGGTGGTGGAATGGCAGACACGGAGGTCTCAAAAACCTCTGAGGGAAACCTCGTGTGGGTTCGA
>CAYMAN010000053.1:0-10296 GCA_964388455.1 uncultured Eubacteriales bacterium
GCATCAGAGTCGGCCGTGCACCGATCTCGATGAGCCCCGTCATCATCTGCGTGCCGAGCGAGTCGCACGTCAGCCCCAGCCAAAACACCACAACGTGCCACCCGCGTAAGTCGCGCACAGCGCGCTCGGCGAAGACCCCCGTCGTGTAAAACACGAAGGCGAGAGTCATGAGTGCGGCCGGCAGAATCAGTTCGCTAGGCATGCGCACCATCATAGGGAACCGACGAGGCGCACGCACGCAGCGAGATGGCAGGCGACCTCAGAGGACCTGTCCGCAGGAGGGGAGCCGCGAAGCGGCGAGGGCCCCCTCCGAGGGATGTCCGCAGAGGTCGCCTGCCATCTCGCTGCGTGCCCTACAATCGCGCACCGCTACCAATCGACGATGCGACGGTTCCCCGAGAGGGATCTCACATGCGTGGCGTCGTGCACCACTTCGAGGCAACCCTTGTAGACACCCTCGGCGTCGCGCAGTGCGAAGTAGCGGATGTGGATGAACTTCGGCCCCATCTCGATCCAGAACTCGGCGGAATCTTTGGAGCCGTCCTTGAAGGCGTCGAGGATCTCGATGACCTTGTGGACGCTCGCGGGCGGGTGGCAGTTGTGGACGTCTCGGCCGATCGCGCCGGGCGAGCGCGGGAAGACTCGCTCGCCCTCGGAGTAGAAGCGGACGCGGTCGTTCTCGTCGACGTAGGTGACGTCGAAGGGGAGCGCGCGGAACAGCAGGTCGAGCTGTGACAGCGAGAGCGCACCGGTCGGCAGCGGCAGCAGCATCGCGCCGTCAGCGCCGGTCGCACTGGCGAGCGGCGTCGCTGCATCTGCGGCAGCGCGGGCATTCGCGCCCTCGGGGCCGCGCACCCAGGCGTAGCCGATCTCGGCGTCACCCGCTGCCATCTGGTCCCATTCGGCGTCGGTGATCACCTGGAGGGCGGTGGGGAAGAGGATCTTCTCCTCCTTGTAGATCATGTCGTCGATCATCGCGAGCGTCTCGGGCAGGGTCGCGGTCAGCGATGCATCGTCACCGGCGGCGACCAGTGCGCGTGCGGACTTGATGCGACCGCGGATGTCGTCGTCGAGCGCCCACATGACCTTGGTCGGACCACTGATGTCGTGCGCCTCGAGAACCGGGAACAGCTGGTTCTCTTTGCGGATGTAGTGCGTCTCGATTTGCGCGAGCTTGGTCAGCGGGTCGAAGAGTGTGTCGCGCGCGGCGACTCGAGCGGCGTCGTCGCTGGCCCCAACGAGCACCTCGTGAGCCGCGCGCACCTCGGCCACGAGTTCGGTCGCGACAACGTTCTCTCGGCGGTAGGCGTCGAGCGGATGGTTCTCGGCGACGACGGTCTCCTCGTGGGTATCGAGCGACTCCTTGAAGACGGAGACGTGGACGTCGCAGAGGCGCTGCACGTCCTCGATGGGCATGCCCTCGGCGATGAGGGCCTGCTCCATACGCGCGATCTCCGCCGAGTCGATCCCGGTGGCCAGAGCGTCGAACTCGGCCTTCACGTCTGCGACGGGCGCCCCGTCGTGCAGCTTGTGGATGATGGTCTTGAGCGCCTCCTGCCGAGCAGCCCGCGCGGGGTCGTCGGCTGCAGCGGTGCCGGGACCGGCGCTAGAACCGGCGGCCGCGGCATCGGCCACGAGCCCGGCGGTCTCCTCGGCGGCGATCTCGCGCTTGGCGATCTCCGTGCGGATGTCATCGAGGAGGGTGTCCGCGGGGATCTTCGCCATGGCGGCGACGGTCTCGAGCTTGGCGACACGCGCCATGGTGTTGTAGAGGACGGGGTTCTTGAGGCTGTCGAAGTGGTCGTTGTAGGCGACCAGCCAGTCGAGGAGATAGGGGTACTCCTCGACGAGTTCGTGAACGGTGGTATCCAGTGCGACGATCATGGTCGCTCCTCTCGGGATTCAACGGAAGCACCCTTAGGGTGTACCCCATCGCCGAGGATGAAGAACTTGACATAGGTCAAAAGATGACAAGAAAGGTAAGAATTACATCAGCGTCTTGCCGATGCTGTATGCGTCGGCAAGCTTCTGCCCGAGACGGCGGTACTCGCGCGCACCGGGGATGTAGGTCAGCGGGTCGAGCGCGTCCATGCTGACGACGTCCTCGGTACCGGGAACGAGGATGCTCTCCTCGGCGTGAGCCTCGACGATCTCTGCGAAGACGATGGCGTAGGCGCCGACGCGCTCTTCTTGGGTCACGCGACATTCGAGGTTGTAGGCGCACTCGGCGATCATCGGCGTGCTGAGAGCGACGCCGGGCTCCAGGGTCAGGCCGGAAGCGGTGAACTTGTCGGTCTTGTGACCGGAAACGATGCCGCAGTAGTCGACGGCGGCGACGTCTTTGGCGCTGGGGACGTTCACCGTGAGCTCGCCGGTCTTGCGGATGAGCTCGAGCGAGCGGCGCGTGTCGCGCAAGCCCATGACCACGGTCGGAGGCGTGGACGCGACCACGTTGATCCAGGCGACGGTGATCGCATCAGCCTCGTCCATCGTCCCGCCTACGACGAGCACACACGGCATCGGGAACAGGCGCTCAAGTGCGCCGAGTCGTTTCTTCATGGCAGTGATCCTCTCGTCGGTGGCGGGCTCCGGCAGCCCGCCGTCCAGCCTCATCCCAACTATACCGCTCGTCGCCGAGGAGGTCGCGACGGGTCGCGACGCGGTCTGGTCGCAGCGGATCGCAGCGGATCGCAGGTGGCGCGGGCGCGGCGTGGCGCCGGCCAACCGCTCGCCGCACCGCATGAACCGCTCACCAGAGGTGCGCTTTTCGGGGTTGACCGTGCGCGACGGTCGCACGTAAAGTAGCCGGAACACGCGACCCGACTTCTCGGCGAGTTTCGCATCGGGAGCGTGACTGCGGCACACGGAAGCATCGAAGGAGGTGTGATCGAGCAATCATGGTTCGCCCGTCTGAGTTCGTGATGATGATGGACATGATGATGACCCAGCCCGGGTCTATCGGCGTATGCGCCGGATCCGGGCGGCCTTCAGCCTAGCTTCGCCATATGGCGCAAGTCGGGTATCGTCCCCATCAGACACGCATTCAGAATAGAGGCTGATCACCATGAGTGACTCGACCACCCCCAAGTTCGACACCGTTGCCGTCCATGGCGGAGCTTCCCCTGATCCCGCCACCGGTTCGCGCGCCGTCCCGATCTATCAGACGGTCGCCTACAACTTCAAGGACTCCGACCACGCCGCCGACCTCTTTGGTCTGCGAGCCTTTGGCAACATCTACTCCCGCATCATGAACCCGACCAACGACGTGCTCGAGCAGCGCGTCGCGTCGCTCGAGGGAGGCAGCTCCGCCGTCGCCGTCGCATCCGGTCACGCCGCCGAGGTGCTTGCGCTGCTCAACGTCGCGGGCACCGGCGACAACATCGTCTCCTCGACGTCGCTCTATGGCGGCACCTGGAACATCTTTCTGCACACCTTCCGCCGCCTCGGCATCGAGGTCCGCTTCGTCGAGACCACCGACACGGAGGGCTTCGCCGCGGCCTCCGACGACCGGACCCGCGCGTGGTTCGTCGAGACCATCGGCAATCCGCGCCTCGACGTGCCGGATCTGGGCGGCCTGGCCGCTGCCGGGCGCGAGATCGGCATCCCGCTGTTTGTGGACAACACCTTCGGCACGCCGTACCTGTGCCGTCCGATCGAGCACGGCGCGGCTGTCGTGGTCGAATCGCTCACCAAGTGGCTGGGCGGTCACGGCACCTCCATCGGCGGCATCATCGTCGACGGCGGTAATTTCGACTGGGGCACCGGTCGCCACCCGTTCTTCACCGAGCCCGACGAGAGCTATCACGGCCTGAAGTTCTGGGACGTCTTTGGCGACTTCCCGGGCCTGGGCAACGTCGCGTTCGCGATCCGCACCCGCGTCAACGTGCTGCGCGACTTCGGTCCCGCGCTCTCGCCGTTCAACGCGCAACAGTTCCTCCTCGGCGTGGAGACGTTGTCGCTTCGCGTGCAGCGTCACAGCGACAACGCGCTCGCGGTGGCCAAGTACCTCGAGGCGCACCCCAAAGTCGAGTGGGTCGCGTACCCGGGTCTCGAAAGCCATCCCACGCACGAGAACGCAAAGAAGTACCTGGTCAACGGCTTTGGCGGCGTCGTGGTCTTTGGTGTGAAGGGCGGCCTGGAGGCCGGCAAGAAGCTCATCGACGGCGTCGAGCTGTTCAGCCACCTTGCCAATGTGGGCGACGCCAAGTCGCTCATCATCCACCCCGCATCGACGACCCACAGTCAGCTGTCCGAGGAAGAACTCGTGAAGGCAGGCATTGGCGATGACTTCGTTCGCCTGTCGATCGGCATCGAGAACATCGACGACATCATCGCCGACCTAGCGCAGGCCCTCGAGAAGGCGTGATCCGAGTGACCTCACCGACTCCGGCCGAGAAGGCCGACTCTGATAACGCGATAGCGACACCTGCGGCCCCTGGCGTCGGCACCTCAGTGCCGGCGTCGGGGCCGAAGGTCTGCGTGTTGCCGGGTGGACTCGACTTCGTGTCGGGCCGCCACCTCGAGCACGTCGAGATTCAGTACGAGACCTGGGGCGAGCTCGATGCCGGCGGCACCAACGCCGTCTTCATCTGCCACGCGCTCTCAGGTGACGCGCACGTCGCCGCTGGGCCGGACGCGGACGGCGTCGAGAAGCCCGGCTGGTGGGAGGTCATGGTCGGCCCCGGCAAGGCCATCGACACGCGACGCTACTTTGTAATATGCAGCAACGTCGTGGGTGGCTGCTCTGGCTCGACCGGGCCCGGTTCGATCGATCCCGCGACCGGCAAGCCGTACGGTCTCGGCTTCCCGCTCACCACGATCGAGGACATGGTCGACGCGCAGGCCGCGCTGCTCGATGCGCTGGGTATCGGGCAGCTGCTTGCGGTGGTCGGCGGGTCGATGGGCGGAATGCAGGCGTTGTCGTGGACGCGTCGTCACCCGCAGCGGATGCGGGTGTGCGTGGCCGTGGCCACAACGCCGAGGCTCGCAGCACAGTCGATCGCGTTCAATGAGGTCGGGCGCACCGCGATCCTCGGCGATCCGGCGTTTGATGGAGGCAACTACTACGAGCACGGCCAGCCCGACCAGGGGCTCGCCATCGCTCGCATGATCGGGCACATCACGTATCTCTCGGACGAGTCGATGCGCGCGAAGTTCGGTCGGCGCTTGCGCGACCGCGACGAGCACGCGTTCGACTTTGTGACCGAGTTTGAAGTCGAGAGCTATCTGGCGCATCAGGGCCAGAAGTTTGTCGAGCGCTTCGACGCCAACACGTATCTGTACATGACCAAAGCGATGGACTACTTCGACCTCGCTGCCGGCGCTGACTCCGTTGCCGCGGCGATGGCCGACACGCCCGTCCGCTTCTTGACGCTGACATTCTCCAGCGACTGGCTGTTCCCCACGTACCAGACCCGTGGGCTGGTTGATGCGCTGCGCTCCGTATTCGCCGAGGTCTCGTTCGCCGAGATCGAGAGCCCGTATGGCCACGATGCGTTCCTGCTTGAGCCCGAGGAACAGCGCCGCTACATCGAGCCGTTCCTGGAACGCGCGCTGGACGAGGCCCGCGGAGACGTAGGAGGTGCCCTGTGACCGCCGCCGACATCATGCGCGCTGACCTGCGGTTGCTCACGGGGCTCGTCCCGCAAGGCGCCCGCGTCCTCGACCTGGGTTGCGGCGACGGCTCACTGATCGCGCATCTGCGTGACGAGCGCGGCTGCGCGGTGCGCGGGATCGAGCTCGCGCCCGAGGAGATCGCTGCCGCGATCGCGAGCGGTCTCTCTGTGGTGCAGGCCGACCTCGACGAGGGGCTGCATGGCTACCCGGATCAGTCGTTCGATACCGTGATCCTGTCCCAGACCATGCAGGTCGTCCGCAAGCCGGCGCTTGTGCTGCGCGAGATGCTTCGCGTGGGTAAACGCGGCATCATCACGTTCCCCAACTTCGGCCACTGGCGTGTTCGTGGCTATCTTGCAGCCAAGGGACGGATGCCGGTCTCGGACTCGATTCCGTTCTCGTGGTACGACACGCCCAACATCCACCACACGACACTCAAGGACTTCCGCGACTTCGTGGCCGCCAACGGTGGTCAGATCGAGCGCGAGATCCCATTGGTGGCGGCGGGCTGGAACGACCACATCCGAGAGGTGCGCGTGCTGCCGAATCTGATGGCCGACACGGTCGTCGCTGTGGTGCGCGCGAAGGGGTAAGGGACTTGAGCACACCGGGTCGTGGCTGCGGATCGGCGCGGACGCGGTACTAGATCAGGCGTACGCGTGCCACGTCTTTGGGGATTCGTCCGAACGCTCTACGATCCGCCGTCACCAGCTCGCAGTCGAGCTCCTGAGCCAGAGCAAGGAACATCGCGTCATAGAGGCTGATTCCGTGCTCGAAGGCGCAGGCACACGCCGCTCGCACGCGCGTACCGCTCTGTCGAGCTGGCTCAATACCGAGACGCTCGTAGTCCTCGAGCAGGCCGTCGGCCGAGGCTGCATCGACTCCAACGTAGCGCAGGATGTTGGCGATCTCGATGAACCCGACTTCCGGCGATACCAGTAGTACTTCCCGAGCGCGGTGCTGTCTCACGAGCGCCCACGCTTCGTCGAGGCCCGGCTCGCCGTAGGCAAGAAGCAACTTGAATGCGACAGACGAATCGATGACGACGTATCTCATTCCTCCGGCCCATCCCATCCATCACGCTCGCGAAATCGCCGAATGATGCCCATGTAGTCGGCGTCCTTGGGAATGAGCTTCCCGCGCTCTTTCATGCTCTCGATGGCCTTGTCGATGCGCCGGACGCGCTCTTCCTCGGCGGAGCGCGCGGCCAGTTCCGTCACGTAGCGCGAACTCGCCTCGGCGATGAAGCCGCTCCGACTCAGGCCCTGCTCGGCGGCGATCGCGTCGATCTGCTCAACCAGCTCGGGCGGCAGCGACACATTTACTTTGTATACGGCCATACCACTCAACTCCTCGCCACACCGGGTTCACGCAAACACTCATGGATACACCAAACGGATACACCATCAGTGTATACCCGCCCAGTGACACCGACAATCCGCTCGTCAGCCCTGCGCTGGATACCTGTGCGGGGTATCCTAGTCATCGTGACCGATCCCACCGACATCCAGCACGCGACACTCGCCGACCTCGGCTGGACCGAGCGCGAGACCGCGCTGTTCGCACCACTCGCCGAGGAGGGGTTCACCCCCGGCCGCGTCTCGCGCGTCGATCGCGGCATGCCGATGGTTGCCACGGAAGCGGGCCTCGTGCGCGTGGAGCCGGCGACGCACCTGCTCAAGACGCACGGCACCGGCAGTCGCGCGGTCGTCGGCGACTGGGTCGCGCTCGCGCATCCCGACGGCCACGACATGCCCATCATCGAGGCGATCCTGCCCCGCACCAGCGCGTTCTCGCGCAAGGATCCCGGCGAGCAGACCGACCAGCAGGTGCTCATCGCCAACGTGCAGGTCGTCTTCGTCGTGCAGTCCCTCTCGGGCAAGGGCATCAACGTCCGCCGCCTCGAGCGTGAGCTCGTGCTCGCGTGGGAGAGCGGCGCGCGTCCGATCGTCGTCCTCACCAAAGCCGACATCGCCGAGGACATCGACTACCAGCGCGCACTCGCCGAGGAAGCCTCACCCGGGGTCGACGTCATCGTCGAGAGCGCCGTGACCGGCATCGGTCTCGACGAGGTCTCGGCCGTCCTCCGCCAAGGCGTGACTGCGGCCCTGCTCGGCGGGTCGGGTGTGGGGAAGTCGACGCTGGTGAACCGGCTCGTGGGCGGTGAGGTGCAGGCGACCAAGACCGTCCGCGCGAGCGACGACAAGGGCCGTCACACCACCGTGGCGCGCGAGATCGTGCTCATCCCCGGCGGCGGCGTCATCATCGACACTCCGGGCATGCGCGGGCTTGCGCTCTGGGACGCGGAAGATGGCATCGCGAGTGCCTTCCCCGACATCGACGCGCTCGCCGAGAAGTGCCGCTTCAACGACTGCACCCACGAGTCCGAGCCCGGCTGCGCCGTCATCGCGGCGGTCGAGGCCGGGCAGGTACCGCTGCGCCGCCTCGAGAGTTACCGCACACTGCGCAGCGAACTCGACACGCTCTCGCGTAAGCAGGACCAGAAGGCCTGGGCCGAGAAGGAGCGCTCGAGCAAGATCATCTCCAAGGCGGGCAAGGCGTTCTTCAAGGAGCATCCCAAGGAGAAGCGCCGCTAACGCTCGCGCCAGAATCGCCACTTCTACCGCGGAGTCAGCATCATGCCTGAGCCACTGATTCGCATGACCGACGTCGTGAAGGTCTACGACTCCGGCGAAGTCCCGTTCACCGCCCTGCGAGGCATCAACCTCGACGTGGGCGCGGGTGAGTTCATCGGGCTCATCGGCAAGTCGGGGAGCGGCAAGACTACGCTCATCAACATGATCACCGGCATCGACCGTCCCACATCCGGCGCGGTCATGATCGACGGCACGCCGGTCCACAGCCTGAATGAGAACCAGCTCGCCGTCTGGCGCGGCAAGACCATCGGCGTCGTGTTCCAGTTCTTCCAGCTGCTCCCCACGCTCACCGTGGCCGAGAACGTCATGCTCCCCATGGACTTCTGCAACGTCTACACCCCCGCCGAGAGGCCCGAGCGCGCCCTACACCTGCTCGAACAGGTCGAGATGGCCGACCAGGCCGATAAGCTTCCCTCGGCGCTCTCCGGCGGGCAGCAGCAGCGTGTCGCCATCGCACGAGCGCTCGCCAACGACCCGCCCATCCTCGCCGCCGACGAGCCCACCGGCAACCTCGACTCCAAGACGGCCGACGCAGTGTTCGGCCTGATGGAGCGGCTCGTGGACGACGGCAAGACCATCATCATGGTGACCCACGACAACGACATCGCCCAGCGCGTCCGCCGCAGCCTCCACGTGCACGACGGCGAGATCGTCGAGGAGCGCCTGAACCGCCTCGCCGCCGAGGCTGCGGAATTCAAGGGCTGACGCTCCATGCCGTTGCCGCCGCGCTGGCATAAGGTCATTCGCGACCTGACCTCACACAAACTGCGCACCCTGCTGGTGGTGCTCTCCATCGCCGTGGGCATCTTCGCCGTGGGCGTGGTGCTCGGGGGCAGGGGTGTGCTCACGCGTGAGTTCGATACGGACTTCCTCACGTCGGCTGCGCCCTCGGCAGAGTTCAACACGTCGGACTTCGACGCTGCGCTCGTTCGCAGTATCGGAAGCCGCGCCGACGTCAACGCCGCAGAGGGTCGTCGCATGGAGCTGGTGCGCTACTCACAGGATTCGCCTGCGACCACTTCGACCGCCGGCTGGAGCACGATGCAGGTGCTGGCACTGCCGTCGTTTCGCAACATCGAGGTGCAGAAGATCGTCCGCGAGGAAGCCGTCTCGTGGCCGCCGGGCCCCGGCGAGATCGTGCTCGAGAAGAGTGTGCTGCTGGTCGAGCAGTTCAGTATCGGCGAGACCATCACCGTCGAGACGCAGGCCGGCACGCGCGAGGAGCTGCGCGTGGTCGGCTTCGCGCACGACATCAACTCCGTCCCCACGATGTTCTCGGACATGGTGGTGGGCTACGTCTCGATGAGCACGATGCCGCTGCTCAAGCGACCTGAGAAGTTCAACTACCTCGCGCTTCAGCTGGAACGTGAACTCTCACAGGCGGCCGCGAGCCGCATTGCGATCGACGTGCGTGACCACGAGCTGGCCTCGGCGGGGGTCCAGGCGTATGCGACCAACGTCCCCAAGCCGGGAAGTCACTTCCTGGGCGACATCTTCAAGGCCGTCTCTCTGCTGCTGCTGGCGATGGGCGTGCTGGCGTTGGGGCTCTCGGGATTTCTTGTGGTCACGACGGTCTCGGCGATCATCGCGCAACAGATCAAGCAGATCGGCATCATGAAGGCGGTCGGCGGGCGCTGGTACCAGGTGCAATCGATGTATCTCGTGATGGTGCTCATCTACGGCGTGCTCGCGGTCATCGTTGGCGTGCCGATCACGCTCTGGGCCGGCCGTTGGTTCATCGAGTACGCCGCGGGCCTGCTCAACTTCCGCATCATCGAGTACACCCCGCCCGCGTACGTGATCGCCCTCGAAGTCGCCGTGGGCCTGCTCGTCCCGATTCTCGCCGCAGCCATTCCCGTTCGCCGAGGAGCCCGCACGAGCGTCGTGACCGCGTTCACCTCCACGGGAATGTCGGGCAACTTCGGCCACGGCTGGATCGACCGGGGGCTGGGGCTGATCCGCGGACTTCCTCGGCCGGTGGCGTTGTCGCTTCGCAACACGTTCTTGCGCAAGGGTCGGCTCG
>CAYMAN010000054.1:0-10203 GCA_964388455.1 uncultured Eubacteriales bacterium
CGATGCTCGCCGTCTACGCCTACCAGGCGTACCTCGACGAGTTCTGCAAGAAGAGCCTCGTCATCCACCACCCCGAGCCCGAGTGCTCCACCGCCGAGAACTTCCTGCACATGCTTCGCCCCAACAGCGAGTTCTCGAAGCTCGAGTCGCAGATTCTCGACATGATGCTCGTGCTCCACGCCGAGCATGGCGGCGGCAACAACTCGACGTTCACGACACGCGTCGTCTCCTCGACCGGGACCGACACGTACTCGGCGATCGCCGCGTCGCTCGGCTCGCTCAAGGGGCCGCGACACGGCGGAGCGAACCTCAAGGTCGTCGAGATGCTGGACGATCTCGAGGCCACCATCACCGACTTCGAGGACGACGAACAGATAGCCGACTACATCCACCGTCTTCTGGGCAAGGACGCGTACGACAAGTCCGGCCTGGTCTACGGAATGGGTCACGCCGTCTACTCCGTGTCCGACCCCCGCACCGAGGTCCTGCGCGGATACGCCGAGGAGCTCGCTCGCGTGAAGGGCTACTCCGAGGTGTTCGAGCTGCACAAGCGCGTGGAACGCATCGCTCCGCTGATCGTCTCGGCACAGCGTCGGGTCTACAAGGGCGTCAGCGCCAACGTCGACTTCTACTCGGGCTTCGTCTACCGCATGCTCGACATCCCGCCGGAGCTCTACACGCCGTTGTTCGCGATCTCGCGCGTGGTGGGCTGGAGCGCGCACCGTCTCGAGGAGCTCGCCAACGGTGGCAAGATCATCCGTCCGGCGTACAAGAGCGTCTCACCGAGCCAGGACTACATTGCGCTGGCGGATCGCTAGGCCCTCGCGCGCGGTACGCTGCATCCAGTACTGAATCAACGCAGCCCCGGCCACCTGACTCGGTGACCGAGGCTGCGTTGCATGCGTGACTATTCGCCGAAGAGCGCCAGCGCTTCCTCCAACACCCCGGGGATGTCGATGTGCTGCGGGCACTTGGGGACGCACGCGCCGCAGCGCGTGCACGCCGACGCCTTCTCGGTGACCTTCGCGAGATAGGCCTCCTTGGCGCCCTCGAAGTCGTCGTAGAGCGACGCATTGTTCAGCCGAGCGAAGACGCCTGGTATGTCGACGCCCGCCGGACACGGCAGGCAGTACTTGCAGGCGGTGCAGTCGGCCTTGATGCGGCTGCGGTAGACGTCGCGGACTTCGGCGACCAACGCGCGCTCAGCATCCGAGAGTGAGCCGGGCGCAGCGGCATCGGCGGTCGCGAGGTTGTCGGCGAGGTCTGCGGGAGTGGACATGCCGGAGAGCAGCAGGCTGACCTCTGGGTGGTCCCACAC
This sequence comes from uncultured Eubacteriales bacterium, assembly GCA_964388455.1. Lineage (GTDB taxonomy): Bacteria > Actinomycetota > Coriobacteriia > Anaerosomatales > JAAXUF01 > JBBRWO01. The sequence continues at coordinate 1,319 of CAYMAN010000054.1, forward strand.
CCACCGCAGCGCCCACTGCGCCGGCGTGCGATCCGTCTCGGCGCGGTCCCAGACCGCCTGCACGTCGTCGGGGACGCGACCGGCGAGGCGACCGCCCTTGAGCGGCTCCATGACGATCACGCCGAGACCGCGCTCCGCGGCATACGCGAGGCCTTCTCGGCCGGCCTGATAGTCGACGTCGAGCAGGTTGTACTGGATCTGTGTGAACGTCCATGGGTACGCGTCCACGATGCGCTTGAAGACAGGCAGCTCGTCGTGGAAGGAGAATCCGGCGTACCGGATGCGACCATCAGCGATCGCGTCGTCGAGGAAGCCGAGAACGTCTGCGGCGAGCAGCTTGTCCCACCACTCCTCCTTCAGCGCGTGGAGGAGGTAGCAGTCGACGTGGTCGGTCTGAAGGCGCTCGAGCTGGTCAGCGAGATGGCGCTCCATGTCGTCGCGCGTCTCGATGAGCCAGCTGGGCATCTTGGTGGCGAGCAAGACGCGCTCCCGGTAGCCGTCGGCGAGCGCCGTGCCGAGGAACCGCTCGCTCTCGCCCGGCTCGCCAAAGCCGGTGCCGTGGTACGGGAAGGCGGTGTCGATGTAGTTCAGTCCCGCGTCGATCGCACCGCGAAGCATCGCGGTCGCGGCGGGATAGTCGATGTGGTTCTGGACGCCGTCGACGACGGGCAGTCGCATACAGCCAAAGCCGAGAACCGATACCTCAGGGCCTTGGGGCCCGAGTGTGCGATACAGCATGCGGTGCCGGCTCTAGCCTTCGCCGTCGATGCGGTCGAGCAGCTTCTCGGTGTCGGCCTCGGCCACCGCACCCTCGGCGGATACGAGCTCACCGGCGTTGCCGGACAGCATCGAACCGGCCTCGACGGCGATGCCTACCACCTTGGCCACTGCGCCACGAAGGTCTTCCTTCACGCTGTGCTTGTCCTCGGGCTGCTGCTCGGGTGCGGGAGTGGTCTCGTCAGTCATCGTGGCTCCTCGGTGTGAAAGCGAGCAGTCGCTCACTGTGCGTTCGTTACCGACATTGTACTCGCCCGCAACGGCTGCGACACCGTCCCTGGCGGATGTCGGGCGCGACGGTGACGGCCGAGTCCTTCGGTCTGCGATCAGCGTACCTGCCCGAGCACCAGACCCAGGGCGATCCACCACATGATGCCACCCACAACGATGTCGAGCACGCGCCACGCGATGGGTCGCTCGAACACCGGCGCGAGGAGTCTGGCACCGAAGCCAAGCCCTGCGAACCACGCCAGCGAAGCAAGCATCGCACCGCCCGTGAACCACACTCTGAGCCCCGGCTCGTACTGAGCAGCAAGGCTGCCGAGCAACACGACGGTGTCGAGATACACGTGCGGGTTGAGCAGGCTGACCGCGAGCGCCGCGCCAACGGCCGTGCGAGTGGTGCCGGTGCGCGCGGACGACGAGCCGCTTGTGTCGGCGGGAGCATCCTCGAGTGCGGGTTGCTCGGCGATCAGTGCTCCGGGGTGCAGTGCCGAGCGCAGCGCCATGGCACCGTAGACGGCAAGGAAGATTGCTCCACCCCATGCGGCGATCGAGGTGAGAAGCGGAAACGCGCCGATCAGCGCTCCAAAGCCGGCGGCACCGAGCGCGATCAGTACCCAGTCGCACAGCACGCACACCGCGACGACAGCGAGTACGTGGTCGCGACGGATTCCACGCCTCAGAACGAACGCGTTCTGCGCTCCGATCGCGATGATCAGGCTCGCGCCAAGGCCCATACCGGCCAGCGCCGCCGAGACCGTCGGGCTCACTTCCCGGCGCTATCGTTGATGCGAAGCGAGCTCTGCACGAGCCGGAACGCCTCGGCCAGCGCGTCGTGCTCCACCCGGTAGTGGACCCACAGTCCACGCTTCTCGCCCACCACGAGGCCCGCTTCTTTGAGCACGCGCATGTGGTGCGAGACGGTAGGGGCGCCCAGGCCGAGCTGCTCGGCGAAGGTGCAGGCGCAGACGTCATGCGGCGCGCAGCATGTCGTCGCACTCTCGCCGGCGCCGGTATCGGCGCTGACGCCGGCGGACAGGATGCGCAGGATCTCTCGGCGAGGGGCCGATGACAGCGCGCGAAACAGGCGGTCGGTTCGATCCTCGGCGGAGTCAGGCCCCGGCGAGTCGGCGCGAGCTGCTGTTGCTGAATCCCCGAGGACCGGCTGCTTGGATTTGGTGCTCATGCGACCCCTCTTGACAAGTTCGATGTATGTCGAAATACTAGCGACATCGCATTACTTCGACAAGCGTCGAACTACTCAATCCCAGAGAGGAGCCCCCTCATGCACGACTCAGTCGACATCAAGGTCGCAGTCCGAGAGCGCTACGCCGGACACGCCACGAACGCGAGCGCCGCGTGCTGCGGCACGAACAACGGCGAAGGCGGTTGCGGTTGCGGTTCCGTCACCGGCACGGTGAGCCGTGCCCTCGGCTACGAGTCGGCGGACCTCGAGGCCGTGCCCCAAGGCGCCGACCTCGGGTTGGGGTGCGGGAACCCGCTGGCGTTGCTCGAACTGTCTCCCGGCGAGACCGTGATGGATCTGGGCAGCGGTGGCGGCATCGACTGCTTCATCGCCGCGCGGCGCGTCGGTCCCACGGGGCGCGTCATCGGAATCGACATGACACCCGAGATGATCGAGCGCGCGCGTCGCAATGCGGCCAGCGCGGACGCGACCAACGTCGAGTTCCGACTCGGAGAGATCGAGCATCTGCCGGCGGCTGACTCCTCGGTCGATGTCATCATCAGCAACTGCGTGATCAACCTCGTGCCCGACAAGGCCGCTGCCTTCGCCGAGTCGTTCCGCGTGCTTCGCCCGGGCGGGCGCATAAGCGTCTCCGATATCGTGCTGCTGGGCGACCTTCCCCTCCAGATCCGCGACTCGGTCGAGGCGTACGTGGCGTGCCTCTCGGGTGCTGTGCTGCTCGACGACTACCTCGCTGCCCTCACCGCGGCCGGCTTCCGCGACGTGCGCGTGACCGAGAAGCGCATCTTCTCCCCCGAAGACGTGGTGGCCGAGGATCTGGTCGCGGAGTTCGTCGAGCATACCGGCGCCAGCCGCGAGGTATTGCACGAGGCCGCCTCCCGGTTCGCGAGCGTGCGCGTGAACGCAGTGAAGCCGGCATGATCGCCGGCTTCACAGGTCACTCATGTGTTGATACGAACGCCTAGAACGTGAACGGCGTGACCAGCGGGTCGACTGTGGATGTCGGCTCTACGGTCGAGGTGGGCTCCACCGTCGACGTGGGTTCCACTGTCGAGGTCGGCTCTACCGTCGAGGTAGGCTCAACGGTCGAGGTCGGCTCGGTGACCGGTGCGACGTAACCGGGCATCGTGGTGTTGTCCACGCCGAGCCAGCCTGCGAATTTCAGCCACACACCCACGAGTCCGGGCGGCAACTGTGACTTGCGACCGTCGGCGATCTTGGCGAGCGACTTCTCCAGATTCGCTGTGATCCGAGAGAACGCGTTACTGATGCCTGGTCCCACCTGACGGGTTCCTTCGACTGAAGGCGTCGCGTCCACGGAGCCGCTCGTCTCGTCGGAACCGAAACCTGTGACGGGGCGATTCGCCTCGCGCGCGGCCTTACGCTCGACCTTCTCGGCCTTGCGTGCAACCTTGCGCTCGGCTTTCTCGGCCTGACGCACGGCCTTCTCGGCCTTCTGTGGTGCCCCTGCCTTGCGGGCCCCGCTCTGCACCGACGGTGACTGACTCGACGCCGAATCGCGTCGTGGTTCGCTTGAGTTGCCGTTACCGCCCCTTGCAAGGGCGGCTCCCGGTGCTGCGAGCGCGACGATCATCGCAAACGCGAGTAGTGCTGCAACCGGTCTCTTCATGTACATGCACCTCCTGATGGTGACGCCGCAGCGACTGCGGCCTCACACGACTATGCACCTTTGGAAGCGATGCATATGCCATGTACCCACAATCGCATGTGACATCCATCACATGGAGGCGACTGCGCCGGCGACGCTGAACCGCATCACCGCAGGTGACTACCCAGCCTTCGACGCCGCTTCCCTCTCCCGAAGAAACTTCACGAACTGCATGTCATGCCGGCGGATATGGTCGGAGAGCCATGACGTGATGAACGGCGCGAGCGTCTCGGGAACGACCCCTTCGTCGTTGAAGTACCGAGCGGTGATCGTGAGCGTCTCGGCGGTCAACTGCTCGTGGAGTGAGCAGTGCACCGGCAAGGACGGGTAACCGGCCGCCTTCATCAGCGCCTCTTCGTCGGCGAAGTGCTCGACGCAGTAGTCAGTGAGGCCGTAGACGGCGTCGGCGACGACATTCTCATCCTCCTCGCACATGCCGTCGTCGTTCAGCGTGCACGTGGCGATTGCGACCGCCAGCTTGTCGGCGAGATTGAAGAGGCCTCTGTGCTGGTCGTCAATCTCGGGGTAGCCGGTCTCGAGTGACTGATCCCAAGGGAAGTAGGTCATTTCCGTCTCCTCGCTCATCATGTGACGTCTGTTTCGCCGCGTCGCGTGTCGCGGATCAATCGCTCGAGTTGGTCAATGAAGTGCTCGCGGTCCTCATCCCCGAACTTCGAGGGGCCTCCGGTACGCCCACCGGCTCGGCGAACCTTCTTCTCAGCGTGGCGAACCTCCATCTCGATGTCGATCGTCGAGAGGTAGAAGATTCGCCCGCGGGGCCTGATGGCGCCGGCTCCTCGGCCGAGAACCATCGCCGCGAGTCCAATGTCTTGTGTGACGACCACATCGCCCGGTGCGAGTTCGCCGATGATGGCGAAGTCCGCGGCATCGGGCCCGGTGCCGACCGTGAGGGTCTCGACGCCGGAGCGTCCCTCGTAGCGCGAGAAGTTCTGGTTGGTGTTGGCGACCAGCATGATGCGGAAGCCGTTGGCGCGGCCGATCGTGATGGCCTCGCGCGTCACCGGACACGCGTCTGCGTCGACGAAGAGAGTGTTCATGGGCGGCGGGCTCCTCGGGGTGCTCCTCGGGGTGCTCCTCGGCGGGTCCAGAGAACGGCGGGATTGCGGCCGACGAACAGTGCGAGCATCACGATAGGGAATGCCGGCGTGAAGGTGAAGTACCAGACGTTGGAGCTGAAAGCCACAGTGCCCGCAGTCGAATCGGAGGCGGCCAGCGCTGCGATCCCCGCTGCGCGGGCGAACCACTCGATCGAGAGGATCCCGCCAGTTGTCGCTGCGATAAAGGCGAGCTTGCGCCGCCATCCAACACCCAGCGCCGTGAGCATGAGCGCCAGCACGATGCTGAACTCGCCGGTGTGATAGCCGGAAACCGGCCAGCCGCGAAAGTACGCGGCCGACAGCACCTTGAACAGCACGGACGACGCGGCTGCGCTCGCAACACCGAAGATGAGCTTGTCACGCATAGCGTCGGGCCAGCTTCAGCCAGATCGCCCAGAGCATGACCACGACCAGCATCATGCCCACCTGGAACAGGTAGTCGTGGATGAAGTCGAAGGAGCCTGATGCCCTGATGGACACGTGCGCCACGGCCACGATCCGGGCCAGATTGATACCGAGAATCACGACGACTCCTGCAAGTACCCCGAGGAGCCGCGACGACCACTTGACCGGGTACGCGAGGATCAGTGCGCTGAACATCGCGACCAAGTAGACCGCGGTGCAGGCTGTGTCGATGGCAAGTATGCGGTTGGAGAGATGGATCAGCGCGCCGGTCTGGGTCGCCTGGATGCCCGTGAGCGCGATGAGCCACGTCGACGCGTTCGCGGTCGCACGCATCACACCCTGGAGCCCACCCGAGGTGTCGATGGGCGTCAGCACGGCGGTGAACACGAGAAGGTACACAAAGAACCGCAGCCCGACGCCCAGCACCCTCTTGTCGATCAGAGGCTCCGCCATGCTCGGTTGCGGGGATGTCTTCGCCATCAGATGCCGTCTACTCTCGGCGCGTGCGCGTCAACGAATGTGCTCCGAGCAGCGCCAGTCCCATCGCACCGACCAGCGCCAGACTCCACGTGGACGAGGCGGGCGTCGTCGATACCGGCGGAGCGGCGACCGGCCCCGTGATCGCGAAGTCCGAGAACGACGTCGTGGTACCGGTGATCACGTTGGCGCTCGCATCGACTCCGGTGGTGACGTCGGCCCAAGCACCGCCGGTGAAGTGGTGCAGCTTGAGCTGGCTTTCGTCAAAGCCGACCACGAATGCGGGATCGTAGGCGTGACGGACGGTGACGGCCCCGGTAAACGCCGCGGTCGTGTTCAGGTCGAAGTACGATCCCGAGAGGAACGTCCTGCCGGCCGGCACCGCCTGACCGGGCGAGGTGTGCGTGCACGTCACGGTGCCGGTGGTGTCGACCTGCGCGAACTCGAAGGTGGCACCGCACGGCAGCGTCGCTGCCGGGTGGTCGACGTCCACGGTGCCGACCGGCAGAGTCGCCACGACAACGCGGAACAGCGCGGTCGTGGTGGCCTCAACGTTGCCGGCCCAGTCCGTCGACGAGAACTTCAGGGTGTGGTCGCCGAGCACCGTCGTCGTCGCGACGCTCCCCGACCCGACCACGCCGTCGAGCGTCCACGTCGTAGACTTGACCCCATAGCCGCCGACACCATCCGTGGCCGCAATCGAGATGGTCGCCGTGCCCAGGTAGCTCGCCTTGGCGTCCGACGTCGTCACCGGCGGCGCGGTATCAGAGGTCGCGACCGCCGTGTCAGGGAAGATCAGCGCCGTCATGTCCGTCCCGCTCGGACTCACGCGGTCCACGAGGACGCGACTCGCTGCGGTGTCGTAGTACTTGGCGCTGGGATCGGTGGTGTCAGAGAACGTCGTCTTGTTGGCGGCGCCGGGGGAGGGATCCGCCATGTCACCCAGATTGGTCTTGGCGGCAAGGTGCTGTGCTCCGCCGTGCGCCTCTTCCAGGTCAAGCCAGTAGCGGGTCTCGTTTGTGTTGTTGGTCCGAGTGTCATCGACGTGCCACATGAGCAGTCCGGAACCCGGCAAGCTCGTATCTGTGAACGTCTTCTGGCGGTTCTCGACGAGGAAGTACTCGGCGCCACCCGTCACAGCACCGCGCGCGATGCGCAGGATCGTCCCGGTATCGCCCTGAGTCGCCGAGCGGATGTGTGCAGGTGTCATCTGCGAAGTCACGATGGTCGGCGTCACGAAGCCGAGCTCGATCTGGCTCCATGCGTCCGGACGAGAGGGCGAGTTGCCCAGCGTCCCGTTCCAGCTGCCGCTGGCCATCAAGCTCCATCTGCCCGCACCGTACGAAGAACCGTCGGTGTCATAGAAGTCGGGCAGGCCAAAGATGTGACCCAACTCGTGGCAGTACACACCGATCGTCATGTCGCCGGGAGTCGACCAATACTCCGGTTCTGTCGAGTAGGAGCTGACGTAAACCCCGTCATAGGCATCAGGACTGATCCCCCACGCATGCGACCAGATGTCTGCGGTGGAGCCCGTCATCTCTGCTCCGGGACCCGAGTGGATGATCACAAGGCCGTCGACGTATCCGTCCCCGTCGTTGTCGTACTGCGAGAAGTCGACACCGGCCGCATCCGCCGCGGCGATGGCGTCTTCGGTCATCTTCTGCGCGTTATTGGGGTACGCCCCGGTTCCGTAGTTCGTGCCGCGATAGTACGCGTACGTCTGCGGAAGCCTCAGCCACCCGATCGCCGAGGGCAGATCGGCGTTCACCGGCGTCAGATCCAGCGCACCCGCGCTCACTTCTCGAAAGTAGCCGCGAACCGAGCCTTTGCCGATGACGTCCTTGTACAGCAGGTCGCTCAAAGATGCCGCCGAGGTGGTCGCGGGCTTGTCCGAGAAGTCCACCAGCAGCGTGAGCAGGCGCGTGGTGCCCGCCGGTGGTGCCGGGTCGACCTGCATCAACTGCGTGGGCGGTCCCGCCACACCCGGCGCGAGAGCGGCCCCGGCTGCACCGAGCGGATGACTCGCGGGTGCTTCCACCCCCGCGGCGCGCTGCGCTTCGAGCGCTTCCTCCACCCGAGCCTCGAGCGCGGGGTCGTTCGCCATGCGCGCAAGTAGCTGAGGGCTGGGATCGACGGCGAATGCGGCCGTGCACAAGACTGCCGCCATAACCATGACTGCGCCGAGTATCGTGAGGGACCTGACGGTGGTTGCACGAAGGCTGTGCATATCTACCCCTGGCTCATAATGTGGCGCGGTTTGCCGGTACCGTGGAATATACACCCCTCAGTCCGTCGGCTCCCACAATGCACACACCCACTCGTTGCAAATCGGTGCGCGGTGATTTCGCGGGAGCAGACAGCCCGTGTCGGGGTGGCAGAACTGACATTTGCGAACGTCGACCCAGAGCGGGAGCGAGGCACGGTATACGTCGCCCTCCGGTGACTGCGCGTGGCTCAGCCGTGGATCGTGCAACGGCTCGACGCCCGCCACACCGGCTCGCATCCCCGCCTCATCGACTACGAGCGCGCCGCTCAGAGTGGGCCGCTCGATCCACAGGTCGATGTACTCGGGAAGCCATCCCTCGCCCTCGTAGTCGCCATCGGCGTCATGGGCGAGGTACAGAGCGCAGCACAGTCCGCCACACGCGTTGCAGAGCTCGTAGTTCTCGGCGTCGGACATGGAACCTCCTAGATTCACTGACACGAAGATACTGGAGTTCGGCTCCGTTTGCGGCCTCGGAGCAAGAAAGCAAACAGGCCGCTCAGGCAAACTGCCCAAACGACCTGCGTAAGTTCTATGGCGGGAGTGACGGGGCTCGAACCCGCGACCTCTGGCTTGACAGGCCAGCGCTCTAACCAGCTGAGCTACACCCCCACTTGGGTGGCTGCTACCAACACAGCGAAGGCGATTCTACCGAGCAGAGCCGCCAATGTCCATACCGCAGCGCCTACTGAGCGCGTAAGAATTTGGGGGGTCTACTCTCAGTTCATGGGATTGAGCATCCCT
>CAYMAN010000055.1:0-9669 GCA_964388455.1 uncultured Eubacteriales bacterium
GAGGGCACGTTCGTGAAGTGCCTGTCCTGGTACGACAATGAGTGGGGTTACAGCAACCGTGTGAAGGACCTCGCCAAGCTCATGATGGGCTAGCGAGCAGACCGATCAAGTACCCACCGACGGGGCCCCGGAGATCCCGGGGCCCCGTCGAGCGTAGACGCCCGGAGGAAAGCATGTTCTCGAAGCAGACCGTTAAGGATGCAGACGTAGCAGGTAAGCGCGTACTCGTCCGCGTTGACTTCAACGTACCGCTGGCCGATGGTGCCGTGACCGACGACACGCGCGTTCGCGCTGCCCTGCCGACCCTACGCTACCTGATGGACCGCGGCGCGAAGGTCATCATCGTCAGCCATCTCGGCCGTCCCAAGGGCGAGCCGGATCCGCAGTTCTCACTGCGGCCAGTGCGACGCACGCTGCAACGCCTCATCGGCCGCAACGTGACGTTTGTGCCCGAGACGGTTGGGCCGGATGCCACCGAGGCCGTTGAGCGTATGGTCGACGGCGAGGTCCTGATGCTCGAGAACGTGCGCTTCAACCCGGGTGAGAAGGCCAACGACCCGGCTTTCGCACGTCAGCTTGCGACGTTTGCGGACGTGTACGTGAATGACGCTTTCGGTGCCGCGCACCGTGCGCACGCCTCCACCGCCGGTGTTGCCGAGTTCCTGCCAGCCTACGCCGGTATGCTCCTCGCACGTGAGGTCGAGACGCTCACCGCGATGCTCGCAGAACCCGAGCGGCCATTCGTCGCCATCCTCGGCGGCTCAAAGGTCTCGGACAAGTTCGGCGTCATCGACAAACTGCTCGACTCCGTTGACACGCTCATCGTGGGCGGAGGCATGGCGTTTACGTTTCTGCGCGCCAAAGGCCTCGAGATCGGCACCTCCATCGTGGAACAGGACTGGGTCGAGCCCGCCAAGGCGATGCTCATCAAAGCCGCCGAGAAGAACGTCGACATCATGCTACCGGTCGACTTCGTTGTCGCCGACGCATTCGCCGAGGACGCCGAGACGCGCATCGTCGGCCGCGAGGAGATTCCTGCCGACATGATGGGTCTCGACATCGGGCCAACCTCCGGCGAGCTCTTCAAGGGCGCCATCTCGGACGCGAAGACGATCTTCTGGAACGGACCGATGGGTGTGTTCGAGATGAAGCCGTACGAGACCGGTACGCGCGAGGTCGCGGCAGCCGTGGCGCGCAACAACCGCGCAGTGTCCGTCATCGGCGGGGGCGATTCTGTAGCCGCGCTCAAGAAGTTCGGTCTTGAGGAGCGCGTCACGTTTGTTTCGACGGGTGGCGGCGCCAGCATGAAGTTGCTCGAAGGTGCGCCCCTGCCCGGCGTGGAAGCGCTGCTCGACAAGTAGTATCCGGTGTCAGCCCGCACCCATCGGTGTGGTTGTGGCTCCGCAAGGACTGATGGAAGCCCGATTCTTACGACATGCCGCACCGATGCGGCGAGGGGAGCGACCACATGGCACGCAAGCCGATGATCGCCGGCAACTGGAAGATGTTCAAGACGCCCGGGGAGGCCGTGGTGCTGGTGCAGGCGGTCAACGACCTGATGGCCGACGACCCGGAAGTCGCCTCGGCGGTCGATGCGGTCGTATGCCCGCCGTTCGTCGACCTCAAGCCGGTTCAGACCGCCATCGAGTTCGACCACTCCGCCCTAAAGCTCGCCGCGCAGAACGTGCACTGGGAGACCGAAGGCGCCTTCACCGGTGAGATCGCCCCGCGGATGCTCGCCGACGTCGGGTGTGACTACTGCATCGTCGGGCACTCCGAGCGTCGCGAGATGTTCGGCGAGACCGACCAGACCGTGAACCGCAAGGTCAAAGCGCTCCTCGCGGTCGGCATCACGCCGATCGTCTGCTGCGGCGAGACCCTCGAGATCCGCGACGCCATGGAAACCGACACCTTCGTCCGCGGCCAGATTCGCGGTGCCTTCGACGGCATCACCGCCGAGCAGGCCGCCAGTATCGTCGTCGCTTACGAGCCCATCTGGGCCATCGGCACCGGTCGAACGCCCACGCCTGAGGCGGCAAACGACGTATGCCGGTCGATCCGGGCCACCCTTGGCGCGCTCTTCGGCCAGCCGGTCGCCATCCAGATGCGCGTGCTCTACGGCGGATCCGCCAAGCCCGAGAACATCATGCTCTTCATGCCCGAGCCGGATATCGACGGAGCGCTCGTCGGCGGAGCGGCGCTCGAAGCGAAGTCCTTCTTCTCGATGGTACGCACCGCCTCGGAGTTCGTCGAGTGACTCGCAACCTTCCCGCAGTTCTCGTGGTCATGGACGGGTTCGGCATAGCCGAGCCCGGTCCCGGCAACGCCATCGCCGCCGCCGATACTCCTAACCTCGACGCTCTGTTCGCACAGTGGCCCGGGACCACACTCAAGGCCTCCGGTCTCGCGGTTGGCCTGCCAGACGGACAGATGGGCAACTCCGAGGTCGGCCATCTCAACATGGGGGCGGGCAGAGTGGTTTACCAGGAGCTCACTCGCATCAACCTGGCGGTCAAAGACCACTCCATCCTCGCGAACCCCGTCCTCGCCGGAGCAATCGACGGCGCAGTCGCCGAAGGTCGCGCCGTCCACTTCATGGGTCTGCTCTCGGACGGGGGAGTGCACAGTCATCAGGAGCATCTCTATGCACTGATCGAGATGGCCAAGTCGCGCGGTGCGACCGAGGTCTTCGTCCACGCGTTCCTCGATGGCCGGGATGTACCCCCGCAAAGCGGTCTCGGCTACGTTGAGCAACTCGAAGCCGTGATGTGCGCGCTCGGCGTAGGTCGAATCGGGTCGGTCATGGGTCGCTACTACGCGATGGATCGCGACAATCGCTGGGATCGGGTTGAGAAGGCGTGGCACGCGGTCGTGCTGGGCCAGGGGGTGCCGGCGGACAGTGCCAGTGCCGCCGTGGCAACTTCTTATGCGGCAGGTGTCACCGACGAGTTCGTCGTTCCCTCGGTCACCGCCGGCGCCGGTGTCAGCGATGGCGACGCGGTGATCTTCTTCAACTTCCGTCCGGACCGCGCTCGAGAGCTCGCGCGCGCGTTCACTGATTCCACGTTCGAGGGATTTGACCGTCCGGTTCGCCCGGAGGTTCGCTTCGTGTGCCTCACGCAGTACGACCCCACCATTCCGGCGCCGGTGGCGTTTCCCAAGGAGTTCCCGTGTCACGTCCTCGCCGATGTGCTGTCTGAGCAGGGACTCCGGCAGTTCCACATCGCGGAGACCGAAAAGTACGCGCACGTGACGTTCTTCTTCAACGGCGGCGTCGAGGAGGCTAAAGAAGGTGAAGTCCGAGCGTTGATTCCCAGCCCCAGGATCGCCACCTACGACCTCCAGCCGCAGATGAGCGCCCCGGAAGTCGCCGATCGTCTGGTGAGCGCGATCGAGACGGACGAGGCGGACGTGTACATCGTCAACTTCGCGAACTGTGACATGGTCGGACACACGGGAGTGTTCTCCGCGGCGGCTCTGGCGGTGCAGGCGGTCGACACCGCCGTTGGCGCCGTGGTCGCCGCCATCAGGAATCGCGGCGGTGTCGCCCTCATCACCGCCGATCACGGAAACGCCGAGTCCATGGTCGATGTCGACGGCGCAACACCCTTCACCGCCCACACGCTCTGTGACGTCCCGCTCGTGTGCGTCGGCGATGGAGTCGCAGCGCTCGCCGGCGGAGGCTCCCTGGCTGACGTGGCGCCGACACTACTCGACCTTGTCGGCATTCAGCGTCCCGATGAGTGGACGGGTCGCAGTCTGCTGGTATACTGATTCATCGCGCTCGGCAAAGAGCCGTGTGCTGCCTGATATGACACAAGGAGCATCACGTGAATCCGCTACTCGTTCTCGCCCTTCTGGTGTGGGCTATCTCGTCCGTTGGGCTCATCGTCTTCGTACTGCTTCACTCGGGCAAAGGCACTGGCCTGTCTGACATGCTCAGCGGCAGTCTCTCTCCGACTTCGAGCGGCACGAGCATCATCGAGCGCAACCTCGACCGCATCACGATCGGGTTCGCCATCGCTTTTGGCGTAAGCCTGCTCGTGCTCATGGTGGTCTATCCCAAGGCCATCTAGCCTCGACTTCTGTTCCAGGTATCGGTTAACGGCAGAATCACGCCGCGCCCTATTCACGGTTTCAACCGTGCTGGGCGCGGCGTTATGCATTCTGCGAGCTATACGATTCAGTTTCGTGGTACTAAGCAGTCCGAATGTGCTTGCCATTCCGTGCGTGAAGCGGGACACTCATGGGTGTTCCGCGCGCCATACCCGGGCGGTGTGCGGTACATACAAGGCAGGGGGCCGACCGAGCCGCCACAAGAACGGCTGTCTCGGCGACCGAAACACACCGTTTTTCGGTGAGAGGAGGCAACAGTTGCAAAGTAAATCGCGCAAGGCTCTCGCACTGATGCTTGTGCTTGGCCTGGCTGTCTCAGTGGCTGCGAGCGGATGTTCGCCCAAGACCACGGACACGACCGACAAGCCGGCTGAAACCAAGGCTGTCAAGGGCGGGACGCTCAACTACTACATCAATGAGCCCGCTTACATCGATCCGTACAACACTCAGGAGTCCGAGGGCACCAACGTCGAGCAGATGCTGTTCGACAGCCTGACGTCCGTGGACAACAAGACGAACACCGTCGTTCCTGCCGCAGCCGAGTCATGGACTGCGAACGCCGACAACACCGTCTTCACGTTCAAGCTCGTCCCGGGCGCCAAGTTCCACGACGGCACCCCGGTCACCGCAGAGTCCTTCGTCTACGCTTGGACTCGCATCTCGGATCCCAAGACGAACCCCAAGGATCCGTCGGTAATCAGCTACCACCTCTCTGCGGTCAAGGGCTACGCTGACCTGCAGGAGGGCAAGGCGACCACGTTTGCTGGCGTCAAGGCCGTCGACGAGGCCACGTTCGAGGTCACGCTCGATGCGCCGTTCGCTGACTTCCCGTACGTCGCGGCCCACCCCGCGCTCGCACCGGTTCCCGCTGACGCGGTCGCCAAGGGCGTCGACGTCAATGGCGAGAACGTTCCGTTCGCCGAGATGCCTGTTGGCAACGGCCCGTTCAAGATGACTGAGCCGTGGAAGCACGACCAGTACATCAAGGTCGCCCGCAACGAGGACTACTTTGGCGAGAAGGCCAACCTCGACGGCGTCAACTTCATGATCTTCAAGGACGAGGAGACGGCGTTCCGTGAGTTCCAGGCCGGAACCGTCGACTTCACGTCGATCCCGAGCGGCCAGGTCAAGGCCACCGTCGAGCAGTTCGGCGAGGCTGCAGACGGCTACAGCGTCAACCCCGGCAAGCAGGTCCTGCTTGGTGCGGAGACGGCTGTGTACTACATCGTCCTGAACAACAAGGACAAGTCGCTGGCCAACGCGGACGTGCGCAAGGCAATCAACCTCGCAATTAACCGTCAGGCTATCTGCGACTCGATCTTTGAGGGCACTCGCAAGCCTGCCACCAACATCGTTCCTCCTGGTGTCGTCGGGTACGAGGACGGCGCGTGGAAGGACTCCAAGTATGACGTCGAGGGCGCCAAGGCTGCGCTTGCCGCTGCTGGCTTCCCCGAGGGTAAGGGTCTTCCCGAGCTGACGCTGTCCTTCAACTCCGGCTCCGGTCATGAGGACATCATGCAGCTCGTCCAGGCCGACCTCGCGAAGGTCGGTATCAAGAGCAAGCTCCAGGGCGCAGAGTGGGCGCAGTACCTGAAGCAGCTCGATGAGGGCAAGTTCACGGTCGGCCGCCTCGGCTGGATCGCTGACTACCCGATCTACGACAACTTCCAGTACGCGATCTTCGATTCAAAGTCCGGCGACAACAAGTCGTCGTACTCGAATCCCGCTGTCGATGCAGCACTCATTGCTGCACGTCAGGAGGGCGACGAGGATAAGCGTGTCGCTGCATACCAGGCGATCAACACCACGATTCAGGCTACCAACCCGGTTGTGCCGATGATGTACTACGCACACCGCCACGTGGGCTCTGCTCGCGTGAACAACCTGTACTACAGCCCGATGGGCCTTGCGGAGCTGGACAAGTGCTGGGTCACCGACGGCGCCGCGAAGTAAGTCTCCTGTACAGAGGATAAAGACCGATATGCCGGCAGGGCGTCCGCCCCTCGTGGGGGACGTCCTGCCGGACGGTTTGTATCACGGATACGTCCCTTCCTAGAACCAGGATTCCTATGCTCAAGTACATCGGACGCCGCATCCTGCAGATGATTCCGGTATTCATCGGAGTCACGGTGCTGCTCTTTCTCATGACCGCGGTCGTACCTGGCGATCCCGTCAAGATGATCACGGGTGAGCGTGAGATCTCGCCTGCGGTCTACAACCAGATTCGCGCCGAGTACGGCTTCGACAAGCCGCTCATCGTGCAGTACGGGATGTACCTCAACCGTCTTGCGCACGGTGACCTTGGTCAGTCGCTCATGCGTGGTCGTCCTGTGAAGGACATGTTGCTCGACAAGTTTCCGTACACGATGCAGCTTGCACTTGCTGCGATCATCATCGAGATCATCATCGGCATCGGGGCCGGCATGATATCGGCGGTCAAACGCTACAGTTTCGCCGACGTGCTGGTCACGCTTTCTACGTCAATTCTCGTGTCGCTGCCGGTGTTCTGGCTCGGCACGCTGCTCCAGATGTTCTTTGGTATCTACCTGAAGGAATGGACCAATGGCGCGTTCTACATGCCTATGTCTGGTGCGGGCGGGCCAGGCGCGCCGTTCCCGAGCTGGGTGTACCTGATTCTGCCGGCGATCACCCTGGCGTCAGTCTCAACGGCCTACGCTGCGCGCATCATGCGCAGCCAGCTGCTCGAGGTTATGGGCCAGGACTACATCCGCACTGCGACGGCTAAGGGTCTCTCGGCCAGCGCGGTTCTGTGGCGGCACACGGTGAAGAACGCCATGATCCCCGTCATCACCTTCATCGGCATCGACTTCGGCGCGATGATGTCGGGCGCCATCCTTACCGAGACGGTGTTCAACTGGCCCGGCGTCGGCAACGAGATCTACAACGCCGTCGTTCGCCGAGACTGGCCTGTGGTCATGGGCGGGGTCGTCATCATCGTCGTGGTCGTCATGATCATCAACCTGCTGGTAGACATCAGCTACGCGTTCTTTGATCCGCGCATCCGGTATGGCGGAGGTGAGGAGGCGTGACCGACATGAAGAAGGATTCTCCTCACATGGAGCAGGAACAGGATCTTAAGACGGCGGCAGCGACTGCCGCAGCAGGCTCCGCTTACGACGCACTGTCGGCGGGTCCCAGCCGCACGCTTCTTGGCGATGCCTGGAGACGACTGCGCAAGAACCGCCTCGCCATCGTGGCGATCGTCTGGATCATCATCATGGTGATTGCGGCCGTCACGGCGGATTTCTGGGTTCCGCAGCGCTTCGGTGACCCGATCACCATCAACACGCAGACCCTGACGGCGGATCGTCTGTTGCCGCCGCAACTGGCTCATCCGTTCGGTACCGACGATCTGGGCCGCGACGTCTTCGCTCGTGTCGTGTACGGCGCCAGGTTCTCGCTGGCCGTCGGGCTGATCGCTACGGCGATATCGATTGTGATCGGACTGATCCTCGGTGCGCTGGGCGGCTATTACGGCGGTTTGACGGATACCTTGGTGATGCGTACGGCAGACGTGTTCTTCGCCTTCCCCTACACGTTGTTCGCAATCGCACTTGTCGCGATTCTGGGCCCGGGATTCATCAATGTGTTCATCGCGATCGGCATTCTCGGCTGGCCGAGTATCGCGCGTGTGTTCCGGAGCTCGATCTTCTCGGTGAAGTCGCAGGACTACGTTCAGGCGGCTCGCGCGCTTGGGGCGAGTGACATTCGCATCATGTCGCGCCACATCATGCCCAACTCCGTCGCGCCGATCATCGTCTACGGAACCATGTCGATCGGCGGCGCCATCCTCACCGAGGCCGCCCTGAGCTTCCTCGGCATGGGTATTCAGCCGCCGACGCCGTCGTGGGGCTATATGATCAACGCATCCACCAAGTTCATGACGACCGCGCCCTGGCTGATGCTGTGGCCGGGCTTCGCCATCCTGACCACCGTGCTGGCGTTCGTGTTGCTCGGTGACGGGCTGCGCGACGCCCTTGACGTGAAGATGAAGGACTAGGCATGGCCACTGATCTCCTGGTCGTTGAAGACCTCAAGATGTACTTCCATACCCGCGATGGCGTGGTCAAAGCCGTCGACGGGGTCTCGTACACCCTGAACAAGGGCGAGACGATCGGCGTGGTCGGGGAGTCCGGTTCCGGCAAGTCCGTCACCGCGATGACCATGATGCGCCTCATCCCTATGCCTCCCGGCAAGATCGAGGGCGGCGACGTCCGCTTCAATGGCGAGTCGCTTCTCACATTGCCCGAGGATAAGATGCGCGCCATTCGAGGCAACCGCATCGCGATGATCTTCCAGGATCCGATGACGTCGCTGAACCCGGTCTATCGCGTCGGTCATCAGCTCGCCGAGCCGCTCATGCTGCACAAGGGATTCAGCAAGGCAGAGGCGTGGAGGCGTGCGACCGAGCTGCTCGAGATGGTCGGTATCCCACACCCGGAGTCGCGCGTGAAGGACTACCCGCACCAGTTCTCGGGCGGGATGCGTCAGCGCGTCATGATCGCCATGGCGCTCGCGTGTGACCCCGACATCCTGATTGCCGACGAGCCTACGACTGCGCTCGACGTCACGATTCAGGCTCAGATCCTCGAGCTGATGCAGGAGCTGCAGCAGCGCACCGGAAGCGCCATCATCATGATCACCCACGATCTGGGTGTCGTCGCCGACATGGCCGACCGCATCCTGGTCATGTACGCAGGCAAGGCCGTCGAGTACGGCACCGTCGACGAGGTCTTCTACACGCCGAGCCACCCCTACACCTGGGGACTGATCGACTCGCTGCCACGTCACGACATGACCGAGAAGGGCGAGTTGTGCCCCATCAAGGGTCAGCCACCGAGTCTCATCCAGGTACCGCCGGGCTGCTCGTTCAGTCCGCGTTGTCCGTACGCCAAGGACATATGCCGCACCGACGTGCCCGCATCGCGCACGATCGACGGTCTACACGTCGCGGCATGTCACTTCGCCGGCGATCCCGGATTCACTCGGGATGAGATGGCTTGTGCGGGGGTGAACGTAGGATGAGCGAGCTTCTGAGAGTAGAGAACCTCACCAAGGAGTTCGCCGTCCAGCAGGGCGTGTTCTCGCGCGGTGGCAAGAAGGTCTCGGCCGTCGCCGACATCTCGTTCTCGGTCAACGCGGGCGAGACGCTCGGCGTTGTCGGAGAGTCCGGCTGCGGCAAGTCGACGATGGGGCGCTGCCTCATCCGTCTCATCGAGCCCACGTCGGGGTCGGTCGTCTTCGACGGTCGCGACGCGTTGTCGCTCAAGGGTCGCGACTTGCAGGCGTATCGCCGTGATGTCCAGATCATCTTCCAGGACCCCTACGCGAGCCTCAACCCGCGCATGACCATCGGCGAGATCGTCTCGGAGCCGCTGGTGATCCACAACATCGGCACCAAGGCGGCCCGCGAGTCCGAGGTCAAGAACCTCCTGGAGATCGTCGGCTTGAACCCCGAGCACATCCACCGCTATCCGCACGAGTTCTCGGGCGGCCAGCGTCAGCGCATCGGCATCGCCCGCGCGCTCGCAC
>CAYMAN010000056.1:0-9568 GCA_964388455.1 uncultured Eubacteriales bacterium
GTCGTCACCGCCGAGAAGAAGCGCCGCAAGGTGGCGCCGCCCACACCGTTCAACACCACAGCACTCCAGGCCGCTGCAGCCAATGAGGGAATCACGCCCGCGCGCACGATGCGCATCGCGGAGTCGCTCTACATGGACGGTCTCGTGAGCTACCCGCGCGTCGACAACACCGTGTACCCCGCGTCACTCGACATTCGCGGCATCCTGAAGTCGCTGTCAGAGGTGCCGGTGTATCGTGCGCAGGTCCAGAGCATTCTGGCCGACGGGCAGCTCCACCCCACACGCGGTGCCAAGGAGACGACGGACCACCCGCCGATCACCCCGACGGCCGCGGCCGACCCGGACAAGCTCAAGCCGGAGGAGTGGAAGCTCTATAACCTTATCGCGCGCCGCTTCATGGCCACGCTCTCGAACGCCGCGATCATCGAGGGGACCAAGGTGACGATCGATGTTGCCGGCGAGCCGTTCGTCGCCAAGGGCGACATCCTCGCAGAGCCGGGATTCCGCGCCATCTACCCGTACGGGCTGAAGAAGGACGAGCAGCTTCCGGCTCTGTCGGAGGGCCAGGTCGTTGGGTTCCTCGGCGCGGATCTTGCCGCAAAGCAGACTGAGCCGCCGTCGCGCTACAGCCAGGGCAAGCTCATCCAGGAGATGGAGAAGCGCGGGTTGGGCACCAAGGCGACCCGCCACGCTATCATCGAGCGACTGCTGGACGTGAAGTACGCGGTCAACGAGCCACTTGAGCCCACGTGCCTGGGTCGCGCCGTCATCGAGGCGCTGTCGCAGTATGCGCCGCGCATCACGACGCCTGACATGACCGCTGAGCTCGAAGCCGAGATGGACAACATCGCTAACGGGCGCAGCAGCCGCACCGAGGTCGTCGGACACTCGCGCCAGCTGCTCGCTAATGTCATGGACGAACTCATCGCCAAGGCCTCTGACGTTGGGGAGGTGCTCAAGGATGCCTCGGCTGATGACGCGAAGGTCGGCGTGTGCCCCAAGTCGGGGCATGACCTGTTGATCAAGTCGTCGGCGAAGACGCGTGGACAGTTCGTCGGGTGCTCCGGCTGGCCGGACTGCGACGTGACGTATCCGCTGCCGCAGGGCAAGATCGAGGCCGTCGATGAACCGTGCCCAACCTGCGGTACTGCGCAGATCAAGGTCATTCAGTTCCGCACCAAGCCGCGTATCGCCTGCCTGGACCCGGCATGCGCCACCAACTATGAGCCCGAGATCAGCATCGGCACCTGTACAACGTGCGCCGAGGCTGCTCGCGCGGGTGATCTGACGGTGCGTCGCTCGGCCCGCACGCTCAAACGGTTCGTACGCTGCACCAACTACGACGAGTGTGGCGTGAGCTATCCGTTGCCGCAGCGCGGCGAGATCACGGCGACCGGTGAGCGCTGTGCGTCATGCAACGCGCCGGAGATCATCGTGAACACCGGGCGCGGCCCGTGGCGTATCTGTGTCGACCCCAACTGTCCCGGCAAGATCGAGGCCGCCGAGAAGAAGGAAGCGGCAGCCGCTGCCAAACTCGCGGCCAAGGATGCGGCCAAGGCGAAGAAGGATGCGGCCAAGGCCGCTCCCAAGAAGCCGGCAGCGAAGAAGGCAGCGGCCAAGAAGCCAGCGGCCAAGAAGGCCGCCACCAAGAAGCCGGCAGCCAAGAAGCCGACGGCCGAGTAGGTTCTCCGCGAGGCGCGCAGTAGCGACGGGTGCGTGTGTTCAAGCCCCGCTGAGGGCATGAACTCCTCAGGCCTGTCCGCCAGCGAGAGCCGGAGTCAGCCATGAGAATCGCGGTCGTGCAGCACCGACTCAGAGCCACCCCGAGCGAAGACATGTCCGCGCTAGCGGCGGCGTCCGATCGAGCTGTCGCAGCAGGGGCTGAGTGGGTCGTGTTGCCCACGGCGCTTTCGATCGACACCTCTCCGGAGCCGTTTCTCGCTGCGTGCACTCCGCCGCCCGACCTCGGCTCCATTCTTGAGTTGCACGGCGATGAGTGCAGCGACGAGAAGGTGCTTGCGTCGGCCAGGCTGGCCCCTCCGGATGTGACAGTGCTCCGGCCGCTCTCCGAGAACGATCTGCAATCGGAGTCGTTCCTCGAACTCGCAATCGCCTTGTCCGACTCACTCACCGGACTGGTGATCATCGCGGAGTGTGCCGGCGCCGAGCCGGGCGACCCGGGTCACGGGGGGAGTGCGGTGGTGGCCCTCGGCGAAGTGGTCGCAGAGGCTCTCGCTGAGGACGACTTCATCCTGGCCGACGTGGCCGTCCCGATCGCGCATCCGGAACCCCGCGAACCGATGCCGCCGATCCCGCTCCTGCTTCGTCAACGGACGGCGTTTCATGCCGGACACAAGTTGGAAGTCCCGGACTACCCCTCCGACATCAGCTGAGGGAGTCACCCGTAGCTCGTCAATGCTAGAATCGGACGCGACTTCACGCGCCACACAATCGATGTGTCGGCGCTTCATTCAGCGGTGGAAGAGGGGTTTCATGGGCTACCCGAAAGTGACCGTGGTCGGAGCCGGCCAAGTAGGCGCGACGGCCGCGCAGTTGCTCGTCCTCCACGACATCGCCGATGTCGTCATGATCGACGTCGCGGAGGGTCTGCCACAGGGCAAAGCGCTCGACATGATGCACATGCGCTCGGTCGAGAAGTTCGGTCCCACGGTCATGGGCACCAATGACTACTCTGACACCGCCGGCTCCGACGTTGTGGTCGTCACCGCCGGCGTACCGCGCAAGCCGGGCATGACCCGCGACGACCTCCTCGCCATCAACCGCTCGATCGTCGACAGCGTCATCTCGCAGGTGGTCACCGTCTCCCCGGATGCGATCATCGTCTGCGTGACCAACCCGCTCGACGTCATGACCTATCTCGCCAAAAACGTATCCGGCCTGCCCACGAGCCGCATCTTCGGCATGGGGGGCGTGCTCGACACCGCCCGATTCGCCTTCGCCATCGCCGAGAAGACCGGCGCCGCCATCGCGGACATCGATGCGCTGGCGATGGGTGCTCACGGTGACGCCATGGTCCCGATGCCGCGCTTCTCGACGGTAGCCGGCGCCACGTTGACAGACCTGCTGCCCGCCGAGGATGTCGAGGCACTCACGCAGCGCACCATCTACGGCGGTGCCGAGGTTGTCGCTCTCCTCAAGACCGGTTCGGCGTACTACGCGCCTGCGGCCAGCGTGGTCAGCATGGTACGCGCGATCCTCGGCGACACGGGCGAGACGATGCCGGTCTGCGCGTACCTCTCGGGCGAGTACGGCATCGACGACATCTATATGAGCGTTCCGGCGCGCCTCGGGCGAGAGGGCGTCCTTGAAGTCGTCGAACTCCCCCTGAACACCGAAGAGTTCGCGGCACTGCACGCGTCCGCAGCAACGATCGCTGAAGCCGTCGACGCGCTCGGCCTGCGGGCGTAAGCGTGCTCACGAGCGCACAGATCGCAGACGCTGTTCGCAAGGCGATCCCGCAAGCCGCCAGATTGCTGCGGCCTGACGCGCTCGTCGCGCTGCGAGCGGCCGCGGAGGCAGAGCGTTCGCCGCGCGGCCGCGCGGTCCTCGGCCAGCTGCTTGAGAACGCCCGGCTCGCCGAGGCGGACTCGATGCCGCTGTGCCAGGACACCGGCACCGTGTGGGTCCGCGTCGAGCTCGGCGCCGACGAGTGCGTGTCAGGCGACCTGCAGGCGGCCATCGACGCCGCCGTCGCTGAGGCGTATCGCGAAGCCGGGCTCCGGATGAGCGTTGTTCGTGACGCGCTCTTCGACCGCTCCAACACCGCCGACAACACGCCGGCGTTCATCGATATCGCCTTCGGTGCCCGCGCACAGCGTACGGGCGCCACCGTCCACGTCATGCTCAAGGGCGGCGGCAGCGACAACGCCAGCCGCGTCGTCATGCTTGCGCCGGGTGCCGGAATCGAGGGTGTCAGACGCGTAGTGCTCGAGTGCGTCGCCGAGAAAGCCACAGGCGCGTGCCCGCCACTTCTTGTGGGCGTCGGCGTGGGAGCGACGTTCGACAAGGTCGGCGGGCTCGCTAAGAAAGCGCTGCTGCGGGAGATCGGGTCACCGAATCCGGATGCACAGGCCGCAGCGCTGGAGGCGGACCTCCTCGGCTTGGTGAACGCGACCGGCATCGGTCCTGCCGGCCTCGGTGGCGATATCACGGCGCTCGCGGTGCACGTGGCCACAGCGCCCTGCCACATCGCGGCGCTTCCGGTCGCGGTCAACATGGGGTGCTCGGCGATTCGCTCGACGAGCGTGGAGGTCGGGTCGTGAGCGAGTATCCCCAGGAGACCGTGATCGCGGAAGCGGGCGTGCCTGCAGCATCCGCTTCGAAGGGCGCCTATCGCCGAATCCTCGCGAAGAAGCCGTTCAGACGGCTGTGGTATGCGCAGTTCGTGAGCGGGGTGGGCGACTGGCTGGTCATCGGATTCCTGATGCCGCTGGTCAAGACGCTTTCCGGCGGTTCGTCCTTCGCTGTTGCCGGCATCCTCATCGCCAAGATCATTCCGGCGCTCATATTCAGCCCGGTCATCGGCGTACTGGTCGATCGATTCGATCGACGGCGCGTGATGATCGCGGCAGACCTGACCCGGGCAGTGCTCGCAATCGTGCTCATCACCACGAACAGCCTCGGGGTCATCTACCTCATCGTGCTGCTCATGGAAACCGCGTCGCTCTTCTTCTGGCCGGCGCGCAACTCGCTCATTCCGCTGCTGGTGGACGAGGACGACATCACCGCCGCCAACGGCCTCGCGTACACGACCCAGCAGGCGAGCATGCTCATCGGTCTGACCGCGGTGGGCGCCATCCTGGCCGGCTTCGAAGCCGGCGTGCGCGCTGTGCTCGATGCGAACCTGCCGGTCGTCGATCAGCTTGTCGGCCTGTTCGCCCCGGCACTGCTCGGACCGCGTGCGGGCGTTGTGCTCGACGTGTTCACCTTCCTGTTCTCGGCGGCGATGGTCTACACGATTCGCGTCAACGCCAAGCCGATTCACGAACTCGGTCAGCAGGCCCGTCTCGGTTGGTCACTCGTCGGGCGAGACGTCGTCGAGTCGTTCCGGTTCATGGGTGAGCACAAGGAGCTGCGCGGGCTGCTCGTCACGATCGGTCTGGCGATCCTGGGGGGCGGCGCGATCATCCCCGTAGGGCTGACGTACGTCGACGACAACCTCACCGGCGGGCTGCCCTTCGCTGACCGCGTGCAACTCCTGCAGCAGCTCACCGCATCGCCGGCGGTGTTCATGCTCGTGTTCATGGCGCTTGGAATGGTGTTCGGCGCGCTGATCGTGCCGCGCCTCGAGCACAACGTGAAGCTCCAGCTGCTCTTCGCCGGCAGCGTCGCGGCATTCGGCGTGTCGCTGTTCGGGTTCGCGAGCGTCAATGCATACTGGCTCGCCGGCATCTTCGGCGTCATCGCCGGTGCGTGCATCGCAACGGTCACCGTGGCGGGCAACAGCTACGTGATGCGCACCACCTCCGACGAGCTTCGCGGCCGCGTCTTCACGTCGCTCGAGGCCGTCATCAAAGTCTCCATGCTGCTCTCGATGGTCATCATGGCTCCGCTCGCCGACCTCGCCGACAAGATCATCGTGTCGGTCGCCGCCAGCAACGACATCCCGGCCTACGCGATCACCACGACCGGTTCGAGGCTCACGCTGCAGTTCGCTTCGCTGATCGTCCTCGGCGCAGCGGTCTTCGCGTTCAAGACGCTGAGCTGGCGCGTTTGCAACGAGGACGACGCCCCTGCACCTGCGACCACCCTACCTGCCGAGGAGGCCGAGGCCGATGTCTGAGCCGACCACTCGGCCCACCGCCGACCCAGTCACCGGCCCCCGGCGCCTTGACCTTCCCGCCAGCAAGGCCGATCTCTCGGCGTTGAGAGCGGGTGACGAGGTCCGTCTCTTCGGCGATGTCTTTACCGCTCGCGACGCCGGTCATGCCCGGTTGCTCGCGGCGCTGGCAAGGGACGGCGAGTTGCCGTTCGGCCTCGCGGGGCAGACGCTGTTCTACGCAGGTCCCACGCCGCCCGCCGACGGGTACCCTGCGGGCTCAGTCGGACCCACCACCGCCGGCCGCATGGACTTCGCCAAGCCAGAGCTGCTCGCAGCCGGTATCGTCGCCGTCATCGGCAAGGGCTCGCGTTCGCCTGAGGCGCGCGCCGCCTTTATCGAGAACGGCGCGGTGTACTTTGCCGCCGTCGGTGGTGCGGCTGCGCTTCTCGGCAAGCACGTGGTAGCCGCCGAGCCCATCGCGTGGCCCGAGCTGGGCACCGAGGCGTTGGTGCGCCTGACACTCGAGGACTTCCCGGTGTTCGTCGCGCTCGACGTGTGCGGCACCGACCTGTATGAAGCAGCGCCAGTCGCCTGGCGCGCCGAGAAGGAAGACGCACAGTGACCGCACAACGAGGGGTATTCATCACATTCGAGGGTGGCGAGGGGTGCGGCAAGTCGACGCAGCAGCGCCTGCTCGCCCGACGCCTGGAAGCCGCGGGCCTCACCGTTCGCTCGCTACGCGAGCCCGGCGGCACCATCGTCGGTGAAGCTGTGCGGTCGGTTCTCCTCGACCCCGAGCACTCCGGACTCGATGCCACCGCCGAGGTGCTGCTCTACGAGGCCGCTCGCGCGCAGCTGGTCGCCGAGGTCATCGAACCCGCTCTCCAGGCGGGGGAGATCGTGTTGTGTGACCGCTACTTCGACTCCAGCACCGCCTACCAGGGCCATGCGCGCGGTCTTCCGCTCGAACAGATCGAATCGCTGAACCGCATCGCGACCGGCGGGCTCATGCCTGATCGCACGCTCCTGCTCGATATTGACGCCGTGCTCGGCATCGGGCGGGCGACCTCCAACGGGGCTGATCGCCTCGAGGCCGAGGACATCGCGTTTCACGAGCGAGTCCGTGCCGGCTTCCTGCGCATCGCCGCCGAGAACCCCGAGCGCGTACACGTGGTCGACGCATCCGGCGACTTCGAGGACGTGGCCGCCCGCGTCGCCGACGAACTGAGCGACCTGCTCCCCGCTGCCGATATCGCTCCCGGAGCCTCCACATGACGGTGTGTGTCTGGGACGACATCATCGGTCAGGATCGGGTCGCGGAGTTCCTGCGGAGCGCCGTCACCGGCGATCACGTGAGCCACGCGTATCTGTTCGTGGGCGCTCCCGGCTCCGGCAAGGCGACGGCGGCTCGGGCACTTGCATGCGCGGTGCTGTGCGGCGACGACGGCTGCGGCGCCTGCGGTTCCTGCTATCGCATCCGCCGAGGCGTGCACCCCGACGTGCACTACGTCGAGCCCGAGGGTGCGGCGACGTATCTCAAGGAGCAGATCACCGAGATCATCCATGACACGAATCTCGCGCCGGTCGAGGGCACGCACAAGATATACATCGTGGCTGACGCCGACCGCTTCAACGAGGGCTCCGCCAACGCGTTCCTCAAGACGCTTGAGGAGCCACCCGACGACGTCGTGATCATCCTCATGACCCACAGCTTCGACGCCGTTCTGCCCACCATCGCGAGTCGCTGTCAGGTCGTCCGATTCCGCCGCATCCCCGCCGATGAGTCCGCGGCCCTCCTCGTCGCCGAGACCGGCGCCGACACCGAGCGCGCCCGCTTCGCGCTCGCCGCCGCCGGCGGTGTGGTCGCCTCGGCACGCGATTTCCTTGCGAGCCCGCCGAGGCAGGCTGCACGCGTACTCATCCTGCGCACGCTGAAGGATCTGCGCTACGCCGACGACCTTGACGTGCTCAATGCGGTCAAGGAGCTCTTGGCGGCCGTCAAGGCGCCACTGGAGGAGCTCGAAGCCCGTCAAGCGGTCGAAGTTGCTGAACGCGCGGACTATCTCGGCAGGGGAGCCGCCAAGGCATTGGCCGATCGGCACAAGCGCGAACTGACTTCTCGGGAAAGAGAGGGAGTTCGTGAGATACTGAACGTCGCCGAGAGCTGGCTTCGCGATTGCTTGGTCATGTCGCAGGGCGAAGTCGACCTCGTCGTGAACGTGGACGCCGCAGACTCGATGGCGGAGGTCGCCGCCGTACTCGCGCCGGCCTCAGCTGTGGCCGCGTTGGCAGCCGTCAACGAGGCTCGTCGGCGTATCTCGTATAATGTGAGCCCCCAGCTGGCCGTCGAGGCCATGCTCTTCGAAGTTCGAGAGGTGTTGCGATGCCCACGGTAGTGGGAGTTAAGCTCAGATTCGCCCCCAAGACGCTGTGGTTCGACCCTTCAGGCCTGGAACTGGCCGAGGGCGATTCCGTGATCCTCGAGACGGAGCGCGGTATAGAGATCGGCCTGGTCGCCCAGGCACCCCACGAGATGGAGATGTTGCAGCTCCCCGCGCCGCTCAAGCCGCTCATGCGGGTTGCGGACGCAGAAGACCTGGCGTACTCCGACGAGCTCACCGAGAAAGAGCGCGAGGCCATGCCGGTCTTCCGCGAGCTCGTCGCCTCCTACAAGCTCGACATGAAGCCCATCGACGTCGAGTACCTCTTTGGCGGCGACAAGGTGGTCTTCTACTTCGTGTCCGAGGAGCGCGTGGACTTCCGCGACCTGGTCAAGGACCTCGCCAGCCGCTTCCGTGCGCGCATCGACATGCGCCAGGTCGGCGTACGCGACGAGGCCCGCATGGTCGGCGGTCTGGGTCACTGCGGACAGCCGCTGTGCTGCGTCAGATTCGGCGGTGAGTTCCAGCCCGTATCGATCCGGATGGCGAAGGAACAGGATTTGCCGCTCAACCCCTTGAAAATCTCGGGACTCTGCGGCAGACTCATGTGCTGTTTGCGCTATGAGTTCGATGCGTACAAGGACTACAAGTCCCGTGCCCCCAAGAAGGGTGCGATCATCGAGACTCCGCTCGGTCTCGCCAAGGTGTCGGAACTCAACACCCCGCGCGAGATGGTAGGTATGAAGTTCGAGGACGGTCGACGCGTTTCTGTTCCGCTCGCTGGGATGGGATGCGGCAAGGGCACCGGTTGCCCCTGCACCGTGAGCCGAGAGGTCCTCGAAGAGTCAGGTGGCACCGGTACGGCACTCGCATTCGCCGCACTGGATCGCGAGGCCGAGATGGCCGCAGCGCCGCCCGCACCGGCTTCCAGGCCGTCGCGCTCGTCCGGCGGTGGCGGGCGGTCGTCGGGAGCACGGTCTTCGGGCGGTTCCAAGCCCGCGGCAAGCAGCAAGGCACCAGCACCCGCAGCTCCGGCTGCAGCTGACGGTGAGGGCTCCGGCTCGGCGGCTCCTCGCGGCGAAGGCCGCAAGCGTCGCAGGCGTGGTGGGCGAGGCGGCGAGTCTGCAGGTGGCGATCAGCCGCAGGCGGCAAAGTCAGCCGACAAGCCGCGGTCCGAGAAGCCCAAGGGCGGCGAGAAGCCGGCAGGCGGCTCGGATGCACCGGCAGCGACCGGCGAGGGACGCAAGACGCCTCGCAGGCGCAGACGGGGACGCGGTTCGGGCGGTAGCGGCGGAGATGCCCCGCAGGCGTGACGAACTGAATATGCCGACGTAGCTCAGCTGGCCAGAGCACCGCACTCGTAATGCGGGGGTCAGGGGTTCGAATCCCCTCGTCGGCTCCACGA
>CAYMAN010000057.1:0-9470 GCA_964388455.1 uncultured Eubacteriales bacterium
ACCATCAAGGACTACGGCAAGGTCGTCGTCGACGGCATCAAGGAGGAGTGCGAGAAGCACGGTCTCACGGTGCCGGCCATGGCGGTCGAGCCCGGGCGCTCCATCGTCGCCAACGCCGGTGTGACGCTGTACACGGTGGGGTCGATCAAGGAGATCCCCGGCATCCGCACCTACGTCGCG
Organism: uncultured Eubacteriales bacterium; assembly: GCA_964388455.1. Lineage (GTDB taxonomy): Bacteria > Actinomycetota > Coriobacteriia > Anaerosomatales > JAAXUF01 > JBBRWO01. The sequence continues at coordinate 181 of CAYMAN010000057.1, forward strand.
GTCGACGGCGGCATGTCCGACAACATCCGGACGTCGCTCTACGACGCGCACTACGAAGCACTACTGGCCAACAAGGCCGATCAGCGCCGCGAGATGGTTGCGACCGTCGCTGGCAAGCACTGCGAGAGCGGCGACATCGTGGTCAACGACGCGCCGCTGCAGTGCCCCGAGGTCGGGGATATCCTCTGCGTCTGTGCGACGGGTGCGTACTGTCAATCGATGAGCAGCAACTACAACAAGCAGGTCCGGCCCGGCGTCGTGTTCGTCAAGGATGGCGATTGGCGCTGGGTGGTTCGCCGCGAGACATACGAAGACCTCATGAAGTGCGAACTGGGCTGACGAAGGTGCGGGTCTCAGACTCGCGTGAGCGGCCGAGAGGGGCAGCGATGCGAGCTGTGTGGCGATACCTGCTGATGGTCATCGGGACTCTGGCCGTCGGCATGGGGGTCGTGGGAATCTTCGTTCCCTTGTGGCCCACGACGCCGTTCCTGCTCCTGGCGGTTGTCTGCTACGTTCGCAGTTCGGACCGCATGTATCAGTGGCTACTTGCCCATCGTCATCTGGGCAGATTTGTACGCGACTACGCTTCGGGCCACGGGATCCCGCGTCGAACCAAGGTGATCGCGCTCACGCTCATGTGGGTGACCACCACCACGTCCTCGGCGATCGTGGTTGGACGATTCGGGGTGACGGGGTTGACCGCTGCATACGCCTTGGGTCTCGCGGCGATCGCGTCGGGGGTTCACTACTACATCGGATTTCGGATTCCGACCCGAGACGATGGATGATCCCGGTGTCAGTGCCTCGGCTACAATGAACTCAGGCGTCGCCGTTCCGCCACGCCGTTCGTCCACGGGAGGATTCATGCGCACTGTACGTGTCGGCCTCATCGGCCTAGGTACTGTTGGTTCGGGTGTTGTGGAGATTCTTCAGCGTCACGCGGCTGATTTTCAGCGTCGCGCAGGCGTGGATGTTCAGCTTGTCCGATTTGCAGACCGCACCACCGCGCGGTTCGCGGACCTCGGGCTGCCGGCTGACGCCTGCTCAGATGACTGGCACGACGTGATTGCCGACGACAACGTGGACGTGGTCATCGAGCTCATCGGAGGCACCGGTGTCGCCAAGGAGGTCGTATTGACAGCTCTCGCGGCGGGCAAGAGCGTCGTCACCGCAAATAAGGCGCTCATGGCCAGCTCCGGAGAAGAGGTCATGGAGGCTGCTGAGGCGGCTGGTGTCGACATCGCGTTCGAAGGCAGTGTTGGCGGTGGCATCCCGATCATCGGCCCGCTGAAGCATTCGCTCACCGGTAATGAGATACAAGCCGTCATGGGCATCGTGAACGGAACCACCAACTACATGCTCACGCGTATGGCCGAGAACGGGCTCGACTACGCTACAGCGCTCGCTGAGGCACAGGCCAAAGGCTTCGCCGAGGCCGATCCCACGGCCGACGTCGACGGGTTCGACGCTGCCGCCAAGATCGCGATCCTGTCTTCGATCGCGTTCAACAGCCGCGTGGTCATGGATCAGGTCCACGCCGAGGGCATCCGCGCACTGGCGCCTGAGGATCTCGCATACGCCGATGAGATGGGCTACACCATCAAGCTGCTCGCGATTGCGCGCAGGATGCCGGACGGCATCGACATTCGCGTACACCCGACGATGATCCGCAAGAGCCATCCGCTTGCTAGCGTCAACGGCGTCTACAACGCGATCTACGTGATCGGCGATGCGGTGGGCGAGACGATGTTCTTCGGTGAGGGAGCAGGTTCGTTGCCGGCCGCTTCTGCGGTCGTCGGCGACCTGGTCGAGGTTGCTCGTCGGATCCAGACGGGCTGTGCGCCGGTTGTCGGCTGCACATGCACGGAGACGCTCGCCATCCGCGACATGGCCGATCTTGAGACCGAGTACTTCATCCGGCTGGAGGTAGCCGATCAGCCGGGAGTGCTGGCGGCTGTGGCCACTGTCTTCGGTGGGCACGGCGTGTCGATCGGCTCGGTCATCCAGAAGCGAGCCGAGGGCGGCGTGGCGCAGATCGTCTACGTGACCCACCTCGCGCGTGAGGCGGCGGTGCGCGCCGCACTTGCTGAGATCGAGGCGCTGGATGTCACCTCGCGTATCTCGTCGATCATCCGCGTCGAGGATCTGTAGTCCGTGGGAGCATCGGTTCTCGTCCCGGCGACCAGCGCAAATCTCGGGCCGGGCTTCGACAGCTTCGGCTTGGCGCTCAACATGCACAATCGCTTCAGTGCCGAGCTGGCCGACGACTGGAGCGTGAGGGTCGAAGGTGAGGGAGCCGGGGTACTGCTGACCGACGCAGGGAACAGGGTCGCGGTTGCGATGGCTCGCGCTTTCGACGCCGCGGGGCGGCCTGAGCTTCGTGCCCGCATCGAGTGCGTCAACGGCATCGCGCTGGGAAACGGGCTGGGTTCATCGTCGGCTGCGATTGTCGGGGGGTTGCTCTTGGGCGAGGCCCTGGCAGGCGTCGAGCTGGGGGAGCAGAAGCTGCTGGAACTCGCAGCGGCGCTCGAGGGGCATGCCGATAACGTCGCGGCTGCTCTGCTCGGCGGCTTCACCGTGTGCTGGAACGATAACGGGACGGTTCATGCCGCTCGGTTCGAGCCGGCGCGCGGACTTGCCGCGGTAGTCGTGGTCGCCGTGGGCGAGCTCGCCACCAGTACAGCGCGCGCGATGCTGCCAGACGCCGTGCCGCACGAGGATGCTGCGTTCAACGTGGCGCACGCCGGACTGCTCGCCGCCTCGATCGCAGCGGGCCGGCCTGAGCTCCTTGGCGCCGCGCTGGCGGATAGACTGCACGAGCCGTATCGTGCTCCCGCCGTAGCCGACTTGCAGGTGGTTCACGACATCCTGCGCGACGCCGGTGCTGCGGGCGTCGCGCTCTCCGGCGCGGGGCCGACGGTCATCGGCCTTGTTGCGGCCGAGACGGACGAAGCCGCGCATGCGCTTGCCGAGGCGATCGCCGCTCGTGCCGCCGATCGTGTGCGGGCGCTTGGCACTCGTCGCGCGCCCGAGGCGCTCAAGATCGACCGTGTTGGCGCACGGCTGCTGTAGTCAGCATGACCCGCACACGAACCGGAGGCTCGAGATGACCGACCAGAACCCGACCGTGGACCCGACGTCAGTGGTCCCTCCTGTCTACGACACGGCACCTCAGGTGTCGAGCGCGTCAACTGGACATAGCTCGTCTGCGACCGCCCCCGTACTCGCGCCCCGCAAGAGCGGTTGGGTGTGGCCGGTCGCCGTGGTCCTCTCAGTGCTGATCGTCGTTGGAGGCTGCGGTTGGATGGTTTGGCTCGGCTCGGGTGACATGGGCGTGTCCGTTGGTGATGTAATCGCCGTCATCCCCATCGACGGCGTCATCGCCGGCACCGGCGGCACCGGAATCATCACGCCACAGGACTTCCGCGACAAGCTCAACCAGGCGCTCGATGACGACACCGTGAAGGCGATCGTCCTGCGCGTGGACTCGCCCGGAGGCACCGTGGCTGCCAGCGAGGAGATCGCCCTCTACGTGAAGGCCGCCGACAAGCCCGTGGTCGTCTCAGTCGGAGACGTCAACGCGTCCGGTGCATACATGGTTTCCTCGCAGGCCGACAGGATCATTGCGCTGCCCGGCTCGGCCGTTGGGAGCATCGGCGTCATAACGGAGATCCCGAACGTCGCGGGTCTGCTCGACAAGCTCGGCGTCGAGTTCACGGTGATCACCGCCGGCAAGTACAAGGACGCGGGCAGCCCGTACCGCGCGCTGACCGCGACCGAGCAGGCGCTGATCCAGGGCTCGGTGGACCAGGTGTACGGCCAGTTCATCGACATCGTCGCCGAGGGTCGCAAGATGCCCCGCTCCAAGGTTGAGTCGCTGGCGACCGGCTGGGCATGGAACGGTGCGGAGGCCAAGAATCTCGGCCTGGTCGATCAGATCGGGACCTTTGACGACGCGCTCGAGACCGCCGCGAAGCTGGGCAAGATCGAAGGTGACTACGAGACCGTCAACTACGACGACGCGCAGTTCGAGGACGTGTTTGGGAGTCTCATCGGCGTCTCTCGGCAGCTCGACGACATCAGTGCGCTCGGCCGACAGGGAGTTCTCACGCCGCGACCGAGCCTCGCTAAGTAGCGGGGACTGCGGTTTCGCTTGACCTACGCCTCGCCGGATACCTCGCCACATAGCGGAAGTCTGTTATAGTTGTGTCTCTGGCGGTTCCCGCCACACTCCTTTCGCGGCAGTCCACACCACGATTCTCAAAGAAGATTCTGCGGTTCTGGACGCCCGGCTCATTCTCACTGCAAGGAGAGATGCTGCATGAAGTTCTTCCTGGACACGGCGAATATCGCCGAAATCGAGGAGGCCGCAAGTTGGGGCGTCCTCTCAGGCGTCACCACGAACCCAACCCTGTACGCCCGTGAAGGCGGCAAGCTCGCCGACTTTCACACGCACCTGAAGCGGATCTGCGACATCGTTGACGGTCCCGTCAGCGGTGAAACCGTCGGCCTCAAGCGCGACGAGATCATCCGCGAGGGCGAAGAGCTCGCCGCCCTGGCCCCCAACCTCATCGTCAAGGTCCCCACGATGCCCGAGGGACTAGCCGCCACCAAGGCGCTGTCCGACAAGGGCATCAAGGTCAACATGACCCTGTGCTTCACCGTCCCGCAGGCGATGCTCGCAGCGCGCTCAGGCGCGTCGTACATCTCGCCGTTCGTGGGTCGCTTCGATGACATCAGCGAAGACGGAATCGCGCAGCTCCAGGATGTTGTCATGGCGCTGAACAACTATGACTTCGGTCACGACGTCGAGGTCATCGCGGCCTCGATCCGCTCGGCGAACCACGTCACACAGGCGGCGCTCATGGGCGCTGACATCGCGACCGTGCCGTTCTCCGTGCTCAAGAACCTGGTGAAGCATCCGCTCACCGACCGCGGCCTGGAATCATTCCTCGCCGACTGGGAGAAAGTGAAGAACGCATGAGCGCACGACCCCGCAAGCGCGGCCGCCGAGGCGGTTCGCAGGGTGGCCAGCAAGAGGCCCCCAAGCCTTCGATCAAGCGCGAGGACCTTGAAGCACTGAAGGTCGCCGATCTCAAGGTGATGGCAACCGAGATCGGGATCGACATCAAGGAGCTCAAGAAGAAGGACCAGCTCATCGATGCGGTCCTCGAGGCCAAGGTCAAGTCGGAAGGCTTCATCGAGATCTCCGGCATCCTCGACGTTCTGCCCGAGGGTTACGGATTCGTCCGCACCAGCGGCTACCTACCCGGCGACAACGACGTGTACGTGTCGATGTCCGCCGTCCGCCGAGGAGAACTGCGCCGAGGTGACTTCCTCCGCGGCCAGGTCCGTCCCCCCAAGGACAACGAGAAGTACTCGGCTCTCCAGCGTCTCGACTCGGTCAACGACCTCGAGCCGCACCTCACCAAGGGCCGCAAGAAGTTCGCCGACCTCACGCCGGTCTACCCCGACCAGCGCCTGCGCATGGAGCACGGCAAGGAGTACCTGACGGCTCGTACCATCGACATGGTCGCGCCGATCGGTAAGGGCCAGCGTGGCCTGATCGTCTCCCCGCCAAAGGCCGGTAAGACGACCGTTCTCAAGGACGTCGCCGCCGCCATCCACGCCAACGATCCCGACGTCTACCTCATGTGCCTCCTCGTCGACGAGCGTCCTGAGGAAGTCACGGACATGGAGCGTTCGATCCACGGCGAGGTCGTCTCCTCGACCTTCGACATGCCCAGCGACCAGCATATCGCCGTCGCCGAGCTCGTCATCGAGCGCGCCAAACGCCTCGTCGAGTCCGGCCGCGACGTCGTGATCCTTCTCGACTCGATCACCCGCCTCGCGCGCGCCTACAACCTGGCGTCGCCGGCTTCCGGACGCATCCTGTCCGGTGGTGTCGACTCCGCCGCGCTGTACCCGCCCAAGAAGTTCTTCGGTGCTGCGCGCAACATCGAGCACGGTGGGTCGCTCACGATCCTCGCGACCGCGCTCGTGGACACGGGATCCAAGATGGACGAGGTCATCTTCGAGGAGTTCAAGGGCACCGGTAACATGGAGCTGCGCCTCGATCGTGGGCTGGCCGACCGTCGCATCTTCCCGGCCATTGACGTCATCAGCTCCGGCACGCGTAAGGAAGAGCTGCTGCTCGATCCGGCCGAGGCGCCGTTCGTCTGGGGAGTGCGTCGCATCCTCCATGGCATCGACAACTCGGAACGCGCGATGGACATGCTGCTCAAGGGTCTCAAGCAGACCGAGAGCAACGAGGAGTTCCTCCGTCGCATGGCCAAGCAGGCACAGTCCAAGGGAAGCAACATCGATCTGTAGAGCAATCTGTGGAACAACCTGTAGAACAGCCGTTGCCCCTCGGCATGGGCGATGCTAGACTACTCAGGCTGTCCTCAAGCTCTGGTCGGAAACCAGGGCGTCATCGGAGGTGTTTGGTAGTGAAGCCAGGAATTCACCCGGAGTACGTGGAATCAAACGTCCACTGCTCATGTGGTAACACGTTCACGACTCGCTCGACCAGCCCCAAGCTGTCGGTCGAACTGTGCTCGGAGTGTCACCCGTTCTACACCGGCAAGCAGAAGTTCGTCGACACCGGTGGACGCGTTCAGCGCTTTGCCGACAAGTTCGGGGGCAACGCTGCCGCGCAGGTCCGCGAGAAGGAAGCCGCCGAGAAGGTCGCTCGTCTCAAGGCCGCCGAGGAGGTCGCCGCGATGACCAAGGCCGCCCGCGAGGCCAAGGAAGCCGAGAAGGCCGAGAAGGCTGCCAAGGCCGAGAAGACCACCGCGGCCGAGAAGGCTGCACAGCGCGAGACCCGCGACGACAAGTTCGAGGAGGCCGAGACCGCTGAGGTCGCGGCCGACGAGACTGTCGCCGAGGTCGTCGAGGCTGAAGCTCCTGTCGCGGAAGAAGCTGCCGAGTAGCTCGTAGCGCAGCGCGACGCACGTAAGTAGAATGGGGAGGCGAGGCGACTCGTCTCCCCATTGCATTCTCCTGAGAAGGCCGTCTCGCGGACACCTCTCGGACGCACCTCGAAAGGCGCTTATCATGGACGTTCGCCTGCTTTCGCACACCCCTGACCCCGAGCGCGCTATCGCCGCTGCCGCGCGACTCTGTTACGCGCCGGTCGGCGCGGCCGAGCTGCTCGAGACGATGTCGGAGGAGGCCGTTCACAGGGTCCTCAAGATCATCGTGACCTCGGGTCACACGTCCGCGCTGGAGCACGCCAGCTACTCGTTCGCGATCGATGGCGTCTCCCGCGCGCTTACGCACCAACTGGTGCGCCACCGGCTGGCGAGCTACAACCAGCAGTCTCAGCGCTACGTCGCCTACGAAGATGAACCTGAATTCGTGGTCCCGCCGTCGGTCGCCGCCGATCCCGATGCTCTCAAGCGCTACAAGTCGGCCAACGCCGCAGCCTTCTCGGCATACCGCGAGCTGCTGGATTCGGGTGTCCCCGCCGAGGACGCGCGGTACCTGCTTCCCAATGCCATGGAGACCAAGATCGTCGTCACCATGAACATTCGCGAGTTGCTGCACTTCTTCGAGCTGCGCTGCTGCAAGCGCGCTCAGTGGGAGATCCGGGACCTGGCGCTCGCCATGCTCGAGCTCGCGCTACCCACGGCCCCGTACCTGTTCATGGACGCCGGCGCATCGTGCCGCCGCGGCGCGTGTCGCGAGGGCAAGATGACCTGCGGCGACCCCTATCCTAAGGCACCCCGACGTGACTGATATCGCTGCGAAGCTTCCGCCCGATGAGGGCCACATCACCCATACGCACATCGGCGGCCAGGCGGTCCTCGAGGGCATCATGATGCGCGGCAAGTTCAACTGGGCTGTCGCCGTTCGCACACCCTCAGGTGAGATACACACCGAGGCCCACGACCTGCCGGTCAACGCTCACCGTCAGGGCTGGCTCAAGTGGCCGATCGTTCGCGGTTGTGTCGCGATGGTCGACACGCTGAGTCTCGCGATGAAGGCGTTCTCGGTATCTGCGTCACTGGCCGGTGAGACGGAGGAGGAGCAGCTCTCCGCCAAGGAGATCGCGTTCACGATGGCCTTTGGCGTGGGACTCGCGATCCTGTTCTTCATCGTGCTGCCGGCGTTCGCCACCAATCTCCTGGGACGCGTCATGCCGATCTCGATGGCCGAGTTCCCACTGCGGTGGAACATCGTCGACGGGATCCTGCGTGTTGTCGCCTTCTTCCTCTATATATGGGCGATCGCCCGCATGGAAGACATCCAGCGCGTCTTTGGCTACCACGGCGCCGAGCACAAGACGATCCACGCCTACGAGCACAATCTGCCGCTCGAGACAGCGCTCATTCAGCGCTACTCGACCAGCCACATGCGCTGCGGGACTTCTTTCCTGCTCATGGTCATGATCGTCGCGATCATTGTGTTCTCACTGACTCCGGTCAAGGCGATCGCCGCAGCGATGGGAATCGACGGTCGCATCGGCGTGGTCTTCGTGGCCATCGCGGCGCGCCTGATACTCATGCCGCTCGTCGCAGGAATCGCCTATGAGATCACCGTGAAGTGGGCGGGCAACCACTCCGAGAACGCGATCGTGAAGCTGCTGTTGTGGCCCGGACTGCAGATGCAGAGGATGACGACCCGCGAGCCTGACGATGGCATGGTCGAAGTCGCCGTCGCCGCGATGCAGCCAATCATCGCCCGTGAGGACCGTGAGCGCCGGATCGCCGCGGGCGAATCGGTCGAGCCTGAGGCGACACAGGACGTCGCCAGCGAATCCAGCGGGACCGATCAGTCGTAGCGAGCCGTGCTACGATTGCTCGGCCTACCCTGAGTAAGAAGGAAGTCACTTTCCATGCGTGAAAAGCTGCAGAGAATCCTCACCACCTATAACGAACTCACCACGAACCTCTCGGATCCCGCGGTTCTCGGTGACCAGAAGGAGTACGCGCGTCTCGCCAAGATGCAGCGCTCCCAGGCGCCGCTGGCCGATAAGGCCAAGGAGTACCTGGAAGCCGCGTCGCAGCTCGACGAGGCCAAGGAGATCTTGCGCGCCGAGAGCGATCCGGAGATGAAAGAGTTCGCCTCCGAGGAGGCCAAGGAGCTCGAGGCCAAACTGCCCGAACTCGAAGAAGAACTCAAGATCATGCTCCTGCCGAGTGACCCCAACGATGATAAGGACATCATCATCGAGATCCGTGCGGGTGCCGGTGGTGACGAGGCGGCCATCTTCGCAGGCGACCTCTATCGCATGTACACGCGCTTCGCCGAGCTCCAGAAGTGGAAGCCCGAGGAGATCGACG
>CAYMAN010000058.1:0-9448 GCA_964388455.1 uncultured Eubacteriales bacterium
AGTGGGGTGCGATGAACCAGAGAAGTCTATCACACGGCATCGGGCGTAGCCAAACCACTTTCGTCGAACAGATTCGAATCGGTCTCTCCTCGCGAGGCGCACTCCCTGCTACACTCAACCGCTATGACGAATCCCACACACATACGTAACTTCTCGATCATCGCGCACATCGATCACGGGAAGTCGACGCTTGCCGACCGCGTTCTCCAGCTCACGCACACCGTGGCTGACCGAGACATGATGGAGCAGGTGCTCGACTCGATGGACATCGAGCGTGAGCGCGGCATCACCATCAAGGCGCAAGCCGTCCGGGTGATGTACGACGCCGATGACGGACAGACGTACCAGCTCAACCTCATCGACACGCCGGGCCACGTCGACTTCACCTACGAGGTCAGCCGTTCGCTCGAGGCGTGCGAGGGCGCGATCCTGGTCGTCGATGCGACACAGGGCGTCGAGGCGCAGACGGTAGCCAACGCGCTGATGGCGATGAACGCTCACCTAGAGATCATCCCGCTCATCAACAAGATCGACCTGCCGGCAGCCGATCCCGAGCGCGTCCGCCACGAGATTGAAGAGGGGCTGGCGATCCCCGCCGATCAGGCCGTGCTCGCTTCCGGCAAGACCGGCGAGGGTGTTCGAGATGCGCTGGAAGCTGTGGTCAAGCACGTGCCCGCGCCCACAGGCGATCCCGATGCTCCACTGACCGCGCTCATCTTCGACAGCTACTTCGACGCCTACCGCGGCGTCGTTGCACTGATTCGCGTGTTCGACGGTGCCGTGACCAAGGGCCTCAAGATCCGCATGATGGCCACGGACATCGTGACCGACGTGGAAGAGGTCGGCGTTCGTCGTCCCGCCAACGTGCCGGTCGATTCCCTCGGCGTGGGCGAGGTCGGGTACCTGATCACCGGTCTCAAGGACCCGGCGATGGTCAAGGTCGGCGATACGGTCACGCTCGCCAGAGGCGGTGCGACCGAGCAGCTCCCTGGCTACCGCGAGGTCAAGCCGATGGTGTTCACGGGCCTGTTCCCGATCGACGGTGACCAGTACCCGGAGCTTCGAGACGCGCTCGACAAGCTGACTCTCAACGACCCTGCGCTCATCTACGAGCCGGAGTCGTCGCACGCCCTCGGATTCGGCTTCCGCGTCGGGTTCCTCGGCCTGCTTCATATGGAGGTCATCAAGGAACGCCTTGAACGTGAGTTCGACCTCGAGTTGCTGGCAACGGCACCGTCGGTTGAGTACCACGCGTTCCTGACCAACGGCACGGAGCTCGTCATCCACTCGCCGCAGGACATGCCGGATCCCTCCAAGCTCGACTACGTCGAGGAGCCGTTCCTCAAAACCACCGTCATCGTCCCGCCGGACTACGTGGGTGCCGTCATGGACCTGTCGATCAGTCGACGCGCGACGTTCACCGACATGCAGTACCTGAGCAAGACCACCGTCGAGCTCCACTATGAGATGCCGCTCTCGGAGCTCATCATGGACTTCTTCGACCAGCTCAAGAGCCGCACCAAGGGCTACGCAAGCCTTGACTACGAGCCCATCGGCTACCGTCGCGGCAACATGGTCAAGCTCGACATCCTTCTCGCCGGTAAGCCGGTCGACGCGCTGTCGTTCATCGTGCACAAGGACAAGGCGTACGACCGCGGCAAGATGCTCACCGAGAAGCTGAAGGGCATCATCCCTCGGCAGATGTTCGAGGTGCCGATCCAGGCCGCCATCGGTCAGAAGATCCTCGCCCGCGAGACGGTCCGCGCCATGCGCAAGGACGTCATCGCCAAGTGCTACGGTGGCGACATCAGCCGTAAGCGCAAGCTGCTCGAGAAGCAGAAGAAGGGCAAGAAGCGCATGAAGAACATCGGTAGCGTCGAGGTCCCGCAGGAAGCCTTCATGGCGATCCTGAAGGTGGACGAGTAACGTCCCCGCGGCGTCTGACATGCCGATGAACGCCATCGCTTCGCTGCTCGCCGAGAACAACGTGCTGCTCGCTCCCATGGCAGGCGTGACCGAGGCGCCGTTTCGCGGCATCTGCAAACGTCTCGGAGCCGGCCTCACCTACACCGAGATGGTCAGCGCAAAGGGGCTGCACTACAACCCTGAGGGCACCGGCTCACGCAATCTGCTCACGATGTCGCCCGAAGAGACCCCGTGCGCAGTGCAGATCTTTGGCGCCGAGCCGGAAATGATGGCGGCTCAGGCGGCGGCGATCTGCGAGCGATACGGCAACGATGTGGCGTTCATCGACATCAACATGGGCTGCCCCGTCGCCAAGGTCGTCAACAAGTGCGAAGGCAGCGCGCTCATGCGCAAGCCGGACCTCGCAGCGCGCATCGTCCGAGAAGTCGTCGCGGCCGTGCCCGTTCAGGTGACGGTGAAGTTCCGCAAAGGCTGGGACGAGGGTGAGGTCAACGGCATCGAGTTCGCGCTCGCGATGCAGGAAGCCGGCGCATCGGCGCTGGCGGTCCACGGGCGGACCCGGGCCCAGTTCTACCGCGGCCCGGCCGACTGGAAGGCGATCGCAGCGGTGAAGCGAGCGGTCGACGTGCCCGTGATCGGCTCCGGCGACGTGTTCTCGGCCGATGATGTGGTTCGCATGCTGGCAGAGACCGGCGTCGACGCTGTCATGGTCGCTCGCGGCGCCCAGGGCAATCCCTGGATCTTCCGAGAAGCCCGCGCGCTCATCGACCGCGGCGAGCGGATCGATCCGCCCACGGCGCTCGAGCGCATCGACATGGCTCGCGAGCATGCGGCGGCGCTGGTTGAGTTCGCTGGCGAGCACGCGTACTTCCGCATGCGCAAGCACGTCGCCTGGTACATCCACGGGATGCCGGGTGCCTCGATCGTGCGCGGACGCGTCAACGACTGCAAGGATTACGCGGAACTCGACTCGCTGCTGGTCGAGTACCGTGAGTTCATCGACAGGGGACCCGATGAGTGACGTGGAAGTCGAGCCGCAGGCGCCGTTACCCGTGGGACTCTACGTCCACGTGCCGTTCTGCCTGTCCAAGTGCGCCTACTGCGACTTCGAAAGTGCTGTCAGCGACTCGCGCTGGCACGCTCCCTACGTTGACGCAGTGCTGTTCGCGGCCGCTCACTGGGCGTCTTATGATCTGCTCGCTGACGTGCCGACGCTCTATTTCGGTGGCGGTACGCCGACGATTCTCGACGACGAACTTGTGCGACTGGTCGAGGGACTGCGCGAGATCGCCACCATCAGGCCGGGCGCGGAGATCACCGTCGAGACCAATCCCGACACGACAGACGCGACGTTGATCGACGCGTTGGTCGCAGTCGGGGTCAACCGATTCTCGCTCGGCGTGCAGAGTCTCGATGACTCGGTGCTTCGAACGCTGGGACGGCGACACTCGGCTGCCGACGCGCTCTTGGCGGCTGGCGTGCTCGCAAGCAGTGGCCAGGCTTTCTCGGTGGATCTGATCTGCGGCGTGCCGGGGCAGAGCAGCCGGTCGTGGGCCGAAACGCTTGGTGAGGCGCTCGGCACCGGGGCTGGGCACATGAGCGTCTATCCGCTGTCGATCGAGGACGACACGCCTCTGGCCCAGGCGATCGACGCCGGGAAGATGTCCGAGCCCGACCCCGACGAGGCCGCCGCGATGATGCAGGCAGCCGCGAGGATGCTCGGTGACGTCGGCCTGGAGCGCTACGAGGTCGCGAACTACGCGCGGCCCGATGCGGAGTCGCGCCACAACAACTCCTACTGGACCGGCGGACCGTACCTCGGCATCGGGCCGAGTGCTGCGAGCATGCTGCCGAGCGATGTGTTCACAAGCGTCGCCGACGCGGAGGGCTGGAACCGCGATGCGCGAGTCGAGGACGCTGCTATCGCCTCGCGGGACACGGACCGCGACGCCCAGCCGGCAGCGCGTACTCGCTTCACCACCGCACCTGACACCACCGCGTTCATCCGCCAGCCGCTGGCCGCGCCGGCCGATATCGAGCGGCTGACGGCGAGTGAGGCCGCCCGCGAGGACGTCATGCTCGGCATGCGACTCACGCGCGGCGTGTCAGCCGAGCAGGTCGAAGCGGCTGACTTGAGCGAGGTTCTCTCAGGGCTTGCTGCCGATGGCCTCGTGACGTTGACGCCGGACCAGCGATGGCGCGTCACCGAGCGCGGCTGGCTTCTGGGCAACGAGGTCTTTGGACGCATCTGGCAGGGAGCCGAGTAGGGGATCGATGGCGCGCGGTTCTCGCTGTCGTTGGCACTCGCTATACTTGAGTGCCAAACGCGCGGTTTCGCGCAGTGTGCCGTAGGCGCACGCCGAGGAGGATCAATGCTGAACGAACGTCGACGTCGCGTGTTGTCCGCGCTCGTCGAGGAGTACATAGCCAGCGCAACGCCGGTGGGCAGCAAGACGCTCGTGGATCGCTACGAGCTCGGATGCAGTCCTGCCACGGTGCGCAACGAACTCTCCATTCTCGAGGAGACCGGCTTTGTGCTGCAGCCGCATATCTCGGCGGGTCGTATGCCCACAGACACCGGTTACCGCTCGTTTGTGGATGCGCTCATCGAGAGCGGGGCGCCTTCGCGCGCAGGCGAGTCGATGACCGCAGTGCCGTCACGCGCCGCCGAGGTGGACGATCTCATGCGCGAGACCAGCGTCGCGCTCACGCAGCTCACCAGTTGTCTCGCAGTGGTGTTGGCGCCGAGCGTGTCGTTGTCGTGCGTGCGGCGCATCGACCTGCTGTCACTTGCACCACGACGTGCGGTGTTCGTGCTGATCACGTCGTCCGGGCAGGTCGTTAACCGCTCGATCGAGCTCGCTGCGGAGGCGACTCCTGAGCGACTGGCAGAGATCGAGCGTGCGATGAACGCCGCGCTCGACGGCAAGCGCGCGACGGAGATCCGCCCGCTGCGTGCAGCGATCGAAACCGTGCATACTGCGGACGGTCACGCTCCCGACGGTCTTGTCGGCAGTATCATCGACGTCATCCTCGACGCGCTCGAAGAGGCCGATCGTGACCGACTGCATCACGTGGGAGTGCCGGCGCTGCTCGCTCAGCCGGAGTTTCACGATGCGGAGCGCGCTCGACCGCTCATAGAGTTCCTGGAAGACAGCATCTCGGTGCTCGAGGCGCTCTCAGACGCAATGGGTACTCATGAGATCACGGTGCGCATCGGACACGAGAATAGACGCACGGTACTCGACAACGTGAGCATCGTCGCGACCAACTACGGTTCTGCCAACGGCGAGGGTGTCGTGGGCGTCATCGGACCGACCAGAATGGACTATCCCAGAGCCATGGCGGCGGTACGCGTCGTCGCCGACGGACTGACAGACGCATTGAGCTAGGACCACAGCGAAAGGACGTTGCACGTGCCCTCCAGTACTCAGGATTTCTACGAACTTCTCGGCGTGGAGAAGACCGCGTCGGCAGACGAGATCAAGAAGGCGTTTCGCCGCAAAGCGCGCGAACTGCACCCGGACGTCAACAAGGCGTCGGATGCCGAGGAGCGCTTCAAGGAGGTCAACGCCGCTTACGACGTGCTCTCGGATCCCGCAAAGCGCGACCAGTACGACCGCTTTGGGTCCGTGGGACCGCAGGGCGGTGGCGGGGGCGGATACGGTTACGCCGACATCGGTGACCTCTTTGGTGGCGGTGCGGGCGGATTCACGATGGAGGACCTGTTCTCGACGTTCTTTGGCGGCGGCGGAGGTGGCGGCGGACGCGGCGTGAGGCTCGAGGGCCGCGACATGGCCATGCAGATCGTCGTAACGCTTGAAGAGGCAGCCACGGGCGCCGAGAAGGAGATCGTCATCGATCGCCTCGCGACGTGCGAGGTCTGCGACGGTACCGGCGCTGCGGACGGCAGTGAGGTCATCACGTGCCCGGACTGTCACGGCTCCGGTCAGCGCGTCGCCATACGCAAGACGTTCCTCGGCACGATGCAGACCGCTGTGCCGTGTGAGCGCTGCGGCGCCACCGGGCAGGTTGTCGAGTCACCGTGCGAGGAGTGTCAGGGTTCCGGGCGCGAGCCGGATCGACAGCACGTCACGGTGACGATTCCCGTAGGCATCCAGGACGGCCAGCAGATCAGGCTGCGCGGACTCGGAGAAGCCGGGGTTCGCAATCATGCCGCCGGTGACCTTCTTGTCACTGTCCGGGTGAAGGCCGACGATTACCTGCATCGCGAAGGCAACGACCTGCACTGTCGCGCATCGGTCACGATCGCGCAGGCGGCACTCGGCGTCGAGCTGAGCCTTCACGGCATCCTCGAGGAGAACGAGGTCGAGATTCCCGCTGGCACACAGCACGGCGACACGGTGCGCGTGAAGGGCCACGGCATGCCCCGCTGGGGCGGTTCCGGACGCGGCGATCTGATCGTCCACGTCAACGTCGAGGTTCCCCGCAAGCTCACCAAGCGTCAGCGCGAGCTGCTCGAAGAGCTCGCGAAGGAGTTTGGCGAGGCGACGTCAGAGCACAAGTCGCCGCTTGAGAAGCTCAAAGACTGGCTCGGGGCGTAAGGTCACCTGATGTCGCGACATCGCTTCTTCCTTGCTCGTCCGTTCAGCGCCCCTCGCGTCGGGGCCGTTGTCGTCGCGCCGCTCTCGGCCGAGGATGCTCGGCATGCGATCCGGGCGCTGCGTCTTCGCGCCGATGAGGAGATCGACCTCATCGAGCCCGACGGCACTGCGTGGCGTGCGTGTGTTTCAGCATCCGGTGACGCACTGACCGTAGAGCTGCTAGAGAAGCTTGTCAGCAGGCACGAGCCGGACGTTTCACTCATATTTGGCGTGCTCAAGGGCAGCAAGAACGACGACGTCATCGAAGGCGCCGTGGAGATCGGTGTCACCGCGATGCAGCCGGTGCTCTTCGAGCGCTCGATCGTGCGGCTCGACGCGGCCAAGCGTGTCGAGCGCGTGATGCGTTGGCGGCGCGTGGCGCAGGCCGCCGCCAAACAGTCGAAGCGCGCGCGTATTCCGGCGCTTGCGGATCCGGTGGAACTGGCGGGTCTCCTGGGACTGCTGTCCTCCTACGATGCCGTGCTGGTGGCGTGGGAGGAGGCCGACGGCGCCGGCATCGCCTCGCGTCTCACGCGCCTGGCCCTCGGGGCGGACGCCCGCGTCGCCGTCGTGGTGGGCCCCGAGGGCGGTCTCAGCGCCGACGAGGTCTCGGCACTGGTCGCTGCCGGCGCCCACACCTGCACGCTCGGTTCGACGATCCTTCGCGCACAGACCGCAGGAGTGGTCGCCACCGCTCTCGTCGTTCACGAGCTCGGCGGCCTCGGTCACGCGCTGTGAGCGGCAGCGGCGGGCTGACGGTCGCGTTCCGGACCCTCGGCTGTAAGGTCAACCGCGTCGAGAGCGAGTCGATCGCTGCGGAGCTGCTCGGCAAAGGCGTGGCCGTGGCCGAGGAAGCGGATGCGGATGTCGTCGTCATCAACACCTGCACCGTCACCGGGGAGGCCGACGCGAAGGCTCGCAAGGCGGTGCGCCACGTTTTGCGACTTCCGAACGAACCGCTGGTGGTGGTGACCGGATGCCTGGCCGCCATCGACGCGGACGCGGTCGCCACGTTGGGGGAGCGCGTCGTCGTCGAATCCGACAAGTCGCGAGTCGCCGCGCGTGTCGCCCAGCACTTTGCGTTGGCCGACGTGGCCGCGCCGGCGCTCAGGGTCGGTTCAGCGGCGTTCAGGACGCGTGTCTCGATCAAGATCGAGGACGGCTGCGACAACTTCTGCACCTACTGCATCGTTCCGCACGCTCGAGGGGTGCCTCGCGCAGAGCCCTTCGCACACGTGGTCGCTGAGGCGTCCTCGCTGGTTGCGGCGGGCGCAGCGGAGCTGGTCCTGACCGGCATCAATCTCGGGCGCTACCGTGACGTCGAGACCGGTGCAGACCTCGCCGACCTCATCCGCGCGGTTGCCGCCACCGGCATCACGCGCTTGAGGCTTTCCAGCATCGAGCCGCCTGACCTGACCCCCAAGCTTCTCGCTGCCCTCGCCGAGAC
Source organism: uncultured Eubacteriales bacterium (assembly GCA_964388455.1). Lineage (GTDB taxonomy): Bacteria > Actinomycetota > Coriobacteriia > Anaerosomatales > JAAXUF01 > JBBRWO01. The sequence goes on from CAYMAN010000058.1 coordinate 7,978, forward strand.
CCCCTCGGCGTGTCACCACCTGCACGTGCCGCTGCAGAGCGGAAGCGACGGGGTGCTGCGCGCGATGGGCCGCGCTTACACCACGGCTGAGTTTCGCGCACTGGTGGCGGCGGCTCGTACTATGCTGCCCGGATTGACGCTGACCACCGACGTCATCGCCGGTTTCCCGACGGAGACCGCGCAGCACCACGCGGAATCGCTGGCGTTCATCGAGGAGATCGGCTTTTCCAAGCTCCACGTCTTTCGCTACAGCGTGCGACCCGGGACACCTGCGGCCGACATGGTCCAGCTCGATCCCGCCGTGCGCGCCGAGCGGGCGGCGCAACTGCGTGAGCTCGGGGATCGGCAGCGGCAGGACTTCCTGGCGACACACGTCGGCTCGCAGGTGGAGGTTCTCGTCGAGACAGCGGACGGGGAGAGCGTTACCGGTACCACTCGCGACTACGTGCGCGTATCGCTACCGGGCACGGGACTCGCTCGTGGTGACGTCTACACCGCAGATGTCGTCGGCGTCGAATACGGGCGGTTACTCGTCCGCTGAACCGTCAGAGCGTGACGTTGCGGTGGTAGAATCCGCATGACAGTCCTCGGACGCCATGACGCGTCCGTTCCGGTTGCCCGACAACGAACTGAGGTAGCACGCCACCGTGGAATCAACTCAGATACGGCTCGTCGTTCCGCCTGAGCTCGACATGACCAAGTTCCTGGGCGAGAACGACGCGCTGCTGATGCTCATCGAGAGCCAGTTCGAGTCCGACATCGCCGTTCGCGGCAACGAGATCACGATCGCCGGTCCGCTGACCGACTCGCAGACCGTCTCGGCGTTGTTCTCGGAGATGATCGGGCTGGTCGAACGCGGCGAGCGACTCAACGCCGACAAGGTCGAGCAGTCCATCGAGCTGATGAAGCACGGCGAGTGCACGCCCACCACGCTGCACGGCGACGTCATCCTCACGCACAAGGGACGCGCGATTCGCCCCAAGACGGCTGGCCAGAAGCGCTATGTCGACTTCATCCGCAAGAACACCGTCACGTTTGGCATCGGCCCGGCCGGTACCGGCAAGACGTATCTCGCGATGGCCATGGCCGTTGAGGCGCTCAAGCGCAAGGAGGTCGGCCGCATCATCCTCACGCGTCCGGCCGTCGAAGCCGGCGAGTCGCTCGGCTTCCTCCCCGGCACGCTCACCGAGAAGGTCGACCCGTACCTGCGCCCGCTCTACGACGCGCTCTTCGACATGATGGACGGCGAGAAGTCAGCGAACCTGCTCGAGAAGGGCACCATCGAGATCGCGCCGTTGGCGTACATGCGCGGGCGAACGCTCAACGACTCGTTCGTCATTCTCGACGAGGCGCAGAACACCAGCCCCGAGCAGATGAAGATGTTCCTCACGCGCCTCGGCTTTGGCTCCAAGATCGTCATCACCGGCGACGTCACGCAGATCGACCTGCCCAAGGGCGCGTCGGGCCTGCG
>CAYMAN010000059.1:0-9197 GCA_964388455.1 uncultured Eubacteriales bacterium
TCCCGATGTACGGCGGCACGCTGCTCCTGACGCTCACAGACGAGGCCGCGACCCAAATCCCGGTCTCGCGCCGCCGCGTCCCCGCACTGAAGAAGGCGCTCGGGCTCTGACATGGTCCGGGTCGGCCTCATCTCGGACACGCACTCGACGCTCCACGCCGAGGCCATAGACATATTCATCGCCGAGAAGGTCGCCGCGATCCTGCACGCCGGCGACATCGGCAACCCCCACATCCTCTACGAACTCGGGGCGGTGGCACCGGTGACCGCGGTCCTCGGTAACAACGACAACCGGATGCCGGGCATGGACCTCGATGCGGTGGCGCGCGTCACGATCGAGGGCGTGAGGTTCCTCGTCATCCACGACTTCCTCGACCTGGGGCCGATCCCCGAGGACGTCGACGTCGTGGTCTGCGGACACACGCACCGCCCGCAAAACGAGTGGCACGGCTCGACTCTTGTTGCCAATCCGGGATCAGCTTCGCAACGTCGGGGCCAACCTGAGCGTACGGTCGGTATACTCGACATCGCCGACGACGGCTCGGTGGCCACACTTCGCATCATTCCGCTACACGACCCCCAGGGGAGCTAGCCCGAAATATGACACGGAACGAACGTACTCCCAGGCGCACAAGGCCCGGCACCCGACGCGCGGAGGGCATGCGCGCCAAGCGCAACAAGCGGAAGCTCACTACCATTGCGGTCGTCCTCGGTGTGGTGCTCGTGACAGCGGCCGCTGCAGGAGCGTGGTACTACAACAACCTTTCGAATCGACTCGCCGCCGATGAGACGACTGCCGCTGAGGTCGCCGCGGTGCTTGAGCCTCAGACGGCAGATGTGGAGTCCGGGGCTCGGCCCGCCTACATTCTGCTCCTTGGCAGCGATGCCCGACCGGGCCAGGGGCGTTCCCGCTCGGACAGCGTCGTGATCGCCAGGTTCGACAAGAAGTCCAAGCGCGTCTCGCTGCTCTCGATTCCGCGCGACACGCGGGTAGCGGTACCGGGACACGGCTACACCAAGCTCGCGCACGCCAACGCATACGGTGGCCCGGCGCTCGCGATCACGACGGTGAAGAACTACACGGGGCTTCCCATCGATCACTACGTCGAGATGAACTTCGCGGGATTCGCTCGCATGGTGGACGCGCTGGGCGGGGTTCGCATCGATGTTGACGTAACCATCGATGACAAGCACGGTGCGAACACTGGCGGGGTCAGCAATGTGACGTATATCCGCAAAGGCGAGCAGGTACTCAACGGCGCTCAAGCGCTCACCTATGTGCGTGCCCGGCACATCGCTGGTGGAGACGGCGCTCGCATGAAGCATCAGCAGGTGTTTCTCAAGGCGCTCGCTACTCAGGCCCTCGCGTCTGGAAACCGCTCACATCTGCCGGGCGTGATCAACGCAGCCGCGGACAACATTGAGACGGACCTCAAGGTGCCCGCGATTCTCGCGATCGCCAAGGACTTCCAAGGGTTCAAGGGTGACTCGATCAAGACATACAATGCCAAGGGCAAGGGCGGCAAGATCGGGGGCGTCTACTACATCATCCCGGATGTCGTGAAGTCCCAGGCGCTGTTCCGTTCCTTCGAGAACGGTGTCGCCAAGTAGCGATAGCCAGTCGTCATTCCGGCGCCTAGCGACATGCCTCCAGAAGCGCGTCCGAGAACTCGACAATGCGCTCCGAGCCCGCGTCAGCAAGATCGATCCTTAAGACGCGCCTGCCTGCCGCAACGAGTGTGGTCAGGTCTCCCTCGGCCTGAGCGCGATGCAGCTGACACAGGCCCCACGCCTTTCCGGGCACCGGAACGTCTGCATGGTCGCGCGTGGTCACGAGCAGGAAGACCCCGTTGTCGGCGCCGCCCTTGTGGAGCTGTCCTGTCGAGTGCAGGTAGCGTGGCCCGATCTCGAGCGTCACGGCGACCTGCTTCATCGCGGATACGCCGACCGCAGCCTTACGGAGCGGGTCGAGCAGTGTCTCATCGGCCGGGAGGTACGTCAGCACGCCGAGGAAGTCGCGAGAGCGCAGTGCGGCCAAAGCACTAGTCAGTGCCTCTGATAGCGATTCAGGGCCGACAGCGGGCGTCTCAAGCGCTCCTGCGAATGTAAGCATCGTCCCATCGGTGAGCGCATACTGCGGCTCCGGCGCCGCCAACTCGTTGGCCAGCACAGCGGCCGTCGCCGCCTTGGCGGCAGCCACGTTGGGCTGTCCAAAGGGGTTCACTCCAAGGAGGGGACCCAGAAGAGCGATCGCGTGTTCCCAGCGCACGAACTCCGCGCCAAGGTCATACGCGTCGCGCAGGACGATTTCGAAGACGGGCGCCGACTCGGAGAGCTGAGCCGTCCAGGCGGCGCGTACATGGTCGTCGGCGGTTCGGACGATCACGACGGCGCGGTCAGGACCGTATCCGACCGGAACGTCGGCCGAGAGCTCGACGACCGGTACGACGCCGGTGCCCTCTTTGCCCAGAGACTCGGCAACCAGCTGCTCGACCCACAGCCCGAAGCTCGACAGCGACTCGGATGAGACGACCGTGAGCTTGTCACGCCCGGCTGCGCGAGCATCGCCGATGAAGGCAGCGAGTTCGGCCGCGGGGTTCTCGGCGGTCGGGAGCGCGCAGGCGGCGCTCATCGCAGACGCGCGCTCGAGCAGCAGGCTCACGTCCACGCCCAGGAGTGCCGCGGTCGTCAGCCCAAAGACCGTCAGCGCTGAGAACCTGCCGCCCACGTCGGCGGGGGAGGAGACCAGCGCGCGGAATCCTCCGGTTGCGGCGAGTGCCTCAAGCGAGGTGCCAGGATCGGTGATCGCGATGAAGCGCTTGCCGGCGGCCAGCGCCCCCAGCTCGTTGTCGGCTTCCTCGCGGAAGATCGCGTAGAGCGACAACGGCTCGATGGTCGAACCCGACTTGCTTGCGACAAGGTAGAGCGTCTTCGCGGGGTCGAGCGTGCCCACCACATGTGCGACCGACAGCGGCGCCGTGGTGTCGAGCACGTGCAGCCGGATTGCCGTCGCGCCGAGGACCTCGCCGATGACCAGCGATGCGAGCGACGAGCCGCCCATGCCGAGCAGCACCACGTCGGAAACGCCCTCGTCAGACGCGTCCTTCGCGAGGCGATCGAGGAGTGGGAGGGCGGCGCTCACCCCGGGTGTCGGGTCGACCCAGCCAAAGCTCGCGGCGGCCAGCTCGATGCCGTCGGCGTCATCGGCGAAGAGCGTCGCGTCGTGTGCGCGCAGGCGTGCGACCGCGTCGAGTTCGATCAGTCGTTGCAGCGAGTCCATGACAAAGCCTCTCGGTAGTGGCAGTTCGGTGTTCCCAGCGGTATATGCCCCGCGAGACCGGATTCACTCCGGTTCCGACTCCGGTTCGACGCCGGCCGCTTCAAGCGGTGGCGCTATCTCTGCTCCCGGCAGCGTGCGGGCCACCCACATCCCCCCGGCGACCACCATCGTGCCCCCCACGACGGTCCAGAGCGTCAGTTTCTCACCTAGGAACGCGGCTGCAAACAGCACCGCAGCGACCGGTTCAGTGTAGGTGAGAATCGCGGCATGATCGGTGCGCACCGCCCGCAGCCCGCCTAAGAAGAGCCAGCCCGCGAACGCCGTCTGCACGACTCCCAGCACCGCCAGCGCAGCGTAAGAACCCGCATGCGTCGGACCCTGCCCGCGCGAGTACAGCACCACGACGAACGGCAGCAGGATCGCGGCCGATACCGTGTACTCGATGACCATCAGCGCCATGCCCGAGATTCCTCGCAGGATCTTCTTACTACGCAGCAGCAGCGTCGCATAAGTGATCGCCGAGAGGAACGCGAGGACCGCACCGAGCAGCTCAGGCTCGCCCGCGATCGCCAGCCCCTGCGGAACCAGGATCACCCCGATGCCACCGAGTGCCAGCGCCAGCGGAATGAGAATCCGAGGGTCGAACCTCTCCCCGGTCACAAACGGCGCGAGCGCCGCTACGAACACCGGACCCGTGTAGCCCAGCAGTTCCGCCGTCGCCACGTTCGTCAGATCCAACGCCGAGAGGAACAGCACCCAGTTCAGCGCGAGGATCACACCCTGTACGCCGACCTGCAACAGCTTGCCGCGAGACAGCGCGGTGAACTCCCCCGTCCGACGGGTCGCGATGAGATAGCCGAGAATCGCCACGTTGGCGAAGAGCACGCGGTAGAAGACCTTGATGATGGAGGCGCCGTCGGCCGCCCGCAGCACGAGAGGGATGGTGCCCCAGATGATGCCGGCCACAGCCACGCGACCAAGTCCGACGAGTGCGGCTCTTCGTGTCAGCGTCATGACAGCCGCTGCCAGATCGTGTCACGTGCGTCACGAGCCTGGGCGATTGCGCGGCTGCCGCTACGCCGAGCAAGTCGCAGGCGGACCTTCAAGTAGCGCCGGAACTGCGCGGCTTCGTCCGGCTCCAGCGTGCGAAGCGCCTCACGGAAACCGTCGGCGTCTATGGTCGCGTCGCCGAGCCGACTGATGCGCTCCAACGCCTCGGCGGGGAATGCCGCGACCTGATCGACCGCTTCGCCCAACCCGGTCCGCAGCTCATCGATGTTGACCAGCGGTGCGGACTTCTCGGCAGGCTCGAAGGCGCCGAACTCGTAGTCGAAGGGGACGCTGTGAATCGGCTTGCCCTGAATGGCGTAGACCTCCGTGTAGAGGTACATGAACGCGAGTCGGACGAGGCCCTCTTTGCCGATGCGGCGCATCGAGGTGGGCATTGCGTCGCCGCGAAGCACTCGAAACTTGCCGACCTTGGCGGCGCGCTGGACGTAGTCGTGATCCTCGGCCAGCACGATCGACTCGTCGTAACCTCCGATTGCCTCGTGCGTGGCGCGTTCGATAAGGATGCAGAAGCCGGGGGCGTGCGGGGATGCGACCTGGATGAGGTCGAGGTACAGGTTGGCGACATCGCATGCGAAGAGGTTGCCGGGCGTCTCCTCGAGCGGCGCGATGTGAGCGGTCGCCGCGATGAGGTCGCGCTCCGAGAACTCGGCCAGCGCCTGCTCGATCCAGTTCGCGGGCGGCACGTTGTCGGCGTCGAAGAAGAGGATGAGGTCGGTGTCGGCGACCGCTGCACCTGCGTTGCGACCCACGGCCGGCATGCCGCCGTCGACCACGCGGGCGCCGCGTGCTGTCGCGATCTCGCGCGTCGCATCGGTCGAGCCTGCGTCGGCCACCACGACGGCGTCAGGCCGGCGCGTCTGGCGTTCCAGCGCGTCGAGCAGCACGGGGAGTCGCTCGCCCTCATTGAGGGCGGGCACGACCACGGTCAGGCTAGGCATCGGTTCTCCGGCGAGATACGGGGCTTACGGGACTAGCAGATCCGCGGCAACTGCTCGCCGACCAGCATGTCCATGATACGCGTAGCACCGAACGCCGTGTGCACATACACCTTGCCGGCAGGTCCCTCGGCGCACTCGCCGATGATCGCGGCGTCCTCGCCGTACGGGGAGGCCTTCATCGCGGCAAGCGCGGCATCTGCCTGCTCGGCCGGTACGACGGCGACCATCTTGCCCTCGTTGGCGACCTGGAAGACGTCGTAGCCGAGCATCTCGGAGGCGCCACGGACCTGGTCCTTCACGGGTACGGCGGTCTCCTCGATGGTGATGGAGACGCCGGACGCGGTCGCGAACTCGTTGAGTGTGGAGGAGATGCCGCCGCGGGTCGGGTCGCGGAATCCGCGGGTACCGGGGGCGGCGGCGAGCACGTTTGCGATGAGCTTGTTGAGCGGTGCGGCGTCGGTCTCGATGCTGGTCTCGAACTCGAGGCCCTCGCGGGTCGAGATGATTGCGATGCCGTGATCACCCAGCGTGCCCGAGACGAGGACCTTGTCACCGGGCTTGCAGTAGCTGCCCGAGAGGTCGACGCCTTCCGGCAGCGAACCCACGCCGGCGGTGTTGATGAAGATGCCGTCGCCGTGACCCTTCTCGACGACTTTGGTGTCGCCGGTGACGATGTGGACGCCGGCTTCTCGGCAGGCGTCACGCATCGAGATGAGCACGCGGCGGAGGTCTGCGACGGGGAAGCCCTCTTCGAGGACGAATCCGACGGAGATGTAGAGTGGAGTGGCGCCGCTGGTGGCGACGTCGTTGACGGTGCCGCACACGGCGAGCCGCCCGATGTCACCGCCGGGGAAGAAGATCGGGTTGACCACGTAGGTGTCGGTCGAGAATGCGAGGCGGCCGGCCGGGAACGCAAGCGAGGCAGCGTCGTCGAGTCGCTTGAGCTCGTCGTCGTCGAAGTCCGGGACGATGATCTCTTCGATGAGCTCGCGCATCATCGTGCCGCCCGAGCCGTGAGCGAGCAGGATTCGGTCTGAGCGCATCGGCTAGGCCCTTCCGTAGTCGGTGAACCGGTAGTAGGCCGCGCAACTGCCCTCCGAGGAGACCATGCACGGGCCGATGGGATTCTCGGGCGTGCAACCCTTGCCGAACAGCTTGCACTCGAATGGCAGGGTGACTCCGCGCAGAACCTCACCGCACTGACAGCCCTTGATCTCCTTGGGCTCCGGCAGCGTCACCGGCAGGCGCACGACGGCGTCGTAGTACGCGAACTCGTCGCGGATCTTCAGGCCGGTGCCGGGGATGACGCCGATACCGCGCCAGTCTGCGTCCATCTCGGTAAACACCTGCTCGACCATCTCGCGAGCGTGCGGGTTGCCCTCGGGCAGGACGCCGCGGTGGTAGGCGATCTCGATCTCCGAGCGACCCTCTTCGAGCTGCTTGAGCAGCATGTAGATGCCCTGGAGCACGTCGACCGGCTCGAAGCCGGTGATGACACCAGGGATGTGATACTCCGACGCGAGGTACTCGTACGGCTGACTGCCGATGATCGTTGAGACGTGGCCCGGCAGGATGAAGCCGTTGATCTGCACCTCGGGGTCGTTCGCGAGCGCCTCGAGAGCGGCCGGTACGGTCTTGTGCGCGCAGAACACCGAGAAGTTCTCGAGCCCGGACTCCTTGGCGCGGAGGATGGCGGCCGCGATGAGTGGCGCGGTGGTCTCGAAGCCGACTGCGACGAAGACGACCTCACGATCGGGATTCTTCTCGGCCAGCGCGAGGGCGTCGAGGGGGGAGTAGACGATGCGGACGTCGCGACCGTCGGCCTTCTCGCGGGCGAGCGACGAGTAGCTGCCGGGGACCTTCATCATGTCGCCGAAGCTCGTGACGATGACCTCGGGGCGACGCGCGAGTTCGATGGCGGTGTCGATGTCGGTGTTCGCGGTCACGCAGACGGGGCAGCCGGGGCCGGAGAGCAGCGTAACCCACTCCGGCATCACGGCGCGCAGGCCGTTCTTGGCGATCGCGACGGTGTGTGTGCCACAGACCTCCATGATCTTCACGGGGCCGGTCTTGGTCGCTGCGATAGCGTCAATCAGGCCCCGCGCGATCACGGGGTCGCGGAATCCTGAAAGGTCCATGGGCCCTACGCCTCTTCGAGGACGTTCAGGCCCTCTTCCTCGGCGAAGAACGGCAGTGTCTTCAGGAGTTCGAGGGTTTCGTTGGCGAACTCCTCATCGACCACCTGGAGTGCGAAGCCTGCGTGGACGAGGACGAAATCGCCCTCGACGGCTTCAGGAACAAGATCGAGCGAGATCTTCCGAGTGACACCCATGATGTCGACTGACGCCATGGTGTTCTCTTCGCGTTTCACTACTCGTGCGGGGATGGCGAGGCACATACGCCCTGACCCTTCTGTCGTGTGATGCACTCTTAGCGAGCTAGCATCAAATCTCGTGCCGTCGGGCCCACGCCACAACAGCCTGGCCAAAGGAGATGGCCCCGTCGTTTACCGGCAACCTCACGTGGGTGAGAGGATCGAGCCCAGCGCGGCGAAGCGTAGACACCGCTTCGCCCAGTACGAGACGGTTCATGAACACGCCTCCGGCCAGTGCGACATAGTGCGTGCCGGCGCGCCGTGTCGCGAGAGTGCCAACGCGGACTATACACCCGACAACAGCACGGTGGAAGCGCATCGAAATCGTCCCATTGGGCACTTCACCTGCAACATCTTCAAGAATTGCCGTGAGCACGGGAGTCGGGTCAACCACAAGCGGCAGCTGCGCGTCGGTAGGCGGCACATCCCCTAGAGCTGAACCGTCGGCGCCGAGCAGTCCGAACGCGTAAGAGCCCTCCGCCAAGAGGTCCGCAGCCGCCTCCAGCAGGATGGCGGCCTCGCCCTCATAGCGCGCGTCATCCGCCACGCCGATGAGCGCCGCGACGCTGTCGAAGAGGCGACCCATCGAGCTGGTGAGCGGTGAGTTCACCCCGCGCTCGATCATGCGCAGCAGCGTGGTCTCCTCATTGGCGGCGAGTCTTGATCGCAGCGGCGCTGCACCCGGATGCTCGAGCAGCCCGAGCGCCGAGAGCGTGCCCAGCGCCATGCGCGCCGGGCGCTTGATCGCGGCGCCACCGCCAGGCATGGGGACATAGCGCAGGTGCGCGAAACGCTCGTAGCCGGTCCAGTCGGCGATCAGGAACTCGCCGCCCCAGATGCGGCCGTCATCGCCGTAGCCCGTGCCGTCGAAGGAGATGCCGACGACCTTCTCGGCGATGCCGTGCTCTGCGGTCACGGAGACGATGTGCGCGTGGTGGTGCTGGACGCCCACCTTGGGTTGCGGCTGCTCGAGCGCCCACTTGGTGGAGAGGTACTCCGGGTGCAGGTCGTGCGCGATGACCTCGGGCGAGATTCGGAAGAGGCGCTGGTAGAGCGCGACCGTGTCCTCGAAGCTGCCAAGCGTCTCGGCGTTCTCGAGGTCGCCGATGTGCTGGCTGACGAACGCGTAGCGGCCAGTGAGCAGTGTGAACGTGTTCTTCTGCTCGGGCCCGGCGGCGAGGATGTCGGTGTCGGTCTCGAAAGGCAGCGTCAGCGGGAACGGCGCGTAGCCGCGACTGCGACGCACCTGCTCGACGATGTCGCCCACCACGCGGACAACGGAGTCGTCGTAGCGGGAGAGGATCGCGCGGTCGTGCAGAAGGAAGGCGTCGGCGATGGGGGCGAGGCGATCAAGCGCTTCGGCGTTGTCGGTGGCGATGGGCTCGTCCGAGAGGTTGCCGGAGGTCATGACCAGCGGACGACCGCCGACGGCTGCGAGGAGGAGATGGTGCAGCGGGGTATAGGGGAGCATGACGCCTATCTCGGTGAGGCCGTCCGCTACTCCTGGGGCGAGGGCTGGCGCGTGGACGGAGGGC
>CAYMAN010000060.1:0-8892 GCA_964388455.1 uncultured Eubacteriales bacterium
TGCCTGCGACTCACTTCCTCTCCAACGGCCGCTACTCCGTCATGGTCACCAACGGCGGCGGCGGCTACTCGCGCTGCAACGGGCAGGCGGTGACACGGTACCGCGAGGATCTGACACGCGACTGCTGGGGCACCTTCTTCTATGTACGCGACACGGAAACCGGCGAGGTCTTCTCGGCGCCGCATAATCCGCACCCCACGCGGCCGGACGACTACCACGTGGTGTTCGCGCCGGATAAGGCGGAGTTCCACCGCACCGACGGGAAGCTTGAGACGCATGTCGAGATTGCGGTCTCACCGGAGGATGACCTTGAGGTGCGCCGAGTCACGCTCACCAACAACGGGCGCAGCCCTCGCACGCTGGAGGTCACGTCGTACTTCGAGATCGCGATGGCGGCGCAGGCGTCTGATCAGGCACATAAGTCGTTCTCGAATCTTTTTGTGGAGACCGAGTGGCTTCCCGAGACCACCGCGCTCATCTTCTCGCGCCGACCTCGCAGTGCCTCGGAGGGTCGCGTCTTCGGGCTGCACCTCATGGCGTGCGAGAGCGCGGCCGAGGGCGGTGCGTCGGGTACGAAGTCGGCCGGTGGCGCGCCGGGGGCCAGCACTCCCGCACCGTGCGAGGTATCCTTCGAGACCGACCGCGCGGCGTTCCTCGGCAGGCTGCACGGCGCCGACGACCCGGTCGCCGTCACGCGCGGCGGCGAGCTCGGCGGCTCAGCGGGTGCGGTTCTCGATCCCTGCGCGGCGTTGCGCCGCACGGTGACTGTTCCTCCGGGCGAAAGCATGCACCTGGTCTTCGCGACCGGTGTCGCCGAGACCCGCGAGGCTGCCATCCGCCTCTCCGAGAAGTACGCCGACATCCGCAGCGCGCAGCGCGCGATCGATCTCGCATGGACGGCTGCCCAACTCGAACTCCGTGACCTCGGGATCAGTCCCGCGGAAGCCGTGGTGCTCGAGCGGCTGGCTTCTCGGCTGGTGCTGACCGATCCGTACTCGCCGCTCAAGCGCAAGACGCCGGTGGAGAACGGGCTGCAGATGAGCGGGCTGTGGTCGATCGGCGTATCTGGTGACCTACCGATCCTGCTGGTCCGCGTCGAGGAGCTCGAACACGCGCCGCTGGTCCGCCAGGCGTTGCTCGCCCATCAGTACTGGCGCCACAAGGGTCTCGTCACCGACCTCGTCATCCTGAACACGCGGCCCAGTGGCTACTCGGATGCGCTCGACGACCGTCTGCGGCTGCTGGTCCGCACCGGGCACGCGCTGCAGATGCTCGACAAGCCCGGCGGCGTCTTCCTGCGCCGAGTGGACCAGATGCATCCCGACGTCGCCAACCTGCTCACGGGCGTGGCGCGCGCAACGCTCGATGGCGAGAGCGGTCCCATCGAGCTCCAGCTCAATCGTCGAGGCAAGCGGCCGGCTGTACCGGACACGCTGGTGCCCAAGGTCGGGGCGATACCCTCGGCTGGTACGCCCTCGCACACGCCGTTCCAGCGCCCGGAGCTGCTCTTCGACAACACCATCGGAGGGTTTGATGCCGAGACCGGCGAGTACGTGATCGTGCTCGACGGCGACGCGGCCACTCCGGCGCCATGGATCAACGCGCTCGCGACGCCCACGTTTGGCTGCACCGTAAGCGAGGCCGGCGTCGGATGCACCTGGGCGCTCAACAGCCACGAGAACCGCATCACCACCTGGAACAACGACCCCGTCTCCGACGGCAGCGGCGAAGCGATCTACATCCGCGACGAGGAGACCGGCGAGTTCTGGAGCCCGACTCCTCTGCCGGTGCGCACCCCGGAGCCCTACGTGATCCGCCACGGCTTCGGCCGCACGTGCTTCGAGCACGAGACACACGGCATCTCCCACACCCTGGATTGGTTCGTCTCGGCCAAGGACCCGATGCGCATCTGCAGGCTCACTCTCACCAACAACGGCGACCGTGCGCGTAGCCTCTCTATCACACAGTTCATCGAGTGGGTGGTCGGCGATTCACGGAGCCGCGCGCAGCAACTCGTGGTCACCTGGATGGATACGGAGTCCGAGACCCTCACCGCGCACAACCACTTCAACCTCGACTTCCCGGGACGCTGCACCTTCCTCGCGTGCGATCAACCGCTCTCGGGGTGGACCGCGAGCCGCACGGAGTTCGTCGGTCGCAACCGCACCCCGGGTGATCCGGCCGCGATGGGCCGCAAACACCTCGGCGAAGTATCCGGTCGCTACCACGACAACTGCGGCGCGCTGCAGACGCTGATGCACCTCGAGCCGGGCGCGACCAGCGAGGTCTCGTTCCTGCTCGGCCAGTCGCCGACACTCGAGGAGAGCCGTGTGTTGGTGGAGCGGTATCGTCGCGATGGCGCGTGCATCGAGACGATCGCGGGCGTGGACGCTGCGTGGGACGAGCTACTCGGCAAGGTGCAGGTGCAGACGCCGGATCCCAAGCTCGACCTGCTGCTCAACGGGCGGCTGCTCTACCAGGTGACGGCGTGTCGGCTCTGGGGTCGCACGGCGACGTACCAGTCGTCCGGCGCGTACGGCTTCCGCGACCAGCTGCAAGACGTGATGGCGCTGCTCATCGCGCGGCCCGACCTCGTCCGCGAGCAGATCGTCGAGGCGTCGCGCCACCAGTTCCCGGAGGGCGACGTGCTCCACTGGTGGCAACCGTTCTCCGGCCGAGGCGTGCGCACACACATCACCGACGACCGCCACTGGCTGCCACTCGTGCTCGCCGAGTACCTCTCGGCCACCGGCGACACCGCGCTGCTCGACGAACGCACACCCTTCATCAACGGCCAGCCACTCCCGCTCGAGGCCGAGGACGCGTACCTCACGCCGCCCATCTCCGAGCAGACCGCGTCGATCTACGAGCACTGCCTCCGCGCACTCGAGACCGGTCGCCCCACCGGCGCACACGGCCTGCCGCTTATCGGCGGCGGCGACTGGAACGACGGCATGAACCGCGTCGGCCACGAGGGTCGCGGCGAGAGCGTCTGGCTCGCCTGGTTCCTCATCCACACGCTGCGCCGGTTCGCCCCCGTGGCCGAGTCGCGCGGCGACGGTGAGCTCGCCGCCGACTACCGCGCGTGGGCGGACCGACTCGCCGCCGCGGTCGAGGCGACCTCCTGGGACGGTTCCTGGTACCGCCGCGGCTACTTCGACGACGGCACTCCGCTCGGCACCCGTGATGCGACGGAGTGCCGCATCGACGCGATTGCGCAGGCGTGGGCCACCATCTCCGGCGCCGCCGACCCCAAACGCGCCGCCATGGCGCTCGAGAGCGTCGAAGAGAAGCTCGTCCGCCGAGAAGACGGCCTCATCGCCCTGCTCACGCCGCCGTTCGATCGCATGGCGCACGACCCGGGCTACATCAAGGGCTACGTCCCCGGTGTCCGCGAGAACGGTGGCCAGTACACGCACGCCGCGCTGTGGGTCGTGCTCGCGCACCTGATGCGCGGTGACGGCGACGAGGCATGGGGCCTGCTCGACCTCATCAACCCCATCAGCCACGCCACCACGCACGAAGGCGCCCTGCGCTACGCGGTCGAGCCCTACGTGGTCGCCGCCGACGTCTACGCCGTCGCACCCCATACCGGCCGAGGAGGCTGGACCTGGTACACCGGCTCGGCATCGTGGTTCTACCGCGTGGCGCTCGAGTCGCTGCTCGGCTTCCGCGTCGTCGCCGAGAACGAACAGCAGATCCTGCGGATCGATCCCTGCGTTCCCAAGGACTGGCCCACGTTCAGTCTCGACTATCGCTTCGGCGCGACGCACTACCGCATCCGCGTCAACAACCCGCGCGGGGTGAACCGAGGCGTCGCACACGTCACCGTCGACGGCACCCCTGATGAGGATCTCAGAATTCCGCTGGCCGACGACGGTCGTACGCACGATGTTGTGGTGACGCTTCTGGGCGGGTAGAACGACGATTCGAGCGAACAATGTGCATGCGCATTGGGAATGATTGGATTTAGCTGCGCTGTCTTTCAGTCAGTGAAGATCTGTCACGTTCGGCTGTGAGGAGCCCCATGAGGATTGCAGTCATCGGAGCGGGAATCTCGGGAATCGGCTCGGCCTGGCTGCTCTCGCGCCAGCACGAGGTCGACGTATACGAGTCGCAGCCCGTTCTCGGTGGTCACGCGCGCACCCTCGACGTGACCGTTGGCGACGACACCTTCCCCGTAGATCTGGGGTTTCAGGTGTTTAACGAGCGCACCTATCCCAACATGATCCGCTTCTTCGAGAGCATCGATGCTCCTTGGTTCGAGTCTGATATGTCCTTCGGCGTCCGCATCGGCGCCGAGAACATCGAATGGTCCGGCTCGAGCCTCAACACTGTGTTCGCCCAGCGCGCGAACCTCACGAACCCCCGTTTCCTCAAGATGCTCACGGACATTGTGCGCTTCAGCCATGACGCAGACCGGCTGCTCGCCGATCCAGCCGTCGACAGCCTCACCCTCGGCGAACTGATCGAGCGCGAGGGGTACTCGGCGCCGTTCATCGACTGGTACCTCATTCCCATGGGCGCGGCCATCTGGTCCACGCCGCCGGGTCAGTTCCTCGACTACCCCGCGGGCACGTTCCTGCGCTTCTGCGACAACCACGGCCTCCTCCACATCACCGGCAAGCCGCTGTGGCGCGGAGTCGTGGGCGGCAGCCGTTCGTACGTAGAGGCCGCCGCCAAAGGGTTCTCGGGCAAGGTGTTTCTCGGCGAGCGCGTGACTCGTGTCGAGCGCACGCCTGATGGCGTCACCGTGATCACCGCGGACCGCTCGGCCACCTACGACGCGGTGGTGATTGCCGCACACGCCCCGACTTCGCTCTCGCTACTTGCCGAGCCGACGGCAGCGGAGCGCGAGGTTCTCGGCGCGTTCTCGTATCAGCCCAACGAGATCGCTCTACACACCGACGTGTCGTTCCTGCCCGTCAGCCACCGCGCCTGGGCGTCGTGGAACTGGTTCGCCGAGACCGGCGACTCGACCAAGGATTCGCTCTCCCTGACCTACTGGGTCAACAACCTGCAACAGCTACCCGCCGACGCACCGCCCGTGCTCGAGACGCTCAACCCGCACAAGCCCTACGCCGAGGGGAGCGTCGTCGAACGGCTCTGTCTGGATCACCCTCTCTTCACCGCCGAGGCGATTGCGGCACAACATCGCCTTGCGGAGATCCAGGGTACGGGTGGGGTCTACTACGCCGGCGCATGGCAGCGATACGGCTTCCACGAGGACGGCCTGCTCTCGGCGGTCCGAGTCGCCGAGTTGCTCGGTGTAGCGGCCCCTTGGGCTGACGAACTCGACGAGACTCACACGCGCGTTCTCCCCGCGACGGCTGAAGGCACAACCTCCTCGGCACGCGTGATCGGCGGCGTACGGTGAACAGCCGGCTCTACACCGGCGTCGTACGCCACAAGCGCGTCCGGCCCAAAGAGAACGCGTTCCAATACGGCGTCTACTTCCTCTACCTCGACCTCGCCGAGCTCGACCAGCTCGACGATGATCTCAGGCGGTTCGGCCACAACGGCGGTGGGCTTGCGCAGTTCCGCGACAGCGATCACGGCCCTCGCGACGGCTCGCCGCTGCGTCCGTGGATCGACGAACTGCTCGGGCGGGCGGGAATCGATCTGGCGGGTGGGGCCGTGCGCGTGCTGACGTTCCCGCGGGTACTCGGCTTTGGGTTCTACCCGGTGTCGTTCTGGTACTGCTTCCATGCGGACGGGTCTCCGCGGGCCGTACTCGCCGAGGTACGCAACACCTTTGGCGGACACCACAACTACCTGCTTCACAACCACGGCGACGTCTTCGATTGGAAGACGCACCCCACGGTGGTCAAGGCGTTCAGCGTCTCGCCGTTCATCCCCATGGACGCACGCTACGAGTTCCGCCTCTCGGCACCGGGAGACCGACTCACCGCCGCGATCTACGATCACGTCGAGGGCCCACTTCTGCTGGTCGCCGACCTCGACGTGACCGCCCAGCCGCTGACCGACGAGTCCATCGGCAAGGCTGTCAGGAAGTACGGCCCCATGTCGTTGCGGGCGTGGCTGCTGATCCACTGGCAGGCGCTCCGTATCGTGAGCAAGGGAATCCGCTACATCCCCCCGAGTCCCGATCCCGCCGAGGAGACCTCCCTGTGACCGCCCCGATTCACACAACCCTCAGGCCGGTCTCGGAGCTCGCGGTCGAGCAACTCGTTCGGCGCCTTCGCCGAGGCCGGCTGACGGTCGTGTCCGTCAACGGCACCGAGCACATCTACACCGGCTCGGAACCCGGCCCTGTCGCGCGGATGGAACTGCGCACTCCCGCGGCCACCCGCCGACTGATTACGCACGGCGCCAACGGACTCGCTGAGGGCTATCTCGCTGGCGACTGGGACACTCCGAACCTCGATGCGGTGCTGGATCTGGGCGTCACCAATCTCTTCGCAAAGCCCCAAGGCCCTCCCGCACCACTCAACCCGGTCCAGCGCATCATGCATTCGATGCGCGACAACACCCCCAGCGGCAGCAAGAAGAACATCAGTTTCCACTACGACCTCGGCAACGACTTCTATCGACTCTGGCTCGACGAGACGATGACGTATTCCTCGGCGCTCTTCGCCGAGAAGCCCGGCGGCGGCGCTGATCCCGGCGCCTCCGTTGACCCGGACTCGACGGCGTCCGAGGACCTGGCGTCTGCGCAGGTGCGCAAGTGGGACCGCTTGCTCAACCTGCTCCAGCCCGGCAACCGGGACCACCTTCTCGAGATCGGCTGCGGCTGGGGAGGATTCGCGATGCACGCTGCTCGCGAGGCGGGCTGTCGCGTAACCGGCGTAACGCTCTCTGAGGAGCAGCACGCGTGGGCGACCCAGGCCGTTCTCGAGGCAGGACTCGACGACCTCGTCGAGCTACGGCTCCAGGACTATCGTCACGTGCCCGAGAAGTACTCGGGTGTGGTGTCAATCGAGATGTTCGAGGCGGTGGGCGAACGGTGGTGGCCGGTGTTCTTCGCTCGGCTCAAGGAGCTGCTGACTCCCGGCGGCGCGATCGCCCTGCAAACGATCACGATCGACGACTCGCGATTCGACGACTACCGCCGCCACCCGGACTTCATCCAACGCCACGTCTTCCCCGGCGGCATGTTACCCAGCCCGGAGCGGTTCTGCGCCGTCGCGACTCAGGCGGGACTGCGTGTCGACGACCCGCTGTACTTCGGCACCAGTTACGTCGAGACGCTGGCCGAGTGGCGGCGCCGGTTCGAGGCGGCCCTACCGGATGTATCCGCTCTCGGCTTCGATGAGCGTTTCATCCGGATGTGGCGCTACTACCTCTCGTACTGCCGAGCGGGTTTCTTGGCGGGTACCTGCGACGTGATGCAGGTGCGGATCGAGTCGTAGAGACCGGTCGCATCGGGTGCGGATTCTGGGGTGCTTCGCGTCCGGAGTCGCGCTTCGCAGAGCCTGCGGAACCGGTTCTCGGCGCTCCCGGAATCGCACACGCGTTCGACATTTTCCGTTTCGGCACGTAAACTGCATCAGCACCCTTGCGTTCGCCCACCGGCGAGCGCCTCAACACAGACTCGGTTGTCCCTCGTCTTCTGGCCGTCGGATCAGCTGCGTCTACACGCAGTGCTGCCGCATCGGCGCACAGAAGAGGAGTTTGGAACTTGAGTTTCGACAACCTAGGTCTCGACCCACGCCTCCTGCAGGCGGTGGGCTCCATGGGCTATACCGCGCCCACACCCATCCAGGAACAGTCCATCCCTGCCATCGTTGCCGGACGCGATGTCGTCGGTTGCGCGCAGACCGGCACCGGCAAGACGGCGGCCTTCGTGCTGCCGACCCTGCAGCGCGTATCGGCGGGTAACCGCAAGCCGGTCGCCCTCATCGTCACCCCCACCCGTGAGCTCGCTGCGCAGATCGAGGGCGTTGCCAAGCAGGCCGCCCGTTTCACGCAGCACAAGATCGCCGTCGTCTACGGTGGCGTCGGCTACCAGCCGCAGGCCAAGGCGCTTCGCCGAGGCGTCGACATCCTCGTCGCCACCCCGGGTCGTCTGCTCGACCTGTGCAACCAGCGCGACTGTGATCTGTCCCGCGTCGAGGTGCTCGTCCTCGACGAGGCCGACCGCATGCTCGACATGGGCTTCTGGCCTGACGTGAAGCGGATCATGGATCTCCTTCCCTCCCGCCGACAGAACCTGCTCTTCTCGGCCACGATGTCGCCTGAGGTCATGCGTATCGCTGCCAGTACCCTGCACGAGCCGGTCAGCGTCGACGTCTCCCCGCCCAACAAGCCGATCGACAAGATCGCCCAGTCGATCTATCCCGTCGGCAGCCAGCAGAAGATCGACCTGCTGCTCTCGCTCATCAAGGATCACCAGCTCGATCGCGTGCTGGTCTTCACGCGCACCAAGCATCGCGCCGACCGCGTCGCCAAGACGCTCGACCGCGCGGGCATCTCGGGTGCCGCCATCCACGGCAACCGCTCGCAGTCGCAGCGCCAGCAGGCGCTCGACGGCTTCAAGCGCGGCCGCACCCGCGTCCTCGTCGCGACTGACATCGTCGCCCGCGGCATCGACGTCGACGGCATCAGCCACGTCATCAACTTCGACCTTCCCACAGTGCCCGAGGACTACGTCCACCGCATCGGCCGTACGGCCCGCGCAGGCAAGAGCGGCATCGCGTTCTCGCTGCTCGCCCCGGAAGAGCACGATCAGCTTCGCGACATCGAGAAGACCATCGGCGCGACCATCGGCTGCGAGGATCACGAGGGCTTCGTCTACTCCGAGAAGCGCATGGTTCCCGATCCCGACCGCCCCGTCGTCACCCCTCGCGCGCAGAAGCAGCGCCCGACTCCCGGCAGCGGTGCTCGCAAGGACCGTCCCGGTGGTGGCGCACGTCGTCGTCGCATGAACGG
>CAYMAN010000061.1:0-8118 GCA_964388455.1 uncultured Eubacteriales bacterium
CTCTTCTTGCAGAACTCGTCGAGGTACGCCTGGTAGGCGTAGACGGCGAGCATCGGGAGCTTGGCGGTCAGGTGCAGGCTCTGGCGCAAGACGTTACGAGTGGACGTGTTGCTGCCCTCGGGATCGAGTGTGTACAGGCCGAGCACGCCACGCATCATCGCGTTCATGATGTCGCGGCTGGGCATGCGGAGGATTCCGTCGTGGACGAACGAGCGCGGCATGCGGCGCATACCCGAGAGATAGTGGCTGAAGTCTGAGAGCTGCGATGCCGTGGGCAGCGAGCCGAAGAGCAGCAGATACGCCGTCTCCTCGAAGCCGGGCTGACCGCCGGCGACGAAGCCGTTGACGAGGTCGGTGACTTCGATGCCGCGGTACAATAGCTGGCCGGGAGCAGGTACCAGCTGGTCGTCTTCGACCACATGACCCAGAACGTTGCCGATGCTGGTCAGTCCGGCCAGCACACCCTTGCCGGTCTGATCACGCAGGCCGCGATTCACGTTGTACTCGACGTACAGCGAAGGGTCGACCGGGCAGATCTCTTCGGCCAACGCCGTCCAGGTGTCGAGTGCGTCTTCTCGGCCGATCGGAACGCCCAGCAGGGGCTGAGAAGCGGCGGTATCGAAGTCAGTCATGAATGTCCTTTTCGCGTGCGAGGATCGGAATTCGAAGCGTCGTCAAGACGGACCCGTCGCGATGTGTATACGTAGGGTACCCGAATTCGTGCTCAACGACCTAGCGCACTCCAGCGGGCTGAAGCGCGATGCCGCCGAGACGGGCATTTGTCGACGGGTGTCCTACAGCCGATAGCATGCGAACCGGAGTGAACCGCATCGTAACGGGTGCGCGTCCGGCCGTGTTCGCGGTACCCTGCGTCTACCGCGTGCGCGCGACCGGCGCGCCGCTGGAATGCACGCTTCGGGGACCAGGGATGGGGATCTCATGACGGATGACACTCGTATCGGCACCAAGATCACGACGCTGCGCGACGCACTCGGGCTTTCGACCGCAGAGCTCGCCGAGCGCTGCGACTGCGACGTCACGGTCATCGAAGGACTCGAGGCCGGCGACATCGCCCCCTCGCTCGCACCGCTCATCAAGATCACGCGCGCGCTGGGCGTCCGCCTCGGCACGCTGCTCGACGACGACGTCAACGTCGGCCCCGTCATCACCCGCAAGGACCACGCCGAGGAGGTCGCGCGGCTCAGGTCGCTCAAGACGTCCAGCGATGGCGGCGTGCTCGACTTCTTCTCGATGGCCGAGGGCAAGACCTCGCGGCACATGGAGCCGTTCACGATCACCGTGAACCCCGCGCCGGCGGGCGGCCACAAGCTCTCAAGCCATGAGGGCGAGGAGTTCGTGTACGTGCTCGAGGGCGAGATCGAGATCGAGTACGGCCGCGACCTGCACACGCTTGTCGCCGGCGACAGCATCTACTACGACTCGATCGTCCCGCACCAGCTGCGCGCCCACGGCGATGCGAGCGCCCGCATCCTCGCCGTCGTGTACGCACCGGCGTAGGGGGAGCGGACATGCAACTGCACACAGAGCTGACGATCGGCGACTACTTCGAGCACCAGGTGCTCCTGCGCGGCGACGCCGACTTCATCGTCTACCCCGACCGAGACCTGCGCTGGAGCTGGAACCAGTTCGACGAGCGCGTGAACCGGCTCGCCAAGGGACTGCTCGCCATCGGGCTGGAGCCCGGCGACCACCTCGGTATCTGGGCGCGCAACGTACCGGACTGGCTCACGTTCATGTTCGCGACCGCCAAGATCGGCGTCGTGTTAGTCACCGTGAACCCGGTCTACAAGAGCCACGAGCTGGCGTACGTCATCAAGCAGTCCGACATGAAGGCGCTCGTCATCATCGACGCCTTCCGCGATGTGGACTACGTCGAGATCGTCCGCGGCCTCATCCCCGAGTCGATGACGCAGGAGCGCGGACACCTGGGTGCGCCCGAGTTCCCGCGACTGAAGAACCTCATCTACATGGGACCCGAGAAGCATCGCGGCTTCTACAACGTCCCCGAGCTGCTGGTACTGGGCGAGCACATGCCCGACTCGCTGCTCGCCGAGGCAAAGACGCGTTTCACCAACACCGACACCATCAACATGCAGTACACCTCGGGCACAACGGGTTTTCCCAAGGGCGTCATGCTCACGCACCGCAACATCCTCAATAACGGCTTCTACATCGGCGAGCGCCAGAAGTTCACCACGGCCGACCGCGTCTGCCTGCCCGTGCCGTTCTTCCACTGCTTCGGCTGCGTGCTGGGCGTGCTCGCGGTGCTCACGCACGGCGCCGCGATGATTCCGGTCGAGATCTTCGACCCGCTGATGGTGCTGGCGGCCATCCAGAAGGAACGCGCGACCGCGCTCTACGGTGTCCCGACGATGTTCATCGCCGAGCTCGCGCATCCCATGTTCGACATGTTCGACCTCACCAGCATGCGCACCGGCATCATGGCCGGTTCCCCGTGCCCGGTCGAGACGATGCGCCAGGTCATCGACAAGATGCACGCCTCGGAGATGACGATCTGCTACGGACTGACCGAGACCTCGCCGGTGTTCACGCAGACCACGACCGACGACACGCTCGAGCGCAAGTGCGAGACCGTCGGCCGCAAGCACGACGAGGTCGAGGTGCGTGTGATCGACCCTGAGACCGGCGAGGACTGCCCGCCCGGCGTTCCCGGTGAGCTGTGCTGTCGCGGCTACAACATCATGAAGGGCTACTACGGGATGCCCGAGGCTACGGCCAACGCGATCGACGCGGACGGCTGGCTGCACTCCGGAGACATCGGCACGGTCGACGAGGACGGCTACTACCGCATCACCGGTCGCATCAAGGACATGATCATTCGCGGCGGCGAGAACATCTACCCGCGCGAGATCGAGGAGTTCCTGTACACGATGCCCGGCATCGAAGACGCGCAGGTCGTGGGCGTGCCCGACGCCAAGTACGGCGAGGTCGTGGGTGCGTTCGTTCGCCTGAAGCCAGGCGCCGATCTGGCCGAGAGCGACGTGCAGGAGTTCTGCCGTGCACGAATGGCCCGCTACAAGGCGCCCAAGCACGTGTTCTTCGTCGACGCGTTCCCCATGACCGCCAGCGGCAAGATCCAGAAGTACAAGCTGCGCGACATGGCAACAGAAGCGCTGGGCCTCTCGGAAGTCAAAGTGTTCGCGAGCGAAGCCGAGGATGCGAGCGGCGGGTAACGCGGGATACTCATGCCGTACAATCGGATCACGTGCACTACAGGTGTGCACATGAAGGGGGAGACGCACCGATGCCAGACGAGCTGACGCCACAGGGTAGCGAGTCACCCGTTCCGGATGACGCGGTCCGTACCGAAAACGCCCCTGGTGGAGACGTGTTCGCCGAAGACGACATGCCGCACATCGAGGACATGCCGCTGATGGAGACCACGGTGCTGCCGATCGCAGCGGTGACGCAGGAAACTGCGCCGGTCGATGCTGACCAGGCGACCACACTGCTGCCGATCATCCCTGAAGTGACCACGACGGATTCCACGCCCGGGTCGGGCCCGGAGCCCGCCTCGACCCCCGCGCTCGCGCCCATGGGCCCGACGGTCACAGCCGGCTCCCGGGTGGTGCTCGTGGTTTCGACCGGTCCGGCGCCCACGCCTCCCTCGGCGTTCGTCGAGATGCCCGATCTTGCGGGCGCGCGACAGGGCGACGCACTGTCGATGCTTCAGGACATCGGCCTGTCTGTGCAGGTGTTCAACGACTACAGCCTCACCGTCGAGCGGGGCAGCGTCATGGCGCAGCGTCCGACGATTGGCGCCAACGTCCCGGCCGGCTCCGAGGTCGTGCTGCTGGTCTCGAGCGGTGCCGCCGCGTCCCAGACGC
The DNA here is from genome assembly GCA_964388455.1 of uncultured Eubacteriales bacterium. Lineage (GTDB taxonomy): Bacteria > Actinomycetota > Coriobacteriia > Anaerosomatales > JAAXUF01 > JBBRWO01. The sequence continues at coordinate 3,870 of CAYMAN010000061.1, forward strand.
ACTCGGTCCCGCTGCCTCGGCTCGCAGGGCTCTCCGAGGGTGAAGCCGTCACCAAGCTCCAGGCAGGTGGCCTCTCACCGCAGGTCGTACGCGCTCCCGACGCCGTCGTGCCGGCGGGTATCGTGATCGCACAGCTCCCCGATGAGATATCGCTGGCATCACTGCCCATCAAGCGCCGGTCGTCGTGGTGGATCTGGCTCATCACCGCACTCGTGCTGTTCGCAGCCGTAGGCGGAGCGTTCTACTACTACTCGGTGCAGCCCATCATCGTCCCCAACGTGGTCGGCCTCACGCAGGCACAAGCCGAGGATGCGATCGCGGCGGCCGGCTTCACTGTCGGCAGTGTGGTTCCCACGCAGACCCTCTCGGCTGCTGAGATAGGCAACGTCGTCACGCAGACGCCCGAACCCAGGAGCCAGGCGCGAAAGCGCAGCGCGATAACCATCACGGTCTCCGGGGGGCAGGCGCTGGTGCCGATCCCCAACGTGGTCGGAAAGCCCCAGGCCGACGCCGAGAAGGCGCTCAAGGATGCAGGATTCCAGGTCTCGATCCAGCAGGGCTTCAGCGCGACGGTCGCCAAGGGCTCGGTCATCTCGCAGAGCCCGGTCGAAGGCCAGGAGGTGCCCATCACCACCACGGTCGGTATCGTCGTGTCGCAGGGCGCGCAGAACGTGATCGTGCCCGGCGTCATCGGCCAGAGCCAGACCGCAGCACTCGCAGCGCTCAAGGATGCGGGGCTTGGCGCTCAGGCGATCGCCAGCACGAGCAACAGCGCGGCGACCGGGCAGGTGTTCGCTCAGCTCCCCACCGCTGGCAGCTCGATCCCGCCGGCGACCGTCGTCGGGATCCTCGTCTCAAGCGGCCCGCTCTTCTCGAACTCAGCCAGTTCGACCGTACCCGTGGTCACCGGCAAGACCGCCAAGGAGGCCTCAGCCAGTCTCAAGAACGCAGGACTGACAGCGGTCGCGATCCTGTGGGGAGGGACCGGCAAGCCCAAGAACACGGTCGTCGATCAGCTTCCGCAGGCGGGTTCGCTCGTCGGCAAGGGTTCCTCGGTCATCCTGATCGTCTCGAACGGCAAGTAGCGCGAGCGTACAACGCGAACTGCGACGACCCGACTGGTCGGTCTCTACGGAGCGCCGACCAGTCGTTTAATGGCGGTGAGGAGACTGGTGGGCAGCGTGACCGGACCGCCTACCACGGTTGTCACGGCGGCGTCGGCCTTGTTCGCGCTGTAGTACGCAGACACGGACGGCGCGAGCGTTTTGGGAGTGAGCAACAGAAGGCCGCTGGTGCGCCCTGCAGCAGCGCCGACGCCCAGCGAGTCCGAGAACGCCGCGGAAGATGAGCTGGCGACCCAGTACCGTTCGCCGCGGAAGTCGCTCGGGTACCTGGCAATCGCCCACTTGGCGACAGCGACACTCGTGGCGGGCGCATCAGCTCCTGCGATGCGCGTCGCTGCGGGCAGCTTCGCGAGCGTTGCGCTCGAGACCGCAGAGCTCGAGCCGACGACGACGGTACGCGTCGCGCCGATAGCCCGCATCGTGGTGAGCAAGCCGCTCGGCAGGCTCGAAGAGGGGGTCAGTAGGACCGGCCAACCCTTGCGCGCACCCAGCGTCGAGGCCACCAGAGCGTCCTGGTGTTTTGCGCCGCTTGCGACCAGCGCCGTTGCATTCGAGATGGGTCCGCCGCCGCGCCGCCGCCACACCTCGCGCGCGACCGCATTGGCCGTCGCGTAACGATCACGACCCCACACCCGCCTGACCGAGAACCCCGATGCGCGCAGCGTCTTCACCACACCGTCAGAGACCGACGCCGATCCTCCCACGACGACCACGGTGGTGACGCGGAGCCGGGAGAGGGCCGAGCGGGTGCTCGTCGGCAGAGAGTCGCGCTTGGTCACCAGGACCGGGCCGCCCAGGCTGCTCGCAAGCGGACCTGCCGAGAGGCCATCCGGCCAGTTCTCTCCGCCCACGAGCACGACGGTCTTGGCGGTGGCAAACGTGCTCGTGGCGAGAGCCGCGTTGGTCTTGTAGCGATCCGAGCCAGACACCCGTGTCACGCTCGGCTGTGGCCAGCGCCTGAAGACGATGCCGAGAGGCTCACTGCGTAGTCCGTTTGGATCCACCGCCCGCACAGTCGCCGAGTGCATCCCGAGCGGCAGCGCAGATGCGTCGTATGACTCGGCGCTCGTGGTGACAGCTGAGCCTCCATCGAGCGCGAACAGGTAGCGGCCGCCCATCGCGACAGTCTCGGTGCTTTTCCACAAGAGCTTTGTGCCGTTCCACGACAGCTCGGTCATGACCGGCAACGACTGGAACGCCGAGACGCTTCTCGAACCGACCGCGGTCGAATCCGCCCAGTTACGTAGGCTTCTGGGGGTGACGCTGATCGTGTGTGTGCCTGGCGTCACAGCAGGCAGGACGGTCCCGGTCGCAGCGATTCCCACCCCGACAAGCGAGCCGTCGAGTCTCACGTCGTAGCGGACGTGATAGCCGGGAACCTTGCTCCACGTAATGGGGATGGCCTTCACGCTCGGGGTTGTCGGCACGCTGATGGTGGGCGCGGTGAGCAGCGGGTAGGTGGTCTTGAGCTTCTGATACGCCGCGAGGAGGTTCAACTCGCCCCAACCGCTGCTCTGGTCCCAGCCCTTGGTGTAGAGATCGGTCGCCGATGACTGTGCGACCGAGACGATCTCGTCCCCGGTCATATCGGGCACGGCGCGCCACAGGACGGTGAGTCCGCCAGCGACGATCGGCGAAGCCATGCTGGTGCCGCTCCACCAGTCGTACCCACTGGCGCTCTCCCCGTAGCCGGGGCGGGTGAGTCCCCAGATAAGGTCGCCGGGTGCGGTGAGGTCAAGGCCCTTCCCGTAGTTCGAGAAACTGGCGCGCTCAACTGAAGCGCCGGAGTCAGTCTTGGTCAGAGCACCGATTCCGACCACATTGGGCCAGCCCGCCGGGTAGCGCAGAGCGGGGCTGGCCGGCGTTTCATTACCGCCCGCAGCGACCAGAATGCATCCTCTGGCGTGAGCTGCGTTGATGGCGTCACGCATCGCCAATGAGTCGTCGACGCCGGCGAAGCTCATGTTGATGATCTTGCAGCCGTCGTCTACGGCGCGTTGTATCGCGGAGATGATGACCGAGTCGGGAAGCACCAGATCGCCGTCCGCATCGACTCCTGCGATCTTGTAGACCCTCACCTGGGTGTCGTATCCCGAGCCAAACGATCCGATCCCGTTGCCGACGGTCGCGGCGATGAGACCGGCCACGTTGGTTCCGTGGGATGCCGCCTTGACCTGATCAGCCTGGCTGTAGCCAAGCAGCAGATCCGGGTCTGGCGGCGTCACGTCCGCGTCTTTGTCGAAGAAGTCCCAGCCTGGCACGATGTTGTCTGCGTCAGGGTGGTCCGGCCACAGACCGGTGTCGAGCACCGCCACCTTGAAGTCTCGGCCACTTGCCCGCAGTGGATACTTGCCCTGCACAGCGGGTCCCGTGTAGGCCTGCTCCCACATCTGCGTCGCCTTGATGTCCCTGAGCCACCACGATCGCCAGTAGGGGAACCTCGCACTCGGCCCGAGCTCTGTGTACGCGGCCTCATTCGGCGCTGTGTAGGCCGGAGGCGTGTAGACGACAGCCAGCTGACGATTGTAGTCCGGCTCGGCATACGCGATCTCGCTGCTCTCCTCGAGCCGTCGGCCGAACTCCGCCTCCGAGACTCCCGGAGGAACACGCCACAACACGGTGTTGCCGTGGAGCACGCTGACCGCGCCTACCGAGGTGCCAGCGCTCTTCGCGACACGCTTGAGGGCGCTTGGCGTGGCCTCGCCCGTGAGCTTGACGATCACCTGGCCCTTTCGCAGACGTTTCACCGATGGCGCCGATACGCGCGCGCTCGCGGTGGGTGACGTCGCCGTGGTGGAGACGCTCGGGGCCGTTACCGGACGAGGTGCGCTCGCCAGCCGTGGTGCCGGTCCGGCGACCTCGCCAACAGACTTCGAGGTCGCGGGTTGTGAAACCGCAGCCACTGCGCCGAGACAGGCGACAGCCACAACGATAGCGGCTGCGGTGAGGCGAAGCGGTCTCATCAGCGGTTTCCTCGGCCTGGAGTGTCGGAAGGAAGGGTGGTGGTGTGGTCAGTGCGTAGCAAAAAGTGCGCCGCGTCCCGAACGAAATGAGTGTACGCTGGGACCATCGGGTTGACCACGGGGGCGCTTCGCGGGTACCATCTGCAGGCACTCTGCGCGGCC
>CAYMAN010000062.1:0-8115 GCA_964388455.1 uncultured Eubacteriales bacterium
GTATTCGCATGGTGGAGACGAAGGGGCTCGAACCCTCGACCCCTGGCTTGCAAAGCCAGTGCTCTCCCAACTGAGCTACGTCCCCGTGCGCGGGAGAGTATAGCATCGTCTCGCCGCTGTGCCACAACTGATGCATCGCGTCGCATGCAGCCGAACTCGCAATCGGACCCCCGGCCGAGGTGGATGGCCGGGGGTCCGACGTGTTCTTGGACCAGAGAACCCGTGATGCCCGAGTCTACTGCGCCTTCGCCAGAGCCGCTTCGACGTCACGCTCATGACGCTCACTGGCGGTACCGTGAATGCGCATCCAGATCTCGTCTGCGTTCACCGGGACCTTACCATCCAACTTGCTGACCACGATGATCGTGATCAATGCGAGCGGGAACGTGAAGATTACGGGGAACGTCAGTGCGCCGAGGAACCCGAGGATTCCGGTGGCGGGGATCACCTTGAGCGCCATGAGGATGTTCAGGAAGATGATCGTGATGGCGCCGATCAGTCCGACGAGCATGCCTGCAATCGCGCCCTTCTCGGTGGTGCCCTTCCACCAGATGCCGGTCATGAGCATCGGGACGAAGGCCGAAGCGCCGACCGAGAATGCCCACGTCACCATCATCGCGATGAGTGCCGGGTAGGCCTTGTCCAGGCCTGAGGCCGGGATTATGAGGCCAAGGCCCAGGGCGATCAGCGAGAAGGCAACCACCGAGATCTTGGCCACGGCGACACGCTTGGCCTCCGAGGCGTTGGTATCGACGTACTTCTCGTAGACATCGTGCCCGATGGCGGACGCTGCTGCGATGAGGAGCCCACCGATGGTGGAGAACATCGCCGCGAACGCACCCGCGGTCACGATACCCATGAGGATGTCGCCACCCAGGAGCTGACCGATGGTCGGCATGAGCTGGTCGGCCTTGACCAGGAAGCCGTCGACCAGTACTGCGGTTGCGCCCGACGTGGCGTATGCCCCACTCGCCGCCGAGTCGAAGATCATTCCGCGTCCGGCCAGGCCGGCGATCGGCGCGAAGATGTAGAACGTACCGATGAAGATGAGCACCCAGAAGGTGGACCGGCGAGCGGCCTTGCCCGAGGGGTTGGTGTAGTAGCGGTTCAGGATGTGCGGCAGACCCGCGGTACCCAGAACCAGCGCGAGCACCATGGAGAACTGGTCGAGCCAGTTGTAGCGGTGGCCCGGCTCGGCGAAGAGCATGTCGCGCAGCTTGTGCAGCTTGTTGCCTTGCGCCAAGAGCACGTCGACCTTGGTGGTGGCCGCCTCAGGCGTGTCCTTCACCTTGTCGACCGTGGCCATGACGGCTGCGAACGACTCGGGCTTCATGGTCTTCTCGGCGTTGCCCATGGGGGTCTTGGGATTGCCGGCATCGTCGAGAACCGGCTGTCCGGTCTTGGGATCCTTGATGGGCGACACGAACTCCGTGACCGTCATGGTCTTGGTGCCCACCAGCTTCGATGCACTGGCTTCCTTGAGCGCGTCCGGGTAGCTGAAGCCACTGCCAAAGGCGAAGACGACGACCAGGAACATGGCGAACCAGAGCCACCAGAACTGGAAGACCTGGTTCAGCGTGGTGCCCTTCATGCCGCCGACGGCGACGTAGAACATCATGATGAAGGCCACCACGACGACGCCCGACGTGTAGGGATCCATTCCGAAGATTCCCGTACCCACGAGAACCTGCCACGTGGTGCCTGCACCGAACATCTGCGGAGCCATGTAGAACAGCGATGTCAGAAGCACGGCAACCACGGTCACCAGGCGTATGCGACTCGTGCCGAATCGCCCGAACGCGAAGTCGGCGACCGTGTACTCGCCGAACCTACGCAGCGGTGAGGCGATGAAGAACACGACGACCATGAAGCCGCCGGCGAAGCCCGCCGCGTACCACACACCATCGAGTCCGGATGCATACACCGCCGCGGCGACGCCCAGGAACGAGGCCGCCGAGAGATAGTCGCCTGAGATCGCAGAGGCGTTGGTGAACGAGCCGACCTTGCGACCGGCGAGGTAGAAGTCGGCAGTGGTGCGCGTGAAGCGACGCGAGAAGATGGAGAGCGCGATCGTGAACAGGATCAGCGCAATGACCAAGGAGACGGCGATGATATTCACGATGCATCGCCACCCTTCTTGAGCTCGGCTTCGGCCGCGTCGGCCATGGCGTTGAGCTTGTCATCTAGCCCGTCAGCCTGCTTGGAGTACGTCCACGCCATCGTCCAGAGGAACAGGAAGTAGATGAGCGAGACGAACAGGTAGTTGGGGGTGAACCCGCCCCAGATGGTGGTCGCGTACCAGGCCTCAACCCACACGGACCCCGCCGGGATACCGAGTGTGACGGCGAAGAAGATGGCACCGTACGTGAAGCTCAACTTGCGCTGCGCGCGAAAGACGGCGTCGACCGTCTCCATCGTGTCCGTGTGGCCGCCAACAGTCATGGTCGGCATGCCGTTGATCACGGTCACTTTGCCTTTCTCAGATGTGATTCCCTCACCCATTTCGCACCTCCCTTGTGTGTGAAGCCGTTACTTGATGACGAGCACCGGAGTTTCAGAGCCCTTGATGACCGTCTCGGCGATGCTGCCCATGCCCAGACGCTTGAGGCCGGTGCGTCCGGTCTCGCCGAGAACGATCAGATCCGCTTTTGTGTCCTGCGCGGTCTTGATGATTCTCTTGGCGACTCCGCCGCGAATGATCTTGACCTCGACAGGAACGTCGTTGCGCTCGGCCATGAGCTTGGCCACGCCGAGTCCCTTGACTGAGGGGTGGTAACCCTCCCACGAGTCATCGCCTTCGATTTCCTCGGGAAGCTGCAGAGCGTCTACGCCATCGTCGACATAGATTGCAAGAATGCTGGCACCGTAGGTCTTGGCCAGCGTGACCGCATACTGCGTCGCGAGAACCGCGGGCTCAGAGCCATCGGTTGCGAGCAGGATTCGGTCGAAGTCGATGCATACTTCCTGGATGTCCCCGGCCTTGACGTCCTCGGCCGCTCCCTTGATACAAGCCTTCATCCACCTCACCTCTCCTCTGTTCAGTGCAGACCGCCCGCGCGAACCGCGCGACACGGATACATGAGAAAGGTAGGACGAAGCGAGGGGCTGCGCGGACCGCGCAGGGCGAGCGGCTGACCAAGCGGTGTTGGGCGGTGTCCCGGGGTCGGTGAGCGGTGCAACGGCCTCACGGACGAGCGGCAGACGGTGCGGGGTGAGCGGCGACGCCCACTATTGAAGCCCGTACGCGCGATGGTGCGCGGCGACTATGCGATGACGTCGTCGCCGTCGATGTCCACGGGCGCGGTCGGCTGGGCTCCGGTTGCCCACGGCATCACCACGGCGAGCGCTGGGGGCACAACAACTGTGGTGGCAATGACCACGAACACGATCATGCCGTAGGTCGTTGTGCTGACCACGCCAGCCGCAAGCCCCGTTGAGGCGACGATCAGGCCGACCTCGCCACGCGGAACCATCCCGATTCCGATCGCCACCATCCGCTTCCATCCCAGCCCGGCCGCTCCAAGTCCGCAACCGACGAGTTTCGTGAGAATTGCGATGCCCGCGAGGATGAGCCCGGGCACCAGTATCTCGGGGGACATGAACTCGGAGGGCTTCACCATCATCCCGGTCACCACAAAGAAGTACGGCACCAGCCACTCGTAGAGCGGTCGCGCCTGCCGAGAGAGCTCCCAGCGGTCCTCCGTCTCGGCGAACATCATGCCCGCGAAGAACGCCCCGACGATTCCGGCTAGTCCGATGACTTCCGAGAGAGCCGCCATCGCCAGCATCACTATGAGAGCGACCACGAAGCCCGCGTTTGGCATTTTGAGACGATCGAGCCAGTGCGCGTGCTTCTGTACGAGGCGAGGCGCGACAAACAGCTCGAAGCCAACGAACACCACGACCTGCGCGACAAGAATCCCCATATGAGCGGCGTCGACCCCGTCCTTGGATGCCCCCACGACCAGGGACAGGACGAGCATGCCGAGAACGTCGTCGATGACTGCTGCGGCAAGAATGATGCGCGCCTCGACGGTGGTCAGGAAGCCGCGATCGGCAAGCACGCGTGCGGTGATTCCCACCGAGGTGGCAACGAGCGCTGTCCCGATGAACATGGCTTCAGGCCCTGCGTAGCCGAGCGCGGCACCGAACGAGTAACCCGCCGCGAACGGTAAAACGATGCCGACTGCGCCGACCACGAACGCGCGACCGCCGACCTTGAAGAGCGCAGAGGGACGAGTCTCGAGGCCGACCGCGAACATGAGCAGGATCACGCCCATTGTCGCCACCGTGGACAGGGTTTCAGAAGGGGCGACCCACGCCAGCATTCCCGGGCCGATGATGATGCCGGCTACGAGCTCACCGATCACCGCAGGCTGCTTGAGCCACTCGAAGACTTCGCCCATCAACTTGCCGGCGGCAAAGACCACCAACAGACTCACGAGCACTCTGGACGCCTCTGTCTCCATGACGCTCACCCTCGTCCGGGGCCATTTCCCGCACCTTAGCACGGTGTCGTTTCGAGGTCGTTGCGAGTGCTTCGGACGGCTGTGAAGAGACGGTGAGCGGCTGGAAACGTGAGATTAACAGGCGCTTCTCGGCATGGAATCAACCTGGAAACATGCGCGGCCTACGGTTGCTCTACGACGCTCATCAGTCGTCCGGAAGCCCCGCGCAGCGACCGGAATCGCCGTCCAATGACGTACGGCGCTTGTACCCCCCGATGTGATTCGCACCCGCGATCACACCCTTCTACAAGGAGGTGTAGGCGTTGAAGTCACTTCTCGCGAGGTTCTTCGATCCCTCAGCCGTCGCCGGCAGAATGCCGGACATCGTCAAGCGGTCGGCAGTCAGAACGATCCTGCTCACCATCGTCGCGTTTGCGCTACTGACCGGACTGGCTGCAGCTGGCGACCCCACCGGTGCTGCCACCGGTGACATCAACTCGGTTGCCGCGGCGACCGCAGGCGCTCCGACGCTCGAGGAGCTCGGCGCCGGGCTCGGTCACCTGACCATCGGCGTCAACATGTTCTTCGTCATGGTCGGCGTGTTCCTGATCTTCTTCATGCAGGCCGGCTTCATGATGGTTGAGACCGGCTTCTGTCGTGCGAAGAACTCCGCACACGTCGCTATGACCAACTTCATCGTCTTTGGCGTAGGCGCCCTCACCTACTGGGCGGTCGGATTCGCCCTGCAGTTCGGCGGCTTTGGCAACATCGGCCTTCTGGGCGGCGTCGAGGCTCTCGACAAGATGTTCGCTCCCGCCGTCGGCTTCGGCCTCTTCGCCTTTAAGGGCTTCTTCGTAGGCTCGCTCGGCGACGGTACCTATGACGTAGGCATCTTCGCGTTCTTTCTCTTCCAGCTCGTCTTCATGGACACCGCCGCCACGATCGTCACTGGATCCATGGCCGAGCGCTGGAAGTTCTCAGCATTCATCCCGATGGGCGTCTTCATGGCGGCCGTCGTGTACCCGATCTACGGCATGTGGATCTGGGGCGGCGGCTGGCTGTCACAGCTGGGCTCGACGTTCGGTCTGGGCCACGGGGCGCTCGACTTCGCAGGCTCATCGGTGGTTCACATGATCGGCGGGTTCTCGGCACTGGCGGGTGCGATCATCATCGGTCCGCGCCTCGGCAAGTTCAAAGCTGACGGGACTCCGGTCGCCATTCCGGGTCACCACATCCCGATGGCCATCGCCGGTACGATCATCCTGTTCTTCGGGTGGTTTGGCTTCAACGGTATGTCGACCCTGTCCGCGGGCGACATGCGCTTCTCCATCATCGTCGGCAACACCCTGCTCGCTGGTTGCGCCGGAATGATGACGTCGCTGTTCGTGGTGTGGAAGATGTGGGGAAAACCCGATCCCTCGATGGCGGTCAACGGCTCGCTCGCGGGTCTCGTCGCCATCACCGCTCCTTGCGCTTTCGTCGCACCGTGGGCTGCAGTCATCATCGGTGGCATCGCCGGCGTCTTGGTCGTCTTCTCGGTCATCTTCATCGAGCGCACGCTCAAGATCGATGACCCGGTGGGCGCTTCATCGGTTCACGGCGTCAACGGCCTGTGGGGCATGCTCGCTCTCGGCCTGTTCGCAGATGGCTCTTACGGTGCGGGCTTCAACGGCATCGACGGTGGCGTGACCGGCCTGTTCTACGGCGATCCCGGCCAGCTCGTTGCCCAGATCATCGCCGGAGTGGTCGCGGCCTGCTGGGCGTTCGGCCTCTTCTACATCTTCTTCAGCATCCAGAAGAAGTTCTTCAGCTTGCGCTCCTCGGCCGCCGATGAGATCGCCGGCCTGGACGCGACAGAGATGGGCGTCCTGGGCTACGCCGACTTCGTCACCACCAGTTCCATGACCGACGGCATCGGCGCACACGCCGCCGGAAAGGAGGCGTAACCATGAAGCGAGTCGAGGCTATCATTCGCCCGGAACGGCTTGAGGCCGCCAAGGACGCGCTCGTCGCACTGGGTCACAAGGGCCTGACCGTCACCGAGGTCAAGGGTCATGGCGCCCAGAAGGGCATCGTTCAGCAGTGGAGAGGCGAGGAGTACGTCATCGACCTGCTCCCCAAGGTGTCCCTTGTCGCAGTCGTCCACGACCATGAGGTCCAAGACGTCACCGACGTTCTCGTGAAGGTGGCACGTACCGGACGCATCGGCGACGGCAAAATCTTCATCTCACCGGTCGAGCAGGTCATCCGCGTCCGTACCGGCGAGACCGGTCCCGAGGCGCTGTAGTTCAAGCTGGCCCGTACGCGTGCGACCCAGCGGCGTAGCGAGCGCAGAAGAAGAGGCGGCTATCCTCCGGGATGGCCGCCTCTTCTGTGTGTCAGCCTCCGTGTGGGAGCGGCTGCTGACGTGTTCCGGCACCACCTGATCGAGAAGGCCTTCGCGTTACCCAGGGCTGCCGTTTAGGCGTCATTTCCGGAGAACGGCGGCTGGTCCGATGATGCGCCGCGTCCCCGAGTCTCCTGGGGTTGTGCCCGGTCCACCACGTGTCCGGCGCGTGATGGCCTTCTGCTGCCTTCTCGGTCGAAAACCGATGTGCTGGTTTCCTACCCGCCGAGAACGCCTGCAACTGCGGTCCAGCGCCAAGAGATGACGAACGGCTCCCGTGGGGAGCCGTTCGGTGTGATACGCATGATGAACGACGGTGGCAACCTCTTCCACATGCGGTAGGCCGCTACTGAAGCGCGTCCAATGCCGCTTTCATGGTTGCCTCGGACTGCTCGCCGACGAGGGTCTTCGAGGTCACGCCATCAGCGGTCACGAAGATGAACGTGGGAACGTACTGCACGCCCAGCTTCCCGGCCAGCGCGATTGCGTCCTGGTCATCCTCGACATTCAGGATACGGAACTCGACTTTGTCCTTGTAGGTCTTCTCTAGCCCCTCGACCAGGGGCTTCATCTTTATGCACGCGGGTCAACTGTTGGTGTAGAACTCGAGCATGACCGGCTTGCCGGCGGTCTCGATGGTGCCAGCCGCCTTTTCCTCGCCGGTGTCGAGCTTACCGGTCCAGGCTTGGATGCCAGCGTCGAAGTGGTCGATGTTGGTGAATCCCATTGATTGCATAGTCGCTACAGCGTCCGCGGAACGCGAGCCAGTCGCGCAGTAGACAACATATGACTTGGCTTTGTCCCAGCTCGCAGCGGTCTGTGCGATCTCGTCGACGGGGACGTTGATGGCACCGGGGATGTGTCCCAGCTGATACTCCCCGCCGGTGCGGACGTCCACGACCTGAGCCCCGGCCGCCTGCGCCTTTGTCACACCGGCTTCATCGACCGTGCGGATGCCACCGCCGCTGGGACGAAATGCCAGAGCGATGCCGGCCACAACGGCCACCGCGAGCACGATCCAGATGAGCGCTTTCTTCATGCACGTCTCCTTGGAGAATGAGGTTTCGTCCAAATCATACCCCATGGGGTATCTAAATCGCAATCCGGAAATGCTTGTGGGTGGTTCACCGACCGTCCGTGTTTTCCCGATTCGTACCGGAATGTCTTGCTGTTGTCATATCTGTTCGGGTGAGTACGGGCGACTCGGGGATAATGACTAGGACGCTTGTACCCGAGCAAACTCTTTACCAGCGCTACATCCAAGTCTCGGAGACGTTCATG
>CAYMAN010000063.1:0-7863 GCA_964388455.1 uncultured Eubacteriales bacterium
GCTACGCCAAGACCACCACGCTCGCGTTCACCGCCGGCTCCAACAACTTCGAGCTCGCCATCGCCGTCTGCGTCGCGGTCTTTGGCATCAACAGCGGTGCTGCGTTCGCCGCGGTCATCGGGCCGCTGGTCGAGGTGCCCGTGCTCATCGGACTGGTGAACGTGGCGCTCGCGTTCAAGCGCCGCTACTTCGCAGATGAGCCCGAGCCGCTCGAAGCCGAACTGCTCGGCGAGGCCGACAGGGCCGCTGCGGTCATGGATGACGGCTGCGCTGTGAACACCATGCTGAAGGAGGACTAGGATGTCTGGCCTGCGGCGGATCGCCCTGTTCTCGGACATCCACGCCAACCTGCCGGCGCTCGACGTCGTGCTCGCCGACATCGATGCGTGCGGTGTCACCGAGGCCTACTGCCTCGGTGATCTGGTGGGCTACGGTCCCGATCCCGGCGGCGTCATCAGCAGGCTCCGCGAGACGGCCATCCCGACGATTCGCGGCAACTACGACGACGGCATCGGCAATCGTCGCGGGGGGTGCGGCTGCTACTACGTCACCGAGCAGGCGAAATCCGACGGCGCTGAGTCGTACGCGTTCACCGATGCGGCGCTCGATGATGCGGATCACGAGTGGCTCGCCGCTCTGCCGGACGACATCCGCCTCGAGCACGAAGGCGTGCGCGTGCTACTCGCGCACGGCAGCCCGCGCAAGATCAACGAGTACCTGCTCCCTGACCGGGATAACGCGCAGCTCGCCAGGCTCGCTGAGCAGGGTAACGCTGACGTCGTGTGCGTCGGCCACATCCACATTCCGTACCACCGATCACTGGCCGGGTCGGAAGGTGGTGTCCACTACGTGAGCAGCGGTTCGGTGGGCAAACCCAAGGACGGCGATCCGCGTGCTGCGTGGGTTGAGCTGCTGATCGGTCCGGAAGTGCAGGTGCGCGAGTCCGCGCAGAGCGACGAGGCGGTCGCCGTTGTCGGGCAGAGCGATGTGTGGGTCGGAGCGCTGGTGCACCGCGTTGCATACGACGTGGAGGAAGTCGCCGAGGCGGTCGTCGCAGCCGGACTACCACCCGCATTCGCCGAGGCGCTGCGCAGGGCCTGAGCGAGTGTCAGGAAACCTCTCGGCAATGAGGGGCCCCTATACTCCGCGCATGGAGATTCCGGCCGACATCCCCGTAAACCGCCGCACCGAATACGAGGGCATCGTAGGGCTGCTCATGGAGTCCGCTGAACCAGGGGATGCGTGTGCTGCTGCTGCGGCGGATGCAATCGCGCGCGGCTCACTGCTTGAGGGACACCTGTGGCGCGCGATGCATTTCGCCAGCCGAGTGGAACTCCGCGCGCTGTTCGAGACCCACTTCCCCGAGCTCGCCGCCGGCAACACCAAGGACATGCGCTGGAAGAAGTACCTCTACAAGCGTCTGTGCGGATGGCCCGGCTTCCACGGTTGAACGCGACCGAGCTGCTCGGCGTGTCCGAGCTACGACGAGTGCTTTGGGGCCGAGGAGTAGGCGAGCGAGCCGTTCGCGGCGGTGACTCCGGCCAGCCCGGAAACACCGCGGCAACAACGCGACATTTGTGTCGCACCACCCTCCCAAAGCGTCGTGCCGGCTCCCTGCTGAAGTAGCAAAACCGCAGGTCAGAGCGGTATTGGAAGTGGCACGGTCGTTGCGCTTCAGCAAGCCACCTAGTTCGGGTTTTCAGCCCGCCAGACGGCTTGAAGGAGGAGCAATGATTCGACAGATCGCAATCTACGGCAAGGGTGGCATCGGCAAGTCGACCACAACTCAGAACACGGTGGCTGCGCTCGCAGAGGCCGGCAAGAAGGTCATGATCGTCGGCTGCGACCCCAAGGCTGACTCCACTCGCCTGATACTCAACCAGAAGATGCAGAACACGGTCATGGATATGGCGCGCGATGCCGGTTCGGTCGAGGATCTCGAGCTCGAGGAGGTGCTGCAGTCCGGCTTCAAGGACATCAAGTGCGCCGAGTCCGGCGGCCCCGAGCCCGGCGTGGGCTGCGCCGGCCGTGGCGTCATCACCGCCATCAACTTCCTCGAGGAGGAAGGCGCCTACACCGACGACCTCGACTTCGTCTTCTACGACGTACTGGGCGACGTCGTGTGCGGCGGTTTCGCGATGCCGATGCGCGAGGGCAAGGCGCAGGAGATCTACATCGTCACCTCCGGCGAGATGATGGCCATGTACGCAGCCAACAACATCGCCAAGGGCATCCTGAAGTACGCTCACTCCGGCGGTATCCGCCTGGGCGGGCTCATCTGCAACTCTCGCAACACCGACCGCGAGGACGAGCTCATCATGGCGCTCGCCGACAAGCTCGGCACGCAGATGATCCACTTCATCCCCCGCGAGAACGAGGTCCAGCGCGCCGAGCTTCGCCGCCAGACCGTCATCCAGTACAACCCGGAGCACACGCAGGCCGACGAGTACCGCACGCTGGCCAAGAAGATCGCCGAAAACACCAACTTCGTCATCCCCACGCCGATCAGCATGGACGAGCTTGAAGAGCTCCTCATGGAGTTCGGCATCATGGAGGCCGACATCGTCGACGAGCCCGTGGCGGTGGCGTAGATGACGACCACATCCGCAAAGATCAACCAGACACAGAAGGTGATCGACGAGATCCTCTCGGTGTATCCCGAGAAGGCCCGTGCCGATCGCGCTCTGCACATGAAGCCCAACGACCCCTCCGACTGCTCGAGCTGCGCGGTCAAGTCCAACGTGAAGTCTCGGCCGGGCGTCATGACAGTTCGTGGTTGTGCGTACGCCGGGTCCAAGGGTGTCGTGTGGGGCCCCGTGAAGGACGTCATTCACATCAGCCACGGCCCGGTGGGCTGCGGCGCCTACTCGAACTGGAGCCGCCGCAACTACTCCAACGGCGAGTCGGGCGTCGACAACTTCGCGACCATGCACGTGACCAGCGACTTCCAGGAGCGCGACATCGTCTACGGCGGCGACAAGAAGCTCGCCGTGATCGTCGACGAGCTCGACGGGCTCTTCCCGCTCGCCAAAGGCATCTCGGTACAGTCCGAGTGCCCGGTCGGGCTCATCGGCGACGACATCGAGTCCGTGGCCAAGGCCAAGACCGCCGACATCGGCAAGCCGGTCGTCCCGGTGCGCTGTGAAGGCTTCCGCGGCGTCTCGCAGTCGCTGGGACACCACATCGCCAACGACGCTATCCGCGACCACGTCTTCGACAAGCAGGGCACCGACATCGAGACGACCGCCTACGACGTCACGATCATCGGCGACTACAACATCGGCGGAGACGCCTGGTCTTCTCGGCGGATCCTGGAGGAGATGGGCCTTCGGGTCATCGCGCAGTGGACCGGCGACGCGACCATGGCGGAGCTCGCCAACGCGCCCAAGTCCAAGCTCAACCTCATCCACTGCTACCGTTCGATGAACTACATCTGCCGCCACATGGAGGACACGTACGGCGTGCCATGGGTGGAGTACAACTTCTTTGGCCCGACCAAGATCTACGAGTCGATCCGCGCGATCGCCGAGCAGTTCGACGACACCATCAAGGCCAACGGTGAGGCACTCATCGAAAAGATGCGACCCGAGATGGACGCGATCATCGCGCAGTACAAGCCGCTGCTCGAGGGCAAGACCGTGATGCTGTACGTGGGCGGCCTGCGTCCTCGGCACGTCATCGGCGCCTACGAGGACCTGGGCATGGAGATCATCGCCGCCGGCTACGAGTTCGGCCACAAGGACGAGTACAACCGCACGTACCCGCTCATGGCTGAGGGCTCGATCATCGTCGACGACGCGACCCCGTATGAGCTCGAAGAGATCACCAAGCGCCTCAAGCCAGACCTGGTCGGTTCCGGCATCAAGGAGAAGTACGCCTACCACAAGATGGGCGTCCCCTTCCGCCAGATGCACTCGTGGGACTACTCCGGTCCGTACCACGGCTTCGACGGTTTCAAGATCTTCGCCCGTGACATGGACATGACCGTGAACAGCCCCGTGTGGGGACTCGTGCGCGACGTGACCTCTACCCAGTGCGCGGCTCCGGCCGAGCTTCAGGCCAGCTAGGAGGCCAGACATGGAAATCAAGGACCACAACGACCTGTTCGCGCAGCCTGAGTACCAGGCGCAGTTCGAGGCGAAGAAGGAGTTCGAGAACCCCTGCGCGCAGGCTGAGATCGACCGTGTCTCGGCGTGGACGCAGACGGTGGAGTATCAGGAGCTCAACTTCGCCCGAGAAGGCGTCGTCATCAACCCCTGCAAGGCGTGCCAGCCGCTGGGCGCCGTGCTCGCCGGACTCGGCTTTGAGAAGACGCTGCCGTTCGTGCAGGGCTCACAGGGCTGCACCTCGTACTTCCGCAGCCACCTGTCGCGCCACTTCAAGGAGCCGATCGCGACCGTCTCGAGCTCGATGACGGAAGACGCGGCCGTCTTCGGCGGCATGTCGAACATGAGTGAGGGCCTCGAGAACTGCAACGCGCTCTACAACCCCGACATGATCGCGGTCTCCACCACGTGCATGGCCGAGGTCATCGGCGACGACCTGCGCGCCTACATCACCAACTCGAAGGACGCGGGCGCGGTTCCGCAGGAGATGCCGGTGCCGTTCGCGCACACCCCCAGCTTCTCGGGTAGCCACCTCAACGGGTACGACGGCATGCTCAGGGGCATCCTCGAGGAGCTTTCGGTCCCGGGCGAGAAGAACGGCAGGATCAACATCATCCCGGGCTTTGATGGCTATGCCGGCAACCTGCGTGAGATCAAGCGGATGCTCAAGGTCATGGGCGTCGACTTCACGATGCTTGCCGACTACAGCGACGTCGTGGACTCCGGCAACACCGGCCACTACGACCTGTATCCCACCGGCGGCACCACGCTCGCCGATGCGGCCGACGCTGTGAACGCCACCGCCACCATCTCGCTGCAGCGCGCCGCAAGCGCCAAGACCGGCGAGCTCATCACCAAGCAGTGGCAGCAGGAGTACGTGGCCGTGGGCGAGCCCATCGGTTTCAACGCGACGGATGCGTTCCTCGCCGAGGTGGCCCGGATCAGCGGCAAGTGCGTGCCGGCCGAGCTCGAACTGGAGCGCGCCCGCGCCGTCGACGCGATCGTCGACTCGCACCCCTACGTGCACGGCAAGCGCCTCGCGATGGTGGGCGACCCCGACGTGCTCCTCGGACTCATCAGCTTCGCGCTGGAGATCGGCATGAAGCCGGTCCACATCGTGTGCACCAACGGCGACAAGAAGTTCAAGAAGGCCGCCGAGGCAATGCTCGCCGCCTCCCCCTTCGGCGACGAGGCGACCATCCACAACAAGAAGGACATGTGGCACCTGCGCTCGCTCATGTTCACCAACCCGGTCGACCTGCTCATGGGGCCGAGCAACGCCAAGTTCCTGTGGAAGGACACCGGCACCACGTTCTTCCGCGTCGGCTTCCCGCTCTTCGACCGCCACCACCTGCACAAGCGCACCATTCTGGGTTACGAGGGCGCCAACAACCTGCTCACGGACATCGTGAACCTCATCCTCGACGAGATGGACCGCAAGGCGATCGCGACCGACTCCGCGTCCTTCGACCTGGTCCGCTAGAGATCCGGGACGAGGCGACGACATGTCCATATCCCTCGACAAGCTGCTCGGGGCCGGATGCAACGCCGACGTGAAGCACAAGCTGTGCAGGTCCCGCGGCGGAGAGAGCTGCGCGTTCGATGGGGCAGCGATCGTGCTGATGCCCATCGCCGACGCCGCTCACGTGGTCCACGGCCCCATCAACTGCGCCGGCAACGCGTGGGAGGGCCGCGGCGTGCACTCCACCGCCGGCGACCTGCACCGCCGAGGCTTCACCACCGACATGTCAGAGCTCGATATCGTCTACGGGGGCGAGAAGCGCCTCGAAGCCACCGTCCGAGAGGTCGTGGCCGCCGAGAAACCCGCCGCGGTCTTCGTCTATGCCACGTGCGTGACCGGGCTCATCGGCGAGGACATCGAGGCCACCTGCAAGAAGCTGTCCGCGGAGCTGTGGGTGCCGGTCATTCCGGTCAGCGCTCCGGGCTTCGTGGGGCCGAAGAACCTCGGCAACCGCATCGCGGGCGAGGTGCTGGTCGAGCACGTGATCGGCACCGCCGAGCCGGTCTGCACCACGCCAACGGACATCGTGCTGATCGGCGAGTACAACGTCGCTGGCGACATGGAGCTGGTCGAGCCGCTGTTGCGGGAGTGCGGCATCCGCATCCTCAGCCACGTGACCGGGAACGCTCGCTTCGAGGAGATCCGCTACGCGCACCGGGCCAAGGCCGCCGTCGTCGTGTGCAGCCGGGCGCTCATCAACGTCGCAGCCGCACTGTCTCGGCGCTATGGGATGCCCAGCGTGGAGGTGTCGTTCTTCGGCGCCACGGAGACTGCGAAGTCGCTACGGCTCATCGCCGAGGTGCTGGAGTCGGTCTCGCCGGAAGCCGTCGGGGTCGCCGCGCGGGTCGAGGAGGTCATCGCTCGCCGAGAGGCCGCTCTGGCCGTGGCGCTGGCGCCGTACGCCGCCGCGCTTCGCGGGAAGAAGGCGGTGTTGTACTCCGGCGGCGTGAAGAGCTGGTCGATGGCGAGCGCGCTGCTCAATCTGGGCGTGGAGATCCTCGCTGTGGGCACCAAGAAGTCGTCGCACGAGGACGAGGAGAAGGTACGCGCCATCCTCGGCCCCGACGTCCGTCTCATCGAAGACATCTCGCCGGCCGTCATCCGCCGACTCTTCGCCGAGGAGGGCGCCGACCTGCTCGTGGCCGGTGGCCGCAACCGCTACCTCGCCGCCAAGGAAGGCTGGTCCTTCATCGACGTGAACCAGGAGCGCGAGCACGCCTACGCGGGCTACGACGGACTGGTCAACGTCGCGCACGACCTGCACGAATCCATCCGCTTCTACGAGGCTCAGGCCACCGCAGCACTCGTGCAGTGCGCCGCGCCGACCGAGCCCACACCCGTCCGCAAGGAAGAACGCACCGCCGTCATCGATCCGCTCAAGAACGCCCCGACGGTCGGCGCCATCCTCGCGCTGCAGGGCATCGACGCCACGCTGCCGGTGCTCCACGCCGCGCAGGGCTGCAGCTTCCTGGGTCGTGTGCTCATGATCCGCCACTTCAACGAGCCCATCGCGCTGGCCACCACCAAGCTCTTCACCGAGGAGGTCGTCCTCGGAAGTGACGAAGCCGCCGAGAAGACGATCCGCCCCTTCGCCGAGAAGCCCGCAGGCGAGCGCCCCGAACTGGTCGCGCTCATCTCCGGTGCGCTCACGGAGGTCAAAGGCGAGGACATACACGCGCTGGCTCACAGGTTCGACGCGCAGTGGGAGCCGACCGTCATGGCCGTGCAGGCCGCGGACTACGACGGGGGGCTGGAAGAGGGCTACGCCGCCACCGTCGCCGCGCTGGCTGAGCTGGCGGAGGACCTGCCGGCCGGCCTGGACGGCGGCGCTTGCTCGCACCCCGATCCCGACCGCATCACGATCCTCGCAGGGGCGCACCTGACCCCCGGCGACGCGGTCTGGCTCCGCGACACCTGCCAGGAGTTCGGCCTGCAGCCGACGCTGCTTCCGGACCTGGGAGCGCTCGATGGCAGCCGCCAGGGCCTCTCGGCGCTCGCGACCGGTGGTACCTCGCTCGCCGACATCCGCGCGCTGGGCGAGAGCTCGCACACGGTCGTGATCGGCGCGTCGCTCGAAGGGGTCGCGCGCACGCTGCACGGCCGCTTTGGGACGCCGTACACGGTGCTCGACTCGGTGCACGGTCTGGCCGCCACCGACCTGCTGCTGGCCACGCTCTCGCTGCTTTCCGGCTCGCCCGCGCCCGCTCGCTTCGAGCGCCAGCGCCGCGTGCTGGT
>CAYMAN010000064.1:0-7627 GCA_964388455.1 uncultured Eubacteriales bacterium
AGCGCTTCCTTCACACGGAAGAAGTCGTAGGTTCAAATCCTACATCGCCCACCATTGGTATCTGAAGGCCCCGGAGGACTCCATTTCTAAGAGTTCGAAGGGGCCTTTCCACTGGTAGGAGGCTATACGCCCACGGTTGTGGGTACGTTTCTTACTGTCGTCGTCGTAGGAGGTCCTGTGAATTCGAAGCTGTCGGACAGCGAGCTGCTGCGGGAATCGCGGGATCGAGCGAAGGGTGTGCTCGCCGACTCCGCGCGTGAGGCTCAGGCGGTCCTTGATGATGCACACCGTGAAGCGGTAATGCTCCTTCTGGAGGAGCAGCAACGCGCTGTCGACCTCCTCTTTGGTGATATCGACGACGCTACGCGTTCCAAGGACAGGGCCGTCCGCGCGGCAGAACGCCTCCCGGATGCCCAGGGTGAGCAAGTGGAAGCGGATCACGACGAATGGGCTGCCGATGTGCTCTCGCGCCAAGAGGCAGCAGCGCAGATTCTCTTGGGTGCACAGAAGACGTTGGCCGAGAGACTCAGTCTTGCGCTGGAGAGAGCATCGGCCGACATTCTGATGTCAGGTCAGCGAGAGGCCGCCGCGATTCTGCTCGAGGCTCGTCTACACGCCCAGGATAGACGGCAAGGTAGTTAGCCCGAGCGAACAGGACGCGCCATGCACTCCACCGATGCCGAGACCTCTTCTACGGCACCTCAGACCTCCGCCCCCGGCCCGCTTAAGGTGTGGCTTCTCGCGATTCGCCCCAAGACGCTGCCGGCGGCTGCTGCCAGCGTGATCGTCGGGACCGCGTTGGCCGCCTACGACGGCGTCTTCTCGGCGGGACCGGCTGTGGCGGCGCTCGTCATCGCTGTGCTGTTGCAGATCGGCAGCAACCTCGCCAACGACGTCTACGACGACGAGCGTGGCGCTGACACGGCGGACAGACTCGGGCCGACGCGCGTGACGCAGTCCGGGCTGCTCAGCCGCAAGCAGGTCAAGACGGGGATGAAGGTCGTGCTGCTCACCGCTCTGGCGATCGGCTTCTACCTGACGTGGGTGCGCGGGCCGATGGTGCTCGTGATCGGCGTGGCGGCGATCGTCGCAGCCGTCGCGTATACCGGAGGGCCGTGGCCGCTGGGGTATCACGGGCTGGGAGAGGTGTTCGTCTTCCTGTTCTTTGGCGTGACGGCCGTGGTGGGCACGTACTGGGTGCAGTCAGGCGCCACCAGCACCGCTGCGTGGCTCATGTCGGTACCGGTGGGCCTGCTGATCACCGCGATCATCGTGGTCAACAACCTGCGCGACATCGAGCAGGACAGAGTCGCGGGCAAACGCACCGTCGCCGTACGCGTGGGCGTGCGCTACACGCGGCTCGAGTACGCGTTGTGCGTCGCGGGCGCATACGCGGTCGTGGCCGTGGGCGTCGCGTTGCGGATCCTGCCTGTGTACGCGTTCGCGAGCTGGCTTTCCGCGCCGCTCGCCGTGATGACCTGGCGGATCGTCGCCACACTAGCAGGAACGCCGCTCAACCGCGCCTTGGCACTGACGGGTCAAACGGCGCTCCTGTTCTCGGTGTTCTTCGCGCTGGGGATGCTGCTGGTCTGACCTTACGGGAGCAGGTCTGCGGGTGTGACCTCGGCCTTGAGGTAGCCCTTGGCCTTCATCCAGTCCAGTACCGCCTGCAGCTGCGCCTCGGTGGGTGCGGTGGCCGTCGGGTACGAGCTGACTGCGAAGTCGGCCGCGAGCGGCTCAGGCAGACGCGCCTTGCTGACGAGCGTGGAGCGGAAGGAAGCCGGGTCCGCATTTACGTCGGCAACGGCCTTGTCCCACGCCTTGAGCAGTGCGGCGACCGTGGCGGTTCCGGCCTCGGTGTCTGCAAACGTGCGGTTCACGGCGAGCACACTCTGCGAGATGTTGCTCTTGGCCTTGGTGTCGTCGCCACCGGGTACGACACTGGCGCCCTGCTTCTCAGCGAGTGAGACAAACGGCTCGGGCAGCGATGCGGCCTTCAGCTTGCCCGACATCAGCAGCTGGAAGCGTACGGGGACCTTGTCGACTTCTTCCTTCTTGACGTCTGCAGAGGCGACTCCGGCCTCTTCCATCAGCTTGTCGAGGACGTACTCGGTGATCGTGAGTGAGGCGGTGCCTACGGGCACGCCCTTCAGGTCGGCCATCGAGGCGAACTTCTGGCCGGGAGCGGCGACGATCGCGAAGCGACCCTGGTCAGTGGTGGCCCCGAGCATCGTCATCGGCAGGACCACTTTGGTGCCGGAGGCGTGCAGGTTCGCGGCGACCATGATGTCGGTCATCATCGCGTCGATGGCGCCCGCGGAGAACGCGGCCTGCAGCTCCATCGCGCTCTGGAACGGCAGGATCTCAACTGAGTCGAGGCCGGCCTCTGCAAAGTAGCCGTTCTGCTCGGCGACCCACAGGGGGAGCGAATCTTGGGTGGCCAGGGTGCCGATCTTGATGGGAGCGGCGCTGACCTCGGCGGGGGTGGCGGGGGTCTCGGGCTCCGTAGCGCTCTTGGAGGAGCACCCGGTGACAAGCAACAGGCCGGCGATCAGAACGGCCGCAGCGGTGCGGGCGAAGGTCGAAGTACGCATTCTCGTTACCTCTCTAACTCTTCAGTAAGGGAGACAGTGTACAACGCCGCACAGGCGTGGGTCAGCGGTGAGCCGAGGGAGGGTGCGGGCACTGTCGGCGACTTCCAATATGCGGTACTGTTCTAGGCGACCACACTGGTGCAAAAGCACTGTGACCAGGATGGTGGTTGGGGCTCACTTCGACGGGGGAAACAATGGTATCTATCGGCTCCAGTCAGCGTCGCAGTCGCCAATTGGACACCATCGTCGCGATTCTGGTGATTGCGCTTCTCATCGTGTTGGGCCTCCTGATCTTCTTCCTGGCACAGATGGGCGTTTCCCTTCCCAAGGCGAACCCCCTGAGTGAGTACGTCACCAGAATCCTTCTCGCAGGCATGGTTCTCGCCCTGCTTCTCTACATCGTCGACCAGCGGCGCCGTCTGGAAGCCCAGGTCGCCAAAGCGATGCAAGAGACCGAGGAGGCCAATCACTCCCTCGCTGAGACGGTTCAGTGGCTGACGTTCTCGCACGACGCCGCATCGACCTTGGCCGTCGAGGGGTTGGCGTTGGGACTCGATCACGTCCTTGCAGGAGCCGCCGCGCTGCACAAGGCGGACGCCGCGGGCGTGATGGGTGAGGACCTGGACTATTCATACGTCGCTGACCAGTCCATGGCAGACGACGCGGACCGCGCGATGATGCACGTCGCGCTCGCATGCGCCGGCAAGGACAAGCCGATGCTGCTTGAGACCATGGGCCCCACAGACGGCCACGCACTGGCGGTCCCGTTGCGCGTGAACGGCGAGCTTCGCTTCGTGCTGTGTCTGTGGAACCAGGAGCGCGAGTTCCACGCTCGGCAGCTTGAGTCTCTCGGCCTCATGGGTCGCATGGTAGAGCTGGCGATCGAGCGCGAGGAGTCGATGACGGAGTCGCAGTCGCAGCTCGAGGGGACGCTGAATGTGCTTCAGTACCTCGTCAGCGACAAGCGTCCGGACTACGCCGATCACGCACTCCGTGTCGCGAGCCTGGCAAGCGAATTGGGCCGTAAGCTCGGCCTCAGCGTATCGGAGCGTAGGGACCTGCGATTCGCGGGGCTTCTGCACGATGTAGGCATCATGACGCTCGAGCGGGATTTCACCGATGCATCCAAGCCGCTCACTTACGAGGAGCGGTTGATCGTCCAGCAACACCCACGAATCAGTTCAGAGATCGCCGCCGTCGCACAGTTCGATGTCACGGTGCAAAAGGCGATCGCCGGGCACCACGAGCGCTGGGACGGCACGGGATACCCGTCCGGCCTGCGTGGCGAGGCGATTCCGTTCTCGGCCAGGATCCTCGCGGTGTGTGAGGTCTTTGACAGCATGACCAACCGCACCTATCACGGTGACGCGACAAGCATAGAGGACACATTGAACGAGCTGAGGCACAACGCCGGGTCGCTCTACGACGCGCGTGTCGTGGCGGCGATGTTACAGCTGTTCCCCGAGGACGCATAAACCGGGCACGACTAGTGCTACTGGTTCATGGGGCCGCTCACCCGCGGCCCATGCTGTACCCTATGCAAAGTCAGTACGTGATTTCTGCATGCCCGGAAGCGGAGAAGAATTCTTGAGAGACCAGACTATTCGACCCAGACCCGTTCGCGGCGGACGTCGCAAGCGCGCCGGTGCCGGTCGCATCATCGCAGCCGTCACCGCACTCGTGCTGGTGCTGGTCGCTGTCGCTGCGGCTGTCGGCTGGTACCAGTTCCTGCGTTCAGAGAACACCGTTGAGGCAGGCCGGCCGGTCACCGTCGTCATACCCAAGGGCGCATCGACTTCTGGGATCGCCACGATGCTGGTCAAGGCGGGCGTAGTCTCCAACGCGAACATGTTTCGCCTGGATTCACGTCGTGCCGAGGCCGACGGCACACTCAAGGCGGGGGAGTACCAGCTCGCCACAGGCATGCCAAACGACGTCGTGATCTCAAAGCTACAGTCCGGGCCGACCATCAAGTACTTCGACGTCCCGATCCCCGAGGGCTTCACTGCACGCCAGATCGCCGCGCGGTTTGCCAAGCGCGCCGGACTCTCGGAAGACACGATGCTCGACCTGGTCCTAAAGGGGGCCGGGCAGTTCTCGGATGAGCACCCATACCTGAAGGATGCACACGCGGGCTCAATGGAGGGATTCCTCTTTCCCGCGACCTATCGCGTCAAAGAGAGCACGACCGAGACGGCCGTTGTCGAGATGATGCTCGACAAGTTCGATGAAGAGATCGCCAAGGTCGACCTCGGCTACGCGGAGTCCAAGAACCTCACTGTGACCGACGTGGTTTCGATCGCATCGATTCTCGAGCGGGAGACGAACCTCGATAAAGAATATCCGCTGGTCGCATCTGTGATCTACAACCGGCTGAAGATTCGCATGAAGCTTCAGCTCGACTCAACGGTGTTCTACGGCATGGAGCCGCAGGACGGCATCATCCACAGAAGCGATCTCGACGACGGCAAGCCGCACAACACGTATAGTCACGCGGGGCTTCCCGCAGGCCCTATCAGTAACCCCGGCGCCAAGGCGCTCGAAGCTGCCGCGCATCCTGCCAAGACCGACTACCTGTACTACGTCCTCACCGGGAAAGACGGGTCCCAGACGTTCACTAACAACTACCCCGACTTCCTCGATGCCGTGAAAGTCTACAAGAGAGTATTTGGCAAGTGATTCTTCAACTTGATAACGTCACGAAGTCTTTTGGTGCCCGCACACTGTTCGAGGAGGCGCGTCTACGCGTCGGTTCTCGCGACCGCGTCGCACTCGTCGGCCCCAACGGTGCCGGCAAGACCACGCTGCTCGACATCATCGCCGGCCGTCAGACGCCTGACTCCGGATCCGTCACCTTCGCTCGCGACGCCGTTGTCGGCTACCTCGAGCAGGAGGCCATCGAGATGGCCGGGCGTACCGTTCTCGCAGAGGCGCTGACCGCAGCCGAGCTGGTGACCTCGCTCGAGCACCGCATCAAGGTGCTCGCCGAGGACCTCGAAGCCAGCGAGCCCGGCGAGGATCAGGACCGCGTGCTCGCCGAGTACGGTCACCTCCACGAGCGCTTCGAAGCGCTGGGTGGCTACACCATCGAATCCGACGCACGCTCGGTGCTCTTTGGCCTCGGCTTCAAGGAGCCGGACCTCGAGCGACTGACCGATGAGTTCTCGGGTGGATGGCAGATGCGCCTCGCACTGGCGAAGCTGCTGCTGCGTCAGCCCGACGTGTTGCTGCTCGACGAGCCGACCAACCACCTCGACCTCGAGTCCGTCACGTGGCTCGAAGGATTCCTGCGCGGATATGAAGGCGCGATCATCCTCGTAAGCCACGACCGTGCGTTCATGGAGAACCTGGTCGACCACGTTGCGGAGATCGATCTGGGCAAGGTCACCAGCTACAACGGGACCTACTCGGCGTACCTCGAAGCTCGAGCGCTGGCGTTGGAGCAGCTCAAGGCCGCATTTGACGCTCAGCAGAAGGAAATCGCGCACATGGAGGCGTTCGTCGAGCGCTTCAAGGCCAAGAGCACCAAGGCCAAGCAGGCGCAGGATCGCCAGAAGAAGCTCGACAAGATCGAGCGCATCGTACTGCCTGAGGAGCGCAAGACGGTCAGGTTCCGCTTCCCGCAGCCTCCGCGCACCGGGGAGATGGTCATCAAACTCGAAGGTGTGAGCAAGGCCTACGGCGACAACGTCGTCTACCAGGGCCTCGACTTCGCGCTCTACCGCGGCGACAAAGTCGCACTGGTGGGCCCCAACGGCGCAGGCAAGTCGACACTGCTCAAGATGCTCGCCGGCGACCTGAAGCCGGATGAGGGCACCCGTGAGCTGGGCATGAACGTCGACGTGGCCTACTTCGCACAGCATCAGTTGCAGGCTCTGCACCTCGACAACACTGTGTACCAGGAGATCGACGGAGCGGCACCCGGCTGGGGCCAGTCCGAGGTTCGCGCGCTTGCGGCGGCGTTCCTGTTCCGTCGCGACGACGTCGAGAAGAAGGTTCGCGTGCTCTCGGGCGGGGAGAAGGGTCGACTGGCGCTCGCCAAGATGCTGGTCAAGCCCGCGCCGCTGCTCTGCCTCGACGAGCCGACCAACCACCTCGACATCACCAGCGCAGACGTGCTCGAGCAGGCGCTCATACGCTACGAGGGCACGATCGCGCTCATCACCCACGACCGCCACCTCATCCGCGCCATCGCGACCAAGATCGTCGAGGTCCGGGGCGGCAAGGTCACGCTCTTTGACGGCGACTACGACTACTACCTCTTCAAGCGCGCCCAGCGCGAGGCCGCCGAGAAGGGCGTCACGACCGCGGTCGCGGCAAAGAACGCGGCGGCAGCGGCGAAGGATGATGGTGCCAAGGGCGGCAAGGGTGGCAAGCGCCAGCAGAAGCTGGGGGAGGCCACCACCGCGAAGTCCTCGGTCACGCCGATGGGTGAGGGGAGCGCGGAGGCCGAGGTGACGCGCGGTGAGCCTCGACGCGTCCACGGTGCCGACGCGGCTGAGCACGGCAGCACCGCCGCCGTGCAGCCGGCCACTCCGGTCACGCCGGTCGCCACCACACCGCCGGTCCGAAAGACCAAAGAGCAGAAGCGCGCAGAGGCAGAGGCGCGCAACCGTGCGTACGCCGTGACACGCGACGTGAAGAAACGACTCTCTGTGGTGGACAAGGATCTGTCGACTTCCAAGGCTCGCCACCAGGAACTCATCGACCTGATGGCGGATCCCGAACTGTACGGCGATCAGAAGGCGTTCGACACGGCGATGAAGGAGTTCAGCGAGCTCAAGATCCGCATTCCGCAGCTCGAAGACGAGTGGATCACGCTGACGGAAGAGATCGAAGCGCTGACGGAATCGGTGTAGCCGACCGAGCTGTCGGCAGCGACGTGCGGGCTGTGTGCAACGACGCACGGGCTTTTGACAGCGCTCTGAGCTGGGAAAACACTGGCCCTGCACGTACATTGTGGGCGTGTAAGGTTTTAGGGGGCGGGACCCCGAAGCCGTCTTGAGCATAGAGAACGGGTTTCCTTCTACTCT
>CAYMAN010000065.1:0-7615 GCA_964388455.1 uncultured Eubacteriales bacterium
TGCGGATGACCATCATGTGGTCGGCGCCGTGCCAGGCGGCCATGCGCATGCGGCGGATGTCGTCCTCGGGACGGCCCGACGCGATCTCAGTGGTCACCACGCAGTCCGGCTGCGGATCGATGTCGTCGAAGTAGTGTGCGGCCGGCAGCGGAATCGACTGCTTGAGGCCCTTGGATGTCTGCTTGTAGTCAAACTCGTAGAGGTGCTGGTCGGCGACCTGCTCGCGCCAGTGCCAGCCCTTGCGACGCGGTCGGTAGCTCTCGAGGTCCTGCAGCAGCGCCACGACGTCGAGCTTCTCGTTACGCTTCAACGGCTCCATACCCGCCGAGGAGTTCTTCGCGTCGCTCATCGCGTCGCACCTCCCCACTTGGCCTCGACCGTGTCCCAGCCCTCGCCTGCCGCCAGTTTCGCGGCTGCGGTCGGCGCGTCGCATTCCCACTGCGTCATGCAGTGCAGCACCACATGCCCCGCACCATGGCCGAGAAGGCGGCGCTTCTCACACTCGGCGACGATCGCGACACACGTCTGCGAGTCGAGTCCCATACGCATGAGCACGCTGCGTTCGACCGAGGGCGATGTGTGCTTCGCCGCCATATCCACGAGCGGGTCGACGATCTGCTGGGTCAGCCCCCAGAAGCGCTGCTCCAACTGCTCGTCGGTCAACCCTTCGAGGTGTCGGCGAACGTGGTCGAATGTGTCTTCGCGAGCCATGCGTGCTCCTTCTCGGCGCAGGTATGCAGAAATGAGCGAACCCGATGCAAGCAAAGCATAGCGTCCGCGCACGGGAGTACAAGAGAGGCGGGCAGGCGCGGGCATCGCGAGCGTGAGATTTGCTAGTCTTGCCTTACCCGAATCGCCCCTGGAGGACTCGTGTTCGTCGGCCAGAAGCAGCGCGCTCGTGATATCCGGCCGTGGTTCGCTGCGGTCGTTCTCGTCGCAACGCTCGGCGCGTCTGTGCTCGCACCCTCCGTTGCACTGGCTTCGCGCGCGGGTTCCGACACCATCGGCGGCGTGCGGCTGTCATCCGGTGAGATCACGCAGACGCTGGCCCCGGACGTCGCGTTCAAGAGCGGCCTGCTGCTCTCCGCCGACGGTCTCGAGCTGTGGGGACGAAGCCCGGCGAGCGAGCGCCCCATGGCGAGCATCACCAAGGTGATGACGGCGCTACTGGCGCTCGAGAACGACGGTCTCGACGACACGGTGACGATCTCAAAGGCAGCGGCGAGCGTCGATGACGGAGTCGGCCTCGTGGCAGGAGAGACGGTCACCGTCCGAGAACTGCTCGAGCTCGCGCTGATCGCCTCCTCGAACGAAGCCGCCATCGCGCTGGCCGAGCATGTCGACTCGACGGTACCCCGCTTCGTCGCGCGGATGAACGACAAGGCCGCCCAACTCGGCCTCGAAGACACCCACTACATCAACCCGCACGGCCTGGACGCGCCCGGCCATCACAGCTCGGCGAATGACATCGCCAAGCTCGCCGCGGTCGCGATGAAGTCGGCCGAGTACCGCCGGATCGTCGTCATCCGCTCCGTGACGCTGCCCGCGTACCAGAAGCGCAAAGCCGAGAGGCTCAAGGCGACCAACGAGCTGCTCGGCGTGTATCGCGGCATGACGGGCGTGAAGACCGGCTTCACCAGCGACGCCGGACACTCGCTCGTCGGCTCGGCCGAGCGCGACGGCATCACGCTCACCGCCGTCGTACTGGGCGGCGCGACCAACAGATCCCGGTTCACCGAGTGCGCCAAACTGCTGGACTGGGGCTTCAAGCACTATGCTCCGCAACGGATCGCCAGTGCGACCGAAACCGTCGGCGCTGTCGCCCTCGCAGCGAACCCGTCCAAAAGCGTCGCGGTGCGTTTCGCGAAGACGACAACGATGCCCGTCTTCGACCTCGCCGGCGCCGTGACCAAAGAGCTCAAGCTTGCCAAGACTGTCACGCTCCCTGTCTTTGCCGGCCAGAAGCTCGGCGAGGTCGTCATCGCGCAGGGCGACGCCACGCTCGCGCGCATCCCGGCAGTCGCCGCAACCGCGATCGCGTCTGCCGAGGAGACCGTGGGCTCGGTCCCGGTCGCCGACTATCTCGACCGTGCTGTCACGGCACGCGCGTCGGACGCCTCGGTGACCGTCGCCGAGTTCGACCCGAGCCGTCCCGTCGATCGGCTGGTCGACCTCGACGCCAAGGTTCACGCGCCGGTGGCAGTTGGCGACCAGGTCGGCGAGATCGTCTACTCGCAGGGCGGCAGGGAGCTCGTTCGCGTACCGGTCGTAGCCGTCTCGGCGGTGAGCGAGCCGGGGCTCGGCACCAAGGTTGGCATCTGGTTCGCGCGTGGCTGGCGCATGCTCACCGGTCAACCGACGATAGCCGCACGCGTGGTGCTGTAGGCGGCGTCCTCCTCGCGCCCGCTCACTGCGCACCACCCCCCCACCGTTCGCCGCACCGTGTGTTGCGCCGCTACCTTGCATCGCAAGATACCTTGCAGTACCCTTATCGGCGGCGGGTCTCGTGACTCGTCATGCGCGCCTCACATGCGCGCCAACCGGAAGGGCGTTGATCGTGGTTCGCGAACAGGAAAGCTGGGTCTCCCAGATACGCAAGGGCGTGGTCGAAGTCGCCGTTCTCGGCCTGTTGGCTCGCGAGCAGATGTACGGCTCGCAGCTGGTCGAGGAGCTCTCGTCCCATCCCGAGCTGGCAATCAGCGCCGGCACGGTCTACCCGCTGCTGTCTCGGCTGAAGAAGGCCGGCGTCATCGACTCCACGTGGCATGAGTCACCCGTAGGCCCGCCGCGCAAGTACTACAAACTCACCGACTCCGGCGACACCGCGCTCGCCGAGATGACCGCGGCCTGGACGTCCGTGTCCCGCGCCGTCGATGCGATTCTGATGGGAGATGCACGCTGATGCCGATCCGCTCACTCACCGAGCTCCCCCGCGAGCCCCGCCACGCAGCCGACGCCTACCTGCGCGACGTCACCGCAGCTCTCCAAACCGCCGACGCCGAGATGCGCGACGACGTGCTGGCCGACGTCCAAAGCCACCTACTCGAGCGTCTCGGCACCGATGCGACCGCCGCCGACGTCGCGCGCCTCATCGCCGAACTCGGATCGCCCGAGTCGTTCTCGGCGGGACTGGGAGTGCGCATCGAAGCCCCGAACACCTTCGGGTCCGGCCACGTGCTTGGCCTCCCCTACGACCTGCGCGTTCCCACATCCGAGCGCGTCGCCGAGCGCCTCTGGAACCCCCGCGACCCCCGTATCTGGATGCCGCGGGTGTTTGGTATGGGGTGGGACATCAATATGGGCGCCGTCGCGGTACGCCTCAACCTGATCGAGCCCGACTCCGAGGACATGCCGTTCGACTCGACCCCGTCGCGGGCATTCGCCGCAGCGCTCGCAGTGCCCGTGGCGATGACGCTCGCGATACTGATCAGCTACATTGCGCTGCGCGACACGCTCCCCGCCCAGCTGCCGGCTCACTGGAACCTCCAGGGCGTCGCCGACAACTTCTGGGATCAGGGAACCGCGTTCGGCTTCTTGTTCCTGATGGCGCTCGTCCCGACCGCGTGGGCGGTGTGGTCGGTCGTGAGTCAGCGCCCGCCACTGCTTCGCGGAGCGACCATCGGCTTCGCCGGACTGTTCGCATCGGTCGGCTCGCTTCTGTGGCTGCTGACGCTGATCACCGCCCGGACTGACTTTGTCGCCTGGTGGCTGTCGCCGGCGCTGATAGTCATCGCTGTCGCCATGCCGTTTGTCATCCTGCTGTGGCTCGCACTCGCCGGTCGTAAAGCCGAGCAGCAGCGCGACTTCGCCAACGTATCGAATCTCTAAAGGAGGAACCTGCATGTCATCTCTCATCGAAACCGCCGAGACGACCGCCGCATCTGAGGCGGCAACGCCGACGTCGCCCGTGAGCGACGCCCCCACTCATGTCGCCTGGAACCGCGTCGCCGAGTACTACGCGATCGCATTCGGCTTCGCCTGCCTGCTGGGTCTGGGGCTGTGGCTCGCAGGCGCAGACCTGATCAGCGGGTCAGCCGCACTCGTGTTCCAGCTCACACTCGCGTTCTTCTACATGCCGCTGCCGATTGTGGCGGGACTCATCGTCGAGAAGCGAGCCGGCCGAGGCTATCTGATCGGCGTCGAGAAGCGCACGATTCTGCGCAACTTCGGCCGCGTGACGCTCATCTCATTCGCGGTCAGCATCGGCATTTACCTGGCGAACCTCGGCGTGACGCTGTTGCTCGGCAATGCACTGGGGATCGCGGGTATCGGCCGCTTGGTCACGTCCCAAGCCGAGATGCTCAGGGCTGTCGCCCAATCGATGCCGGCCGCAGCTACCGAGGCGAACCTCGCCGCCACCCCGCCAGTTGGGCTGCTCTACACACTCTGGCCGTTTGTCGGCATCATCGCCGGGTTCACCATCAACGGGCTGTTCGCGTTTGGCGAGGAATACGGCTGGCGCGGCGTGCTGATGGACCTGCTCAAGCCGCTTGGAAGCGTGAAGGCCAACCTGCTCACCGGCGTGATGTGGGGCCTGTGGCACGCGCCCGTGATCGCGCTGGGCTTCAACTACGGCGCCGCTCGCGGCTGGGGCATTCTGATGATGTGCCTCGTGATGACGCCGCTCAGCTTCATCCTCTGGCGCGCGCGGGAGTTCAGTCGATCGGTCGTCGCTCCGGCGATCATCCACGGCGCATTCAACGGATTCGCCGGGTTCTTCCTGTTCCTCACGCTCGGCCGCACAACGCTCGTCGCTGTGCCTGTGGGAATCGCCGGCGCGCTGGCTCTGACGCTGGTCGCCGTCGTGATGTGGCGTATGGCGAAGCCGGCTCCGGCGCTGGATCCTACGCCGAGCGCAGCGCCGCAATCGTAGCTTCGACCGTCTCGGCGTCGGAATTAGTGTCGGCGGCCAGGAACTCGATGTCCTCGGCCGTCGGCACGTAGCCCTCGCCCGCTGCTTTGAGGGCGTTGCGTACGTAGCTGCGGCGCATGTGCGCGAGGTCGGCGTCGTTGGCGCGGATCTGCTCGGGCCGCTCGGGGATCACGATGCTCTTGCCGGGTACGTTCTCGGCCGGATCGCCGAGGCGGACCTCGACACCGTTCTCGCGCGCGAAGTTGAGCTGCGCCCAGTGGTGCTTGCCGGCGCCGGTGTACTCGGTCTCCTGCACGACGACGGTCGCGTCGCTCGGCAGGTCGCGTGCGAGTGACATCGCGGCGGTCATGGCGGTGTTGCCGGACGGGCCGCGTTCGAGGCCTTCGAGCTTGGACATCGCCTCGGTGACGTAGAAGACCTCGCCCTGGCTCACGGTGAGGTAGCGGTCCATGTAGCGCAGCGAGCGCGCGGCGTTGCGCGGCACGTCGGCGCGGTCGGGCCACGTTGCGAACGGCACGCCGAAGCCGGTATGGCCGGTGGTGAAACTCTTGCGGTTGAAGTCCGCATCCGAGGCCATATGCAGTCCGGATAAGTCGACGCTGGCGCTCACAATCTGCGTATCCACCGCACCCGCACGCTTCAGTCCGCGCGCAGTACCGGTGGTGTTGCCGCCTCCGGCATGCGTGACGACGACCGCAGTCGGGAACGCACCCGTGGTCGCGAGCATCTCGCTCGCGAGCTCCGCGCCCAACGTCTCGATGCCGGACACGCCGAAGCTCGAGTACAGCGACGCGGCGAAGTAGCCGGTCTCGTCGAGCAACTCGAGCATGTGCGCGAACAGCTCCGGCCCGACGGTCATCTGCACGACCTCAGCGCCAAACGCCTCGCAGATGCGCGACTTCTCGATGATCTCCGGCTGGCCGATGTGGCGCGAGTCGAACGCCTCCTGGGCGATGATGCACTTGAGGTTGTTGCGCGCGGCCTGGCTCGAGACGGCGGCGCCGTAGTTGCCGCTGGTTGCGGCGATGACGCCGGCGTAGCCCTTCTCGGCGGCGACGTGGATGCTCATGCTGGCGCGGCGGTCCTTGAAAGAGCCGGCCATGTTCGCGGCCTCGTCCTTCACGAAGATGCGGGCGCCCATCCCCGGCGCCGAGAAGGTGCGCACGAGGTCGGTGAGGTTGCGGAGCTCCAGCAGCGGCGTGTTGCCCACGCCTGCCCGCGTCTGGATCGCGACGATGTCGTCGAGCGAGTAGCCGTGGTCGGCCATCATGCCCTCGTAGTCGAAAGCGATCGGCGAGCGCTCGAACGCCGAGTAGTCCATGCCGAGCGCGCGCTTCATGATCTCGCCCTTGCGGGCCAGGATCGCGTCGGTGCGGTTCGCCATGCTACTCACCCGCCTTCGCGGTCGCGCGATACTCGGCCAGCGTCGCGCGCAGGTCGCGACCCACGTGCGTCAGCTCCGGGATCGGGTCGCCGAACGTGTGGTTGTAGCCCGGATTGATCGCCGAGAGGCACCCGGTCGCAATGCGGCCCGTCATCGTCTCGACGCTGAGCTCCTCGCCCAACTCGGCCTCGGCAAGCGCGAATCCCTTGACCCAGACCATCAGCGGCTGGGCAGCGGTGTCGGCGGGAAGCGCCTTGGAGCGCTCGTCGGGCGTCAGCAGCACGCGCTCGACCTCGACCCACTGGTCGACGGTGCAGCGGTTGGGTCCGGGCATCGCTAAGTCCCCTCTAGAGCGTCGGCGACGAGAAGCGTGGCAGCGGCATATCAATCACCGTGAGCAGGCCGGGAGCGGCCGCGCCGATGAGCGGGATGTAGTTGCCCACACTGGCGTAGGTACCCTTGCCGCCAGGAATCTCCGGCTGGATCGCAAGCGTGATGGTGGGCTCGCCGATGATTTTGATGTAGTCGCCCGTCTCCTGGCCCTCGGCCTCTGGGCGGATCTGCTGCGGGTGGATGAGCTCGATCTTGAGCTCGCCTGCCGAGTAACCCCAGGCCACGTGGCGGCAGCCGCACACATCGCCGGCCGCGACCTTCACGCAGGGGGTCTCGCGCTCTACGCCTGTGACGATGGGCGCGCGCGTCTCCTTGATCTCGTCGATCTCCCAGTTCATCGCCTTGGCGATGAGCCCGATCGACTCGTGGAAGCCGATGTGACCGACGATACTGCCATCAGCGATCCCAGCCTCGAACTCTTCGACGGTGCTGCCGACGCCCTGGCTCGCCATGACCGTGGGACCGAACGGCGACAGATCGTTTACGCGCGACGCCTCGATGCGGTCGACGCGCAGACACACCGAGGAGAGCGCGATTGGCAGCGCGTCGAGCACAAAGCCGGGATTGATGCCGGTGCCCAGGATGCTGACGCCGTTCTCGCGAGCGAGCGCGTCGAACTTGGCCGCCCACTCCGGGTCGCTGGCCCACGGGAACGCGAGCGTCTCGGCGATACCGATGACGTTACAGCCGGCGCGGACCGAGGCCTCGACCTGGTCGGCGATCTCGCTGAGATTGCTTGCGGTCAGAATGCATACAACGTCGGGCTTATCGGCTAGAACCGATGCGAAGTCACTGGTGATACGAACCGGGCACTCTCCGCCCACGAGTTCGCCGACCGTTTTGCCCTGCTTGGCGGGGTCGAAGTCGATGGCGCCCATCAGGTCGATGTCCTTGGGCCGGTCGAGAATGAATCCCAGAAGCCCCTGGCCCATCATGCCCGTACCCCACACAGCGACCTTGATCAT
>CAYMAN010000066.1:0-7587 GCA_964388455.1 uncultured Eubacteriales bacterium
TGTCGTCGTTGCGCAGGATGAGGAACTCCTCGCCATCGACCTTGATCTCGGTCGCGCCGTACTTGCTGTAGACGACGGTGTCGCCCACCTTGACGTCGAGTGCGATGCGCTTCTCGCCGTCCTCGTCCCACTTACCGGTGCCGACTGCCACTACGGTCCCGCGAGTGGGCTTCTCCTTGGCGTTGTCCGCCAGGATCAGTCCGCTCTTGGTGGTGGTCTCGGCCTCGGCGGCCTTGACGATGACGCGATCGCCCAGAGGCTTCAGATTCATCGACGTCCCTCCTGCTCTTCTCTTCCGTATACGACGTTCGCGAAGCGACTGCCTCGCGCACTAAACCTGTGGTTCGCACTGCATGCGGTAGCTGAGTACATACCCACCCACCGCAGAGTGTCTCACCGACTGCTGGCACTCTACCCCGCCGAGTGCCAACGACCTCGGATTCTACCCACACCCCTACGCCGACGCAAGCGGATACACGGGAATTCCACACGACATCTGAGTGCCGAGCGCTTAGATTACCCGCCGAGAAGAGACGGCACCGCAAACCACGCGTTGCTGCGGTCCGCCGCGATGTCTACTCCGTGTCCAGCCGCAATCCGGGCACGGGCTCAGCATCGAGGCCGAGCCGGTCGCCACGCCAGTAGCGATAGTGCGCTGCGGCGGCGATCATGGCGGCGTTGTCGGTACACAGATGCATCGGCGGTACGCTCACGTGTACGCCGAGCGGCTCGATCGCCGCGCGCAACGCCTCGCGCAATGCGGGGTTGGCCGCGACGCCGCCGGCGAGGCAGAACGAAGTCGCCCCAGTCTCGGACACCGCGCGCACCGCCTTCGCAACCTGCACGTCGATGACGGCTGCCTGGAACGAGGCGGCCAGGTCGGGAATGTCGATCTCGCGTCCGGCATCGCGCTCGTGACGGATGTGGTTGATGACTGCAGTCTTGAGTCCCGACAGCGAGAACGCGTAGTCCCCGCTGTGCAGCATCGCGCGCGGGAAGTCGATAGCCGTCGGATCGCCCGTCGCCGCCATGCGCGAGAGGATCGGTCCACCGGGGTAGTCGAGCCCAAGCACCTTGGCGACCTTGTCGAACGCCTCCCCTGTCGCGTCGTCGAGCGTCTCGCCCATCGTGCGGTACACGCCCCACTCGGGCATGTGCACGAGCGAGGTATGCCCTCCCGAGACGACAAGCGCGATCAGCGGCGGCGCGACCTCGGGATCGGCGAACACGTTGGCGAAGATGTGCCCTTCGAGGTGATTGACCCCCACCAGCGGCAGTCCGGTCCCCATCGCAAGCCCCTTGGCATAGGCCAGCCCCACCACAAGCGCGCCGACAAGCCCCGGTCCGTAGGTGACCGCAATCGCATCTAGGTCGGCGAACTCGAGTCGTTCTCGGCCGAGCGTGGCGGCAGCCTGGGCCATGGCCTCGTCGATGACGCCGACGACTGCCTCGGTGTGCTTGCGGCTCGCGATCTCCGGCACAACGCCACCGAATCGTGCGTGGAAGTCGATCTGGCTGGAGACCACGTTGGCGAGCAGCTCGCGTCCGCCACGCATGACGGAGGCAGCCGTCTCATCGCACGACGATTCGATCGCCAGAATGAGCTCGGATGGCGCTTCGAGATCGCTCCACATGATCCGCGCGTCCTCATCGTCGTAGTAGCCGGGGCGCGTGCCCGCATGTGCGAATCCCGCGGACTCGTAGAGCGCGATTGCGGCGGTGCTGCTTGGCCTGACCTCAAGCGTGATGCGGCTAGCACCCATCGCGGCGGCAACGCCCCGGATCGACGCCAACAACCTTCGGCCGACGCCCTGCCCGCGCAGCGATTCGCTCACGGCGAGATTCATCAGATGCGCATCGGTGGCGGCGAACACGCCCACTCCACCGTAGCCGACGATTTCGCCATCGTCCTCGGCGACGAACCAGGCGCGATGCGGCGCGGTCAGCTCGGCGACGAACATCGGTGCAGACCAGGCATCGCGAAACACGCGCGCCTCGATCACCGTCACCGCTTCGACGTCGGCCAAACTCATCGGCCGGATGAGGGCGGTCACGATGCCTCACCCGCGCCGAGGCTGATCTCGCGAGCCGGCGACGTGCCTGCAACGCCGGTGTCGAGAGCGCCGACCCACGGCAAGCCGGCGCGCTCGCGCTCGGCCTCCTCGGCGTCAGAGAGTCGCGTGTAGACCGGGAGCACGGTCGCCGGGTCGCCGTCGCCCAGTGTGCCTTGGGTCGATGCGACAGCCCATGCAGCGAACAGTCCCGTCGGCGACGGCGCCCAGCGCTCGCGCTCGGCAAATCTCGCCCGCTCGCCCAGCGCATCGGCGAAGATCGCCTCGTACTTGCGGATGCCGTTGCCGACGAGCAGCAGCGGCTCGCCCAGTGCATCCCACTCGTGCGCGACCACTGCCGGCTTCGAGACGCGGTCCGCGGCCAGGCGCTCGGCGCGGCCACCGCCACACCGGAACAGAGCGGGGTATATCTCCCCCCGCATCGCGTCGCCCAGTACCGCCAGCAGCACGCTCTCGTCGGCGTAGGGCTGCGCGATTGCGTCCAACGTACCGACACCCCAAAGTGGCACGCCGAGCCCGTGCGCGAGCCCCTTGGCTGCCGCGACACCGATACGCACGCCCGTGAACGACCCCGGTCCGCGCCCTACGACGACCCCGTCGATGTCACCCGCCGAGAACCCGGCTTCGGCCAGTACGGCCTCGGCCATCGGCAGCACGCGCGACAACGCCGCGCGCGGCGCGTCCTCGACGACGCCGCCGAGCAGTCGCACGACGCCGTCCTCGACGCGCGCAAGCCCGACCGAGGTAACCTCGGTCGCGGTATCAAGCGCCAGCAGTAAGCGGCTCACAGGATCTCCTCGGCGGTCAGAGTGATTCCGGGCAGATCCTCGCACGCACGCGACCACTCCTGCACTAGCACCTCGCCGCGCGGGCCCACGCCTGTGACACTCACCAGGCGCTCGTCATCGGACACGATACCGATGCTCACGGAGACGCACTCCGGCGGAATCGCATCGGGAAACCGGTCGCCCCACTCGACCACCGCTATGCCGTCCGCTTCGAGGACACCCCAGTAGTCGAGGTCGTCGAGCTGGTCGGAGCTGCCCAGGCGATAGAGATCGAAATGGTAGAGAGGAATGCGGCCCTCGTGCACCAGCAGGATGTTGAAGGTCGGGCTGGTGACCGGCTCGACCACTCCCAGGCCGACCGCCAGTCCCTTTGTGAACTGCGTCTTTCCCGCGCCCAAGTCGCCCGAGAGGATCAATACGTCTCCGGCGCACGCTATCGGCGCAAGGGCGCTGCCCAAGGCCTGAGTCGACATCTCTGATGTTGAAGTGAGCGAAACGCGATTCACGAGATCAGCTCTCCTAGCAGCGTGAAGTCCGCCAGCAGCGGCTCGCGCTTCGATCGGTCGTAGATAGCCGCCGCAGGATGATAGACCGGCAGCACCGTAAACGTACCCGCCCGATGCACGCTTCCGCGCAAACTCGTGATACCCGCATCCGTCTCCAGTACGACACGAGTCGCGAAGTTGCCCAACGTGACGATGATCTCCGGCCCCACGACCCTGACCTGTTCACGCAGAAACGGGACGCAGGTCTCGATTTCGACCGGAGCGGGGTTGCGATTTCCGGGAGGGCGGCACTTGACCACGTTGGCGACAAAGACGTTCTCGCGTGTGAGTCCCGCAGCGGCCAGCAGCTCGTCGAGGAACTTTCCCGCCGCACCCACGAAGGGCACGCCGGTCAGGTCCTCGCTCTTGCCGGGCGCCTCGCCGATGAGCATGACCTTGGCTGCCGGATCGCCCGAGCCAAACACGATCCGGGTGCGGGTCTCACTGAGCGGGCACCGACGACAATCGCCGATCAGCCTCTCAATCTCCGCAAGCGTTGAGCAACCGAGCCCTGGGGCCTGCTTTCCCGGCACGATCAGATCCAGGTCGCTACCTCGGCCAACGGTCGGCGGGCCGGGCGGCCAGCGGACTCGGCCGAGTAGCCGATGGGAAGTATCGCAACCGGTTCGATGGGTGCCTGAATCGACAACGCGTCTCGGACCGCATCTGTATCAAACGCACCGATCCAGCACGATGCCAGACCTCGGTCCACCGCGGTGAGCAGAATGTGCTCCACAGCTGCAGAAGTGTCCTGGATCGCATAGAGCCGCTCACCTCGGTCGCCGTACCGTGCCGCGCACGGCCTCGGGTCGACCGACACGATGATGATGACGGGCGCCGTGGTCGCCCAGCGCTGGTGAAGCGCGATACCGAGCTTCTCGCGAGCCTCAAGCGTCCGCACGACGGTGAAACGCCAAGGCTGAATGTTGCCGGCAGTAGGTGCGGCAACCGCGGCGTCGAGAAGAGCTCTCACATCTTCGTCGGAAACATCAAGCTTGCTGTTGAAGTGCCGCACGCTGCGACGCTTTGCGATGACTTCCGAGAACTCCATGCGCAATGCCCTTCCCGTTCGGTGGTGGGTGCGTACCGCGCGCACATGCGCGCGTCGGCGACTCCTCATTCTAGCCCAACAGGGCGCGCGCGCTGACGACACAACGACTGGCATTCATCGGCAGGTGCGAGCAATCGCGCGTCGAATAGAGCGACTGGGGGTGATGTGGGAGATGCACAACTCAAATGTCAACGAAGAAGAGTTAGGGATTAGGGCGTTTCAGATCAAGAAGGCGAAGGCCGTCGAACGCGCAGTTCAGCTGATTCGCCATTCATTGGGTGCCCAATGGGCCGAACTCACGGGCGCCGAGATCGAAGAGCTTGAGTGGGTCCTTGGCGAGCTGTGGGCGTATGTTGCACGGCACGACTGGGAAGACCTTCGATTCGGACACATCACGATGCGCGACATCATCAAGATACTGACGTTCGGCAGCCAGATGCGCCGCCATGCGCGCAACAGCATCGAGATTCTGAAGGACGTCCACGCAGTGATCCTCGCAGAGAGTGCGTACTTCTCTGACGACATGACCGACTAGCGGCTTCGCCACATCCTGCATGAAGAGAGATGCCCTCCTGTTTGAGCGTGGAGGGCATCTCCGTGTTTGAGCTGTTTCGCTCGCTTCCGTGGTTCCGCTCGCGTTTCGCGCGTTCAGTCGCTACGCCTGATTCGCGGCGCGCTTCTTCGCCTCGATCTTCTTCTTGACCTTCTTGAGCCTGAACAGATCCTCGCGTGCTCGCT
Organism: uncultured Eubacteriales bacterium; assembly: GCA_964388455.1. Classification (GTDB taxonomy): domain Bacteria; phylum Actinomycetota; class Coriobacteriia; order Anaerosomatales; family JAAXUF01; genus JBBRWO01. The sequence goes on from CAYMAN010000066.1 coordinate 5,195, forward strand.
CGTCAAGCGTCTGGCTGATGTAACTTACCTGCTCACGTAGCGCCGGCACGGTGATCTGTTCCAGTGCGTTCACCCTGCGGTTGGTCTTGTTGATCTCTTCGCCGAGCCGCTTGAGTCGAGTCTCGATGTCGGCGTACTCGATAATGACGTCGAGTATCTTCTCGAACTTCTCGGCGGATTCGTCAACGCGCGAAGAGACACCGGTCACTGAGTAGCCGCGGGTGAACGACGACTTGACCGGGCTTTCGCCCTTCGTGACCACGGGCACCGAGACTCCCATGATTTTGGTTCCGGTCATGTCGACCACGACCTCGCCCTTGGTGGCCAGACCAGCCGAGCGAAGCGCGACCACACCATCGACCGCTTGGGCGACCGCCAGTGAGTACTGCGCCTCGGAGACCGTCCGCTGCAGCGAGTCGGAAAGTCTGAGTGTCTCGTCCATGACGCCCATGAACTCCATGAGCAACGCGTCACGCTTCTGCTTGAGCAGATCCATGCCCTGCTGCGCCAGGCCGATCTGAGCCCGGCGCTCGAGCAACTCCGCTCGTGTCGGCCGTACTTCTTCCATGGCTTACGCCCCCGCAGCCTCTGCGAACGCCGGCTCTGCCGCCCTACCTGCGGATGCCTCGGCGGCAGCCTCGATCTCACGGTCGCGAATCCGCTCGGGGTGGTACGTGTCGATGAAGTCGCGAACGCGCTTGAGCTCGCCCATGGGCAGCCCGCTCATGAGCTCCCAACCTATGTCGAGCGTCTCCTCGATGGTACGACCCTCATCGCCCTGGCCGACGATCCGCGCCTCGAACTGGTCGGCGAATCGCAGATACGCGCGGTCGACCTCGGAAAGCGCTTCTTCGCCGACGATCGCGACGAGCTTACGCAGGTCACGACCTTGCGCATATGCGGCGTACATCTGGTTGGCGACGGCGCGATGATCCTCGCGGGTCTTACCCTCGCCGATGCCGAGGTTCATGAGTCTCGACAGACATGGCAGCACGTCAATCGGCGGGTATACCGCTCGGCGATGCAGCTGGCGCGAAAGTACGACCTGCCCCTCGGTGATGTAGCCGGTGAGGTCCGGGATCGGGTGCGTGATGTCGTCGTCGGGCATCGACAGGATCGGGAGCTGGGTGACCGAGCCTTTGCGGCCCTTGATGCGACCGGCGCGCTCATAGATCGTCGAGAGGTCGGTGTACATGTAGCCGGGGAAACCGCGGCGACCAGGGACCTCTTCGCGTGCGGTCGAGACTTCGCGCAGCGCCTCGCAGTAGTTGGTCATGTCGGTCAGGACCACGAGTACCTGCAGGTCCTTCTCGAACGCCAGGTACTCGGCGACCGTGAGTGCGGCCTTCGGGGTGAGCAGACGCTCGACCGTCGGGTCATCGGCGAGGTTCAGGAAGAAGACGACACGCTCCAGCGCGCCGGTGTCCTCGAACTGCTGGCGGAAGTAGGCGGCCTCACGGTTGGTGATGCCCATCGCCGCGAACACGATAGCGAACTCCTCACCCGACTTCACACGCGCCTGGCGGATGATCTGCGCCGCGAGCTCGTTGGCCGGAAGTCCCGATCCCGAGAAGATCGGCAACTTCTGTCCGCGCACCAGTGTGGTCAGCCCGTCGATCGCTGAGATGCCGGTCTCGATGAAGTCGGCCGGCAAGTCGCGTGCGTACGGGTTGATCGGCGCTCCCGTGATATCGAGCCGTGCCTCGGCGATGATAGGAGCCCCACCGTCGATGGGCTTACCCGTGCCGTTGAGAACCCGGCCGAGCAGCTCAGACGATACGTCGATCTTGGCGACTTCCTCGAGAAAGCGGACTTCCGTTCCGGAGATGTTGATGCCCGCTGTGCCTTCGAATACCTGGATGACTGCCATCGGACCTGAGACCTCGAGCACCTGGCCGGAGCGATGCGAGCCGTCCGGCATCAGAATCGAGACCATCTCGTTGTAGGCCACACCGTGGACGTCGTTGACGAAGATCAGCGGTCCTGTGACGTAGCTGAGCGTACGGTAGTCAGTTGAGAGCAGTGACCGCTTGGGGTTTGCTGCTGTGGTGGCATTTGGCACGTCTAGTACACCTCGATTCCAGCGATGTCCTCAGCGATCTTGCCGGCCATGCCGCGCATGGTCTCGATGGACTCCTCATGCGGAGTCGTCTTGAGCGATGCGATCGAGTCGCGTACCGGGAGTTCGAGAATCTCGCGCAACGCGACACCACGGTTCAGTGCGGTTGTGGCCGCGTCGTTGAAGTTCAGGATCGTCCGGAGGATCCAGTACTGCTTCTCGGGCGGGCAGTACGCGTCCACCTCATCGAACGCGAACTGCTGTAAGAAGTCCTCTCTCAGCATGCGCGCAATCTCGAGGATCAGCTTCTCGGACTCGGGCAACGCATCCGGCC
>CAYMAN010000067.1:0-7522 GCA_964388455.1 uncultured Eubacteriales bacterium
TCGGACCCGTTGGTATACTAGCGCCTGCGCCTCTTCGGAGGTCGCCCAGATGTGGGGCCTTAGCTCAGCTGGGAGAGCGCCTGGCTGGCAGCCAGGAGGTCAGGGGTTCGATCCCCCTAGGCTCCACCAAAAGACTTCTCGACACCCGTCCGCGATTGAGCGAGGCGGGTGTTTATGTTTCTGGCTTCAAGCGCGCTTTCGCGGGGGCGGGCGGCTGGTCGCGGCGCATGCCGGGGCGCACGGGCGCGCCTTCGTGGCGCGCGTGCGTTCCCCCGAGACACCACCTCGGCTATCATCGCGTGAGCGAGGATTGCAGACTCGCGGCACCCACACACGAAACGACCACGGAGGCCGACTCCCTTGAGCGAGCACCTGTACGAGCCACACCGCATCGAAGAGACCTGGCAGGCCGCCTGGGTCACCGAGGGCCTGTATCACGCGCGTGAGGACAGCGGACGCCCCAAGAAGTACGTGCTCGAGATGTTCCCGTACCCTTCGGGCGACATCCACATGGGCCACGTGCGCAACTACACCATCGGCGACGTCATCGCGCGTCAGGCCAGCATGGCCGGCTACGAGGTGCTGCATCCCATCGGATGGGACGCCTTCGGTCTGCCCGCCGAGAACGCCGCGATCAAGAGCAACAGCCACCCCGCGACGTGGACGTACGCCAACATCGAGACGCAGGCGACGTCGTTCAAGCGCATGGGCTTCTCCTACGACTGGGACCGCGTTGTCCGCAGCTGCGACGTCGACTACTACCGCTGGGGTCAGTGGATCTTCATCAAGATGTGGGAGAAGGGACTGGTCGAGCGCAAGAGCTCGCCGGTCAACTGGTGTCCCAGCTGCATGACCGTTCTCGCCAACGAGCAGGTCGTGGGCGATTCGCAGTGTTGGCGCTGCAAGAGCACCGTCGAGAAGCGCGAGCTCGAGCAGTGGTACTTCAAGATCACCGACTACGCGCAGCGACTTCTGGACGACCTCGACGAGCTGACCGGCTGGCCCGAGCGCGTCAAGGCGATGCAGGCCAACTGGATTGGCCGCAGCGAGGGCGCCGAGGTGGACTTCACCCTCTGTGACGCCGCAGGTGAGCCCTCCGAGGAGACGATCACCGTCTTCACGACTCGTCCCGACACGCTGTTCGGGTGCACGTTCTTCCTGCTCGCACCGGAGCATCCGCTGGTGCGGGAGTTCGTCGCCGGCACCGAGTACGAGACGGCGGTCATGGAGGTCGTGGAGACGGCCGCACGCGAGACCGCAGTCGAGCGCCAGCTGGGCGAGCGCGTCAAGCATGGCGCCTTCACCGGCCGTTACGTCATCAACCCCGTGAACGGTGAGCGCGTGCCGGTCTGGGTCAGCGACTACGTCCTCATGGACTACGGCACGGGCGCCGTCATGGCCGTGCCGAGCGGCGATGAGCGCGACTTCGGCTTCGCGCGCCAGTACGGGCTGCCGATCACCCCCGTCGTCGTGCCTGCCGAGCAGGTCGCGCAGTACTCCTCGGCGATCACCGGCGTGGTACCGGTCGAGGTCGAGTGGGACGTCGCGTACGCGGGCCCCGGCGTGATGATCAACTCAGGTGAGTTCGACGGGCTCGCGGGCGGCAAGGGGAGCGAGGGGATGCAGGCGGTGACCGCGTGGCTCGCCGAGCGCTCGCAGGGTCGCGAGAGCATCAACTTCCGTCTGCGCGACTGGCTCATCAGCCGTCAGCGCTACTGGGGCAACCCGATTCCCGCGATTCACTGCCCGTCGTGCGGCCTGGTGCCGGTGCCGGAAGCTGACCTGCCGGTGGTGTTGCCGATGGACATCGACATCACCAAGGGAGAGACGCTCGCCGATCACCCCGAGTTCTACGAGACCACGTGCCCCACGTGCGGCGGCGACGCGAAGCGCGAGACCGACACGATGGACACCTTCACGTGCTCGAGCTGGTACTACCTGCGCTACACCGACGCGAAGAACGACACACTACCGTTCTCCAAGGAGAACGCGAACCACTGGATGCCGGCGGACCAGTACATCGGCGGCATCGAGCACGCGATTCTGCACCTGCTCTACTCGCGCTTCTTCACCAAGGTGCTGCGCGATCTGGGGCTGGTCGACTTCGGTGAGCCGTTCACCAACCTGCTCACGCAGGGCATGGTCAAGCTCGACGGCACCACGATGAGCAAGTCCAAGGGCAACGTGGTCGCGCCGGAGGACATGATCGCTCAGTACGGCTGCGACGCGCTTCGCGCCTACATCCTCTTCATGGCGCCGCCCGACAAGGATCTCGAGTGGAGCTTCGAGGGCCTCGACGGCATGTTCCGCTTCCTCACGCGCGTGTGGCGCCTCGTCGCCGACTCCGCCGAGGAGGCCGCGGGTGGGTGCGGTGTTCTCGCCGCTGGTGACCCCGCTGCCAAGAAACTGCACATGGAGCTACATCGCAGCATCGGCAAGGCGACCGACGACATGGCGCGGTTCCAGTTCAACACGGCCATCTCGGCGCTCATGGAACTGACCAACGCCGCAAACGACTACCGCCGTGCAGTACCCGCAGGTTCGCGAGACCTCGCGCTCATGCGTCACGTGGCTGAAACGCTGACTCTGCTCATCGCGCCCTTCACTCCACACATGGCCGAGGAGCTGTGGCGCGTCGTGCTGGGCGGGACTGAGTCGGTGCACCTGCAGATGTGGCCGATCTTCGATGCGTCGGCGGTGATCGCTGATGAGCTTGAGCTCGCGGTGCAGGTGAACGGCAAGGTGCGCGGGAAGATCACGGTCGCTGCCGATCTCCCGGAAGACGCCATCATTGCCGCTGCACTTGAGAGCGTTGCCGCGCAGATCGAGGGCAAGGATGTGAAGAAGGTCGTCGTCGTGGCCGGGAAGCTCGTGAGCGTAGTGGTCGCAGGCTGACCAGGCCCACGGACTGTCTCTGCGTCGAGGATTGAGACGCCAGGTGGGTCAGCTGGTTTGGCTCTTGGTTGGTGAACGGTAAGGACGCTTTGCGATCATCTGTTGCGTGCCGCACATACGCGGTCATCCATCCGTTGAACGCATCGACGACGCCCCTTCCGCCGTCAAGGCGAGAGGGGCGTCGTGCATCATGCGCGTGCAGATCGAGCAAAGACTCACAGAGCTGGCACGCCGCGCGGGTATCACGGGCGCCCCGCCTGCTGTCGTGGCCGCCGCGCTGGTGGTGTGCCTGATCGTGGTTCTCGGCGCCGCGTGGCGTTGGTGGCCGCGAGAGCGCGCGATGCCGCTCACCGGGCAGATTGCTGCAGGCATTGAATCGGGCGCGACATCGCTACACGCCGGTTCCGCAGCAACGTCAGGGTCGGCTGAAGGCGCAGCCGAGTCTTCTGCCACGGTGAGTCCGCCGGCCGTCTACGTGCACGTTGTCGGTGCCGTACGTCGTCCCGGGATGTACGAGCTGCACTCCGGGGCACGGGTGGCAGACGCCGTCGAGGCAGCCGGAGGACTACTGGCCAACGCGGCTCAGGTGGGAGTCAATCTCGCTCGCGTCGTGGCCGACGGCGAGCAGATATCCGTCCCCACGGCCGACGAGCTCGCGCGTGGTGTCGTGAGTGGTGCCACTGGAGGCGATGCGGGTCCGTCACCTCCGGGCGCAGCCGGATCGCCCGGCACGCAAGCATTGGTGAACATCAATACCGCCGATGCGACGGTGCTCGACACCCTGCCCGGCGTCGGCCCCTCGACAGCCGAGAAGATCGTGGCGGATCGCGATGCCAACGGACCGTTCTCCTCGGCAGATGACCTGGGGAGGGTGACGGGCATCGGTCCCAAGAAGCTCGAGGAGCTCAAACCTCGTGTCTGCGTCCGGTAACGACGACGCAGTGACTACTGTGATCCGTCCGTCGCTGCCGTATCTGGCTTGGTTTGCGGCCGCGACGTGGGTAGGGGTACTTCTCGCGGAATCGGCGGCATGGACCGCCTGGTGCTCCGGGGGTCCCGTGATGCCGTGGTGGCTGTGGACGGGTTGGGCGGCCTCGTTTGGGGTCACCGTTGTCTGCGCCCGCGCGGCGCGTGCAGGGAGTGGACGAGTCCTCGTGCTCGCGGGGCTCGTCATGGGATTTGCGCTCGGCGCCTTGTACTGGGCGCACTGGCGTTCTGCTGTTGTGCAGCTCGAATCCGCGAGATCCGTGCGCTGGCGGCTCGAGGTGCTCGGCGATGCGAGTATGGGCGACTTCGGTGCGAGCGCGCCGGCGCGGGTCCTTGGCGGAGCGGGAAGTGGGATGCGAGTTCGGCTCAACCTGCCGCGAGATCAGGTGGCGCCGGAGCTCGGTCGCAAGATCGAAGTCGTCGGTTCGCTGAAGACACCTGTGGCCGACGAGCGCGGTCGCAGAAGTCTGCGAACCGGCGAAGTCGGCAGCATAACCGCTCGACAGGTGAGTGATATCGGCTGGGCACAGAGCGTTCGAGGACGCATCGGTCCGCTCAGGGAATGGGCGGTGGCGAGCATCGCAGAGGTACCCGGAACCGGCGGCGATCTGCTGGCCGGAGTCGTGTTGGGGGATCGCCGTCGGCTGGTCGGCACTCCTGCGGAGGCGGACTTCCGCACTACGGGCCTGACCCATCTCGTGGCAGTCTCAGGGAGCCATCTTGTTGTTGTTGCTGCGGTTGTCAGCTGGGCGCTCACGGCACTCGGAGCAGGGCGGGTGTCGAGATCGCTCGCGGTGGGCACGGTGGTCGGGGCATACGTGGTGTTCTCAGGGGTTCAACCGTCCGCGATCCGTGCATGGTTCATGGCGCTGGTCGCATCTGCAGCGTGGTTGAGCGGACGCAGAACCGACACCGGCGCGGCACTGGCCGCGGCCGTGACCTGTGTACTCGTGAGCGGTCCGACCAGCGCGTTCGATCTGGGATTCCAGCTCTCCGTAGCCGCTGTGGCGGGCCTGGTGTTCTACGCACGGCTGATCTCGGCGTGGCTGAGTGTCGCGCTCCCGTGGCGCCTCAAATGGCTGGCTGAGCCGATGGCCCTTACGTTGGCGGCCACGGTGATAACGATGCCGATAACCGTGTCGACGTTTGGGATGTTCTCGCTGGTCGCGCCCCTGGCCAACCTACTCGTCGGTCCGCTGGTTGACGTGGCGCTTCTGGCGGGACTTGCGGGGCTGACCGCACGCGGTGTCTTGGGGCCTCTGGGATCGCTGGTCCTGCGATTCGCCGGCATGGTGGGCGCGCTTGGTACCTCGATCGCCGGGAAGCTGGCGGAACTGCCGTACGCGGCGGTGCCTCTGGGGTTCTCGGCCGCGGCCTTGGCGATGGTGTGTGGCGCAGGCCTGGTTGCGTTGTGGCTGCTGTGGCCGCGCCCGACTCGATCGCGAGCGAGATGGGCCGTGGTTGCGCTGCTGATGGCTTGGGCGCTGGTGGGACTTGGCCCTCCACCGACGGCGGGACCGATGATCACGGTCCTGGACGTCGGGCAGGGAGACGCCGTGCTGCTCAGTGACGGCGCACGTGCGGTGTTGGTGGACACGGGTCCGTCGCCCGGCGATCTTAGGGCCGCTCTCGGTCGCGCCGGCGTGCGTCGGCTGGATGCGGTGATCATCACCCACCTGCATGAGGATCACTCAGGCGGACTGACTGCGCTTGAGGGACTGGTCCGCGTCGAGTGGGTCCTGTTTGCATCGGGTGCGACGAGCAGGCCTTCAGAAGCACTTGCGGTTGCGCGTCGGTTGGTCGGGGAGGGCCGTGTGGGAGAACTCGAGTCCGGAGATGCCTTCTCGGTAGGCGAGATCGCCGTTGAGACGCTCTGGCCCGCCGCGCCCGTCACTGACGGAGCAGAGAACGAATCGAGCGTGGTTGTGCGTGCCCGGGCCCCGGGGTTGTCGGCGATCCTTACGGGTGACGCGGAGGCGGAGGTACTCGATGAGCTGGGTCGTGCAGGGCGGCTCGATGATGTCGATGTGCTCAAGGTGGGGCACCACGGGAGCGCCGGCGCGGTGTCCGACGCTTCGATGTCGCTGCTCAGGCCCGAGTGGGCACTCATCAGCGTGGGTGCGGGCAATCGGTTCAGACATCCTCGGCAATCGACACTTGAGCAACTGGGAGCCGCAGGTGCCCGCGTTGTTCGCACGGACGAGAGTGGTGACATCACGGTGACCGGGTCTAAGAGCGGGTGCGTTGTGAGGAGCCGTGTGCGAAACTGACATACCGTCCATCACGCGCACGTGCGCGCAACCACGGAGTCTCATGGCCAAGCCGCTTTCAGAGTACAAGCCCGTCTATCTCATCTACGGAGATCAGGATATCAAGGTCGAGCAGGCGCTCGACGCGCTGAAGCGTGAGGTAGGCGAAGTCGCAGACCTCGACTTCAACTCCGAGACGTTTGACGGTGAATCCGCGAACGCGGACGACGTGATTGCCGCATGCAACACGTTGCCGTTCGCGTCGGAACGACGACTCGTCGTTGTGCGAAACGTCGACAAGATGGACAAAGCCGGGACCGATCGAATCGTCGACTACGTCGGCGACCCCGCCGAGACGACCATCCTTGCGCTGGTGGCCAAGAAGATCGCCAAGAACACACGTCTGTACAAGGCAGTCGACAAGATCAAGGGCGTCTTGGAACGTCAGGGGCCGGGCCGCTCGGAATGGCCTCAAGAAGTGCAGAAGATCTTCTCGGCGCGCGGGCGCAACATACCGGCGGGCGCCGCCGAGCTTTTGGTGAGTTACGTGGGCAAGGACTTGCGGCGGATTGTGGTCGAGTCCGAGAAGATCATCGGGTTCGCGGGCGATCGCGCGCAGCTGACACGCGAAGATGTCGAAGCGGTGGTCGCGCGCACAGCCAAGGCGTCGATCTTCGACTTCACCGCCGCGCTGGCGAACCGAGACTGTGCGACCGCGTTTCGCCTGATGGAGCAGTTGCTCGGAGACGGTGAGAGCATCTTTGGCCTGCACGCGCTGAGTTTGCGCACCATTCGCGACTTGATCGCTGTCGGCGCGCTGGTCGATCGCGGCGAGGGGGCGACCCCGATGGTTGCGGCAGCCCTCGGGCGACCGGACTGGATGGTCAAGCACCTTCCGCGTCAGGTCCGGGCGTTCAAGCCCGGGGAACTCGTCGAGATCCTCAAGGCTGCTGCTGACACTGAGGGGAAAATGAAAACGAGCCGGGATCCCCGACTCGCTTTCGAACGCTGGATCGTGAAGGTTTGCGGCTAGGCGGTTACGCCATTGGCAAGCTTCATGATGCCTGACTTGCGATTGGCAGCCTGCGAGGCGTGAATGACGCCCTTGCTGGCGGCCTTGTCGAGCAAGCGGCTCGCGTCGAGTGCTGCGGTGTTGGCAGCGACAGCGTCGCCGGCCTCGACTGCAACGTGGACCTTCTTGATGGCGGTCTTGAGCTCGCTCTTGACTGCCTTGTTGCGAATACGCGCCTTCTCGTTGGTAAGGACGCGCTTCTTCTGGCTCTTGATATTTGCCACGGTGCCTGTTCCTCCAGACGAATACGATGGTGCCCGTCGCAGTGGGGTGCGATGAACCAGAGAAGTCTATCACACGGCATCGGGCGTAGCCAAAC
>CAYMAN010000068.1:0-7520 GCA_964388455.1 uncultured Eubacteriales bacterium
TACGTGGCTGGTGGAGGCGCGGAGAATCGAACTCCGGTCCACAATAGCGCCCTGAGAGGCATCTCCAGGCTCAGTCACCGTTTGGGTCTCGGTCGGGGCGACGCGCGGTGACCAGCGCGCCCCTTCCCAGTCAGTTCAGTCTTTCGCTACGGCATACAGACTACGTCCGGAGCGGCAGTCTCCTAAGTTGCGCTTTACCGATGCCGGAGACGTGCAACGGGTCAGCGTCGCTGGCTATTTAGGCAGCGAGAGCGTAGTTATTTTCGCCAGTTATAGGCGGGTACCCCTGTTTAACGCGGTGAGGAGACCGCGGCCTGCTTCCTCTCAGAAGAACTATCGTGTCGAATCCAGTCGCCCCCACGTAAGGGTGGCATCGACGTGTGAAGGTGCCGTACGGTCAGCTCGACCGTTGGGAGAGTATACCCGCCCCGTGTGACACGGTGCGAAGAATCTAGAGCGAACGTCGTGCCCTGAGCCGCACACGGATCCGCGCACCCACCCAGGCGCCGAACGTACCGGCAGCTGCGTCACCGAGCACGAACCCGCCAGCGAGCATCATCATCGGCACCTGGCCCCACGAATCGCGGCCGAAAAACACCACCACGGGCAACGCCGAGAGCACGAGACAGACGGCAACCGGCTTCCACGCATCCGGAGCTACCGCACCCAGTGCCAGCCCCAGCAGCGCGAACGCCACAACGGACCCAGCGAGTATCGGAGGTCGCTCGGCAAACGAGCCGTCACCAAACAACGCGATCCCCGCCGAGAACAACGAGACAAAGCCGCCAAGCACGAGCGCAGCGAAACACGCAAGCGCGATCCCGGCGCGACTCATCGGCCCGGCCGATCTCATCGGCCGCTGTCCTTCTGCCTCTCACGAAGCGCGCGCTCGACATCACGCTTCTGATCCTTCTCGGCGATGTCGGCACGCTTGTCGTAGAGCTTTTTGCCGTGACAGAGGCCCAGCTCCACCTTCACCAGGTTGCTCGGGGTGAAGTACATCTTGAGTGGGATGAGCGTGGAACCGCGTTCCTTGGTCTTGCCGACGAGGTAGCGGATCTCCCGCTTGTGCAGCAGGAGCTTGCGCGGCCGGTTGGGTTCGACATTGCCGCGATTGCCATGGCTGTAGGGCGCTATGTGCACGCCATGTAGCCAGACCTCGCCCTGCCGCACGTTGGCGTAGGTGTCGCGAAGCGACGCGCGGTTGTCACGCAACGACTTGACCTCGGTGCCGGTCAGTTCGATCCCGCACTCGAAAGTCTCCACCACGAAGTAGTCGTGGTAGGCCTTCTTGTTGTTGGATATGAGCTTCTCTTCGCGAGCCATGTGTCCCGTCGCTTTACGGCGTGAAGTCGGTGTCGGGCGCGAGGTCGAGCAGGAACTGCGTGAGGAGCGACACGGCAGCGTCGAGGTCAGAGAGAGCGAGAACCTCCGTGGGCGTGTGCATGTAGCGGAGCGGGATCGAGATGAGGCCTGCGACCTTGCCTCCGCGCGATAGCTGGATGGCGTTGGCGTCGGTTCCGGTGCCGCGGGGCTCGGCGCCGATCTGATAGGGCACCTTCGCCTTCTCGGCGGCGGCTATCAAGAGGTCGAAGAGCGCCGGGTTGATGTTGGGACCACGGGCGATGATCGGGCCCTTGCCGCAATCGGCCTCACCGTGTTTGCGCTTATCGATGTCTGGATAGTCGGTCGCGTGACCGACTTCGACCGCAATGCCGACCGTCGGGTTCACGCCATACGCCGAGGTTGTGCCCCCGCGCAGGCCGACCTCCTCTTGCACGGTCGCTGCCGCGATTACGTCACCGGGCGCGCCGCCAGCAGCCTTGACCTCTTCGAGCACGCGAGCAGCGATCCAGGCGCCCATCTTGTCGTCAAACGCACGCGACACGGCCATCCCGTCGCCGAAGGTCTCGAGCCCGACGTCGAAGGTGATGGGATCGCCGATACGGACGCGCCTCTTGACCTCCTCGGCGGGCAGGCCTAGGTCGATGAAGAGCTTCTCGATCTTGGTCACGCTCTTGCGCTCGTCATCCTCGATGAGGTGGATCGGCTTGCGGCCCATGATGCCGAGTAGCTCACCCTTGGCGGTATGCAGGCGGACACGCATGCCGGGAAGGATCGCCGCGTCGACGCCACCGATGGCGGCGAAAGCGATGAAGCCCTCGGCGGTGATGTAGTTGACCATCAGGCCGATCTCGTCGATGTGGCCGGCGAGCATGACCGAGACGCCAGCGTTCTTGCCCTTCAGGACAGCATGAACGGAACCCATGACGTTGGTCTCGATCTCATCGGCAACCGGCGTCATACGGTCGCGGAACACCTTGGCGGCGGGCTGCTCGAAGCCTGAGGGCGACGGCGCCTCGACGAGTTCACTCAGGAACGCAAGATCCTTCTTCTGCATGGATGTTCCTCCAAATCGAATGATGTGAACCTTGCCAGTCTAGCCGTGTGACGACGCCGGCGCTACGAGACAGCCATCAGGTTCATACCCGGGGATGCTGCCGAACCCGGAGCGCATGATGGCTCTGCGGGTGACTCGGCCGTAGATGGCGGAGGCTTTGAGTGCTTTGGCCTGAACCGAGAGTGCCAGCGGCATTGCGGCGGAGCGATACCGTGCATCCGCACCGGCAATACCGTGTTCGAGGCCTTGAGCCAACGCCGCCGCACTGCGAAGCGCGAAGCTGATGCCCTCCGCGGAACTGGGACTGATGAAACCTGCGGCCTCCCCTGCCAGCAGGATGCTGCCACGCCCGGGACACAGCTCGAGCACGCTCGACGGCCGTGCAACCGGCGCCGAAGCCCGCGACATCTCCGCACCGAAGCCGAACCCATGCGAACGCGCAGCATCGATCAGCACCGAGAACTTCTGGGCGACTCCGCATGATGACGACTCGAACGCCGCCCCTACGAGGAGCTTGTCACCCTTGGGGATCGCCCAACCGTAGAAGTCGGTGAGGCGGGAGTCGAACAGCGCCCCATAGTAAGGATCGAACGCGCCGATGCTGAACTCCGCCTGTACGGCGGCGTAGCGCCGAGGCGTCGGGACGTCGGGGTAGGCGAGTCTGCGAACCAGCGAGGCGGCGCCGTCGGCTCCCACGACGCAGCGAGAACGCACGCCGACGTTGCCGCCTTCTGCGGTTCTGAAGCGCAGGAAGGGAGCGTCTGCATCGGCTTCCAGCCCGGTTAACGTCCACCCGAAGGCCGTCTCCACACGATCCGGGACGAGCGAAACGAGCCACCTGTCGAAAGCCTCACGATCGACGTTGACGTAGAAGCGCTGGTAGAGGCGTTCGAGATCAGCCACGAGGTCGAGAGTTCGCACCGCGAAGAGTTGAGGTCCCGTGATCACGCTGGCCGGCACACCCAGCCCCTGCCGAGCGAGTTCCGCCTGCGCGTCGGGGGCCAGCAGTCCGCCGCAGGTCTTGGAGACCTCACCCCGCACGTGTGCGCGATCGAGTCTTCGGCGATCGACCAACAGCACCCGGTAGCCGGTGCCCAGCAGGCGTGCCAGCGTCGAACCCGTGGGCCCGGCTCCAACGATTGTGATGTCGTACATGGCGGTCTCCCTCGGCATGGCGGCAGTCTGTTCACCACCAGCGTGCCTCCCGGGCCGCGTCCGGAGCGATTGCGTTACTCGCTCGTGGGCAAGCGTTGGGCGACCGTTACGCGCTAGATGAGCTCGAGGTCGATGCGCGAATCGCCGAGAGACACGTTCGCGATGCGGACCGTGACCGCCGCGCCAAGGCGATACGAGTCGCCCTTCTTCTCGCCGACGAGCATGTGGCGGGCCGGCTCATAGCGATAGTGGGCGCCGGGGAGCGAGTCTGTGCGCACCATGCCCTCGGCGGTGTTCGCCAGCTGGACGAAGAGTCCGAAGTTGGCGACGCCGGTGACGATGCCCGCGTACTCCTCGCCGATGTGGTCGGCCATCAGCTCGCAGAGCTTGTACTTGGTCGAGTCCATCTCGGCCATCGAGGCCTCACGCTCCATGTGACTCGAGTGCTCGGCGAGCCAGCCGAGCTCGGGCGCCATGTGCGACGCGTCGTGATCCGACTCGAGGGTGCCTCGGAGCTGCGCCTTCAGGAGCCGATGCACGATGAGGTCGGGATAGCGGCGGATTGGGGACGTGAAGTGGCAGTATGCGTCGGATGCCAGACCGAAGTGCGGGGCGAGATAATCGACGTAGCGAGCGCGCTCCAAGGCCCGGACGAGCAGCGAGTTGATGAGGTACTTCTCGCGACGGCCGTGTGCGAACGTGATGATGCGCTGGAATGTCGCCGGACTGGCGCCGTGCAGATCCTTGACCGGATAGTCGAACTCCTTGAGGACGAGCGAGACCTGCGCGAGCGCGTCGGGATCCGGGTTCTCGTGGATGCGGTAGACCATCGGCGCTTTCGCATCACGCATGTGGCGTGCTACCGCCTCGTTGGCCGCGATCATGGCTTCTTCGATGGAGTTGGTGGCGACGGTGCGCTCACGCAGCACGACTTCGATGGGCCTGCCGTCCGGGGCCAGCCGCACCTTGGCCTCGACGGTCTCGAAGTCCAGACCGCCGCGGGCTACTCGGCGCTCCCCGATCTTGCGGGTGATACGCGCGAACTCGCGCAGCAGCGGTTCGCTCTCGGCGTCGGGGAACGGCTCGTCGCCGGAGAGCCAGGTGTCGACCTGGTCGTAGTTGAAGCGGCGGTCGCTGCGGATGACCGAGGGGAAGAACGTTGAGCTCTCGACCACGCCGTCCTTGGAGAGCACCATGTCTACGCTGAACGCGAGGCGGTCCTCCCCCGGATTGAGCGAGCAGATGCCGTTCGAGAGCTCCTCGGGCAGCATCGGGAGCACGCGATCGACGAGGTAGACGCTTGTCGCGCGCAGTCGGGCCTCGTTGTCGATCGAGGAGTCCCATGGCACGTAATGACTGACGTCGGCGATGTGCACGCCGAGGATGACGCGGCCGTCATCCGCGTGCTCGATGCTGATCGCGTCGTCGAAGTCGCGCGCGTCGACGGGGTCGATCGTGAAGATGAATCGCTCGCGGATGTCGCGGCGATCGGGCTCTCGGGTGAGCGCCGCTTCGACATCGAGACGGATGGCTGCGGCTTCCTCGGCGACCTGCGCGGGGAACTCAGTGCGCAACCCGTGCTCGCGGATGGTGATCTCGATCTGGATGCCGGGATCGCCCTCCTTGCCGATGATCTCCTCGACATATCCCTGCGCGGCGTGATTCTTGGTGGGATACGCGGTCAGGCGTGCGACAACGATGTCACCACTGGTCGCATCGCAGATTCCCGCTCCCGAGACGAACACCTCGGTGCGTACGCGGCGGTCGGCGGGAGTGACGATGCCGATGGCTCCGTGGCGGTCGAAGCGACCGACGATGGTGGTATTTGCGCGCTCCGTGACCCGGACGATGACACCCGAGCGGCCTTCCTTGCTGCGCTTGGTGTCGGGACGGATCGAGACGGTGTCGCCGTGCATGGCGCCGGCCGTGTCACGCGCCGCGATAAAGTAGTCGCCCTCCGGCGCCGCAACGAACCCGTACCCGGCGCGCGTCGACGTGAACCTGCCGACGACGAATCCCCCCTTGCGCCCCGCGTTGGCTGGTCGCTTGCTCTTTGCCACGGGACACCCCTTGTCTGCCGACGATAGTCTCAGTCTACCGCACGTCACGCACGTCGCAGCCAAGGCCTGATGTCAGACCGGTGTCACCACTGAATGCTAGAATTCGTCACACACGTGACCTGAAATGAACCTGGAGCCCCACATGGACGCCTCCCGCTCGCTCGCCCCCTGTCTCGTAGGTCGCGGCACCGTCACCTCGTTTCGGGACATGCTGCGCTCCCTTGAGACGCTTGAGAATCTCGACTACCGCTATCTCGTGCATGGCGAGGTGGTCGATTCAGGTCGCGCCGCACTGGTGAAACTGATGGCTGACCCGGATTCGACGACACTGGTCGTCAACGGTTGCCTGTTCCTCAACGTCGCATCATTCCGCTACATGGACTTCGAACGCGCCGAGGATGACGCGTGGATGTTCTCATTGCACGGCGATGACACGCTGCTCGAGCTCATATCGGTTCCGGAAACAGAAGAGGAGGCGCTCCTTTCGAAGCGCCCCCACCTGTTGTCCGAAGAGACCATCCCCGACTTCGAGTCCCTCATCGCGATGGATGAGGACGACGAGGAAGACTAGTTAGCGCTGCGCGGCCTCTGCCCGAGCGATCGCCAAAGCGCGTGTGAGCTGAGTGTCTGTCGCACGGTCGACCTGCTTCTCGGCGTCCATCTTGACCACGACATCCGGCTTCAGGCCCTTGCCGTTGATGACGCGGCTCTTGGGCGTGAGGTAGTGTGCGGTCGTGAACTTCACGGCACCGCCCCACGGCAGCTCCTCGATCGTCTGCACGCTGCCCTTGCCGAAGGACTGCTCTCCCACGAGCTTCGCGCGGCCGTAGTCCTGCAGTGCGCCGCCTGCGATCTCACTTGCGGAGGCTGAGTTGCCGTTGATCAGCACGACGAGCGGAGCATCCGTCGCAGTACGCCCGGACGTGCTCATTTCGGTCTCTGGCCTGCCGCGCTCGTCGACGCGGACAATCACGCCGCTCTCGATGAACAGCGACGACACCTTGATCGCCTGATCGAGCAGCCCGCCGGGATTGTCCCGAAGGTCGAGTACGAAAGAGGTCGCGCCCTTCTTCTTGAGCGAGTTGATCGCGTCCCGGATGTCGTCTGCGGCCTTGGCGTTGAACTGACCAAGCCGGATGTAGCCGACCTTGCCAATCATCTCGGACTTGATGTTGGGGTAGACGATCTTGGCGCGTGTGATCGTGAACTTCTGGGATGCCGGCTCGATCTTGGGGTCCTTGGACGGGCGCTCCAAGATCACGGTGACCTTGGTGCCCTCTTCGCCGCGAACGCGCTTGACGACCTCGTCACTCGACCACTTCTCGCGCGTGACGCCACCGATTGCGCGAAAGACGTCGCCCGCCTTCACGCCAGCCTTCTTGGCGGGAGTACCGTCGTAGACCTCAACGATATACGCCTGACCGTCCTTCTCGCCGAGCACCACCCCGATACCGCCAAACGAGCCGGCGGTCTCCTCGTTGAAGTACTCGTAGTGCTTCTGGTCGAAGTAAAGCGCGTACTTATCTCCGCTCGAATCGAGCAGCCCCTGGATCGCGCCTGCAGTCGCCGACGTCTCCTTGGGCGGGACCAGTGCTTGTTCATCAAGCAGCGCTTTGACCTCGTCGACGCGAGAACCTACTCGGCTCGGATTCGAGGGCGACGTGATCGCCTCAAGCGTGGATGAGGACGGGGTCACCTTCGCGGTCACGAAGCCGCCTATGAAGCCGGTCGCTGTGATGATGACAGTCAATGCGACCGCAAGGACGGCCTTCATCGTGGTGTTCATGAAACAGTACCGCTTTCGTTGAGACTGGGTATGGCTTGGGTGCGCTAGACCTTCAGGTACCGTCGCAAAGCGAATCCCGAGCCGAGAAGTCCGATGAACACGCCGGCAAGGATGAGCA
>CAYMAN010000069.1:0-6394 GCA_964388455.1 uncultured Eubacteriales bacterium
CCCATGCCGGTCGCGCCCATCTTGGACAGGCCGCCGATGCTCATGGACGCACCGATGATCGTCGTCGACAGTCCGATGGCCGTGAAAGCGATGGTGCGGAACCGGTCGCTGATCGCCTTGCCAAAGGCCAGGCCGATCGCCGTTCCGATGATGATGGTCATGACGTTTACCAGAACACCGCTCACGTGCAGCCCGCCCCTCGCTCAGTCGTCTTCTCCGTCAAGCCACAGATCCTTCAGTTCCCGCGTGATCGCGTTGCCTCCGCTCGGCACGCCCGTCTCGCGCGCGATGCTGCCCCGAGCCTTGTTCTTGCGGGTGCCGCCCTTGCCGGCCGACTCGAAACAGCAACTCGGATCGCGTACGTGTGCCCGATTTCCCGCCTGCGCGCGCACCCGCTCACCCAGCTCACGGTCCGCCGAGATGACCGTGACCGAGTCCGTGCTTCGAGCCGCGATCGCGACGATGCGATCGTCGGCCGTGCTCGAGTGCGCGTACACAAGCTCGACCGGTACGCTGCCCCCGGCCGAAAGCCCCGGCCCACCCTCTCCGTCGAACACGACCACGATGCGCCCAGCACCCAAGAGGTCCCGACCCCGCACGCGAAGCCGCGTCTCGAGCGCCTCGCGCTGATCGCGAAGCGATAGACCGCCCGTCGCGGGATCGCGTTTCGTGACGTTATAGCCATCCACCAGATACAACATTCGAACATGGTACGCCATCGGCCCTGGCTGACGGCGCGCGAACGGCATCGCTGCGCACCACTCGAACGGTAAGGTACACTCTGACCAATCAGTCAGCTTCGCCCTTCCGAGAGGCCCCCGCTCATGTCCACGCGCTCCGATGCCACCAAGAAGCGACTCTTCGACGCCGCGATGGATCTCATCGGCGAGCGAGGGTTCACCGAGGCCTCGGTCGACGAGATCGTTGAACGCGCCGGCGTGGCCAAAGGCACCGTCTACTACCACTTCAGCGGCAAGGCCGAGCTGGTCGAAGCGCTCATCGCCGACCGACTCGCCCCGCTGGTGGCAAGCTTTCACAAGGCCGCCGACGACCATCAAGGCAATCCCACGGCCGCCATCGAGGCGCTCGTGCGCGCAGAGCTCGAGTTCTTGCTGCTCTACAAGTCGTTCTCGAAGCTGTTGCTCACCGAGATGTGGCGCGAGGACCGTGTCTGGCGCGACACGCTCGTCTTGTTGCGCACGGAGATCATGACGGTGACTCGCACGGTCATCGCAGAAGGCATCGAATCAGGCGAGTTCCGGAGCGATGTGGACCCCGACTTCGGTGCATCGGCCCTCTTCGGGATGACCGCAACCGTGGCGCTCGACTGGCAGGCGTTCGAACCCGAGAAGCCGCTCGACGCAGTGCTTGCGCAGATAACCAAAGTGGCGCACAACGCGATTCGCCCCTGACGGGATCAGCTCCCACCCGCAGCGAGCTCAACCCGCTCCTTGACCGAGAGCAGCCACGCTGACACCGCGTCGTCGGCCAACAGCTTGTGATGCTCGATCGCGCACCCGTCAGCCTCGCCCGAACCCAGGTGTTCCAGCACGCGCCAGTACAGGCAGTGCTCCTCGTCGCACTCTTGGAACACGCCGTGTGCAGCTCTCAGTTCGCAGTTCTTGCGCATGTTCACTCCCTTGTGCGGCCGTGAGTATTCTAACGCGCGCACCTCGTCGTGGTCTCAGATTCTGCAGGTACGTTCCGCCGCCGAGAGGTACATACCTGACAGGACTCGACACCGAGGGGACCGCTTTCAGTGATTACAGCCAGAGAACTCCCGGGTCCCATGGGGACCATCGACGCATTCGCGGTTGGGGCACGATCGTGAGGCGCGCGCTGCTAGCGACGTCGATCGCCGCCGCGGCTTTGGCCGCAGTGGTGCTCGGCGGGTGCGCCCGACCGCAGCCGGTGACAATCCCCCGGCCGTCCGAGCCGGTTCCGCTCCCGGCTGCCGAGGCATCGTCCCCACCGTTGCCGCTGTCGCAGCTGCGCCTCAGGCTCGAGCCGCTGTGGAAGGGCTTCACCGCGCCGCTGTACCTCACCCATGCGGGCGACGGGTCGGGTAGGCTCTTCGTCCTTGAGCAGAGCGGGACCATCCGCGTAGTCCGCGATGGTTCAGTGACATCTGAGCCCTACATCGACGTCAGTAAGCTCTTGAGCTCAGGCGGCGAGCGCGGGCTTCTCGGCTTGGCGTTCTCACCGGACTTCGAGACGTCGGGTCGCGTCTACATCAACTACACGGACAAGCGGGGCGACACCGTCGTCGCGCGTTACACGGCAGACGATCCCGCGAGTGACAAACCCGCTTGGTCCGCGCCGGAGACGGTACTTGCCGTGAAGCAGCCGTTCTCGAACCACAACGGTGGCTGCCTGCAGTTTGGGCCGGAGGGACTGCTCTACATCGGCATGGGCGACGGCGGAAGCGCTGGCGACCCGGACAACAACGCACAGGATCCCAAGGCGCTCTTGGGAAAGATGCTGCGCATCGACGTGAGCGGGACCTCGTTCAAGCCTGAGGTGTGGGCGTCGGGGCTACGCAATCCTTGGCGATTCTCGTTCGATGCGAGCAGCAATGCGCTGTGGATCGGTGACGTCGGACAGGGGGCATGGGAGGAGATCAACGTTGTTCCCGACGATAAGCCAGGACTCAACTATGGCTGGAACCGCTGGGAGGGCACGCGCACGTATCCCGAGGACTCCACGCGCACGGACAAGTCCGGGTTCACCTTCCCCATCGCCGAGTACCCGCACCCCGAAGGCGAATCCGTCACCGGCGGATACGTGTACCGCGGCACCAGGTATCCCGCGATGATCGGGACGTACGTGTACGCGGACTTCGTGAAGGGTTGGATCGGCGCGATCCGGACGACTGCGCCCGACGGGTCCGAGCTCTCGAAGCCGGAAGTCGCCACGATGCTGCAGAGCGAAGCACGGCCGTCGAGCTTTGGTGTGGACGAGAGTGGCGAGCTGTATCTGGTCGACTATCGCGGCACCATCTACATAGTGACAGGCTCACCGAAATAGCAGCGGCTGCGATTTAGAGCGCCGCGACCAGCGCGTCAACATCGTCGGTGGTGGTGTCCCACGAAGTGACCCATCGCACCAGCGATCGACCCTCGGCCACACCCTCTTCCCACGCGTAGAAGTGGAAGCGCTCCTGCAGCTCGGGTATCCGGTCGTCGGGGAGCAGCGCGAAGATCTCGTTGGCCTGGACCGGGAATGCAATCTCGATGCCCTTGGCCTTGGCACCCTCGGCGAGTCGCGCGGCCATCGCGTTGGCACCAAGCGCGCACCTACGCCACAGATCGCCCTCGTACATCGCCGAGAACTGCGCCGAGATGAACCGCATCTTGCTCGACAGCTGTCCCGACTGCTTGCGGATGTAGGGCAGCGCGTCGGTCAGCGCCGAGCCGAAGAGCGCGACCGCCTCGCCGGCGAGCATGCCGTTCTTGGTTCCACCCAACGAGAGCACGTCGATGCCCGCCTCCGAGGTCAGCGACGCCAGCGACGCGCCGAGACCGGCCGCTGCGTTGGCGATGCGCGCACCGTCCACGTGCAGCACCATGCCGTGCGAATGCGCGAGGTCGGAGAGATCCTTCAGCTCGCGCGCGGTGTAGACCGTGCCGAGCTCGGTGACGTTGGAGACCGAGATCACCCGCGGCTGCGCGTGATGCTCGAACCCGAAGCCGGTCAGCGCCGGCTTCACGAGCTCAGGCGTCAGCTTGCCGTCGGGAGTCGGCACCGTGACCAGCTTGATGTTGGCGATGTGCTCCGGAGCGCCGCACTCGTCCGTCGCGATGTGTGCGCTCTCCGCGCAGATGACGCTCTGCCACGACTGGCAGACCGCCGCGAGCCCTACTACGTTCGCGCCTGTGCCGTTCCACACGAACGCGACCTGCGAGACGCCCCCAAGCTGCGCACGCACGGTATCGATGGCGTGATCCGTCCAGCGGTCGTCACCGTACGCGTGCGCATGACCCACGTTCGCCTCAGCGATCGCCGAGAGGATCTCCGGGTGAACGCCCGCGTGATTGTCGCTGCCAAAGCCTCGCCACTCGCTCATCGGTCGCTCCCCTTCCGGGCGGCGAAGGTGCTGTCGCACTCCGCAACGTAGTCGCGCAGCACCTGCGGCAACTCCTCGGTGTCGCCGGGCGCGGGCATCGGTGCCGAGTTGTAGGTGTCCCAGAACAGCACCTGTGCGCGACGCAGCTCACCGTTACGGCCGTCCGCGACCATCGCGGCGAACGCCTTGCCCGTATAGGTGGTCTCGAGCTTGATACCGACGCTCGCGGCGATCGACACCGCTTCCTCGGTCTCGCGTGTGACCACGCCGTAGCCGGGCTCGAACCAGTCGTCGCGCAGCTCGAACTCGAGATCGCCGAAGCGCAGGTCCGGGAAGGTCGGGTCCGCCGAGCGTAGCAAAGCGACGGTGTCCTCCGTGAGCTGCATGGCGATCTGCTCGGTGATGACCTGCTCGGGGGTGACGCGGATGGCGATGACGCGCGTGTGGGCCTTGATGGCCGCGAGCCCGATTGCCAGCCCGATCGCGGTTCCCAGCGTGCCCGCAGCGACGTAGATGGCGTCGGGGCGGAAGTACTCGGACATGTCGGATGCATCGATGCCGGCGTTGAGTTCCCGGAGCTGGTCGACCAGCTCGATTGCCGCATCCACGTACCCGATGGCCCCCAGCGCACTGGTGCCGCCCATCGGGATCACACACGGCTCGACGCCGTCGCGCTCGGTAAGCTCGGCCTTGGCGCGGACCGCCTCGCGAGCGCCGTCCCAGCCATCGACGGGGTAGAGCACCGTGCCGAGCCCCGCATGCGCGCGCAGCGTGGCTCCCGCGAACGGACCCGGCTCCTGCGGCGAGAGCACCGCATGCGGCTCGAGTCCGAGTGCGCGTGAGTGCACCGCCGTGGCAAGCGCATGGTTGGAGCCGTACGCACCGTAGGTGATCACCGACTTGCACCCGTCAGCAACTGCCTGGCCGAGGAGGAACTCGAGCTTGCGGACCTTGTTGCCTCCGTAGACGGGGCTCGTCAGGTCGTCTCGCTTGACCATAAGTCGCACCATGCCGAGTTCCTCGGCGAGCTCCGGGAGCTGGTCGACAGGGGTCGGGAGTGTGGCGATGCCGGCATGCGGCAGCGACGCGGTTCCGGGATAGGCGCGTACGAGCGGTCTGATCACGAGTGTGTCTCCTCGGCGAGTCGGGGTCGGGCGGCGGGGCGTGGGGTCGGGCGGCGCGCTACTCGTACGATATCGCGTCCCGGACGCTGACGCGCGATGCATTCCACGCGGGCAGCAGGCTCGAGACCACGGCGATCACGATGACGAGTCCCAGCCACAGCGCCACGCCGCCCCACGAGAACCGGTACGCGAGCGGTACGGCCATCGCGGTCCCCAGGGCGTTGACCAGCCACACCGACAGCGGCCATGACAGCACGGCACCGGCGGCCCACGCCATGAGCGCGACCACGACCCCTTCGGTGATGAAGATGCCGAAGATCGACGCGTGCGAAGCGCCGATGGAGCGCATGACACCGATCTCGCGCGTGGATTCGAGCACGTTGATGGTCATGGTGCCGGTCAGCCCGATCACGCCCACCGCCGAGAGGATGCTCGCCATGATGACCAGGAACGTCACCAGAATGCCCAGCTGGTTGGCGATGGTGGCCTTCCACGCCGACTGCGTCTCCCCGCCAGACGGCGTGAAGCCGGCCTCGTCGAGCCGCGTCTCGAGGTCGTCGCCCACGCGCTGCTGCTCAGCGTCGGTGTGGCCTGCGGTCTTGACCAGTAACCTGCTGACGGCTCCGTTGGCCCCGATGGCGGCGTCGAGCGCGGACTTCTCGAAGAAGATGATCGCGCCGTGCATCTGGCCCGAGACGATTCCAACGACCTTCCAGTCGCGCTCGTCGCCGCGGATCGTGAGACGCAACCTGCTGCCGACACCGAGGTTGGGTTGGTCCTTCACAACGTCGGCGTTGATGACGATCGCGTCGACATCACCGTCGCGCAGCCAGCGTCCCGCGGTGATCGTCGGGTTCACGAAGGTGCTGTCCGCGGGCAGTCCCACTGCGATGATGCCCTGGTTCTCGCTGCCGTCCTGACGCTTCGCCGAGGCGCTCGAGTTGAGTCGCGTCTCGACTGCTGTCACGCCGTCGACGCGCTTGGCCTCGCGCTCCAGCTCGACGCCGGGTTGTGGTGTGCCGAAGAACACCTGCGCGTCGTAGACCCAAAACGCGCCGATGTCCTCGACCGTCTGCAGCGTGGACGCGCGCACCGACAGCACCGACATGACCACCGCGGACGCGAGAATGAGCGTCGTGAGCGTGAGCGCGAGCCGACCCTTGCGCAAGAACGTGTTGCGAAGCGACAACGCCACCGGCCGAGG
>CAYMAN010000070.1:0-6325 GCA_964388455.1 uncultured Eubacteriales bacterium
CCGGAGAGCCATCCGCCGAATCTTTCGATGAGCTCCCACCTCGTCAACTGGCGATCGAGCACGCTCGCGTGATGCGAGCGGTTCGCCAGTCCCGGCGCTTCTCGTGCAAACAGCTCGGGCGGCCCCACTCCCCTTTCGAATCACTCCTACCTTACGGTAGAAGTGTACCAGTCTCGACGGCGCGCAAAAGCTACCACACCGTAACGTCACGGGAACCCTCGCTCCGAGTGGATCACCGATCAGCTCATTTGAGCTTCGTCAGGCGAGCTCGGCCTTAACCACGGCGACAAGCTGCTCCACTATGCGCGTCGCACTGGCCTCATCTGAGGCCTCGGCCATCACGCGCACCAGAGGCTCCGTACCCGACGGACGAACCAGCACACGCCCGCTGTCACCCAGCTCCTTCTCGGCACGCAGGATGGCCTCGGAGATTGCGGCGCTGGTCGCGAGTCTGGCCTTGTCGGCCACGGACACGTTGACGAGAACCTGCGGGTAGCGACGCATGACGCGACGCAATTCGGAGAGAGGAAGCCCCGTCTCCTGCATCACTGCGGCCAGCTGCAGGGCCGTGACCAGACCGTCACCGGTGGTGTTGTGCTCGAGGAAGATGATGTGCCCCGACTGCTCTCCGCCGAGAACTGCGCCAGATGTCTGAAGCTGCTCCAGCACGTAGCGATCGCCGACCTTCGTCTTGATCACATTGATGCCTCGCTCGCGCATGGCGATTTCGAAGCCGAGGTTGCACATGACGGTCGAGACGACGGTATCGAGCGGGAGCTTGCCAAGCTCATGCATGCGCGCGGCGCAGACGGCCATGATCGCGTCGCCGTCGACCTCGGCTCCGACCTCGTCAACCGCGAGCACGCGGTCGGCGTCGCCGTCGTGAGCGATGCCCAGGTCGACCTCGTGGTCGCGCACGATCTCGGTGATCGGGCCCAGGTGCGTCGAGCCGCATCCGACGTTGATATCCATGCCGTCGAAGTCTGTATTGATTGCGATGACCTTCGCGCCGAGCTGTCGGAACGCCTCAGGGGTCGCGATCGCGGAAGCACCGTGACCGCAGTCGACCGCGACAGTGAGCCCCGTGAGGTCAATGTCGACGGCATCGACACAATGTGCGATGTAACGCTCCAGTGCGTCCTCGATACGGACGAGACGCCCCACGCCGGCACCGGTCGGCCGCTCCCAGTTGCGATCCGTTGTGCAGAACGTCTCTATCTCATCCTCGAGCTCATCGGGTAGCTTGAATCCGTCACGCGAGAACAGCTTGATCCCGTTGTACTCGGGTGCATTGTGTGATGCAGAGATGACGACACCGCCATCGGCCCCAAGCTCCCGAACCAGTAGCGCAACCGCGGGCGTCGGGACGATCCCCGTCACCAGCGCATCCGCGCCGCCGGCCATCAGACCAGCGACCAATGCAGACTCGAGCATCTCGCCGCTCTTGCGGGTGTCGCGACCTACCACGATTCGACCACGGCCGTGATCGCCGAGAAAGTGCCCCGCAGCCTCGCCGAGTCGAAACGCGAGTTCCGGTGTCAGCTCCGCGTTTGCAATGCCACGCACGCCGTCGGTACCGAAGAGTCGTGTCATGCCGGTCCTCTCGTGAACGAAACGGGGCCCGCCGCAAGCGGCGAGCCCCGACCTGTGTACTTGTACAGCAGCAGTCCTAGCGCTTCGAGAACTGCGGCTTCTTGCGGGCCTTCTTCAGACCGTACTTCTTGCGCTCAACCATACGCGGGTCACGACGCAGGAACCCGGCGGTCTTGAGCTCGGCACGGTACTCGTCGCCTGCCTGAAGCAGGGCACGAGCGATACCGTGACGCAGCGCGCCGGCCTGGCCGGAGACGCCGCCGCCGTGACACTGGGCGATGACATCGAAGCGACCGGTGGTCTCAGTGACCTTGAACGGCTGCTCACAGAAGTTCACGTGACCAGCGCGCCCGAAGAACTGCAGCGCAGGCTTCTTGTTGACGGTCATGACGCCGGTACCGGGGACCAGGCGGACGCGAGCGACCGAGGTCTTGCGGCGACCGGTGCCGTAATAAGTGGCCTTCTTCTCCGCCATGACTAGCCCTCCAAGGTGATCTCGCGCGGCTTCTGAGCTGCGTGAGGATGGTTCGGACCGGCGTACACCTTCAGCTTGCGGTTCATCGCGCGGCCAAGGGTGTTCTTGGGAAGCATGCCCTTGACGGCTTTCTCGATGATGCGCTCGGGGTGCTTGGCGAGCATGCGCTGGAAGGAGACTTCCTTGAGCCCGCCCACGTAACCGCTGTGACTGTAGTACATCTTGGTCTCAGCCTTGTTACCGGTCAGGCGAATCTTCTCGGCATTGATGACAACGACGAAGTCGCCGGTGTCCACGTGCGGGGTGTACTGCGGCTTGTTCTTACCCTTGAGGATGGTAGCCAGTCGGGTAGAGAGACGGCCGAGTACGAGGTCCGTGGCATCGATGATGAGCCACTCGCGCTCTACTTCGCCTACTTTGGCGTGATAGGTCTTCACAAAGTCCTCCAACGTACGATTACATCACTGTTCGGTTCTGACCTTCACGGGGCTGCTGAAACGAACCCTCACATAGTAGCGTCGGCATCGGGATGCGTCAAACAAACGCCTCCGGGCGTATCTATCCGAGGAATCCGTCGCCGACACCGACGCCTGGACGGTACGAGACGGACCACAGCGTGAGGCCCTGTGCAGGAGCGGTTGGACCCGCGTGAACACGCCCCTGGGCTGCAAGAACCTCGGCCACCCACTCGGGCTTTCGGCGTCCCGTGCCCACCTCCACGAGCGTTCCAACGATCACGCGCACCATCGAGTGCAGGAACGCATTCCCGACGATCCGCACCGTGAGACACGGCTCCCCGAGATGCTCTTCCCAGGCGAACTCCACGACGTCGAGTCTGCGAAACGTCCGCTGCCCCACCGAGGACGCCGACAGGCAAAACGAGCGAAAGTCGTTCTCGCCAAGCAGGCATCGTGAGGCCGCGTACATGGCGTCGACATCCAAGGGCTTTCGGACGCGCCAGCTAACGCCACCCGTGAACAGCGGTGGTGCCTCTGCGTTGCCGATGCGGTACCGGTACTCACGTGCAACCGCATCAAACCTCGCTGAGAACTGCGGCACCGCGAACTGCATCGCCCTGATGATCACGCCTTCGCACACCAGCGCGTTCACGGAGCGCCTCAGCTCGGTGAGGTCCGGCGCATCCCCCTGCAAGGGGAAGCTGACGACTTGTCCAAGTGCGTGAACACCAGAATCCGTCCGACCGGCGACCGCCAGCAGTATCGGACGTCGAAGCGCGACTCTCAGTGCGTCCTCGAGCACGCCCTGCACGGTCTTCTGTCCGGGCTGCGCGGCGAATCCGGCAAACGATGAGCCGTCGTAGGCAACCAATGCGGCGACCGCGTGGCATTCGGAACCTGTCACCGTGTGGGGCATGCCCCTGACTCCTTCATCGTGCTGATCGTGGCTTGACGCTATCACAGAAGCACGATCGCTACAGTCGTGACCACGATGCCCACCAAGAGAGTGGCCCAGTCCGCCGAGCGCATCACCGGCTCATGTAAGCGGGTACGGCGACTACCCGTGTAGCATCTCGACTCCATGGCGAGCGCCAGGTCGTCGGCCCGCCGGAACAGATTAACGAAGAGCGGCACCAATACCGGCACCCACGCACGTGCACGCTTGACCGGTCCGCCTTCGTCGAACACGGCACCGCGCGCCGTCTGTGCGACGACGATCTTCTCGGCCTCCTCGGCGGTTGTGGGAATGAAGCGCAGCGAGATGGAGAACATCATCGCGATGTCGTCGACCGGAACACGCACGTGGCGCAGCGGCGCCATGATCCGAGTGAGCGCGTCTGTGAGCGTGATCGGTGAGGTGGTCAGGGTCAGAATTGACGTTCCCAAAACAAGCGCGACGATCCGGACCGCGAAGTAGCAGCCGTCCTGCAGACCCTGGGGGTCGACTCCGAGCCGGCCGATGCTTACCAAGGTGCCCTCGGCGTCAAGCCGCAGTGAATTGGCGATAAGCGTGAACACCAGTAGCCAGGCTACAGGACGCAAACCTCGCAGCGCCAACCGGATGGGCACCCTCGAGATGAGCACAGCGACCAGTGCCGCCGTCAGTGCTGCCGTCAGGCCCCACCAACTGTCCGAGCCGAACAGAACTGCAACGTAGGCCACCACGAGACCGAGCTTCACGCGCCCGTCAAGACGATGGATGGCTGATGTGCCGGGGACGTACTGCCCAAAGGGGACGGGGATGCTCAATCCGACCACACTCCGGCGTTGTAGAGCGCCCGTGCTGCCGCCGTAGGGTCAAGGCTGAACTGCGAGACATCGAACCCACGCTCGCGCGCCGACTGCAGGACAGTCAGCACCTCCGGTGCCCGAAGACCGGCCCGCTGGAACACCGTCGGGTTCTCAATCGCTTCGCGCGCAGTCCCGGAAAAGGCGACACACCCGTCAGCCAGGATGACCAGACCATCCGCGTCACCCAGAAACTCCTCGGCGGAATGGCTGACCACGACGACACCGGAGTTCTGCCGACATACACTCACTGCCTCGCGGATCGCAGCCCTACCGGCAGCGTCCAGTCCGGCAGTCGGCTCATCGAGAAGAAGATACCGGGGGCGCATAGCAAGCACGCCTGCGATGGCTGCGCGCCTCGCCTCGCCGCCTGACAACCCAAACGGAGACCTCGTGGCATATGCGGCGGAATCCAGCCCAACCGCTGACAGAGCTGTCTCGGCTCGGTCCCGAAGCTCAGATCCGGTGGCGCCGAGGTTGCGGGGTCCGAACTGGACGTCATCGATGACCGTCTCGGCAAACAACTGCGACTCCGCGTCCTGGAACACGAGCCCAACCGCTCCTCGTGCAGTTGCGGCAGTGAGCGGCGCGGCATCGATGGTAAGCGAACCGCTACTCGGCTCGAGAAGCCCTGCCAGTAGGCGTAGGAGCGTCGACTTGCCGGAGCCCGTCGACCCCACGACGAGGACGAGTTCTCCCGGGGCCACTCGGAATGACACGCCCTCAAGTGCCGCTTGGGCGAAGTCCGTTCCCGCCGAATAGGTGTATCCGATATCGCACGCGGTCAGCTCCACAACGCCTCCCGCACGGCATCGACCGTCTGTGCGCGTGCAGAGATCGGCGCACCGAGGTTCCTGAGCTCCATCGCCATCCGGACCATCGGAGGCAGCTCAAGCCCGCATTCTGACAGCAGATCAACTTCGCCGAGCAACTCGTGAGGGTGTCCACGGAACACGACACGGCCCCCCTTCAGTACGATCGCGATGTCCGCGTCGATGATCTCGGCCAAGTCATGAGTGATGTGCATAACACCGCGAGTACCGCCCTTGAGTGACCCGATGATGGCCAGCACGTCCGCTCGGCCCTGAGGGTCGAGCATGGAGGTCGGCTCGTCGAGCACTAGATACGTAGGTCGCATGGCGATCGCACCCGCAATCGCAAGCCGCTGCTTCTGTCCGCCGGACAACAGGTGCGGCTCACGCGACTCAAGCCCTGTCAGACCGACCGCAGCCAGCGACTCGTCAACGCGAACCCGGAGCTCCGCTCGCTCGATCCCGAGATTCTCCGGACCGAACGCAACGTCTTCCTCCACCGTGGTCGCGACGATCTGGTCGTCCGGGCGCTGAAACACCATCCCGACCCGACGCCTCAGCTCGCGGACAGTATTCTCGTCCGAGGTGGGCATGCCATCGATTGTTACCGATCCCGACGTCGGCAGCAGCAGGCCGTTAGCAAGACGAGCCAGAGTCGATTTGCCGGACCCGTTCGCGCCAAGTATCGCAACATGACTGCCGGGCGCCACATCGAAGCTGACTTCAGACAAGGCATCCACATCGCCGGATGAGGCGGCATATCTGAATGTGATGTTCTCGTACCTGAGCACGCGGCAGAATCTCCTATCGTTTTGTCGATGCTTCCGGGTAGAGCCTCACCAAAAGTGAGGGCCCCCGAGTGGAGGCCCTCACATGGTAACGCGATACGTCGACAACGACGCGGCAAACGAAGTGCTAGTCGACAAGCTCCATGATGACCATGGGTGCCGAGTCGCCCTTGCGCGGTCCGAGCTTGAGGATACGAGTGTATCCGCCGGGACGGCCTTCATAGCGCTCGCGGTCATTGAAGATCTTGGCGACGAGTTCCTTGTCGCCGATTGCAGCGATTGCCAGACGACGCGAGTGCACGTCGCCCTTCTTCGCCCACGTGATGACCTTATCCACAAGTCCACGGACTTCCTTAGCGCGAGCCTCGGTCGTCTTGATACGCTCATGGGTGAACAAGGCACCGGCGATGC
>CAYMAN010000071.1:0-6272 GCA_964388455.1 uncultured Eubacteriales bacterium
GCAGGGGACTGAAAATCCCCGTGTCGGCGGTTCAAGTCCGTCTCTGGCCACCATAACTTCACTGAAAGCCTCACTGAACCCAGTGGGGCTTTCTTTCGTTGTTAGCGGGGATTTCCTTCATTGTGATTAGTCTTGGGTGCGTCACGCATGGACCCCGCGACTAGCCCAGTCCAACGTCGGGCATAAAACTCATTACCGGTCGCGGATGCCTCGCCCTGGGGCGTAGTCGCGCCGAGAACCGATGCTCTGCCGGAGAACGCCTATACAGGAGGCGAGTCGAGCGTTGGGTGACAAGCAAGCGGTCCCATCCCAGAAAGAGAACGAGCTCACAAAGAAGAACTCAGCGGGTGTGACGTTCCCAGTTGTCGGGATTGGCGCTTCAGCCGGAGGGCTGGACTCCTTTGTCCGTCTCTTGAATGCGCTGCCGGTGCACCCCGGGGTGGCGATTGCACTCATCCAGCACCTTGATCCCCACCAGCACAGCATGCTTACGGACATACTGAGCCGGTCGAGCAGGGTGCCGGTCACTGAGGCAACGGACGGCATGATTCTCCAGCCGGATCACGTGTACGTCATGCCACCGAACACGATCATGCTTGTCCAAGACGGCGCGCTGGTCCTCAAGAAGCGTCCCAAGAAGCAGGGTCGAGTGTTGCCCATCGACGGCTTTCTCGAATCGCCTGCGGCGGATCGCGGCGAGCTTGCGATCGGCGTCGTGCTCTCGGGCACGGGGACGGACGGCACTCTGGGATTGGCTGCAATACGCGGTGCTGGCGGGTTGACCTACGCGGAGGACCCGTCCTCAGCCGAGTACGACGGCATGCCCACCGCGTCCATCGAAGCCGGAGTTGTCGATGCCGTGCTCGATGCGCAGGGAATTGCCGGCGAACTGGTTCGTCTCGGCCAGAAGGTCGAAGGCGGCGAATCCGAGAGTGACGAAGCGGCCCTCGACGAGAGCTCGCTACGGGCAATACTTGAGCTTGTGCGCCTGGCGACAGGGATTGATCTCACGCGATACCGAAGGAGCACGCTCCTTCGCAGGATTTCGCGTCGCATGCTTCTTGAGGATTCCGATTCCATGTCTGCGTACCTGGCGACCCTCGAAAGCGATCCGGCGAAAGTCCAGGCTCTTTACCGTGACGTATTGGTGAACATGACGCAGTTCTTCAGGGACCCGTCTGTGCTTGAGGCCGTCAGCCGCGAAGTGCTGCCAGGGATCGTCGAACGCAAACACCCCACAATGCCGATCAGGATATGGGTGCCCGGCTGTTCCAAGGGACAAGAGGCGTACAGCATCCTGATGGTGGTCGTGGAGTTCCTCGAGCAAGCCGGGCGGTCGACAGAAGTCCAGATGTTCGCCTCTGACGTGAACGAGCAGGATGTCACGCATGCCCGCGCCGGCGTGTATCCGGAGGGCATCGAGCGTGACATCTCGGCAGAGCGCCTCGCACGATTCTTCATCAAGGTTCCCGGCGGCTATCAGGTGACCCGGGCGATACGAGAGATGTGCGTATTCGCGACTCACGACATCACGCAAGACCCGCCGTTCTCCAAGCTCGACCTGGTCAGCTTTCGAAACGTGCTCATCTACATGGAACGTCCGTTACAGGATTACGTCCTCCAGGTGCTTCATTACGCGCTGGAGCCCGGCGGGTTCCTCGTACTCGGCACCTCGGAATCGATTGAAGCGGATTCTTCACGCTTTGAGGTGGTCGACAAGAAGAACAAGATCTTCTCGAGAAAGCCTGGACCCGCCAAGCTGCTCCCCCGGACTTCATCATTCATTGATCGGCGAGCCACTGCTCACCCTGCCGCACCGGCGGGCGCAGATGAAGGGTTCGACGTGTTCGCCGAGGCGGACAGGATCGTAAAGGCGAGCTATCAGCCAGCCGGCCTCGTGCTCTCGCCGAATCTCTGCGCTCTGCAGTTTCGCGGCAACGTTGGCCCCTTCCTCACACCGGCAGAGGGCCCTCCGGACATGAAGCTGTCGCGGCTCGTCCCTGCCGGCCTTGCCGCCGCGATAGAAGGCGCCGTGAGGGAGGTCGACAAGTCGGCGGTCGTTGCACGACGATCGGCGGCCATCCAGAGAGATGGGGTCAAACGCGAGGTGGTCGTCGAGGTGGTCCCGATCCCACAGCCAGAGGGGAATCTGCACTATCTCGCGCTGTTCACTGAGCGTCCGAACATCGGTCTGACGACCAATCGTAAGCCAAGCAAGGCTGGTGCTTCGGTCGAGACGTCAGACGATATCGGGGTCCTCGTGCGCGAGCGCGACGAGGCGCGCGAACAGCTCGGCGCGTTCATCTCGGAACGCGAATCGGCTAGCTCGGATCTCCAGGCGGTGGGCGAGAAACTCCAGACGAGCAACGAGGAGCTTCGCACCATCAACGAGGAGTTCCAGACTGCGCAAGAAGAGCTGCAGTCGACGAACGAAGAACTCACGACCCTCAACGATGAGCTTCGAAACCGGAACGCCGAGCTTGTGCAGCTGACTGATGATCTTAGCAACGTTATCGAGGGTGTCGAGATTCCCATTCTCATACTCACCAGCGATCTGCGGATCCGTCGCTTCACGCCTGAGGCGCAGGCGATCGTGAATATCGTCCCGGGCGATGTCGGCCGCCCGCTTTCCGATCTGCGCCTCCGGGTCGCCGTGGACGACCTTAAGGATCGTGCCGTCGCCGTACTCGTATCCGGCGTCCCTTACGTCAGTGAGGTACGCGGGGATGAGGGCCGCTGGTACTCGATGCGCATCCGTCCGTATCGGATGAGTGGTGGAGCAACCGGCGGCGTTGTGATCGCGTTCATCGATGTGAACGACCTCAAACGGAGTCAGCGAGCCGCCCAGTTCGCGAGTCAACACGCCGAAGCAGTCGTCGAAACGGTTCGTCAGCCATTCGTGACGCTCGGTCCCGATTTCACGATTGCGGAGGCGAACAGGGCGTTTCATGAAATGTTCGGCACGGCGCCCGAGGAGACAATCGGCAAGTCATTCTTTGAGCTCCGGGACGGGGGGTGGGACATGCCCGCGCTACGTAGCAGCATCGAGGGCATCCTTCTGTCCGGCGGTGATGAGTTCAGGCATCTCAACATCGACCGCTCGTTCCATGGACGCCGCCGCATCTTGCAGGTGAGCGGGCGCCTTGTGCTGGAGGACGTGGAAACGCGAGCTGTTCTGCTCTCGATCGATGACGTGACGGTCGCTGCCAGACGTCAGGCGCTCGCGATCGCTCTCAATGACATCGGTAACACCCTTGCCTCGACCATTGGCTTCGACGAGATCGTTCAGCGGGTTCTCAAGGAAGCGACTGAGGCCCTCGGCGCGGAGTCGGCCGCTCTGCTGCTCGAACAAGACGGCGCGTGGGTGATGAAGGGCGTGTACGCACTGGTGGACGATCTCGTCGGAAAACCGCTTACCGATGAGGATCTTCCCGTCGCGATGCACGCACTCAGGACGGGAGAGCCACTTCTTCTCTCCGACGCGCCCAAGGCGCAGCGTTTTGCGACCAGCCTGGGGATCGATCCGGAGCACCGCACCGTTCTGCTGGTGCCGATTCTGTTCCACGACGTGCCCATCGGTTCGCTGTCATTCCACTTCCACCGTTCGGATCTCATCTTCACAGAAGCCGAGGATGACTTCGCCCGACGCCTGGCGTCCACGATGGCTTTCGCACTCGAGAGTTCCGAACTTTATGCGACGCAAAGCGAGATCGCTGAAACGCTGCAAGGAGCCCTCCTCACCGTACCGAGAAAGCTTCCGGGCATCGACTTCGGCTACCTCTACCGCTCTGCCGACAAGGCGGCAGCGGTCGGGGGCGACTTCTATGACTTGTTCGAACTTGCTGACGGACGCGTTGGGATTCTGATCGGAGATGTTTCGGGCAAGGGAGTGAAGGCGGCGACGCTGACCGCACTTATGAGGAACACCATCCGCGCGCTGGCGTACGAGGACAACTCGCCCGCTAGAGTCATGAAGAAGACGAATGAAGTAGTGCTCAGTGCCACATCGTCATCCACATTCGTCACTCTGCTGTTCGCAATCCTCAACACCTCGAATGGATCAGTCATCTATTGCAGCGCGGGCCACACGACCGGCCTCATCCTGAAGGAGGACGGCAAGGTCGAACTGCTTGAAGAGCAGTCATCGCTTGTGGGCGCATTTCAGACAACTGACTTCAAGAACGGTCGGACCTCACTGGTCGGCGGGGACCAGTTGGTCGTCTACACGGACGGCGTGACAGAAGCGCGGCGTGACGGCGTGCTCTTCGGGCAGAAGCGACTGGTCTCAGCGATTCAGGAACTCTCGGGAGTCTCCGTCAAGAAGCTACCCAAGGAGATATTCCAGGTCATCAAGGAGTACGCGCAGGGGAAGCTGAATGACGACGTCGCTATCGTCGCAGTGACCCGCAAGGGCTAGGGGCCTTGGCGCCCCGTTACCGAAAGGATGCAGTCATGGAAGACCAGACTCTACGGGACATGGGCGGCTTCATCGAAGTCCTCAGCATCGAGGGATTCGAACCTGGCACCATGCGTGAGATCGAAGTCGACGACCACACGTTGCTGGTCGCGCGCGTGGGAGACGAGTTCATGGTCACAGATGCTCGTTGCCCGCACTTGGGTGGGCATCTCGACCATGGCGAGCTTGAAGGAAGCGTCGTGACCTGCCCGAAACACCACTCGGAGTTCGATCTTCGCGACGGCAGTTGCCTGCGCTGGACAGACTGGAAGGGCGCCGTCCTCACCATCGCCGAGCTCGCGCGTCACCCGAGGCCGCTTCGTGCGTACGAGAGCAAGGTAGAGTACGGCAAGCTCTTCGTCGGAGCAGAGAAAGCGCCGGGGAGCGTGCCTGCGTAGGCAGATCAGCACCCGATCCTGCAGCTGCTGTTCGAGTCCTCGGCGTACCCCATCTGCTGTCAGGCGGTTGACACTCAGCACGTTATGCGGCAACGTATCGTTAATCGGCGATTGACGATTAACGACAGATGATTACGACGCGAGCGATTTGGGGTGTGAGCATGGACGACGGACAGACCGCAGCGGTCGCGAAAGCGCTCGCGCACCCGGCACGGCTGCATATCCTGCGCCTGCTGGCCACTCAGACCGACTGCCGGGGCGCCGACGTGTTCGCGGAGCTCCCGCTGGCGCAGTCGACCATCTCGGAACATCTGCGTGTCCTCAAGCTGGCGGGCCTGATCGTCTCTCGGGCGGAGGGGAGCGGCAACGCGATGGTGTACTGCATCGACGCCGAGCCGCTCACGGAGTTCCTCGCCGAGATTTCCGCGCTCGCATCCTCACCGACGTTGTGCCACGCAGACGGGCGGGACTGTTGATGGAGCATCACTCGGACAGAAGGGGTTCACCATGGCTCAGAGCGTAGCGAAGCGCCTCTCGTTTCTCGATCGGTACCTCACGCTGTGGATCTTCCTCGCGATGGCCGCGGGCGTTGCGATAGGCGCGACTATTCAAGCGGTGCCCGACTTTGTCGGCAGCTTGAGCGTAGGCACCACTAACATCCCTATTGCCATCGGGCTTATCGCGATGATGTATCCGGCGCTCGCCAAGGTGCGTTACGAGGAGCTTCCTGACGCGATGCGGGACAAGAAGGCACTCGGACTGGCGATGGTGATGAACTGGATCGTCGCACCGTCGGTGATGTTCCTGCTCGCCATCGGCGCGGCGAAGATCTTCCCCAACTTCGACGAGTACATGGTCGGGCTCATCATCATCGGTATCTCGCCGTGTATCGCAATGGTCATCGTGTGGAACGGACTCGCCAAGGGCGACACGGAGTTCGCGGCCGGACTCGTCGCGATCAACAGCGTGATGCAGGTGCTGTTCTTTGGCCTGTACGCGTGGTTCTTTCTCGCGGTGATGCTGCCGATCTTTGGGTTCGAAGGTGCCGTCGTCGACGTTTCAATGGCAGAGATCGCCACGACCGTCGCCATCTACCTCGGCATTCCGTTCGTCGCGGGCGTCATCTCGCGGCTCTGGCTGCGTAAGGTCAAGGGCGCGTGCTGGTACGACGAGGTGTTCGTGCCACGCGTGGGGCCGATCACACTGGTCGCGCTGCTATTCACGATCTTCGTGATGTTCTCGCTCAAGGGCGAGCTGATCATCGGTATCCCGTTCGACGTGGTGCGGGTCGCGGTTCCGATGCTCGCGTACTTCGGGATCATGTTCTTCATGGTCTTCTTCGTCGCCAAGGCTATGAAGTTCAGCTACGCCAAGACCACCACGCTCGCGTTCACCGCCGGCTCCAACAACTTCGAGCT
>CAYMAN010000072.1:0-5953 GCA_964388455.1 uncultured Eubacteriales bacterium
CAAGACGATCTCGTTCGCACGCTTCTTCCCGTTCATCCGCACGTTCGCGCCGTTCTTGGCGGGTGTGGGCGGCATGAATTGGCACCGTTTCACCGGCTTTAACGTCGCAGGCGGCACTGCCTGGGTCGTGCTCTTCGTGGGAGCGGGCTACTTCTTCGGCAACATCCCATCCGTCGCCGAGAACCTCGAGTACATGATCGTCGGCATCCTCGTTGTGAGCATCGCGCCGACGGTGCATCACGCCCTCAAGACGCGGTTCAGCAAGACGGCGAAGACTCCGGTCGCCGATGCGGATGCCGGGGATTCCGGCAGGAACTCCGTCTGAGTCCACATGACTACGGGATGGGCGGGGCGTATACTGGCGCCCTTGCTTGATTGAGTGCGCCGAGCGGGTTCGGACGACGACATGTCACGAACCTGGTCAGGGCCGGAAGGCAGCAGCCATAAGAGGCCTCTGTCGGGCGTCCGGGCCCGCTCGGCGCACTCGAAGCGGGACTGCGGGCCGCATCCGATGTCGGAGGCGGCCTGTATACTTCAGTCGCACGTCCGCGCGCATCTGAAAGGTCGCACATGGCGCATCAGTCCCTGTACAGAAAGTACCGTCCCCAGACCTTCGAGGACGTCGTCGGTCAGCAGCACATCGAGACCACGCTGAAGAACGCCGTCGCCGAGGGCAAGGTCGCTCACGCGTACCTGTTCACCGGCCCGCGCGGCACCGGCAAGACCACCACGGCGCGCCTGCTTGCCAAGGCGCTGCTGTGTGATCACGCGGTCGCCGGTGAGCCTGATGGCACCTGCGAGCAGTGCGTTGACGTCGCCGAGGGGCGCCATCCAGACGTGCTCGAGATCGACGCCGCGTCCAACACCGGCGTCGACAACGTCCGCGAGGAGATCATCGGCCGCGTCCAGTACGCCCCGACGCGCGGTTCCTACAAGCTCTACATCATCGACGAGGTTCACATGCTCTCGACCTCGGCGTTCAACGCGTTGCTCAAGACGCTCGAGGAACCGCCTGCGCGCGTGGTCTTCGTGCTTGCGACCACGCATCCGCACAAGGTGCCGGACACGATCCTCTCGCGCTGCCAGCGCTTCGACTTCCACCGTATCGGCATCGAAGACCTCATCGGCCGCCTGCGCACGATTTCCGACGGCGAGGGCTTCGACGTCCCGGATGCCGCGCTCGGTCTGATCGCACGGCATGCCGCGGGAGGGATGCGCGATGCGATCACCACGCTCGAGCAGCTCGCGGCGTTCACCGGCGGCAAGATCACGCTCGCGGATGTCGAAGGGCTCCTCGGCGAGGTGGACGTGGCACAGCTCATCGAGATATCGACGCTGGTCGCGCGCCGCGACGTCGCCGCTTGCTTTCGCTGGGTCGCGAAGTTCGCCGAGACCGGAACCGACCTGGCGGAGTTCGTGCGCGAGCTGACGCAGCACGTGCGCGACCTGTACCTCGTGTCGATCGTGGGTGACGCCGAGGGAGTCGTCGACGCCACACCCGAGGAGCTCGCGAAGCTCATCGCGCTCGCAAAGGAGTTCGGCGGTCCCGACCGTCTCGCCCGCGTGCTCGACCTGCTCGGTGAGCTGTCTGCCGAGCTGCGCTGGTCGAGCGACCCGCGACTCTCACTTGAAGTCACTCTGACCCGCATGGCACGCCCGGCCGGCGAGATCACCCTCGAGGCACTCGCCGAGAGGATCGAAGCGCTCGAGTCAGGCGTGTCCGCCGGCGCGGTGCGTGTGTCCATGATGGCCGCGCCGACAACCGCGCCTGTCGCCGTACCGGCGGCGGCGTCCGCACCCGCGCGCGCTGCAGAGCCGCATGCTCCAGCCGCACCTGCGGGTCGCACGCGTTCGGCCGGCGTTGTCGCCACCGCCGCTCCCGCTCCCGACGTCGAGCCCGAGCCCGCAACTGCGCCGGCGCCCACTCCGGTCGAGCCCTCGGTCGTGCCCACCTCGGCGGCTCCCCAGGGTGGTCGTCCCAAGTTGGATCGAGCCGCAGCGAAGCGTGCATGGCCCGCCGTGCTGCTGGAGATCAAGAAGCTCAAGCCCGCTCGAGCGCACGGATACAGCCAGGTCGAGGTCGACGTGGACCCCGACGGTGAGACGCTGGTGCTCGAGTTCCCCTCGGATCAGGCGTTCGTCAAGGAGATGGCCGATCAGCCTGAGATGAAGGACATGCTGAAGCAGGCCATGCAGTCGGTGATGGGCATGGTGCCGGGCTTCCGCCTTCAGGTCGGACGCGGTTCCGTCCAGCCCGTGCAGCCTCTCATCGCCGAGACGGCACTCGAACCGATCGCTGTCCCTGTGCCGTCCGCGGCTTCCAAGGCCACTACCTCGCCCGCTCTCCATAACGGCGACCCTGAGCCGGAGTACTACGAGACCGAGTCGGGCATGAGCGAAATCGAGCGCTTGCTCATGAACGACCTCGGCGCGACGATGATCACGGAACGCTCCGGCTCGGCGGAGCCCGGTGAGGCGGTAGCCGAGGAGCCCGACTCCCCGGAGCTCCCGGTGCCGACGCTTGATTTCGGCCTCGCGGATCCGGACGAGGACGACGACTAGACGCGACATATCGCTAGAACCGATGACGAGGCGCACGCAGCGGCGCCGACACGACTGAGAGGATAGACCCGTGAACTTTGGCAGCATGATGAAGCAAGCCCAGAAGATGCAGACCAAGATGGCCGAGATGCAGGAGCAGCTCAAGGACGAGACAGTCGATGCCTCGGCCGGCGGGGGCGTAGTGCGCGTGGTCCTCACGGGCGATATCCGCGTCAAGGAGGTCCACATCGATCCTTCGGTCGTGGATCCCGACGACGTCGAGTTGCTCCAGGACATGGTCGCGGCGGCCGTCAACGAGGCCATTCGCGCAGCGCAGGAGCTCAGCTCGAAGCGCATGGCCGACATCACCGGCGGCATGAACATCCCGGGCCTGATGTAGCAGATGCGCTACGCGCCCCCCATAGCCCGCCTCCTCGAGGAGCTCGAACGGCTCCCCGGCGTCGGCCCCAAGTCCGCTCAGCGCATCGCGTACTGGCTGCTCACCGCGGACAGTGCGGATGCCGAGCGGCTCGCGGGAGCCATCACGGAAGTGAAGCGCACCATCCACTTCTGCCCCGTCTGCTTCAACTTCGCCGAGGAAGACCTGTGCTCGGTCTGCTCGGACCCCGAGCGTGACCGTACGATCGTCTGCGTCGTCGAGGAGCCCCGCGATCTGGTCGCGGTCGATCGCACCGGCGAGTTCCATGGCACCTACCACGTGTTGCAGGGCGCGATCTCTCCCATCGACGGCATCGGCCCCGAGCGGCTGCGCGTGCGCGAGCTCATCGATCGCCTCGCAGGCGACGAGATAACCGAGGTGCTCATCGCGACCAACCCCAACGTCGAGGGTGAGACCACCGCACTCTATCTCGCGCGCCTCATCAAGCCGCTCGGCATCAGGGTCACGCGCATCGCGAGCGGACTTCCCGTCGGAGGCGACCTCGAGTTCGCCGATGAGGTCACACTCGGTCGCGCTTTGGAATGCCGTCGCGAGATGTAGGCGGTGTTCTGGGCGGGCGCATGCAGGGGGCTCGGTCACATCGATGACTCTATTTCCAGATTATTGCCGCCGTTCACCGACTCTCAGACACCGCTGACCGCCATATCAGCACCGTACGCCGACGCGTCGCGCTCACCCCTCTATCCTTGGATGACCTATCGCCCGCCTGGGGCGACGCGTCACCCGAACCAGGGTGCAAGAGTGGAGGGAAGGGACGCAATGCAGCTAACGGAGATTCGTTGGCATGCGCGAGCTGGTCAGGGAGCCGTCACCGCAGCGAAAGTCGTTGCCGAGACCGCGCTCTCCGCCGGCCAGTACATGCAGGCCATGCCCGAGTACGGTCCGGAACGCATGGGAGCGCCCATCAAGGCGTTCACGCGGATCAGTGACACACCGATCGAGATCCACAACAACATCGAGTTTCCCGACGTTGTCATCGTCCTCGACGAGTCGCTGCTCGATGTCGTGGATGTGACCGAGGGGCTCAAGTCCGACGGCGTCCTGATCATCAACACCTGTTCTCCCGCCGCGGCCGTCAAGGCTGCGCTCGGCGTTGCGGACACAACGCGCATCGCCTGCGTTGACGCGTCCGGCATCGCGATGGACACCATCAAGCGCGACATCCCCAACACCCCAATCGTCGGCGCTCTCATGGGTGTCACGGGCATCGTCGACGTCGAGGTGTTCAAGGGTCTGCTCGCCAAGAACCTCGGCAAGAAGTTCGGCCAAGAGATGATCGACGCCAACTGGACCGCTGTCGATCGTGCCTTCAAGGAGGTGACCGTAGCGTGAGCAAGCCCTGGGATATCTCCAACATCGGTGAATGGAAGTGCGACGAGTTTCCTCGTGGTGCGGTCATCCCCGCCGGCGGGAACTCACACGATTACGTCACGGGGGGCTGGCGCAGTGAGCGTCCGTTCCGCGATGACGAGAAGTGCACGCAGTGCCTGCTCTGCTGGGTGTTCTGCCCGGACACATCGGTACTCGTCGCTGACGAAAAGGTCTACGACTTTGACCTCGAGCACTGCAAGGGTTGCGGTATCTGTGCCAAAGAGTGCCCCGTGGACGCCATCGACATGGTGCCTGAGGGCTGCGAACTCCCGGGGGTGAAGTAGCCGATGCCGGAGCAGAAGACCGTTGCCACGACCGGCAACAGCATGGTGGCCGAAGCGATGCGCCAGTGCGCACCTGACGTGATGGCCGCCTATCCAATCACTCCGCAGACAGCCATCGTCGAAGAGTTCGCGAAGTTCGTCGCGGACGGTCGCGTCCACACCGAGTACGTCACCGTCGAATCCGAGCACTCCGCGATGAGCGCTTGCGTCGGCGCTTCCGCTGCCGGCGCCCGCGTCATGACGGCGACATCGAGCCAAGGCCTCGCCTACATGTGGGAGCAGCTCCACATCGCCTCGGGCCTGCGTCTGCCGATCGTCATGGCCAACGCCAACCGCGCGCTGGCCGCGCCGATCAACATCCACTGCGATCACAGCGACATCATGGGCGCTCGTGACACCGGCTGGGTCATCTACTTCGCAGAGACCGCGCAGGAGGCCTACGACAACACGCTCATGGCCGTCCGCGTCGCCGAGCACCCCAGCGTCATGCTCCCGGTGTTCACCACGCTCGACGGCTTCATCACCACCCACTCCATCGATCGCGCCGAGGTCATGGACGACGAGACGGTCACCAAGTTCGTCGGCGAGTACACGCCGGTCAACGGCCTGCTCGACGTCGAGAACCCCGTGAGCCACGGCAACTTCTCGGGACTGGGCGGCACGTACTTCGAGTTCAAGAAGTCGCAGCGCGCCGCGATCGACGCCTCGATGCAGGTCATCAAGGACGTCGGCGCCGAGTGGTCCGAGATTTCCGGTCGTCCCTTCGAGGTCATCGAGGGCTGGGGCATGGAGGAAGCCGAGTGCGTCATCGTCACCATCGGCTCCACCGCCGGTAACGCCCGTCACGTGGCTCGCGAACTGCGCGCCGAGGGCAAGAAGGTCGGCGTGCTCAAGATCCGCGTCTTCCGCCCGTTCCCCGCAGCTGAAGTCGCGGTAGCGCTTGTCGGCGTCAAAGCCGTCGCGGTGCTCGATCGCTCCGAATCGTTCGGCGCGGAGGGTGGTCCTCTCTTCCTGGAGGTTCGCAGCGCGCTCTACGACGCGACGGATCGCCCGGCGGTCGTCAACTACATCTACGGTCTCGGCGGCGCCGATGTGCGCCTCGAGCTCATCCGCGACGTCTTCGGCGATCTGGCCGACATCGCGTCCGGCTCGGCTGAGCCCGCAGGCCTCGTCTACCTCGGCACACGGTAAGGGAGGGACACCACATGGCTAACATCAAAGAGCTCTCCCGCCGAGAAGACCGCCTCGCAGGCGGCCACCGCCTCTGCGCCGGCTGCGGCGCTTCGATCGCGGTGCG
>CAYMAN010000073.1:0-5615 GCA_964388455.1 uncultured Eubacteriales bacterium
GCGGCAAGGAAGGCCCCACCGACGTGCTCTCCTTCGAGTGCGACGATCCGTGCGCGGTCGGCTCGGCTGACCAGCCGGTCATGCTCGGCGACGTCATCATCGCCCCCGATGTCGCCGTGGCGCAGGCCGAGGAGTACGGACACACGGTCGAGGAGGAGCTGAACCTGCTGCTCGTGCACGGAATCCTTCACCTCTTGGGATACGACCACATCGACGACGCCGACGCTGTGGCGATGCAGGACCGCGAGCGTGTCGTGCTCAGCGCCTGGACGACCGAGAGCGCCTGAGTATCGTGCGCAGCCGTTCGCTGATCTGGAGCTTCAACTACGCGATCGAAGGCGTCGTATACGCGCTGCGCACGCAGCGAAACATGCGGCTTCATGTCGCGTCCGCCTTGCTCGCACTGCTCGTCGCGCTGATTCTCAACATCGGTCGATTCGAGCTGATCGCGATCATCTTCGCCATCAGCCTCGTGTTCGTGACGGAACTGATCAACACGGCCGTGGAGGCCACGGTCGATCTTGCGACTGAGACGTACAGTCCCGTCGCCAAGATCGCCAAGGACGTGAGCGCCGGTGCGGTGCTCGTGGCAGCAACCAATGCGGTTGTGATCGCGTTCCTGGTGCTGTTCGACCCCCTGCGACTCGTGCTTCAGAACGGATTGAACTGGGTCGGGGTCGCGGCCACGGGCCTCACTGCCGTCGCACTCGCATTCGTGCTTCTCGGCGTGATCATCATGAAAGCGGGATCGCG
This sequence comes from uncultured Eubacteriales bacterium, assembly GCA_964388455.1. GTDB lineage: Bacteria > Actinomycetota > Coriobacteriia > Anaerosomatales > JAAXUF01 > JBBRWO01. The sequence continues at coordinate 754 of CAYMAN010000073.1, forward strand.
GGAGGGCACGTTCCTTCACGGTGGGTGGCCGAGTGGTCATACCGCGCTGGCATTCGGTGCCGCGACCGCGCTTGGCTTTGTGACGGGAAGCGCGGGCGCACTGTTGCTCGCGTTCTTCATCGCGGCGCTCGTTGCGCAGAGCCGCATCGAGATGGAAGTCCACACGGTTGCCCAGGCTGCATTGGGCGCTTTGCTGGGTGTGCTCATCGTGACCGCCACGTTTCAGGTATTCTTCAGATAGCTGATCAACCGCCTGTGACCTGAATCCACCTATCCCGGAGCACACGTGCTGTATCTCGTCCTCATCGTTGCCCTCATCCTAGATGCGCTTGCTGCGGTTCTCGCCGCGGCCGAGACCTCGGTGATGCTGCTGTCACCCGGTCGCGTACACCGACTCGAGGAGGCCGAGCAGGCCGGTGCCGAGCAGCTCGAGGAGCTGTCGTCGCACGCGCACCGAGTGCGTGCGGCCTCCGCGCTGCTCGCCGGGCTCGGCTTTGGCGCAAGCGCGATCCTCGGCGTCGTCGTCGGAAGTCGGCTGCCCAACATCGGCAGCACGCTTGCCGGTGCCGCTGGTGCCGTGGCGCTACTGCTCCTGACGTTCGCGCTGTTCCAGGCGCTGCCGCGCAATCTGTCGGTCGCCAATCCCGAGACGATCGGCTTAGGGATCGCGCCGTTCGCGCTGAGCGTGACTCGCGTCTTCTATCCCGTCGCGCGCCTGCTCGGCGTCCCGTTCGCGTGGGCGACGAGTCTGAGTGCCGACGAGCGACCGTCGTCGGCATGGGCGACCGGCTCGGACTATCGCTACGCGGAGAGTGACGATGTCGCCGACCGCCAAGAGGCCGAGGAGGCGATGCTCGAAGCCGTCTCGGACTTCGCCGAGAAGGTTGCACGCGAGATCATGATTCCTCGGACCGACATGGCGGCACTGCCGGAGACCGCGACCCTCGAAGAGGCCGTCAGGCTGATCCAGAAGACCGGCTACACACGCATCCCGATCTATCACGGGACTGTTGACGACATCAGGGGTGTGCTCTACGCGAAGGACCTCTTGGCTGCCGCACTGCAGCGAGACTCGGCGGTGTCGGTGAGCGCGCTCGCGCGTCGGCCGCTGTACGTGCCGGAGACCAAGCCGCTCGAGGAACTGCTCTTCGAGATGCGCACCCAGACCCACATCGCCATCGTCGCCGACGAGTACGGCGGCACGGCCGGTCTCATCACCCTCGAGGACCTGCTCGAGGAGATCGTCGGCGAGATTTCTGACGAGTACGACCGTGACGTCCCGCTCATCACCGACTTGGGTGAAGGCCGGTATCGCATCGACGCGCGGTTGCCGGTCGACGACCTGAACGAGCTGTTCGGGACCGACATCGATATCGACGCAGATTCCGTCGGTGGTATGTTCACTGAGGTTGCGGGGCATATTCCTGTCACAGGGGAGTCCGTCGTGATCGAGGGGCTTACACTGACTGTAGAAGTCACAGAAGGTACGCGCATTCGCCAGTTGACGGTCGATGCGGCCGAGGACGATGAAGGAGACACACAGGATGCGTAATCTGACCCAAGCGGATCTGGCACTGCTCGCGTTCGCTCGCGAGGCGCAGGAGAAGTCGTACTCGCCCTACTCGAGTTTTCGCGTGGGCGCTGCGGTGTATGCCGATGGCGAGATCTTCCAGGGCGTCAACATCGAGAACGCCGCGTACGGCTCCACGCAGTGCGCTGAGCGTACGGCGCTGGGTACTGCCATCTCGGCCGGCTATCAGGACATCTCGGCCATCGCCATCGTCGGCGACTCTGAGGCCCCCACGGTTCCGTGCGGCGCGTGTCGCCAGTTCCTCGCGGAGTTCAACCCCGACATGCGCGTCATCATGGGCGGTGCCACCGACGAGGTCATGGTCATGACGCTCGAAGAGCTGCTCCCCGAGGCGTTCGTCCGCGGATTCCTCGACCAGGATGAGACCAAGTAGCGTGACCGAACCCACACGCATGTCCGCCGAGCAGACCCGCAGCGGCTTTGTCGCGCTGGTCGGTCGGCCCAACTCCGGCAAGTCAACGCTCACCAATGCGGCCGTTGGCTCCAAGGTCGCGATCACCTCAGATACCCCTCAGACCACGCGTCACCGCCTCCGCGCCATCGTCGACACCGATGACGCGCAGATGGTCATCGTCGACACGCCGGGACTCCACAAGCCTCACGATGCGCTGGGCGAGGAGCTCAACCGCTCTGCGCTCAAGGCGCTGGAGGACGTCGACGTGGTCGCGATGCTCATCGACGCGACGCAGCCGCTCGGCGATGGTGACAAGTGGGTCGCAGCCCATGTCGCCAAGACCAAGGCCAAGAAGATCCTGATCATCACCAAGATGGACATCGCAAAGGGCGCCTGGGTCGAGCGTCAGCTCGCTTACGCCAAGACGCTGCTGCCGTGGGACGATGAGGTCGTGCTCTCGGCGGTCACGGGCTTCAATCTCGAGGGCTTCAACGCCGCTGTCATGCGCTTTCTGCCGGAGGGCCCGCGCTGGTTCCCGCGCGACATGCCCACCGACCAGCCCATCGAAGTCATGGTCGCCGAGTTCATTCGAGAGAAGATTCTGCGCACCACGCACGATGAAGTGCCGCACGCCGTCGGCATCAGCATCGACGAGATGAAGTACGACAAGAAGGCCGATCTGTGGCGTATCTTTGCGATCGTCTACGTGGAACGCGACTCGCAGAAGGGCATCATCATCGGTAAGGGCGGCGAGGCACTCAAGGCCGTCGGAACTGAGGCCCGCAAGGATCTGGAGCGGCTTCTGGGCAGCAAGGTCTTCCTCAACCTGAGCGTCAAGGTGAAGAAGGACTGGCGCCGTGACTCGTCGCAGATCCGACGCTTCGGATACGGAGAAGGTGCTTAAGCATGATCACCATTAAGGAACTCGCCGCGTCGATGGACCAGACGCTCCTTAAGCCGACCATCGGGTTTGCGGAAGGCGCCGCCTGGATCGAGGCGAACCGCGACATGGGTTACGCCTCGCTCTGCGTCTCGCCGTTCCTCGTTCCGGTGGCCGCGCAGCGACTTGCGGGCACCGACACGGCCGTCTGCTCTGTGGTGGCGTTCCCGCTGGGGTATGCCGCAACCGAGTCCAAGGCCGAGGAGGCCGCGCATCTCGTGCAGCTCGGCTGCGTCGAGATCGACATGGTGCTGAACTTCGCTGCGTTGCTCGAGGGCAACGACGCCTTCGTGCTTGACGATATCGCCGCGGTCGTCGCATCCACGAGTCGTGCGAGCGGCGGCCTCGCGCTGGTGAAGGTCATCCTCGAGACGTGCTACCTGTCCGAGGACGACATCGAGCGCGGCTCGCGACTCGCCGTCGAGGCCGGCGCTGACTTCGTGAAGACGTCCACCGGATTCGGTACGCGCGGCGCCAGCGTCCGCGACGTCGAGATCATGCGTGCTGCGGTCGGGCCCGACATCGGCATCAAGGCATCAGGCGGAATCCGCGATCTCGACACTGCACTCGCGATGATCGAGGCCGGTGCCACGCGACTGGGTCTCTCGGCAGGTGCGGAGATCGTGGCTGAGGCTGTCGCCCGCGGCCTCTAGCCGCAGGGCTGAGCGCGCATGCCGACGTATCCGCTGCAGGCTCTCGTGCTGCGCAAGACCAAGCTCGGCGAGACCGACACGATTCTCACGCTGCTGGCCGAGGATGGCCGACAGGTGCGGGCGGTCGCCAAGGGGTTGCGCAAGCCGGGCGGGCGCTTCGGGGCGAGGCTGGAGCCCTACGCAGTCTGCGACCTGATGCTCAACACCGGTCGCTCGCTTGAGATCATCACCGATGCGCGCACGGTTGCGTCGCACTCGGGGCTACGCGAGGACCTCGAACGCAGCGCGGCCGCTGCCGTCGTTGCGGACCTGCTCGACAAGATCTCGGTCGAGGGTCAGAACGAAGAGCGGTTGTTCGGGCTGGCCACCACTACCTTCGATGTTATGGAGACCGCACCGGTCGAGTCGATGCCGGCGCTGGTCGTGGCACTTCTGGTCAAGGCGATGGCGATGCACGGCTATCGGCCGCAGTTGGAGTCGTGCGCGTGCTGCGCCCAAGAAGTGGGGGAGACGCGCGAGTTCTCGGTATCCGGCGGTGGCGCGCTCTGTCCGCAGTGCGGGTCGCTCGACGCGAGCACCGTGCGGTTCAGCCCGGAGGGACGTGCGTGGCTCACCAAGCTCCTGCAGGCCAGGATGGCCGAGATTCCGGAGTTCGAGATGCCGGCTGAAGCGATGCGCGACTGCTTCGAGCTGGTGCGCGCATTCGTGGGATTCCACGTGCCGGCGCGGCTCAAGGCGTTGGACTTCTACGCAGGGATGTTCTGAACGAATTCAGGATCCGCTTCATGTAGAATGTCCGAACACTTCTGAGGGGTTACACGACTGCGTTTCGAGGGAGATTCTCACCCATGGGCATGACCTTCCAAGACATCATCCTGGCGCTTTCGCGCTATTGGGCCGATCAGGGCTGCGTCGTGCTGCAGCCGTACGACACCGAGGTCGGTGCGGGTACGTTCCATCCCGCCACCACGCTTCGTTCGCTCGGTCCGGACACGTGGCGCACGGCTTACGTTCAGCCCTCGCGCCGTCCCACCGACGGCCGCTACGGTGAGAACCCCAACCGTCTGCAGCACTACTACCAGTACCAGGTCATCCTCAAGCCGAGCCCGGACAACGTGCTCGACCTGTACTTCGACTCGCTGCGCGCCATCGGCATCGAGCCCGCCGAGCATGACATCCGCTTCGTCGAGGACGACTGGGAGAGCCCGACGCTCGGCGCCTGGGGCCTGGGCTGGGAGGTGTGGTGCGACGGCATGGAGGTGACGCAGTTCACCTACTTCCAGC
>CAYMAN010000074.1:0-5545 GCA_964388455.1 uncultured Eubacteriales bacterium
CCTGGGGCTGAAGTAGGTCCCAAGGGTTGGGCTGTTCGCCCATTAAAGCGGTACGCGAGCTGGGTTTAGAACGTCGTGAGACAGTTCGGTCCCTATCCACCGTGGGCGTAAGAGACTTGATGGAATCTGTCCCTAGTACGAGAGGACCGGGATGGACGAACCTCTGGTGTACCAGTTGTCGACCAACGGCACCGCTGGTTAGCTACGTTCGGACGGGATAACCGCTGAAAGCATCTAAGCGGGAAGCCCTTCCAAAGATGAGGTCTCTCACTGGGTTAACCAGGTAAGGCCCCTCGTAGACTACGAGGTTGATAGGCTGTAGGTGTAAGCACAGCAATGTGTTCAGCCGAGCAGTACTAATAGGCCGAGGTCTTGATCTCATTCTGAAACGTGATCGCGCTATGCAGCATTCAGGGTCGCAGGCGACCTAGGATGCATGCATTCAAAATGGAATAGTGAAAGCTATTCCGACGTAGAGTCGTCGGATGTGCTCAGTGGTTTTGGCGGAGGGGGTACACCCGATCCCATTCCGAACTCGGCAGTTAAGCCCTCCAGCGCCGATGGTACTGCGGCGTAGGCCGTGGGAGAGTAGGACGCCGCTGAGCACATCCGACGACTCTTTTGTATTTCGCAGTGTTCTACCTGCGAGCCCGTGAAAGCTCGAACTGGATTCTGTATCGTAGGGGACCCTATCAAGGGTCCCCTTTCTGCTTGTGGACTCCGGCACTTCTTTCGATCCCACCTCTGGCTGGCAAGAACGCCACCACATGATAGCTAAGTGTTTCTGTAAGGATTGTGGTACAGTACTCGCTGTAGCTGATTCACCGTACCTGCGTGTACGGAGAAGTGAACACCCGGTTGAGGAGGGTCAGTATGGATAAGGCTCGTGTGCAAGAGGTACTCGATCAGATTCGCCCTGCACTTCAGGCTGATGGCGGAGACGTCGAGCTTGTCGAGGTTACGGACGATGGCGTCGTCAAAGTCGCACTTCAAGGCGCATGTCGAGGATGCCCCATGTCTCAGCTCACACTCTCCAATGGTGTTGAGCGAGTGCTCAAGGAGCAGATCCCTGAGGTTGTTCGGGTAGAACCCGTTTAGTGCGGACTGATTTAACTGTTCTTCCTCGTGCCGCGTCGGCAACCCGACGCGGCACGTTGTGTTTCCCGCCCTCCGTCGAGTGGCGGCTCCGCGGTGTGAGAGGTTGATTCTGCCGCACGGCGCAAGCTGTCCGCCGCTTGTCGCGTGCGCGTTGACGCACTACATGTGCGGCTCTACGATGGCTGAGCCTCAATATGTTGTGTATTCCGCCTCGCGGCTGGCGCTGAGAGGCGGGTCATCGTTTCGCAGGAAGAGGGGACCTCACATGACCGATGCGGCCGGAACTACAGGCTACTCACGCACAATCGATGACATCTTGAGCCCGAACTCGCTCAAGGTTCTGCAGCGGCGGTATCTGAACAAGGATGAGTTGGGCAACCCGACAGAGAACCCGTCGGACATGTTCATCAGAGTGGCGGAGAATATCGCGTCCGCCGAGCGCTCTTGGGGGGCCGATGATGTGGCGGTGGCCCAGGTTGCTCAGGACTTCTACTCTCTGATGACCGCTCTCGAATTCCTGCCAAACTCCCCGACGCTCATGAATGCCGGCCGAGAGTTGCAGCAGCTCTCGGCATGCTTCGTTCTGCCTGTCGAGGATTCGATGGAGTCGATCTTCGGCGCGGTGCGCGATACCGCCTTGATCCATAAGTCCGGTGGGGGCACTGGATTCAGCTTCTCTCGGCTTCGTCCGGGCGGAGACCAGGTGCGATCGACACAGGGCGTTTCCAGTGGACCTGTGTCATTCATGCGTGTCTTCAATCAGGCGACAGAAGCCGTCAAGCAAGGGGGCACGCGACGCGGCGCCAACATGGGCGTGCTTCGTATTGATCATCCGGACATCCTGAAGTTCATCAAGTGCAAAGCCGATGGGGACTTCGCGAACTTCAACATCTCGGTCGCACTGACCGAGGATTTCATGGAAGCGGTCCGCGCCGGCGGCAGCTACGAGCTGCGTAATCCGCGATCGAAAGAGGCGGTCGGCTTCTTGGATGCTCGCGAGGTCTACGAGCTCATCGTTCAGATGGCGTGGTCCACGGGGGACCCCGGCATCATCTTCATCGATCGTATCAATCGTGATAACCCGACCCCACAGCTGGGTGAGATCGAATCGACCAACCCTTGCGGAGAGCAGCCGCTTCTTCCGTATGAGGCGTGCAACCTCGGGTCGGTCAATCTGTCGAAGTTTGTGAGGTTCACAGAGTCGGGCGCGGATGTTGACTGGGACAGGCTCGCTGACGTTGTCCACCGCGGAGTTCGATTCCTGGATGACGTAATCGAGGTCAACCACTACCCGCTTCCCCAGATCGATGAACTCGCCCGGGGTAACCGGAAGATCGGCCTAGGCGTCATGGGGTGGGCCGACATGCTCATCAAGATGGGACTTGGTTACGATTCCGACGAGGCTGTTGCGCTCGGTGAAAAGGTGATGGGCTTCATCGACGCCGAGGGAAAGTCCGCGTCTCGTGCTCTGGCCGTCACCCGCGGCGCCTTCCCAAACTTCGAAGGCTCCATCTATGACACCCTGGACGGCGCGGCAATCCGGAATGCGACGGTGACCACCATTGCGCCCACAGGCACCCTGTCGATCATCGCAAACTGCTCTTCGGGTGTGGAGCCGCTGTTCGCGGTCTCTTACGTTCGTACTGTCATGGACAATGACCGACTGATCGAAGTCAATCCGCTCTTTGAGGACATGGCCATCAAACGGGGCTTCTACAGCCGTGAGCTTATGCAGCTGATTGCGGACCACGGCACCGTCAGCGGTATCGATGAGGTTCCCGCCGATGTTCAAGCAGCCTTCGTAACCGCTCACGATATCTCCCCTGACTGGCACCTGAGGATGCAGGCGGCCTTCCAGAAGCACACGGACAACGCGGTATCCAAGACCGTCAACTTTGGGCACGAAGCAACACCCGACGACGTTCGCTATGTCTACGATCTCGCTTACGAACTCGGCGTGAAGGGCGTGACGATCTATCGCGATGGCAGTAAGGAGAACCAAGTCCTGACAACCGGCAAATCCGGCAAGTCTGGTTCCGACGCGGAGTCTGGGCTTCTGCGTGCCGGTGAAATTGAACCTCGGCCACGGCCCGCGATCACGGTCGGGCGCACCGAGAAGATCCTGACCGGGTGCGGCAACCTCTATGTCACCGTCAACTGGGACGAAGAGGGCGTGTGCGAGGTGTTCACGCAGATGGGTAAGTCCGGTGGGTGCGCGTCGTCGCAGTCGGAGGCGCTTTCCCGGCTGATCTCGGTTTCACTGCGTGCTGGAGTCGACCCGGATGCGATCATCAAGCATCTGCGAGGTATTCGGTGTCCCTCACCTGCGTGGGCCGAGGGAGGCAAGGTGCTCTCGTGCGCTGACGGAGTCGGAATCGTGCTTGAGCATGCGCTCGAGTACATGCAGACGGGTGTTGCGACGAGTGGCGTGAGCAAGCACACTGACTCCCTGGACAACCTATCAGGGGCCTGTCCAGAATGCGGTGGTTCGTTGGAACACGAGAGCGGATGTGCCGTCTGCCGATCGTGTGGTTTCAGTAAGTGCGCATAGCAGTTCGTCTCGGATAGCTTACGTATTCATGGGGTCCGTGCGATGCACGGGCCCCATGCCTGAAGAAGGGGAGGGCGATCTTCGTGGTCTTGTCTGATCGAACGATCAAACTGGAGTTGGAGGCAGGATCGATCGTTGTGGAGCCGTGCAATCCTGACGACATCCAACCGTCGAGTATCGATCTGCATCTGGGAAGCGACTTTCAGGTGTTTCGCAATTCGCGATACCCCTACATCGACCCGGCTCGCGAGCAGCCCGGTCTCACCGAGCAGGTAATGGCCACTCGAGAAGAGCCGTTCGTGCTGCACCCAGGCGAGTTCGCGCTCGGTACCACGGTGGAGAAGATCGGGCTTCCCTACGACGTGGTGGGCCGACTCGAGGGCAAGAGTTCGCTGGGTCGTCTCGGGTTGCTGATCCATTCCACCGCAGGGTACGTCGATCCAGGCTGGGAAGGCCGGCTCACCCTGGAGCTCTCCAACGTGGCGAATCTGCCGATCGTGCTTTCGCCCGGCATGAAGATCGGTCAGATATCCTTCTCACGGATGTCGACTGAGGTGGACAGGCCATATGGTCATCCGGACCTCAAGAGCCGATACCAGGGTCAGGAGCAGGCCACGCCGAGCAAGATGCATGAAAACTGGCGCTTACGCTAGTTGTCCCTAGAGTCCCTTGGTGATTCTGCTGACGATTGGGGTCGGGACGAAACCGGCGAGGTACTTGCCCGCACGAGACTCCATGAACGGCAGCCACTTCAGTTTGCGACGGATGTTCTCGGTCACGTGGCGCGTGGATTCTTCGTAGGCGGCAAGCGCGCCGGCACCGGGTGTCTCGGCGATTGCGGTGCCAGCCAGCCAGCCCGTGTTGAGTGCATAGGAGATGCCCTCGCCCGAGCTGGGCGACATGAAACCACCGGCCTCTCCCGCAAGCAGCACGCGGCCTTCGCCACGCAGCACGTCTCCGGGCTCACGGACGGAGAGGGCGACCCACGCCTCCCGCTTGACCGAGTCGCCGAGCGGCAGTGTCTTGCGCAGCAGCTCCAGCACCTGCTCCTGCTTCTCGTGCGGACGCGTTGTCTTGGGGTAAAAGACCGATCCCACGATGGCGACGTTCCCCTTGGGAACCACGTAGGCGTAGCCGAAGGAGTCTCCGATGTCGCGCATGTAGATGCAGTCGAAGTAGGGCTCGAGGTCTCCCTCGACGGTGCAGAAGTCCTGCAGGGTGACGTAGGTTGCCACTCCTCCGACGCCGAGTTGGCGACGCACGCCGGATCTTGGGCCATCGGCACCGATGAGATACTCACACTCAACAGTGCTGTCGCGGTCGCGAGACTTCAGGTTCACTCGGACACCTTCAGCGGTCTGCGAGAATCCGATAACCGACGTCGAGCCTTGAACCGTCACGGATTCCGGTAGCCGTCCGACGAGCCAGGCGTCGAACTTGCTGCGATCGACGTTTAGGAATCGCAGTTCGGTCGGCTTGAGAATGCGTCGATTCCAGTCGTGGTAGCGGAAGTTGACGTAAGCGGGATCGAGTACCATGTCGCTCGGCAGGGCGCCGAATCTGGTCTCGAGGAACTGCTGACTGTACTCGTTGAGCATGCCGCCGCAGCTCTTGTCCCTGGGTAGGGCTGCGGCGTCTACGAGGAGGACCGATCCGCGACTTGCCGCCTGATACGCCGCCATGACTCCGGCCGGGCCGCTGCCGGCGACGACAGTCGTGTACCTGGGAACCTGCGTCACTGTATTCATAGTTGTTAAGTCTAACGCAACCGTGCCCGGCTCAACGCGACGATGCGGCTCGTAGTAGAATCACGTACACGCGAACAAGGAGGTTCTCGATGGCGAAGTGCTGGGAGCAGCGCGGTTGCGACGAAGAAATGCAGAAGGAATGCCCCCA
>CAYMAN010000075.1:0-5064 GCA_964388455.1 uncultured Eubacteriales bacterium
CTTGGCGGTGCCCTTGTGGGTCTTCATCTTCGGCATGTAGGCCGCCTTCCTAGTCTTCGCTGACAGCGACGTCTTCGCTGACAGCTTCTGTCTGGTCAGAGTCCTCGTGCTTCGCTTCCTTGACTTCCTTCTTCTTCACAGGAGCCAAGAGCATGTGCATGTTGCGTCCCTCGAGCTTAGGCATGGTCTCGATGATTGCGCTTTCGCCCAACTCACCGGCCAGTCGCTCAAGAATGTTCAGGCCCAATTCCGGATGAGCCATCTCGCGGCCTCGGAACATGATCGTGACTTTGACCTTAGCGTTGGCATCCAGAAAGCGGATGACGTGCTTCTTCTTGGTCTCGTAGTCGTGCTTGTCGATTTTGGGACGAAACTTGATCTCTTTGATCTCGACCTTGGTCTGGTTCTTACGTGCGAGCTTCTCCTTCTGGGTCTGCTCGTACTTGAACTTTCCATAGTCCATGATGCGGCACACCGGCGGATCTGCCAGCGGAGCGATCTCGACCAGATCGAAGTCCTGCTCGTCGGCGATTCGCTGGGCATCGCTCATCGCGAAGATCCCAAGCTGGCTTCCGTCGATCCCGATGAGGCGGCAACGCGGCGCTCTGATGCGCTCGTTGATCCTCGGTTCCGTGCTGCTGCTGATAGGCAGCTCACCTCCGTTGGTTCCGGACCCACTCTCATGAGTCCTTCCTGTAACAATCAAAATCTCCCGCAGCCTAGAATGCGGCTGTCGGGAGATACATCCGTCAAAAGGCCTCCCGAAAAGCTCGGGGAGCACGGTGATGAATCGCATCAACCAGACAACTGCCACACCCTCGGCGTCGTAAGGTGGGGACCGCAAGACATCGCGTCGGATGAGGTCCCACTTGTGAGCGGTATTCGATTAGCCTCGGAAGTATAGCCGCCTCGTCGGAGGCTGTCCAGCGGAACCAGCGGAGTCGCCCGTCACCCAGGAAAGGACCACGACCCAGCGAACTCCCTGAACTCCTTAGCGGGCATGGGACGCGCGAACAGGAAGCCCTGGGCCTCGTCGCACTCATGCTCAGCCAGGAATCCGAACTGCTCAACCGTCTCCACACCTTCTGCGATGACACGCAGTCCGAGTGCATGGGCCATGTTCTGTACCGCCATCACGATCGCGATATCTTCAGAATCCGATGGCAGTCCGCTGACGAACGAGCGGTCGATCTTCACACTGTCGATCGCCAGTCGCTTGAGGTAGCTGAGCGAAGAGTACCCGGTACCGAAGTCATCGACCGATACACTCACTCCGACATCCCTGAGCCGATCCAGTACCCGAACCGCCTTCTCTGCATCGCTCATGATCACGGATTCCGTGATTTCCAGGGTAAGCAGGTCGGCTGACAGACGCGCATCTTGCAAAGCGGCGAGTACGAACTGCGCGAGATCGCCCTCTACCAGCTGGTTCGCCGACAGGTTGACCGCAACACCGAGGCGCGACTCGGCGAAATCACTCCACTGAGCGCACTCCTCACATGCGGCACGAAGCACGTAGGCACCGATCGCGCCGATCAGACCCGTCGCCTCGGCTGTGGGTATGAACTCGCCCGGCGGCACCATTCCGCGGCTCGGGTGCATCCACCGAACCAGCGCCTCAGCGCCGACGAGTTGCCTGGAGCGGACGTCGATGATCGGCTGGTAGTAGACCACGAACTGCTCGGTCTCAAGTGCTTTGCGGAGTTCACCCTCGGTACTCAATGCGCGTTCAACGACCTCGCGCATTCCCTGATCGAAGACCACGCGCCCGCTCCTGCCTCCGGAGCGCGCCTGATGCAACGCGATTGCCGAGCAGCGCATGGTCTCCTCGGCGTTGTCCGCCACACCACCTCGAGCGGAGCCCATGCTTACGGTGGCGTAGATGGTCGCTCCGTCCAGTTCGATGGGCGCGACCAATGTGCCGACCAGACGATCAAGAAGCGCATTCTCCTGAGCGGAACTCCTGATGTCGTGAACAAGTATCCCGAACACGCCGCCCGAAAGCCTTGCCACCATGTCACCGGTCCCCAACGCCGCCCCGAACCGCTCGGCCACACTCAGAAGCAGCCGATCCGCAACGACCTGGCCGTAGCTGTCGCTAACTGCGTCGTATTGATCGACTTCGGCCTTGACGATCAATACCGCCGGTTCTCCGCGTAGTGGCTTGCGCGTGAGGCCGTGCGCGACCCTCTCGACGAACAGCGACCTGTTGGGCAGACCAGTGACGGAATCGTACAGACCGACGCTCTCGACCTGATCCTTGAGACGTTCACGCGCGGCGAACTGCGCGATAAGTCCGCCGAGCTCTCCGAGGACGACGCCTGTCTGGTCCGGGCTGAGATTAGGTGTCGACGAGTACAGAAGCAGTGCTCCGTACGCTCGGCCTGATTCGACGAGAGGCACGACCGACACCCTGTCGGCGTCTGTCTGCTTCAGGCTGAAGAGCCGCACGCCCTCAGCCACATCGCCCAGATCCTGATCGACTGCAGGTGTGCCAACCCGGAGAACATCCCATAGCGGGAGCCCACTGCGCCGATAGACGGCACGAGAGTTGGTCGACTCAAGCCCCTCGAACCCTGTCTTCACGGGAGACCAGAATCCTGCGCAACGCAGAACTCCGTCCTCCGTATCCAGCACCCACGCCTCTCCGAACAGATAGTTCAAGCCAAAACACACATCGCGGAGTATCTCGGGCCATGCCGCACCCAAGGACTCAGCGCGAGCTATCGTCTCAGTGAGCGCAAGACGAACCGCCTCGCGATCAGAGAGCCGCTTGCTCTCTGTCTCATCGCGTATCACCACGGTCAGATCACCCGCCGAGAGGTCCGAACCTTCAAGCGCAGAGATCCAGACCTCACCCCAAAACGATGAATCCCCGCGACGCAGTTCTCCTGACATGGAGGCGCGGCCTTCGCTCGCCGCCTCGCGAACCACATCCCGGAGAGCTTCCACGCCGCTTTCATCGAACGCCAGCTGCGGGAAGAGGACGTGTTCAGCTTCCTCGGCGGTGATACCAAAGAGTCGCTCTGCACCCGCATTCCACGTACCGATGACTCCGTCGGCGGTGATGAGCAGCACCGCGAACTCCCGAAGCCCCTCGATCAGGAGCCGATTCATCGCTTCGCTTCTGCGAACCGCCTCTTGGGCCGCCACTCGCTCTGTGATGTCTTGCATGATTCCCATCAATGCCACTGGTGCACCGTGCTCATCACGCTCCCAGTTCGCGCTGCGATACACCCAACGCATCTCACCGTCAGGGCGCATGAGGCGATACTCCAGGGGAGAGATATCCTGACCCTCCTGGGCGGCCGCCCACGCGGCATCAAGAAGCGGCCTGTCGTCAGGGTGGGCGGTCTCACGAAGCATCTGCTCGAGATCGCCAGTCGGAGTCGAATCGGGAAGACCGGCGATGCGGAATATCTCCTTGGACCAGTCCACTTCCAGCGTTCGCGCGTCCACGCGCCAACTGCCCATGTGGGCGAATCGCTGCGCCTCTTCCAGCCGAGCCGTCTGCCGACGGAGCTCCAACTCGGATTTCTTGCGGCTCACCGCGTAGGCCATGGCGCGGCCCAGCAGGTGCTCGTCGAACTGGCCCTTGACCAAGAAGTCCTGTGCGCCCTCATCAACAGCCGACACAGCCAACTGGATGTCGGTGTTGCCCGTGAGCACGACCACCGCTACTTCTGGTGCGGCAGCCTTGAGCCGGCGATACGTCTCGAGTCCGATGCTCTCAGGGAGCCCAAGATCGAGAAGCACCACATCTGGCCTGTCTGCTTCGACGGCTGCGATTCCCGCCGTCAGGGTCTCGGCCGTGGTGAGCTGCACGTCTCCGCCCAGGTCACGGAGCATCTCAGCGAGAAGCCGAGAGTCGCCGGGATTGTCCTCAACGAGCAGAACGCTGTGCAGTCGATCCACCGTTACCCCTCTCGATGAGGGAGTTTCACGAGTGCGAGCCAGAAGTCCTCGATGGAACGTATCACACGTTCGAACTGCTCCAGATCCACTGGCTTTGTGATGTAGCAGTTCGCATGAAGGCTGTAGGCCTCAAGGATGTCGAGTTCCGCTGCGGAGGTGGTGAGAACAACAACGGGAATCTGCCGAAGAACCGGATCTGCCTTGATCTCGGCCAGTACCTCTCGGCCGCTCTTCTTGGGCAGATTGAGGTCGAGAAGTATCAGGTCCTGACGCATCGTGTCGACATACTGTCCTTCACGACGCAGATACGCCAGCGCTTCGACTCCGTCACCCACGATGTTCAGTCGATTGTGGATTCGGCCGTCCTTGAAGACTTCCTGAGTGAGCCTAACGTCACCCGGATTGTCTTCCACAAGCAGAATCTCGATCAGGTCCGGATCTCGCGTTGAATCCATGCGTGTCTCCTTCGCGTGAAACGGGTAGAAGGCCCGAGTTCACCTGGCAGATGACCTGCTAGGTATGTTGCATTCTGCAGTACGAATATACAACACGCACGACGATTTTGGCGCACGTTGGATTGTTTGTGACGACTCCAGATCAGGTCCCGGGTCGTATATCGGAGACGAGCGTGGCGAACTCGTCCACCGGCATCGCTCCGATGTCTCCCTGGGTACGCTCACGTACACCCACGGTGTCGGTCTCAATCTCCTTGTCACCCAGCACGAGCATGTAGGGAACCTTCTGCTGCTGAGCCTTGGCGATCTTCACGCGCATTGGCTCGTTCTGCGAGTAGACCTCGGTGCGTACTCCCTTGGCGCGGAGGCGTGCAGCGACGGATTCCGTGTGCTCGAGGTGCCGGTCGGAAATCGGGATCAGGACCGCCTGGATCGGCGCAAGCCACGCTGGGAACGCTCCGGCGTAGTGTTCGATCAGGATGCCGAAGAAGCGCTCCATCGAACCGAGGATGGTGCGGTGCAACATGAATGGCACGGCCTCATCGTTCTCGGCGGTGCGATAGCTCAGTCCGAAGCGTGCGGGGAAGTTGAAGTCGACCTGGATGGTCGAGCATTGCCACGTGCGACCGATCGCATCCCTGAGCTTGATGTCGATCTTGGGGCCGTAGAAGGCACCGTCGCCCTCGTTGATCTC
>CAYMAN010000076.1:0-5058 GCA_964388455.1 uncultured Eubacteriales bacterium
TGTACCCGAGCAAACTCTTTACCAGCGCTACATCCAAGTCTCGGAGACGTTCATGCCGGTACTCCCCCGTCATCACAAGAACATTCCTGACGACGCGCCGATGAGAGCGGAACTGCTCTCGCTCGACAGGCTCTTTGCCGAGGCGACGGCTATAGCCCGGGCCCAGCAAGTCGAGCGTGGGGGACGTCCCGGCAACACGCCACTCATCGGCCTGATATCGCGCGCCGCAGACTCGTTGCATGCAGATAACCGTACGTTGGCCGCAGCCGCGCGCGAACGAGGCACCACGCCACCCGCGGGCGAGTGGCTGCTCGACAACTACTACCTCATAGAGGAGCAGGTCCAACTCGTCCGAGACGACCTGCCCGCCGACTACGGACTCGAGCTGCCGCGCCTGGTCGCGGGGCCCGGCACCGCCGGCATTGGCAACCCGCGTATCTACGAGGCGCTCCTCGATTTGATCGCCCACACGGATTCGCGCCTGGACGAGGACGTCGTGCTGCGGTTCGTCGCCGGCTACCAGGAGGTCTCGCCACTCAGCATCGGCGAGGTGTGGGCGGTTCCCATCATGCTGCGGCTTGGGCTGGTCGAAAACCTGCGCCGACTCTCCGGGACCGTGGTCGCCGCACTACACACCGAGCACGCCGCAGACGACTGGGCGAGTGCGCTTGTGGCTGCGTGTCAGGCAGCTGATGCACACGGGTCGCTCGGCTCGTCCACACACCACGCCTCATCAACCACCAAGTTGCCTGCGCTGCTCGCCGAGCTCGATCGCGCCGCGACGAGCATGCCGCCGACGTTCTTCGTCCGACTGTCGCAGCGCCTGGGAGAGCTCGAGACCGGCGCCGATGAGGTCAACGCCTGGCTGAGCCGCCGACTCGCAGCCGACAGTATCGTGCTCGAGCACGTCTCGGCGGAGTCTCAGCAGGAGCAGGCGGCAAACCAGGTCTCGATCGCCAACTCGATCAACAGCATTCGGTTCCTCGACGCATTCGACTGGCGTGCGTTCTTCGAAGCGGCATCGCTGGTCGAGGCGGCGCTGGGCAAGGACCCCACCGCGACCTACTCGGCGATGGATTTTGGGAGCCGTGATCGGTATCGTCACGCGCTCGAGATCATCGCGCGACGCTCGTCATCCACCGAGATCGAGGTCGCCGAGAAGGCCGTCGCGCTCTCCGCCGCCGCGCTCGCCCGTGATGCCTCAGACGAAGTCCGCGGTCACGTGGGTTGGTGGCTCATCGATGAGGGCCGATACGAACTCGAGCCACTGATCGGCTATCGCCCACTTATGCGTGAGCGGCTGTATCGCGCGCGCCTTCTCAATCGCGCTGTCTTCTACTGGGGCACGCTCGGAATCCTGACAGTGCTAGCCGTGACGGCGCTCGTTGTCTACGCGCTGGCGATGGGTGCCGTGGCGTGGCAGGCGGCGGTGCTTGCGCTGATCGGCGTGATTCCGTTGTCGGAGCTGGCTCTCGTCGTGGTCAACCGGCTCTCGGCGGCCGTCTTCCCGCCGCGTCGGCTCGCCAAGCTCGACGTCCGCGTCCCCGTCACGGACGCCCACCGCACCCTGGTCTGCGTACCAGCGCTGCTCTCCTCTCCGGGAGCCGCCGAGTCCATCGTCGCCAGCCTGGAGGTCGCATACCTCGCCAACCGCGATGGGAACGTCGGATTCGCGCTCGTCGGCGACCTGAAGGCGCACTCCGATAAGGACCGCGACGGCGATGCGCTCGTGCTGGAGGCCGCGATTCGTGCCATCTCCGCGCTCAACGAGCGCTACGAGGCCGAGCACGGCGTACGGCCGTTCCACCTGCTTGTCCGCTCACGCTCCTACAACGAGTCCGAGGGCACGTGGATGGGCTGGGAACGCAAACGTGGCGCGCTGCTCGAGCTGGTCCGTGAGATGCGCGGCGCCACCGACACCACGTTCTCGACCAAGCTCGGCGACGCCGCCTTCCGGCGCTCGAGCACGTTTGTGGTGACGCTCGACGCCGACACAGTGCTGCCGCGCGACGGTGCACGCAAGCTCATCTCGGCGATCGCTCATCCACTCAATCGCGCGCGCTGGGTGCCGGGCGAGCCGGCGGTACGACGCGGCTACGGGCTCATCCAGCCGCGCGTCGGGATGACATTGCCGGGCTCTCGGCGAAGCAGATTCTCGCACTTGTACTCGGGGCAGACCGGCATCGACCCGTACTCGGGCGCCGTGTCCGACACGTACCAGGACCTCTTTGGCGAGGGCTCGTTCACCGGCAAGGGTATTTTCGAGGTCGACGTGTTCGAGGGCGTGCTCGAAGGCCGCTTCGCCGAGAACTCGCTGCTCAGCCACGATCTTGTCGAGGGTTCGTTCCTGCGGACGGGTCTTGCGAGCGACATCGAGATCCTGGATGACTACCCCTCCAACTACCTCGCCGCAGCGTCCCGCACTCATCGCTGGGTCCGCGGCGACTGGCAGACGCTTCCGTGGTTGGGAGGCCGTGTCATCGACGCGCGAGGCGCGCGCACCGACAACCCGCTCACCGGACTGCATCGGTGGAAGATCACCGACAACCTGCGCCGCTCGCTCATCGCACCGACCACTATGCTGCTCTTCATCTTCGGCTGGCTGCTGCTTCCCGATGCGGAGCTCTCGTGGCCGGTCATCATGGTCGCAGTCGTCTTCTTCCCGGCCTACTTCTCGCTCGCAGACTCGATGGTGTTCCGCTCGAAATCCGTCAGTTTCTCGGCCACGGTGCCTTCGATCATCGACGACTTCGTTGGCGACACCGGACGCGGCGTGCTCTCACTCGCGGTGCTCCCGCACCAGGCGTGGATGATGACCGACGCGATCGTGCGAGCGCTGTGGCGCATGGGCGTGTCGCACAAGAAGCTGCTGGAGTGGGAGACCGCCGCCGACGCCGAGAAGCGCGCGGGCACCTCGCGAGCCGCGTTCTGGCGCGCTATGGGACCGGTCGCCGGGGTCTCGGCGGTGCTGGTGCTGCTGGGCGCGCTCTCGAGACCGGAACACGTCCCCACGGCGATGGTGCTCGCGGCGTTCTGGCTCGCGGGGCCCACGATCGCGTGGTGGGTGTCGCGGCCGGCAGCGGATGCCGCGGGCGGCGTGCGCGAGATGTCACCGCTCCCCGCAGAGGCGCAGCGCGTGCTGCGGCGCGTCGCGCGCAAGACGTGGCGATTCTTCGACACCTTCGTGGTGGCCGAGGGCCACGCGCTCGCCCCCGACAACTACCAGGAGGAGCCGGGCGCCGTGGTGGCGTGGCGAACTTCACCGACCAACATCGGGCTGCAGCTGCTCGCGTACGCGAACGGATACGACCTCGGATTCACCACGGTGATCGGTCTCGAACGCCGGGTCGCCCATACGCTGGCGGCAATGGCCGGACTCGAGCGGTTCCGCGGTCACTTCTATAACTGGTACGACATCCGTACCCTCGAGCCGCTGCGCCCGATGTACGTTTCGACAGTGGACTCCGGCAACCTCGCCGGACATCTGCTCGTGTTGCGAGCGGCGCTACTCGAAGCCGCCGAGGCCCCGATACTGGGCAAGCAGCTGATCGCGGGTGCGCACGACGCCGTCCTGCTGGCGCTCGAGGATCTGGTCGCCGCACAGCCGGAGCTCTCGGCCGCTGACACGCATGCGATCCGCGAGTCGCTGCAGTCCTTCGCACGTGCCATCGAGGTCGCCGAGACACCTGACGATCTCGAGGAGTGGGCCGCGTTGCTCGAGCGGCTGGTCGAACTCGCCTGCGACGCCCGACGCACAGTGGCGGTTGTGAGCAGGAGCGCGGTCGGCGCGGCGAAGGTCGCGGGCGGCCACTCGGCCGATGCTTCTGGCGGGGAGCCGGTCGACTGCGACGATGCATGGAGCCTGCCGCCTCTCGCTGTGGTTCCGGCAACGCCGCTCGAGCGACTCGTGGCCTCCGTTGCCGACGCGGTACGCGCGGTGCGTGAGCCGTACTCATTGCTGCTCCAGCTCGTGCCTGGGTTCGCCGATGTGGACGCCGAGCGGTATGCCGGGCGCGTACCGCGCTTGGCCGAGCTCGCAGCAGGACCCGGCGCGAACCCCTCGGCGGTCGAACTGCATGCTCGGCTCGAACTCGCGGCCAATATCGCTCGCGAGATGTGGGAGCACACAGACTTCACGATGCTCTACGACGAGCACCGGCGGCTCTTCTCGATCGGCTACAACTTGGGCGAGGGCAAGCTCGACGCCTCCTACTACGACCTGCTCGCCAGCGAATGCCGGCTCGCGAGTTTCCTCGCGATCGCCAAGGGCGACGTGAGCCAGGAGCACTGGTTCCGCCTTGGACGCGCATTGACCGGGACGCGATCGAGCCGCGCACTCGTCAGCTGGAGCGGGTCGATGTTCGAGTACCTCATGCCGCTCCTGGTAATGCGCGACTGGCATGACACGCTGCTGCACGAGACGTATGAGACGATCGTCGCCGATCAGATCCGCTACGGCGCCACTCGCGGCGTGCCGTGGGGCGTGAGCGAGTCGGCGTTCAACGCCAAGGATGCGCAGCTCACGTACCAGTACCAGGCCTTCGGCGTCCCCGGGCTCGGCCTTAAGCGCGGCCTGTCCGACGACGTCGTGGTCGCCCCCTACGCCTCGATGCTCGCACTGCCTATCGTGCCGGACGCGGTCGTTGCCAACCTTGCCGCCTTCTCGGCCGAGGGGGCCGAGGGGCGCTTCGGGTACTACGAGGCGCTCGACTACACCGCCGGTCGCGTACCCGCCGGCAAGCGTCGCGCCGTGGTTCAGGCGTACTTCGCACACCATCAAGGGATGGCGTTCCTCGCACTGGGCAACGCGTTGTTGGGCGCCAAGATGCGCGCGCGCTTCCACGAAGACCCGATCGTGGCCTCGGCCGAACTGTTGCTCCAGGAGCGCGTCCCCCGTCACGTCACCCTCACCTCCCCGCACGCCGAGGAGGTCGAGCACCTGCGCTCCGTGCGCGAACTGCCGCCCCCCGTCACGCGCAGCTACGCCACCGCCGAGACGCCCGTGCCTGCGACTCACTTCCTCTCCAACGGCCGCTACTCCGTCATGGTCACCAACGG
>CAYMAN010000077.1:0-4904 GCA_964388455.1 uncultured Eubacteriales bacterium
CATGCTCATGCTGGGAATGCTGGCGGGCGTGTTCATCGGCATCGGCTCGATGTTCTACACGATCGTCAAATCCGACGCATCGCTCAGCTTCGCCGTCAGTGGCCTGCTGGGCGGCATCGCGTTCTCGCTGGGGCTGTTCATCGTCATCATCGCCGGCGCCGAACTGTTCACCGGCAACAACCTGCTCATCATGGCGTGGGCCTACCGCCGCATCACGACCCGCGAGCTGCTGCGCAACTGGGGCGTCGTCTTCGCCGGTAACCTCATCGGCGCCTTGACCTTCGCGCTCGTGGTCTACCTCTCCGGTCACACCGCCATGAACGACGGTGCCATCGCCGAGAAGTACCTGAGCATCGCAGCCGCGAAGGAGTCGCTCCCGTTTTGGCAGGCGTTCCTCCGAGGAGTGCTCTGCAACGTGCTGGTCTGCCTTGCGGTCTGGATGGCGACGGCCGGGCGCACCGTCACAGATAAGGCGATTGCAATCGTGATGCCGATAGCGGCGTTCGTCGCGGCCGGCTTCGAGCACAGCATCGCGAACCTCTACTTCTTCCCGATGGCTGCGTTCATCCAGTTGTTTGGCGGAGGCGACGTGACCGCCGTGACGTGGGGCGGCGTGCTGGGCAACCTGGTGCCGGTAATCCTGGGCAACATCGTGGGCGGAGGCGTGCTCGTCGGCCTCGTCTACTATCTGGTGTATCTCCGCCGACCCTTCCGCGAGCCGGCCGACTGATTCGGGAGCCGTCCCATGTGCCGCAACATCCGCACGCTCTTCAACTACGACCCGCCCGCGACCGAACTCGAGATCCACGAGGCCGCGCTGCAGTACGTCCGCAAGGTGAGCGGCTACCGCACGCCCTCGGCCGCCAACGAGGCCGCCTTCGCAGCCGCGGTAGCCGACGTCTCGGCGGCAACATCCGCGCTCATGGACACCCTCGTCACGCACGCCCCACCCAAGGGCCGTGCCGAGCAAGCCGAGAAGGCTCGGCAGCGGTCGGTCAAGCGCTTCGGGTAAGGCGGCGGCGCTCTGGAGACCTACAGGTCACCCAGAGCTGCGAGGGCCGCAACGTTGTCCTCGGTGTTGATCACCATGTGTGCGACGGGTCCCTCGCCAGCGGTCATGTGGATCTCTTTGACGTTGATGCCGGCGTCGGCGAGTGCGCGTGAGACCGCCGCGAGCTGACCGCGGTCGTTGGGCCTGTCGACGGTGATCACGGTGGTCGCCGAGATGGTGGAGTCCGGCGTCTTCGAGAGCGCGTCGGTGGCCAGCGTGCTGCTCTCGGCGAAGATGAGGAAGACGCCCTCGTCGCCCTCTTCGTACGCGCGGATCGCGAGAACGCTGACGCTCTTGGCGTAGAGTCGCTCGGTGACGTCGGCGAGAAGGCCGGGACGGTTGGGGGCACGAAGTACGATCTCGTTACGAAGCTGGACGCTCATCACAGTCTCCTTTGACGGAATGACGTTGTTGGCCGCACAGTCAGAGGGTACCCAAAGTGGGGCGGATCGGGGCGACCGCTGAGGACACCAGCGACGAGCAGGGAGGGAAGCGTGGAGGCGACCGAGCAGCCAGACACGACCGAGCAGCCAGACACGACCGAGCAGACCGACGCCGCCGCTCCCCGCGACCTCAAGCCGTTCCTCGCGCTCGAGGCCGCGACCCTCATCGCCGGCACCGGCAACGGTGTCGCGGCGATAGCGCTGCCGTGGCTGACGCTCCAGCTCACCGACGACCCCGCCGCTGCAGGAATCGTGGTCGCAGCGGGCGCAATCCCCACGCTCATCGCGTCGCTCGCCAGCGGCGTCATCATCGACCGGCTCGGCCGCCAGCGCACCAGCGTGGGTTCCGACGTGTTCTCGGCGGTCTCGGCGGCGATGATCCCGGTGTTCGCGCTGCTGGGCGTGCTGACGTATCCGCTGGTCGTGGTGGCGTCCGTCATCGGCGCGACGTTCGATCCCGTGGGCGTGACGGCGCGCGAGGCGATGCTGCCCGACGTCGCCAAACGCGGCCGGCTCGATCTCGAGCGCGTCAACGGCGTGCACGAGGCGGTGTGGGGGATGGCGTGGCTCATCGGCCCCGGCGTCGCGGGCGTGCTGATCGCGACGGTCGGCGCCGAGGCGTCGTTCTGGGCGATGTTCGCGGGATTCGTGCTCTCGGCGGTGCTCGTGGGGACGGCATGCATGCCCACGCCGCCGCCCCGCATCCACTCGGAGCAGCACTGGCTCAAAGATGCGCTCGACGGCCTGCACCACATCATGCGCGATCCCGCGATCCGCTCGACCACGGTGCTCACGACCATCTCGTTCACGTTGCTGTATTCCGTGATCGCCGTGGTGCTACCGGTGGTCTACGAACGCCTCAATCAGCCGCGTGAGCTGGGCGTTCTGTTCATGGCCTTCTCGGGAGCCGGCATCGTGGGCGCGCTGGCCTACAGTGCCGTGGGCACCCGGTTGCCGCGCAGGACGATCTACGTCGCCGGACTCATCGCCGCAGCAGCTTTCACAGCCGTCTTCGCGCTCTCGCCGCCGTACGGGGTGCAGCTCCTCGCGATGGCCGCGGGCGGCTTTCTCACCGGGCCGGTCAACCCGATCGCCAACGTGGTGTTCCAGGAACGAACCGCCGAGGAGATCCGAGGCCGAGCGCTCTCGATGGTGTTCGCGATGTCGTACGCGCTGTTCCCGCTGGGCTATGTGGTGACCGGCTTCCTGATCAAGGCGTACGGCGCTGCATGGACGTTTGGCGCGATGGCGGTGGTGCTCGGACTGGTTGCGGCGTGGTCGCTGTTCACGCCGGCTTTGGACGGGATGGACCTACCGCAACCGCGATGACGTGGGTATCGTAGGACCACAAGCTGATGCAGCTCGCCCGCCCGACAGAGAGGCACCAACATGCCCAGCAACATCGTCATCACACTCACCGGTCCCGACCGCGTCGGGATCGTCGAAGAGGTCACCGGCCTGCTCCTGGGCCTGAAGTGCAACGTCGAGAGCAGCCGCATGGCGCGCCTCGGCGGGGAGTTCGCCGTGCTCATGCTGGTCAGCGTGCCCGACGGAGTCTCGGCCGACCTCGCCGACACCTTCCGTACCCTCACCGACCAGGGCTACAAAGTCACCTACAACCTGACCACGCCCGCACCTGAGTCCGCGCGCGCCGGCTGGTCGAGCTTCCGCATCGAAGTCGAAGGCGCCGACCACGAGGGCATCATCCACGAGATAGCCCAAGGCCTCTCGAGACAAGGCGTCAACATCGAGTCGATGGAGACCTCCGCCCGCCCCGCATCCACCAGCGGGACGATGCTCTTCACCATGATCGCCGAGGTAGCCGTACCCCCCGGCCTCGCCGACACCGACTGGATCGAGCTCCTCGGCGAAGCCGGCGCCCAAGCCAACGTCGACATCGAGGTAATCGCGCTGTAGCCCGCGCCCGACCCGACGCCGTCGCGAGGTCAGATTCCGGCAAGACTCCGCTAAGGCCGAAACCCGACGATAGCCTCCGCACACCATCGCCGGAGGAGTCTCGTCATGCCCCAGCCCCAGCCGCCGCCACCGCCACCGCCCCAGCCCCAGCCGCCGCCCGACCGCCCCGCGCGGCTGATGGACCAACTCCGCGACGCACTCCGATCGCGCCACTACAGCCGCCGCACCGAGCAGGCCTACACGCTCTGGGTGCGCCGCTACATCCACTTTCACCAGCTCAGACATCCCGCCGAGATGGCCGAACCTGAAATCAACGCGTTCCTCACGCACCTCGCCGTCAACCTGAAGGTGTCGTCTTCGACGCAGACGCAGGCGCTCTCGGCGTTGCTGTTCTTGTACCGAAAGGTGCTCAACATCGAGATCGGCGAGCTTGCCGACGTGGTCCGATCGCGCAAGCCCAAGCGGCTGCCGGTGGTCATGACCCGCGACGAAGTGAAGGCCGTCCTCAACCAACTCGACACCGAGAAGTGGCTGATGGCTTCGTTGATGTACGGCTCGGGCCTGCGGCTGATGGAACTGCTCTCGCTACGCGTCCAAGACGTCAACTTCGACCTGTGTGAACTCACCGTCCGAGACGGCAAAGGCGGCAAGGACCGAGTCACCATGCTGCCCCAATCGCTCGTCACCCCGCTGCGCCAGCAACTCCAGCTCGCGCGCGTGGTCTGGAAGCGTGACCTCGCCGACGGGTGGGGGAGAGTCGTCCTGCCCGACGCGCTCGACCGCAAGTACCCCAACGCCGCCGCCGAGTGGGGCTGGCAGTGGGTCTTTCCCCAGCAGCGTCGATGGACCGATCGCCGCACCGGGGCGCAGGGCCGACACCACGTCCACGAAACCGTGCTCCAGCGCGCAGTCAAAGTGGCAGTGAAACAGGCCCGCGTGGAGAAGAATGTGGGCTGTCACACCTTCCGACATTCGTTCGCGACCCACCTGCTGGCCACCGGCTACGACATCCGAACCATCCAAGAGCTCCTCGGCCACAAAGACGTCAGCACCACCATGATCTACACCCACGTCCTCAACAAGGGAGGTCACGGAGTCCGAAGCCCCATGGACGCGCTGTAGCGGTAGAGACCACAGCCGAGGGCGACACCGCACCCGCAGGATTACCCGTCAAGCCCACCCCGCCACCTCCGGCTTACACAGTCCAGACATGAACCCGGTCCGGACTCTCGACTCTCACCCCACCGAGACTGCCACCGCCATCGCCGACCACCCACCCCACGCGCGTTATGTTGCTCGGCACGGGCCGATCCGGAAAGGACTCACATAATCTGGATTACAGCGCTGGCAAAGGTTTCCTTTGATGTCTTGATCTTCGATGTTCTTACATGTTCTCCTCCGCACCACTATGCTGAGCCAGTGAGACTGGATACTCATTGTTCGATGCAGTGATGTTGAAGCGTTTCTGGGGGGAGGCGTGGCTCTGTGCCCGC
>CAYMAN010000078.1:0-4328 GCA_964388455.1 uncultured Eubacteriales bacterium
ATCACCAAGGGTCGCATCCTCGCCGATGACGGCGGCTACGTGGGCGGCGAGTACACCGAGGACATCACGCCGGCCACGCCCACCGACGCCGAGGTCGAGATGGCAGCGACGTGCAGCCGGGCCATCGCTGCAATCGCCGAGGAACGCGGGTTCGCCAGTGCCGCCGCGACGACACCGCTCTACGCGCGCTACGACATCGTGACCGGCGCGGACGGTCCCATGATTATCGAGGCCGAGCTGTTCGAGCCGAGCAACTTCGTCGAGACGGCGCCCGGAAGCGTGGAGCGCGTGGTCGACGCGATGGTGGCGCGGTTGGAGATCTCGCGGAGCACATCAAGCATCTTCTCGGGCTCCTCGAACACCGGGCTGTGCGCGGATTCCTCGAAGGTGTAAAGGCCCTTGACCGGCGCGTCGAGCTTGTCGAAGTAGTCGCCGATGCCGAGCTCTCTGCCGCGCACGTCTCTCGGAGACGACAAAGGCGGGCCGAGAAGTCTCGGCCCGCCTTTGTCATGTGGTGCGGCGATCGGACTAGTCGTCCGAACCCTCGTTGCCCTCGTTGTCCTCGTTGTGCTGAGAGTCGTCTTCGCGAGACTCATCGTCGTCATGATCTGACTCGTCGGACTCATTCTCGTCATCATCGGACTCGTGGTGCTCTGTGTTCTGGGTCTGCTCGGCGTGATCACGATCGTCACTGTCGGCGTGATCACGATCGTCATCGTCGTCGCTGTCGTTGCTCGCCGGATTGGAGACCGGCGTATTCACCACGGGAGGCGTGACGACCGGCTGCGTGACAACCGGCGGTTTAGCGACCGGCGGTGCCACGACCGGCGGAGTCACCACGACTGGCGGAGTCACCACGACTGGCGGCTCGACGACCGGCAGTGGCGTGACAACGGGTGGCTGGGCGTAGCTGTGACAACCGGTGCATGTGCCCCTGTTACCGTGCGGTGCGGTGGTAGTTCCAGGCTGCAGCACGGGTGCTGCAAATGCTGCGGCCACGGACACCGCGACGACCGCAGTTGCGGTCAGTGCGACGAGCCGTGCCTTCTTCGAGATGTTCGTCTGCAAGAGAGTTCATCCTTCCGGGTCAGGACACGGCTCCAGCCGCATCGGGTTCATGACCCAGTGTGGGCGCGTCACATGGCGATGAGATTAGGTGCGCCTGTGACCTCTCTCATGTAATGCCGCCGCCCGCTCTGCCCGGTGTGGCATCGCCCGGCCTCGTCAGGCTCGCGCGTCCGCACCGTAACGGTCCATGAGCGTGCGCACCGCGCGCTCGAACGACTCCTCGGTGAACTCCACCCGCGGCACCCCGTCGCCCTCGATCGCCGAGTAGTTGGTCGTCAGCATCGCGTGCCCAAACGATAGCGCGAAGAACGCCTCGAACAGCTCGGCGGCGTCCTTCTCGGCGACACCGTTGTTGATGAGGTAGGCGAGCGGTCCTTGGATGTACATCGCGGACGCCTCCGGAGACGAGGGCGGGTGCGTGATCATGTGCGGCAGCACGTTGGGGTGCGTGATGAGCGCGCGGCGAAAGCCGCAGACGGCGGCGGTGACGGTGGCCTGCCAGTCGCCGCTCGTCGGCGGCGCGACGGGCGCCTGCGCGGTGAGTGCGAGCTCCACGACACCGTCGAGCAGCGCTTCTTTGTTGGGGACGTGGTGGTAAAGCGACATCGCTTCGACGCCCAGGTCCTGCGCGAGCCGTCGCATCGTGAGCGCGTCGATCCCCTCGGCGTCGATGATCGCGAGTGCCGCTGAGAAGATCTCGGGCTTCGTGAGTGGTTGCGTGCGCTTGGCCGACATCGGGGAACCTTCCTGAGAAATGGGGTTGACCCTTACAACGTACGGTGATATACCTTACATCGTAAGAAGTACAACGTAAGGCTACCACGCATCGTACCGAGAGGACAAGAAGATGGGCTCGATCATCCTTACCACCGCCAAATGGACCGGCATCATTCTCGGCGGCATCGTCGCGATTCTGGTTGTCGGCTTCGTGCTGGTGCCGCCGCTGACTCGTGGGTTCACGGACCGCTGGGGCGCCACGCCTGAGGAGGTCGCCGCGACGCTGCCCGGCGACGACCTGTTCCCGGCCACGCGCGAGATCTCGACCAAGGCCGTCACCATCGACGCGCCACCTGCAACCGTGTACGCGCTCGTCCAGCAGATGGGGATGCGCCGCGCGGGGTGGTACGGCTGGGACTGGTTCTACAACGCGACCAAGTCCTCGGACTTTGTGGACGGCCACTACTCGACGCGGATCGTGCCCGAGCTTCAGGGCGTGAAGGTTGGCGACGAGATAGCCATCAGCGACGTGATCAGCTACACCGTGGTCGGTGCTGATCCCGAGCGCTCGTTCGTGCTCGCGGCGGGGAGTCTCGATCCCGCGCAGCTGGGCCGGGCGTCGCTTCCGGAGACCTGGACCGAGAACACGATGGCGTTCGTGCTCAAGCCCACGCCGGACGGTGGAACTCGGCTACTGCTCAGGATGCGTGCCGATGGCAGCGAGACCGGCTTCGCTCGGTGGATCTGGAACAGCCCGCTGAACTTTGGCGGCGCACTGTTCAGCCACAAGACGATCGTCGGCATCAAGCGGACGGCGGAGGCGATGGAGCAATGAGGTACGCACTTCTCATCTTGGCGATGGCTCTCGTGATTGCCGGGTTCGCGGCCCTCGTGGTCAGCGGTATGCCGGGTCACCTCGCGGCGCATCCGCGTCTTCGCTGGGCGGCGATTGCCTTGTGGTGGGCTGTTGTTGTCGGCGGATGGGGAGCGTTCGCGTACCTCGCGACGCTTCCCGGCGGACTCGATGCGGCGTGGGCGTGGACGCAGGCGCAACCGCTCGTGATGCGGACGGCGATGTGGCTCCTGCTGCTGCCGTGGATGGTCGGGCTCGCGATATGGCGGCTGGGGTGGGCTCCGACCGCGCGGACCGTGCTGATCCTGGTAATGGCGGTGAGCTGGTCGCTGTACGCGTTCGCGCAGGCGATTCCGAAACGCGTCGGCTGAAGCCGGCCGTTACTGCGTCCTGCCGTCCCACGGGCTGCCGTGACCCTGGCCGGAGTGTCCGACGGCGAGCCGCAGAACCGGGACCCAGCCGTAGAAGTCGCCTGCGTCTTGCCGAGCAATGCCTGGGGCGGTGTCAGGCACCGTGGACAGCACCCCCGTGGCCCGCAGCGCGCCGTCGAAGAACCCCAGCATCTCGGCCCAGGCGGCACCTTGGACCGGATCCGACGTGATGCCCTCGGCATTCTCGACGAAGGCGTGCGGCTGGTCGGGGTAGACCGTGACGGTCGACTCGACGTCCGCCTCCACAAGAGCAGCCTCGAACGCATCCACCTTCTCCAGCGGAATGGACGCGTCCGCTCCGCCGAAGATGCCGAGGACGGGCCCCTCGAGTTTCGCGAGTCGCGCCGAGTCGGTCACCGGCTCCCCGTAGAACACGACTGTGGCCTGCAACGCGGGGTTGTGGAGGCTGTAGAGGAGCGAGCTGCGGCCCCCGAAGCAGAAGCCGACGATGCCGATGCGAGTCGGGTCGGCGTCGGGCTCGGTGCCGACCCACGCGATCACCGCGTCCAGATCCCGGTTGACCTGCTCGGCGGGTGTGGAGATGACCTGATAGATGGCGGTTGGCACGTACCCGGTCGTGCTACCCCGCATGACGTCGGGCGCGATGACGAGGTAGCCCTCATCGGCGAGCAGGTCGGCCTTGCTCACGATGTCGGGGTTGAGCCCCCAGAACTCGTGGATCATCACGACCACAGGGTGCGGCCCCGGGGTGCTCGGCGTGGCGACGTATGCGCGCACGGCCGGACCGCCGTTGCCCGGAATCGTCGTGGTGGCGACTGAGTCGAGCCGCTCCGCGGAGCCCCTCCTGTCCAGTGCGATGCTGATGGCCAGGAATGCGGCCAGCACCAGCACGATCGCCAGCAGGACGCCGACGACCCAAGCCGCTCTGCGTCCGATCTTGCGCCACACGCTCATCGCAGGCATCCTCTCGCGCACGGATCGCGTACATCCAGCTAGTACCCACCTCTGAGGATGCGCATCGCGTCGCCGACGACTTCGGCCACGGGGCCGACGCGCGCGCCACGGCACCGCATGCGCACGGCTTCCAATCTCCCCATCTCGGGAATGCTCTTCTCGGGGTAACCGACGCGAGTAGTGGAGCGCACATGCCAGAACTCTTCGGCTCGGAAGCATTCTCGCCTCGGCAGATCGCCGCGAAGGTCGAGTCGGTCGGCGTCGTCAAGGCGCGGCTGCCGTTCTTCACCATGCTCATGCTGGGAATGCTGGCGGGCGTGTTCATCGGCATCGGCTCGATGTTC
>CAYMAN010000079.1:0-4092 GCA_964388455.1 uncultured Eubacteriales bacterium
ACGTATACCTCGACGATGAGTGGAAGATCGTCCATCAGCCGCCCGAGCAGATCTCCGAGGCGCTGCGTTTCCGCCAGGATGCGTACCGTTTCGTCTACGAGCACCGCAAGATCGAGTTCGCCAAGTCTCAGGTCGATCTGCGGCAGGTCACGCCCAAGTCCATGATGCCGTACCCGGGCACGTTCATCGACTCCTCGGTGGGCTGGCGTGCAAGCGTGACGGCGTTCCTGCGCGCGCTCACCCAGTCCGACAAGGGCCTGTACTTCCAGATTGCGCTGCACGCGATGGGTGAAGCCAGCACGTACGCCCGTGAGCACTGCCAACATTACTTCGAGTTCCAACGTCGTTGGCCGATCATGATGGACTCGCTATGGGACGATGTGGCGCTCAAGTCGCTGTTCTCCGGCGAGCGTCGGATGGATCGCTCGGCGATCACGGGCCGATTCCCGGTAGTACCTCCCGCCGACCAGCGACCCTAGCAGGCGCACGGCCTTGCGCGACCTAGTGGTTTCCGTCTTGATCGGGTTCATCTCGGGAGTGCTTTCCGGCGCGTTTGGTATCGGGGGCGGTATCGTCACGACGCCTGCGATCAGGCTGATTCTGGGAGCGCCTGCGTTGGTGGCGGTGGGAACGCCGCTTCCGGTCATCCTGCCAACGGCTCTCACCGGTGCGCTCACATATGCGAGGAACGGCGTGGCCGACATCCGCGCGGGAGTGATCTGCGGGATAGGAGGGTCGATTCCGGCCGTCCTCGGCGCGTGGAGCACTACGTTTGTGGGTGGTGATGTGGTGCTGCTGGCGACGGCGGCGCTGATCCTGTATGCCGCCATTGACATGGTGCTGCAGGTATATCGCGCACCACAGACCGCCGGCGTAACGGATACGTCACCTGGCTCATCTGCCGCTCCACAGGCACCGGCACCCCGGGCGCACCTCCTGCCGCTCATGGTGATCGGTGCGGCGGCCGGACTCTACTCGGGATTCCTCGGACTCGGCGGTGGATTCGCGCTCGTACCGCTGATGACCCGCTGGCTGCGCTTTGACATGAAGCGCGCCATCGCGACCTCGCTGGTCGCGGTCACGATCCTCTCGATCCCGGGAACGATCACGCACGCGATGCTCGGAAACATCGACTGGGCGATCGCGCTCGCTCTCTCCCTGGGTGTCATCCCCGGCGCGATGCTGGGCGCGCGAATCACTTTGGGCTCGACCGACCGCGCGGTGCGTATCGGCTTCGCCACGCTGCTAGTCGTGTTGGGCATCTGGCTCGCCGGCAACGAGCTCTGGGGATTGCGCGCGTGAGTCTGACACTACACCCCGCGTCCGCCGAGGAGTGCAGACGCATCTGGCCCGCCGTCGCAAGCGACCGAGTGTTCGTGACCGTCGAACAGCTGCTCGAGTATCGCGACGGCGCCCCCTGGAAGGTCCGTGTGTCCGAGAGGGGCGACGCGGTCGTGTTGGGAGCGTGGCGCACGCACCTCGACGTGCTCGCCATGCGGGGCGTTTGGTGTGCCGAGCGGCTGGTTCCCGCGATGTGCGCCGAGGCCCGGGAGATGGCTCGCCAGCACGGGTTCGCTCGGCTCGCATCGCCGCTGTTGCCCGAGGCGTTGCTTGACGGCTATCGCCGAGCGGGCATGCGTGCGGACTATCCCATCGTCGCCATCCAGGGCCTTCCGACGCAGGTCGCCTTGGTCGAGTCCGCTTCCGGAGTGCGGCTGACCGCGGCTGCTCCCGGCGACCTCGCGGAGCTCGCAGGCATCGTTGAACTCGATGCCGAGTGCTTCGAGCCGTTCTGGCGCTATGGCGAAGCGGAGCTCATCGAGCTCCTCAGGACCGAGCGAGCGGTCGTAGCCAGGACCGATTCGGGCGATGTCATCGGCTATACTCTGGCCACGGTGAGCAGGAGTGCAGCGACGCTTGGCCGCCTCGCCGTGAGTCCGCGGGCACGACGCCGTGGAGTGGGCAGGGCGCTGGTCGCTGATGTTGCGCGTTGGTCGTCGGAAGC
This sequence comes from uncultured Eubacteriales bacterium, assembly GCA_964388455.1. Taxonomy (GTDB): domain Bacteria; phylum Actinomycetota; class Coriobacteriia; order Anaerosomatales; family JAAXUF01; genus JBBRWO01. The sequence goes on from CAYMAN010000079.1 coordinate 2,006, forward strand.
AGGCGCGAAGACGCTGGGCCTCTGTACGCAGGAGGAGAACGTCGCCTCGCGGGCGCTCTATCGGTCCTGCGGGCTGCACGAGATCGAAGACCGGTATGCGATGGCCATCTGCGACGTGGGGGACGAGTCGTGAACAACAGAAGCACCCTCATCGACGTAGCCCTGGTGGCTACCCTCGGCGTTCTAGCGGTGATCACGATGGCGAGCCTGATGATCGAGCATGCGTCACGCTGGATCGCGCTCGCCGGTCTCGCGGGCATCGTCGCGGTTGCATTCGCCCTGATCTGGGCGCGATTCTCGACGCGTCCCGACCACGTCAGAGCGCTTCAGTCGCACAAGATGCTCGAGGTCGCGAATCGCTCGCTCGCGTACCTCGGCGAAGGGTTGACTGAGGAGAGCGCGCAGCAGGTGTGCCGGATCGTGCTCTCGGAGAGTGAGGCGGCTGCCGTCGCGATCACTGATACCGAGAATGTGCTGGGTTTCGCGGGAATCGGTGAGGACCATCACTCGGTAGGCGGGCCGATCATCACCCGGGCGACCCACGACACGCTCGACACCAACGAGCCGCGTATCCTCGAGACGCAAGGCGAGATCGGCTGTCCGCGAACGGACTGTCTGCTCAAGGCGGCGATCGTCGTGCCATTGCAGATGCGGGATCGAGCCGTGGGCACGCTGAAGTTCTACTACACGACTCCGCGCCTGCTCAACGAGACCCAGATCGCGATGGCCGAGGGCCTGGGCGCGATGCTCTCCACGCAGCTCGAGCTCTCTGAGCTGGAGCGGCAGACCGAGCTCGCCACGCGCATGGAGCTCAAGGCGTTGCAGGCACAGATCAATCCGCACTTCCTCTTCAACACCATCAACACGATCGCATCGCTGATTCGCACCGATCCGGTCCGTGCCCGAGAGCTGCTGCGCGAGTTCGCGGCGTTCTATCGCCGCACGCTCGAGGCCGGAGACGAGCTGATTCCGCTCGAGCGTGAGCTGGAGCAGACGCGCCGCTACCTCACCTTCGAGATCGCGCGCTTTGGCGACCGGGTGGTGGTGGAGGAGGACATCGACGCGTCGGTCAAGGAAATCCTCGTCCCCGCATTCATCGTACAGCCGCTGGTGGAGAACGCGATCGCTCACGGCATGCGCCCGGACGCTCCGCTGACGGTACGACTGACCTCCTCGGCGTGCGCGGGGGACGGCTCGGTGTGCGTCACGGTGTCCGATGACGGAGTGGGTATCCCAGCCGACCGGCTGCCGTTCGTGCTCGAGGCCGGCTCGGCCAAGGGACTCGGGATTGCGCTTCGCAACGTTGACGATAGACTGAAAGGGCACTTCGGCCCCGGCTCCGGCGTCCTCGTCGAGAGTACCGAGGGTCAAGGTACCGCCGTCTCGCTGGTGCTCGCGAGCGTCATGTCGAACGGCTGATGGAGGAAACGCATGCTCAAAGCACTGGTGGTGGACGACGAAGCGCCGGCACGCTCGGAGTTGCGCTACCTTCTCGGCGAGGCGGGTGGCGTCGAGGTGGTGGGCGAGGCGAGCAACACGATCGAGGCGCTTCAGCTCATCAAGGCGATCCCGTATGACGTCATCTTCCTCGACATCAACATGCCGGGTCTCACGGGCGTGCAGCTCGCCGAGGTGCTGGCAGGCCTGGCGCGTCCGCCCGCGATCGTGTTCGTGACGGCCCACAGCGAGCACGCGGTCAAGGCGTTCGAGGTCAACGCGGCCGACTACCTGGTCAAGCCCGTCGAACTTGATCGGCTCAAGCGCTCCATCAGCAAACTCGAGCCCGCTGCTGAGCAGGCGCCGGTGCGCATCGAGCGTATTCCGGTGGAGAAGGCCGGCAAGAAGTTGCTGGTCAGCGTCGACGACATCCTCTACGTGATGGCCAAGGACGACTACAGCTACCTCTACACCGCAGCCGACCGCTACCTCTCGACGATCTCGCTTGCGCAGCTCGAAGCCAAGCTCGAGCCCGTCGGATTCTTCCGCATCCATCGCCGCTACGTGGTCAACCTCTCGCGCGTCAAAGAGGTCGTCCCGATGTACGGCGGCACGCTGCTCCTGACGCTCACAGACGAGGCCGCGACCCA
>CAYMAN010000080.1:0-3827 GCA_964388455.1 uncultured Eubacteriales bacterium
GCGAATGTCCCGGCAAGCATGTACAGCCGCGGGTCCATATCCACTACGCCATGCTCTCCAGGATCTCATACAGCAGACCGAGAAGTGCTGCCTTCACAGAGTCTCGTTCGCGAGCATCCACGGGAAGCAGCGGCACGTCTTCCGCGATTGCGAGATCGGCTCGAACCTGCTGCAACGTTGCGACGTCATCGGCCGCAACCTTGTTGGCTGCAACGACGAATGGCACGTCCGACATGTTGGTGAAGAACTCGATCATGCCACGAGCATCCTCGAAGGTGCTGGGCTCCGTGGCATCCACCATGAGAACGAATCCGAGCATCCCCTCAGAGAGTGTCTCCCACATAAAGGAGAATCTCGCCTGCCCTGGCGTGCCGAAGAGATAGAGCACCACATCGTCGGAGACCGTGATTCGTCCGAAGTCCATCGCGACCGTGGTCTCACCGCCGCCCTCACCAGAGGTGTCAGACACCTGGCGCTCCGTTGACAGCACGGTGATCTCGCTCACGGATTTGATGAAGGTGGTCTTGCCCGCGTTGAACGGGCCGGTCACGACGACTTTGACGGACTGCATACTCTCTCGACTTCCTCTACAGGTTCTTGATGCCGTCGATGATCTTCAGAAGCGTGTCTTTGTCGACACGCGAATCCCTGCGCAACAACTCTCCGGAGTCGGGCTCGGGAATCCGGTTCACGTTCGCCGTCGGACGACTTGGGCGATCGGCGCCCGTGAGCGCGGAGAGTTCGTCGGTCAGACCACCGGAGAAGTCCATGTCTCCCATGGAGATGTCTTCGAGAAACGCATCGGTGGAGATCACGCCGCCGGCCTCGGCAGGTGCGGCCTCTCTCAGTAGATCCTCATCGAAATCCGCATCAGCCACAACGATGGTCGGAACCAGCGTAGGATCTGGATCAATCGCCTCGGGTTCTGCGTCCACGTCAAGTGACTCGAGCAGCTCAGAGAAGTCCGGTGCCTCATCCAGTCGCGACACACTACCGCCGGGCGCGACGGGTGCGGCCGGCGTGTCCTGTGAGGACTCGACCCATTCGTACACGGGCTCCTCGGCATCGGACTCGTCGGCCTGCGCCGGGGAGATCTGACCAAACAAGTCGGACGGGAGCTCACCGAGTCCCAGCGACATGAGATCGCGCTCGAAATCCGCCACCGGCACAGGTGCGGCGTCCGCTGAATCGATGATCGTCGTTTCAGGTTCCGGTAACGACGTCGCTTGGGGCGGCTCCTGGACGTACGTCTCCATTCCTGGAACGGGCGCCACGCGCACGAAGACGTCCTCGACAGGCTCCTCCGCGGGCGCGGGAATGGGCTGCAGCACGCCGGTGTCCATTGCTGAGGACACTGGCTCAACCATGGACGCAGGCTCCGCGACCGGCTCGAAGGACCAATACGAGTCGAGTGCGACAGGCTCCTCGAGGGCCGCAACGGCGTCATCAACGGGCGCTGAATCAACAGTATCTTCCGGTGTTGGACTGTAGACGAAGTCGAAAACCGACACCGGGTCTGCCGGTGCCTCATCGGGCACGCCTGTTCCCGCGGTCTCAGGTTCAAACTCAGGAGTCGTTTCGACAAGCGCTTCGAGCAGCGCCGACGAATCGGGCTGCGCATCAGGCTGTGTCTCGTGCGCGAGATCGGCTTCGTCATCTTCGAGAGCCGCCGACATGGGCGCGGCGGGTTCTTCGAGAGGTCCTGCGCCGATATCCGCGTCCGGTACGTCTGCCGCAACCAGGTCGCCCTCGACTCCGACGACTGCAGGGGACGGCACATCCCACGCCGCGGCGACGGCGCTGGCCGCTTCATCAGCAGCCGCTTCGTTGGGCATCCGCAGGTCGACCAGATCGGTGAGCAGTTCGTCTACGGAGGGAACCGGCATCATCGGCAGGTCTGCGTCATCGACGTGTTCCACCGCCATGAATGCGGGATCCTCGGCAGGTACGTGTGGCGGAACAACGATGAGGGGCGCCTCGGCGGGAGGCGCTATCGGCTGCTCAGCCACCTGCGCGGGTGGCCTCAGGACCGCGCCCATCATCTCCTCGAGGACCGCGGCATCATCAGCGGTTGGAGCCGAGCTCATCCCTCCGAGGAACTCAGGGACCTCGACCGGAGCATCATATGCGACAGCAGCCGATGCAACGTCGGCTTGAACTGTCTCTTCTGCAGCGCGACGAGCCTCGGCATCCGCGGCTTCTTGCGCGACACGCTGCGCCTCGGCCTCTGCGGCTGCTTCTGCCGCACGTCGGGTCTCCGCCTCTGCGGCCTCTTCTGCAGCGCGACGAGCCTCGGCTTCCGCCGCAAGTGCAGCTTCACGCGCTTGAATCTCCGCGGCAGCGGCCTCTTCGATGGCCCGACGCTCAGCCTCGATGACGGCAAGCTTCTCCTCGCGCTGGACGCGCTCCGCTCGGAGCCGACCAACCTCTTCATCGGTAGCGAACTCAAGGAGTCCCGCCGAGAACAGGCCGTAGATGATGCGAGCTACCTCGAAGTCAGTGCGATCAGTCTCGTGCGCGAGTTCCGCGACCGACCGCGTGCCGTCCACAAGGAGGAGCAGATTCCACTCCATGGGCTTGAGAGAAATCTCGAACGTGCCCTCGCCAGGAGCCGTGGCCATCTTGAACACGACATCGACCGACGGGATCTTCTTCTTGATGCGCGTCCACTCTTCGAGCCGGCGACTGCCCTCCATGATCACATTCTCGATGGAGACAGATAGACCGATGTCTTCCTCGACCGCCTCGGGCATCGCCTCGAAATCGAAGTCGCCCTCATCCCAGCGCATCAGATCGAAGATGGTCTCCTGGATCTGCTCGGAGACGAACGACTCGAGGACCTTGTCGGTTATGTAGCCCTCGTCGATCAGAATCTGGCCGAGACGCCGACCGCCCTCGCCCTCACCGACGCGAAGCTGCAGCGCACGATCGAGCGCCTGCGGGGTCAGCCGCTGAGCGCGCACCAACCGCTCGCCGAGAGGTTCGGTGTGCCAGTTTGACTGAGCAAAGAACACGTCACCGTCGCGAAACCAAACACTACCTTGAGCCTCGTCGACACGTTGAATGCGCAGCACACCGGTCTTCCTGCTGAATGTAACCAGCTGGAAGACGTCGGGAAGGCTGAAGTCCTTGAGATTGCCGCGCAACGCCATTGTGGAAATCCACTCCGTACGGTTCGGAACGATTGTCTCGGTGACGCTAGCCGAGAATCTCGGCTATAGAATCCGACGACGATCGCATGTCGTAGAGCACAAGGCCGAGCTTAGCCTCCGTGCCGGCGAGGCACGTGAGTACAGCGCGGTCGCCGGCAGCTATCAACACGACGTAGCCTTCATCGCCCTCGATGAACACCTGCGAGAGCCTGCCCCTCCCCAACTCTGCTGCCGCCCGCTCGCCCAAGCCGAGAATAGCCGCAGACATGGCGCCGACACGGTCCTCCTGCATGCCATCGGGCAGCGCAGACGCCATGGTGAAGCCATCGAGTGACACGAGCGCTGCCGCCTGGATATCAGGGTTCTCCTCCATGAGGCCATCCAGAGCCGCGGCAAGACGCTCCTCTCGAGTCGCTTGCCGAGCAGCTGCGACAGGACGCACTACGGGTGCCGGTGGTGCAGCGACGACTTCTGGGACCGAAGTCGGCACAGGTGCAGCAGGTGCGGGTGCAACAGGGGCGACTGCGACGGGCGCAGCGGCCTGCGGAACAGTACCGGGCACGACGACCGGAGCCGTAACCAGCTCGTCGTCTTCTTCGAGCAACTCATCGTCAGCGTCGCTGATGAAGAAGTCGCCGAATGCGTTTTCAGCCATTGCTGGAGCACCTCCGAGAA
>CAYMAN010000081.1:0-3733 GCA_964388455.1 uncultured Eubacteriales bacterium
CATCTCACTTCAAGATCGTGCCGGGGGGCTCCGCCCCCTAAAACCTTACACGCCCCCTGCGAAGTGCATGGATATTTGTCAATCGGTAGGTAGGATATGACGAAAGGTTCTATTGATGGGTCGAACGGAATTCACTTCTAATCGACGACCGCTTGGATCTCTTGTTGGTCCTGCGATGCTTCTGACTGATAGACTTCACCCGGACGGAAACGTTCGTTGACGGTCAACAATCCTGCAAAGGAGGGCCCAGCCCGTGCCCACGGCAACACTCGAAGAGTACCTGGAGAGCATCTACAAGCTCTCTGAGCACGGACCGGTTCGCCCGACGCAGCTCGCTGAGTCCATGTCTGTGTCCGGCCCAACGGTCACTGCAACCCTGGGCCGGCTTGAGTCACAAGGATTCATCACCCGAGATGGCCGCGCTGTCGCGCTTACGGAAGATGGGCTGGCCCGGGCGCTTGATATCGTTCGGCGTCATCGGCTTGCGGAACGGTTCCTCGTAGATGCTTTGGGACTGAACTGGGAGGATGCACACGAGGACGCGTGTCTCCTGGAGCACGCGCTTTCGCCTCGGGTGCTGACCGCGCTCGAGCAGTTCCTGCAAAATCCGTCCTTCTGTCCCCATGGCCATCCCATTCCCGGTGCGGACGGTTCAGTGCACACTGTCACGGGAGTGCTGCTTTCCGAGACCAAAGCCGGTTGCACGGTTCGCGTTCTGCGCGTGAGCGAAGACGATGAGCTTCTGGGCTATCTCGGTGAGCTTGGCCTCACGCCTGGCACCGACGTCGAAGTAGTCGAGGTCGCGCCGTTTGACGGACCCCTCACGGTGTCGATTTCCGGTGCTACGGTAGCGATATCGCGTGAGGTAGGCCGCAGAGTCACCGTTGAAGTGATCAGATGAGTCGCTTCACCCTGGTTCAGCAGTTTGCGATCCGAAGCGCCATATTCGTCACCGTGATGGCACTAGCGCTTGGCCTGGTTGTCACGTACGCGATCCGTGAAATATCACTGCAGGCCGCTACTCGAACCGCGCAGATAACCGCTGAGGCGATGGCTCACCATCAAGTCAAAGATGCCGACTTCGCAAGGGGCACTCTCTCCCAATCGGTGCGAGCCGACCTGAAAGAGATCGTGAATCGCCGATCATCGGATGCGGATATCGTCGCGGCGAAGATATGGAGCGGCGACGGACTATTGATGTTCTCGAGCGACTCGAGGGATCGACTGGGCTCCCGTTTCAGCGATCACGATGAGCTTCAATTGGCATTGTCCGGCAGGCTTTCCAGGGAAATCGCCATCTCTCGTACGGCAGAGAACGCTAATCAGTACGGACGCGACGGTGCGGTCATAGAAGTCTATTCACCCGTGGTGAACGACGCGGGTAAGCCCATTGGAGTGTTCGAGATCTACCAGTCGTATGCGCCGGTTGCGGCGAATCTCTGGAGGATGACGTGGCTGGTGTGGCTCGTCATCCTCATCGGCGCGGTACCGTCGTACTTCCTACAGCTGCGCTTCGTGCAGCGGGCGGCGACACGGCTCGATACAGCTGAGTCTGCGTTGCGGCAGGTGAACTCTCGGCTCGAGTCCTCACTCGACGACCTTGAGATGCATTCGCTTGGAACTCTGCAGGCGCTGGTCGCAGCGGTTGACGCCAAGGACAGCTACACCGCTCGGCACTCGATGGCGGTCACCGACTACGCCGTAGCGACTGGGCGTCGCTTGGGGCTCAACGAGCACGACCTCAAATCCCTCGAGCGCGTCGGGCTGCTCCACGACGTGGGCAAGATCGGCACTCCCGAGTCGATTCTTCTCAAGCCGGCTGGACTTTCCGATGAGGAATGGCAGGTTGTTCGGGAGCATCCTGAGATGGGTGGGCACATCGTCGAGACGATTCCGTTCCTGGCCCACCTCATGCCGGTGGTTCGATCGCATCACGAGCGGTGGGACGGCCTTGGCTATCCTGACCGTCTCAAGGGCGACAAGATCCCCTTGCTCGCGCGCGTCCTGGCCGTCGCTGACGCGTTCGACGCCATGACATCAGATCGGCCGTATCGGAAGGGAATGCCGACCTCATCTGCGGCCGAGGAGATGGTTCAAGGCAAGGGCGTGCAGTTCGATCCTGACGTTGTCGATGCTCTGCTCAGCGCCGTCGCGGCCGGCGAACTCAACGTGGTGATCCACGACATTCCCATGCGTTCTCGCCTTTGGGTGCGGGCCGCCAGCTGAGGTCTGCCGGCACCCGCAGTCAGCTGAACCGCTCATCCGAACAGAACACCTTCCGTCGCAGGCTCCTTGTTGTATCGAACATATGTTCGTATACTCGGGAGACCGCCGAGGGGTCTCGGCGTATCAGGCTGACAGACGGAGGAGGCTTCGGGGATGGGTCGCAATGCTGCCATCAAACAGTTCTCCGCCACGCCTGCCGGTCAGCCGATCGAGCTGTTCGATGAAGTCAGCGGGCGGATGCCTGCGATTCTCGAACTGTTCGCCAGCCCGTGGATAGTTCGCGCATCGGATCTCGTGCATCGTGATGGCGCCTGCGCCGCGAAGCATGCCGATGAGCGACTCGATGTGGTGTGGGATGCTGCATCACAGCGGCCCGCGCAGTTCACTCGCGCTGAGGAGACCTACACAATCGAGGCGGTTGTTCAGTCATGGGCCATCGAGCGCGCATGGTGGAATCCGCGTGCGCGGGTCTCTCGGCGATTCTGGCGGGTTGCAGCGTGCGGCGGGGTGTATGACATCGCCTATGACCGTGACGCCGACAGATGGCTTCTCATAGGCATTCAGGACTAGGTGCGCATCGTGTCCGGCGGGTTCGTGCATCTGCACGTGCATTCACAGTTCAGCTTCATGGACGGGGCCGCGTCGCTGCCCGGGCTGGTGGAGCGCGCGACTGAACTCGAGATGCCGGCGCTCGCGCTGACCGACCACCAGGGGCTCTCCGGCGCGATCCGGTTCTACAAAGCCTGCCATGCGGCCGGAATCATCCCGATCATCGGCTGCGAAGTGGTGGTCGAGACCGCGGGGATTCTCGGCGAGGAAGCTGATCTGCCTCCCGAGAAGCGGCTCGTGCTGCCGGCGAGCGTCGGCTTTGGGCGCGCGGCCGGCGTGGGGTATCACCTCACGCTGCTGGTGCGCGACTTCGCCGGCTACCGCAACCTGTGCCGGCTGCTCTCGCGCACGCACCTGCGCGGGCCGCACGAGAACAGCATCGTGACACTGCGTGACCTCGAGACCTACTCCGAGGGGCTCATCGGGCTGTCCGGTTGCGGCAACGGGGAGGCGGCACGTGCGGTGCTCGGCCGCGCTCCGGGTCGGGCGCGTGAAGCGCTGCGGCGGCTGTCGGGGTGCTTCTCGGCAGGGGAGTTCTACGTGGAGCTGGTGCAACCACTGACCGCGGACGGTTCACGGCTGGTGGGCGGACTCACGTCGCTGGCAGACGAACTCGCGCTGCCGGTGGTCGCCACCAACAACGTGCACTACCTCGCGCAGGCCGACCATCGGCTCCACGACGTGCTCGCCTCGGCGGGGTCGCGGACCTCGCTGCCCGGGCCGCTGGACCGTCCCAATGCGGAGTTGTGGCTCAAGCCTGCGGCCGAGATGCGACGACTGTTCGAGACGCTACCGCGCGCCTGCGACGCCACGCTCGAGATCGCGGCGAAGTGCCGGCTCGAACTGCCGCTGGGCCAGTTCCACTTCCCGGGCGCCGACATCCCCGCCGAGGAGACCG
>CAYMAN010000082.1:0-2043 GCA_964388455.1 uncultured Eubacteriales bacterium
TCTATGCTCAAGACGGCTTCGGGGTCCCGCCCCCCAAAACCTTACGCGCTCGCGCGGTACACTGACGCCCTGCAATCATGACCCTTCGCGAAAGGCTGAGCCACGCCGTGAGCATGAACGCCCAAGCTCCCAAAGGTACCGCAGACATGCTCCCTCAGACCGCGCGGGCTTGGGAGCACCTCAACCGCGTGGCCCAGGAGCTCTTCGCACGGTACGGCTACGAGCCGATATACACCCCGATCTTCGAGCACACCGAGGTGTTCACCCGCGGAATCGGCGAAGCTACAGACGTCGTCTCGAAGGAGATGTACACGTTTGAGGACAAGGGCGGCCGCTCGATCACGCTGCGTCCCGAGGCGACGGCCAGTGTCGTCCGCGCGGCGCTGGAGCACAGTCTGACCGGCAACGGGCAGTTCGCGAAGGTCTACTACGCAGGCCCGATGTTTCGTTACGAACGTCCTCAAAAGGGTCGCATGCGCCAGTTCTGGCAGATCGGCGCGGAGTTGCTCGGCGCTGCGGAGCCTTCGGCCGACGCGGAGCTGGTCACCCTGTTGTGGCGCTTCTTCGAGGCGTGTGGCATCCCTGCAGGCACTATGCGCCTCCTTTTCAACTCGATGGGCGACGAGAACTGTCGTCCCGCGTACCGCACAAAGGTCGCCGCATACATCCGCGACCACTCGTCGGACCTGTGCGAGGAGTGCAATCGTCGCGCCGAGACAAACCCGCTGCGCGCGTTTGATTGCAAGAACCCCACATGCCGAGAGGTGATGGGCGCCGCGCCGCTGCTCCGTGACGAGTTGTGTGACGAGTGCACCGCGCACTACTCGGCGGTGAAGGGTTACCTGGATGCACTGGGAATCCCGTATGTGGAGGACCCGTCGCTGGTCAGGGGCCTGGACTACTACACGCGCACAGTGTTCGAGGTTCAGGTCGACGCCGGTCTCGGCAGCCAGAACGCCATCGGCGGCGGCGGACGCTACGACCGCCTGATGCAGGAGTACGGCGGCCCTGCAACGCCGGGTCTCGGCTTCGCGCTCGGCTTCGAGCGCACGGTCCTGGCCATGGAAGCGTGCGGCGCGCCCATCGAGGCGCCCTCGCGGGCTGACGTCTACGTGGCGCGCGTCGACGAGTCGGTGGCCGCCGCGTCATACGCGCTCACCGCGGTCTTGCGCGACGCGGGCATACCCGCCGAGGAGGACCACCAGAATCGTAGTCTCAAGTCCCAGTTCAAGCAGGCGGATCGTCTCGGCGCTCGGTTCGTCGCCGTTGTCGGCCCCGATGAGCTTGCGGCCGGCACGTTCACGCTGCGTGACATGGGTACCAAGGAGGAGTCGGCGGTTCGCATCGCCGATGCAGCGGTCGTCGTCGCAGAGGCGCTGAACCGCTAGGGGCATGTGCCGCCCAGCCGCTCAACGTACTGCTTGCCGCTGCCTGTCGCGTATACTTCTGCAACATCCACACGCCTGAAGAGATCAACGAGGAACATCATGCTCGACGCACGCTACTCCATGCGCTCCCACGTCTGCGGTTCACTGACCGCCGAGCAGGTCGGCGAAGAGGTCACGCTCGCCGGCTGGGTTGGCAAGCGTCGCGATCATGGCGGCCTTGTCTTCATCGACGTGCGCGACCGCACCGGCATCGTGCAGTGCACGTTCGATCCTGATGCGTCCGGCGCGGCGTTCCCCATCGCAGAGCAGGTGCGCCCCGAGTGGGTCGTCAAACTCGTGGGAACCGTGCGTCTCCGACCCGCTGGGACCGTGAACCCCAACATGCCCACCGGCCAGGTCGAGGTCGTCATCACGGGCGCAGAGGTACTCAATCGCTCGCAGACGCCGCCGTTCGAGATCGAGGCCGGCATCGACACCGACGAGCTCACGCGCATGAAGTGGCGCTATCTCGATATTCGTCGCCCCGAGGTGCTCGCGGCGCTGCAGCTCCGTGACCGCGTCACGCAGCGCTTCCGCAAGTCGCTGGAGCATCGCGGCTTCATGGAGGTCGAGACCCCCATCCTCACCAAGTCCACGCCCGAGGGCGCGCGCGACT
>CAYMAN010000082.1:2143-3648 GCA_964388455.1 uncultured Eubacteriales bacterium
ATGGAGGTCGAGACCCCCATCCTCACCAAGTCCACGCCCGAGGGCGCGCGCGACTTCATCGTCCCGAGCCGCCTCTCGCCCGGCAAGTTCTACGCGCTGCCGCAGTCGCCGCAGCTATTCAAGCAGTTGCTCATGGTCGGTGGCGTCGAGCGCTACTACCAGATCGCGCGCTGCTTCCGCGACGAGGACCTGCGCGCAGATCGCCAGCCCGAGTTCACACAGGTCGACATCGAGATGAGCTTCTGCGATCAGGAAGACGTCCTCGCGATGATGGAAGACGTCATGCGTGAGGTCATGCATGAGGCCGGGCACGACCTGCCCATCCCGCTGCCGCGCATCTCGTGGACCGAGTCGATGGAGCGATTCGGTTGCGACCGACCCGACACCCGATTCGGCCTTGAGCTGGTCGACGTGTCGAGCGTCTTCTCGGGCAGCGAGTTCAAGGTGTTCGCGGGCGCGCTCGCGAGCGGGGGTGCGATCAAGGCGATCAACGCCAAGGGCGCGGGCGACTTCAGCCGCGGTCGCATCGACCAGCTCAACCAGGCCGCCATCGACGCCGGTGCAAAGGGCCTCGCGTGGGTCGCGATGACCACCGCCGGCGAGACCAAGAGCCCGGTCGCCAAGTTCTTCACCGACGAGGAGATGGCCGCGCTCAAGGCCGCTGTCGCCGCTGAGCCGGGTGACCTGATCTGCATGGTCGCCGACAAGCGCTCGGTCGCCAACGACGTTCTCGGCACCCTGCGCCTCAAGCTCGCTGAAGAGCTCGGTATCGAGCGCAAGGGATTTGCCAGCCTCTGGGTTCTCGGCTTCCCGCTGTTCACGTGGGACGACGAGGGCGAGCGTTGGGATGCGAGCCACAACCCGTTCATGCTCCCGTTCGCCGAGCACGTCGACTCGCTCGAGTCGGCACCGGGCGAGGCGCTCGGTTACAGCTACGACCTTGTGATGAACGGCTTTGAGATCGGCGGCGGCACGTTGCGCATCCCCGATCCCGAGCTGCAGATGCGTGTCTTCGCACTCATGGGCATGTCCCCCGAGGAGGCCAACGACAAGTTCGGCTTCCTGCTCGAGGCGCTCTCGTTCGGCGCGCCGCCGCACGGTGGCATCGCTCTCGGCCTGGACCGGCTCGTCATGCTGCTCTGCGGTGCGCATTCCATCCGCGACGTGATCGCGTTCCCGAAGACGTCATCGGGCGGTGACCCGATGACCTCCGCGCCGGATACCGTCTCGGCTCGCCAACTCAAGGACGTGCACCTGCGAGCCGATTAATCCACTAGTCGAAGCGCCGCCGGTGTTGGCGGTGTCAGGTTCAGGCGCTACACTCTACCCAGGCTTCGCCTTGCACGTAGCTCGGCACATACGGTCGAACCAACACTTCTTCAACGGGAGCCCCATCATTCCGAGGCGTACAGGTATCCCCGCGCGAGCGGGGAAGCTGGAAACCAAGGTGCGGGCACCCACCTGCCGAGGCAGGTTCACCGCGTCGGGCTGCTGCAAGGCGGGGC
>CAYMAN010000083.1:0-3508 GCA_964388455.1 uncultured Eubacteriales bacterium
GGCGTGCACGACACGAACGTGTCCTTGCCCACCACCAGGCGGCCGATGCTCTCGGGATGGAAGCCGTCGACGTCCTTGTCGGCATGGATGGCCTCGATGACGGCATCCTCGTCGAGGTGCTCGGGCAGCGGGAACTGCACCAGGATGCCGTGGATGTCGGCGCGCGCATTGAGCTCGTCGACCACCGCGAGCAGCTGCTCCTGTGTGGTGGTCGCCAGCAGCTCGATCTTCTCCGAGAAGATGCCGGTCTCAGCGCACGCTTTCACCTTGTTGCGCACGTAGACCTCGGATGCCGGGTCGTTGCCGACGATGACCACCGCGAGGCCGGGCGTGATGCCACGCGCCTTCAGCTCGGTCACGCGCACGGCGACCTGCGCCCGGCGCTTCGCCGATATCGCTTTGCCGTCGATGATGCTTGCAGTCACTGGAGCCTCGCTTTCGGGTGGTGCGGGTCGGGCGAATCGGGTGCTGGGAGAGTGCGTGTCGGGTGCTGCGGATAGAGCTGTTCGAGGATGCAGGTCGGATGGTTCGGGTCGGGGAGAGCGGGCCGAGGATGCGGGCCGCGTGCCGAGCGGCTAAGCCGGTCAGCTGGCGGGTTTCTCGGCGAGCGCGGGAATGGCGATGGTGAGGAGCCGTTTGACGGCGGCCAGTGCGACCGAGTCGTCGGGCAGGTCGTAGACGCCGGTGCCCTCCAGATCGATGACGGAGATGCCGTCGTCCGGCGGCACCGTCCCCAGCAGCGGAACGCCCGCCGAGTCGATCGCGGAGATCAGCGCGTCGGCCAGAGGCTCTTCGGCGCGGTTCACGATGAGGTAGCGGGCGCCGACGGCGATCTTGAGCTCGTCGGCGAGCGCGGAGAGCGTGGCGGCGGTGCGGATGCCGCGGACCGCGGGGTCGGCGACCACGAGGAGCAGGTCCACGTCGCGGGTGGTGCGGCGCGAAAGGTGCTCGAGGCCGGCCTCGTTGTCGAGGACCACGTAGGAGTAGCCCTGCGCCAGGTCGTCCACGCAGGCGCGCACGAGGTTATTGGCGTAGCAGTAGCAGCCGGCGCCCTCGGGGCGGCCCATCGACAGCAGGTCGAAGTGGCGCGTCTCGACCACGTAGCGCTGGACGTTGTACTCCATCCACGCGTCCTTGCTCATCCCGTTGGGATTCGAGTTCGCGTTCTCGAGCATCTCCTCGGTGATCTCGCCGACGGAGCGCTCGACGTCCACGCCGAGCCCCTCGTGCAGGCAGGCGTTGGGATCGGCGTCGACGGCGAGTACGGACTTGGCGCCCATCTCGTCCAGCGCACGCACGATGAGCGAGGCGACCGTCGTCTTGCCGGTGCCGCCCTTGCCGGCCAGTGCGATCGTGTATGCCATCTAGACCACCTCCGCCACGCCGGACCGTTCGGCCAGTGCGGCCTCGGTCAGCGGGAACTGCGCCAGATCCGTGTGCGGCAGGAACAGTGCCGACACGTAGTTGTCCATGAATCCCGCGTTCACCGAGAGCTCCAGGTACGTCATCATCTCGGCGGTCTTGCGGGCCGTGCGCAGCACCTCTCGCGAGGTCGCGACCAGCGCCGCACCCAGCAACGATCCGTTGCCGAGGAACACGAAGCGGTCGCGCGGCAACTCGGGCACCATGCCCAGAGCGATCACGCGGTCCAGGTCGAGGTAGCGGCCGAATCCGCCGGCGACCACGACCTCCTCGATGTCGGTGAGGTCGACGTCGAGCGTCTCGGCCAGCACGGTGATGCCGGCGTGGATGGCTGCTTTGGCGCGCACCAGGTTGTCGATGTCAGCCTCGGTGAGCACGATGTCGCTGCCCGTGGCGGTGGTGTCGCCGGTCGCGAGCACGTACTCGCGACCGCTCTCGCCCATGCGCACGTGCGGGGAGTCGAGATCGCTCGCGAAGTGACCGGTGCGCTCGAGGGCGCCGCACAGGAACAGCTCGGCGACGCAGTCGATGAGACCGCTGCCGCAGATGCCTTGCGCCTTGGAGGCGCCAATCGTGAGGTAGCTGGGCTCGAGCGTCTCGGCGTCGATGCGGACCTGCTCGATGGCGCCGTCGGCCGCACGCATGCCGTGGCGGATGCCGCGACCCTCGAACGCCGGACCCGCCGAGCACGACGCGCTGACCAGCCACTCGCTGTTGCCGAGCACGATCTCGCCGTTGGTCCCGATGTCGATGAAGAGCGTGAGTTTCTCGGTCCAAGGCATTCCCGCAGCGACCACGCCGGCGACGATGTCGCCGCCCAGCCAGCTCGCGGGACACGGCATCGCATACAGCCGAGTGGTGCGAGCGCTGGGGAGACCGAGCTCGCGGGCGCTGACCCACGGGAACGTCGCGGTCGCCGGCACGTACGGAGCCATGCGGATGTTCTCGGGCGAGATCCCCAAGAACAGGTGGGTCATCACGGTGTTGCCGGCGACGTAGTAGCAGACGATGTCCTCGGCCGCGGCTCCGCAGTCGGCGAGCGCAGTGTCGACCAGCTCGCTGATGGTGGTCACGACGAGGCGGCCCAGCTCCTCGAGACCGCCGTCCTTGGTGCTCGCGATGATGCGGCTGATGACGTCGTCACCCAACCGCGTCTGCGCGTTGTAGTCGGCTCCGTGGGCGATCTCCGCGCCGGTGTTGAGGTCGATGATCGCGATCTCGATGGTGGTGGTGCCGATGTCCACGGCCACGGCGTACTGGCGGTCGGTGGTGTCGCCGGGCTGGAACCCGGAGACGCCGGGCAGCGTGTCGCACGGCTCGGCGGCTATCGCGCTGACGATCCAGCCGCCCTCACGCGCGACTCGTCCCAGCTCCCGTAGCGCAGGCAGCGAGATCGAGGCGTCGCGGATGCCGTGCGCGCGCCGCAGCGCGAGCTTCACGCGCGACGAGTCGTTGGCGGGATCGGTCGCGTCCGGTGGCGTCATCCGCAGCAGCCGCTTGGCGACCGGGGGAGGCGAGGTGTGCCGAGGAAGCCGGGCGATGCGCTCCTGCTGCGAGAGTATCGGGTTGATCGAGCGCTGCGTGGCGGTACCGGACGGCGCGCGCCCGGGTCGGGACTCGTCCGGGATGCGCACCGTCACGTCGCCGCGCACGGTGGTCTTGCAGCCGATCACGTAGCCGGCAGCGGCCTGCTCGGCGGAGAGGCGGACCGACGGGCTGCCTTCGACCTCGCCGCTCTCCACGACCATCAGGCACTTGCCGCAGGTGCCGTCGCCGCCGCACGAGGCGTGGACGACGATGTCGGCGAGCAGAGCAGCGCGCAGCAGGTTCTCCCCCTCGGAGACTTCCACGGTCCTGTTGTCCGGTATGAACGTAACGGTCGGCATCGTGGTCACCTCCTTGGGGGTAGTGGGTTCTCGGTTGTCAGGTTGCGAAACGCGGGTGGTGCGTGACCTGCGGCCTAGAACAGGCCGACGACGTTGCCGTTCTCATCGAGATCGATGGAGTCACCGGCAGGCGTCTTGGGCAGGCCCGGCATCGTGCGCATGTCGCCGCAGAGCGGGTAGAGGAAGCCGGCGCCCACGCT
>CAYMAN010000084.1:0-3392 GCA_964388455.1 uncultured Eubacteriales bacterium
ACCGCGTTCAACGCGGACTTCGACGGCGACCAGATGGCCGTGCACCTTCCGCTTTCCGCGGAGGCGCAGGCCGAGGCTCGCACCCTCATGCTCTCTACCAACAACGTCAAGTCGCCGGCTCACGGTCGTCCGCTGGCCACGCCGACGCAGGACATGGTCATCGGCCTGTACTACCTCATGGCCGAGCGTGAGAACATGCCTGGTGAGATGAAGCGCGGCACCGCCAAGAAGCCGGACTACGTGACCGGTCGCTTCGCGAACTTCGCCGATGTCGTTCTCGCGTACGATAACCGTGCCATCGACCTGCAGGCCGTCATCGAGGTTCGTCTGCTCGAGGACATGGTCATGCAGCTCGCCCCTGGCAACCTGGTCGAGAAGAAGGCAGGGGAGCGCATCGAGACGACGGCTGGACGCATCACGTTCAACCGCTCGCTGCCCGCTGACTACCCCTTCATCAACCACGACATCGACAAGAAGGGCATCGGACGCATCGTCGAGGACTGCTCGGTCCGCTATTCGACGACGCAGATGGGCCAGATTCTCGATGAGCTCAAGCGCCTTGGCTTCCACTACGCCACGCGCGCCGGTGTCACCGTCTCGGTCTACGACGCGATCATCCCCAAGGAGAAGCCGGCGATTCTCGCGGCCGCCGACGGCGAAGTCGTCAAGATCGAGGGCCAGTACGAGGACGGCTTCATCACGCACGAGGAGCGTCACCGTCAGATCGTCGACGTGTGGACCCGTGCGAACGATGACGTCGGTGAGGCTATGGGCAAGAGCTTCGACAAGTTCAACCCCATCTACATGATGGCGAACTCAGGAGCGCGAGGTAACATCAAGCAGATTCGTCAGCTGGCCGGTATGCGAGGCCTGATGGCGAACCCGAAGGGTGAGATCATCGACCGCCCGATCAAGGCGAACTTCCGAGAAGGTCTGACGGTTCTCGAGTACTTCATCTCGACGCACGGTGCCCGCAAGGGTCTTGCCGACACCGCACTGCGTACCGCCGACTCGGGGTACCTGACCCGTCGTCTGGTCGACGTGGCGCAGGACGTCATCGTTCGTGAGGTCGACTGCGGTACCGATGACGGCGTCGAGTTCGTCACCGTGAAGTCCGACGGGCAGCTCGATCACAACATCGTCGGCCGCTGCCTTCTGGCTCCGGTCGCGCACCCCAAGACCGGCGAGGTTCTCTTCGACAAGGGCGATTTCATCCCCAACGACGTCGAGCTCCAGAAGCTGGCCGACGAGGGCGTGCAGACGGTCGTTGGTCGTACCGTCATGACTTGCCAGGCCAAGTACGGCATCTGCCAGTCCTGCTACGGCTGGGATCTTGCCAGCAGCCATCCCGTCGACATCGGAACCGCGGTCGGTATCATCGCCGCTCAGTCCATCGGCGAGCCTGGCACGCAGCTCACCATGCGTACCTTCCACACCGGTGGTGTCGCGGGTGAGGACATCACCCACGGTCTCCCGCGTGTCACGGAGCTCTTCGAGGCCCGCAAGCCCAAGGGTCAGGCCATCCTCGCCGAGGTCGCTGGTACGCTGACCATCGAGGATCAGGAGAAGACGCGCCTGTTCACCATCAAGGACGAGGAGGGGCTGGAGAAGGAGTACACCGTCTCCCGCCGCGCCACGATCCTGCCGGGCGTCGTCAACGGTGCGACCGTCGCTCTGGGTCAGCAGCTGACCAAGGGTTCGGTCAACCCGCATGACCTGCTGCATCTCAAGGGCCCCAACGAGACGCTGCGTTACATCGTCGAGCAGGTGCAGGACGTGTACCGTTCGCAGGGTGTAGACATCAACGACAAGCACATCGAGGTCATCAGCCGACAGATGCTGCGCAAGGTCTCCGTCACCGAGCCCGGTGACACCGAGTTCCTGCCCGGCCAGCTGGTGGATCGTCTTGAGTTCGCCGCCGCCAACAACACCGCGGTCGCCGATAGCGGAGAGCCCGCCAACGGTCATCCGACCCTTCTCGGTATCACGAAGGCGTCACTTGCCACCGACAGCTACCTCTCCGCTGCTTCCTTCCAGGAGACGACGCGCGTCCTCACCGACGCCGCCATCGCCGGCAAGGAAGACAACCTGCTCGGCCTCAAGGAGAACGTCATCATCGGTAAGCTGATCCCGGCTGCAACCGGCATGAAGCGCTATCGCAACGTGAAGCTCACTTACAAGGGCCAGCACATCGAGTCCGAGACCACGGTCGAAGGCCCGCTGCCCGATTGGGCGCCGGCCGAGCTCAAGGAGATCGAGGCGTTGCTGCCGGTCGCACCTGAGCCTTCGGCGATGAGCGATGTCGACTTCGAGAACGCGTTTGCTGACCTCGACCTCGAGGACGGCGACATCGATGTTACGGCGTTCACCGGCATGACGTTCGATCCCAACGCGGAGCTTGCGTCCGCTGATGCGGATGTGGAGATCGATGAGGTCGACATGTCCACGTCTGAGGCTCCTGGTTCTTTGACCCTGATCGACATCGGAGTTTCGGTGCGCTGGGTCAACAAGTTCGAAGAGGCAGGCGTCGTCACCGTGTCCGACCTGATCGGCAAGTCAGAGAGCGAGTTGCTCGAGCTGCCGGGTATCGGACAGAAAGCGGTCGACGAGGTTCTGGCTGGTCTCGAGAAGAGTGGTCTGAGCCTGTTCTCGTAAGTGGTTGTACTGAGCGGGCGCCCTCCCGAGCGGGGGGCGCCCGACTCTTCTCCTCGTGGCGGGGTGTGCTATAGATACGCCCGGGTGCGTGGTGTTTGACAGGTCACGATGATGTTGGTAGAGTCCCACCTTGTGACTTCATGCTCGGAGTACGGTGCACCCGCATCCTCCGATGAAAAGCACGAGACGGAATGAAGGAGTGTAGCGTTGCCTACAATCAACCAGCTGGTCCGCAAGGGCCGCAAGCAGGCGATCGACAAGAGCAAGACGCCGGCGCTCAAGGGTAACCCCCAGAAGCGTGGCGTCTGCACCCGCGTATACACGACCACCCCGAAGAAGCCGAACTCGGCCCTTCGTAAGGTCGCCCGTGTGCGCCTGGTCAACCAGATGGAGGTCACGGCCTACATCCCCGGTATCGGGCACAACCTGCAGGAGCACTCGATCGTGCTCGTTCGTGGCGGTCGCGTGAAGGACCTTCCTGGTGTCCGCTACAAGATCATCCGCGCCGCGCTCGACTGCGCGCCGGTGAACAATCGCGCCCAGGCGCGTTCGCGTTACGGTGCCAAGAAGCCCAAGAAGTAGGTAGTACGCCGTCGTACCGCCGCAACGGCGGACGCATCGTTCCAGAGGAGACAGCTACATGCCAAGGCGCGCAGCTGCTGTCAGGCGAGAAATCGCCCCGGACAGCGTTTACAACAACAGACTCGTCACCCAGCTGATCAACAAGATTCTGCTGG
>CAYMAN010000085.1:0-3264 GCA_964388455.1 uncultured Eubacteriales bacterium
GAGGTTATGGTACTAAGAGAGGCGCATCGCTCGCGCGTTATGCGCAACACGTTAGACACATGGAGGGCACTTGATTGAGTCGGGACAGCCGGACAGTTGGCGAGACCTCCAGAACGGCGTTGCCCGCATCCTTCGCGAGTGCGGCTTCGACTCGAAGACGGAGGTGTTGGTCACCACGGTCCGTGGTGACGTCGAGGTGGATGTTGTAGCCACTGACGCCTGCACCCAACCGCCGGTCAAGATTGCGATTGAGTGCAAGAAATGGGGCAGGCGAGTACCCAAGACGGTCGTGCATTCGTTTCGGACGGTTGTGGCAGATGCCGGGTTCAACACGGGGTTGATAGTCGCAAACGGCGGCTTTCAGCGTGGGGCGGTCGGTGCCGCGGATTGCAGCAACGTGTTGCTACTCGATTGGAACGATTTTGAGGCAATGTTCGAGCAGCGTTGGTTGCTGACGTACATGGCGCCCACGCTTCGAGAACGCATTGACCCACTCATTGAGTACACGGAACCGATCAACTCGCGAATCTTCCGGAAGGCCGACGCGCTCAGTGAGGACCGGCAGAATCGGTTCATCGAGCTGCGACAGCAGCACTTTGATCTCGCATTCTGTCTATGGCCACTAATGCGTGATATGCCTGGGTTCACCGAGGACCCGATCGTCCCGAGTCTGCCAATACGGGATGCCCTCGACAATCCAAGTCTCCAGAGTCTGATGGTGAATCTGCCGCCTCGGGTTCTGGATGCGACCGCCCTCCGTCCACTCATGGACGCGCTACTCGAGGCATTTGACGCCGCGGTCATGGAGTTCGATCAGGTGTTCGGAGAGCGAGCGTAGTCGTCCAGTGTCTAACAAGCGCATCAACACGACGCGCAGGAGCGCGTCGCCGCTTCGCGGCGTAAGGTATTGGCGCGCGCGTTATGCGCAACACGTTAGCGTGGGCCCACTCGGCAGAGTGAAGACTGGAAGACCATCCGCGCTCTCGACGACTCATCGCACTGCGACCCGTCGTCCACGTCGCCCCCTTTGCAATCCACACGGTCTTCCCGGATCGCCCGCCCGGTCGGTTCACACTTCATGGCGGCGACAGAGTTGAATCGTTATCGCCCTGCGTCCGCCTCCTTCGCGCCGCGAGTCTTAGGATTTGCACACGGAGTGCTTGCGAAGTGCTCAGGTCTGAGACTGGAGTCACGGTCGGCCGACGCTCGATCGGACCTGCGACGGCCACGCTAACAAGCGCATTAACCCGACTTCGCAAGGTCTCGGCTACCATGGAAGTCGTAGGGCGCGCGTTATGCGCAACACGTTAGTCAGAACCCTGTGACCGTCGCATTGCTATACCGGAAACATGTCGATATAATGTGTGTTGTACGGTGCCGCATCGATAAGGAGTTCGTCATGACTACGGTCACCATCTCGCCAAAGTTCCAGGTGGTAATCCCCAAGACGATTCGCGAGCGTCTCAATCTGCATCCAGGCCAGCAAGTGCAGGCCATCGAGTACGACGGCCGCATTGAGTTCGTCCCGGTTCGTTCCATCTCGAGCATGCGCGGATTCCTCGCCGGCATCGACTCCACCATCGAGCGTGACGAGGATCGTGTATGAACGTCGTCGACTCCTCGGGGTGGCTCGAGTACTTCGGCAACGGGCGCAACGCTGAGTTCTTCGCCACGCCGCTCTCAGACGCACCCTCGCTGATCGTTCCCGTCATCACCGTCTACGAGGTCTTCAAGCGTGTGCTCCTCGATCGAGGCGAAGGTCCCGCGCTCGAAGCGGTGGCCCTCATGCAGCAGGGAGAGATCGTCGAGCTCTCGAGCGCTGCGGCAATCTCAGCGGCGAGGCTCAGCGTCAAAGCTTCGCTTCCTATGGCGGATGCCATCATCCTCTCCACGGCACGCGCAAGCGGCGCAACGTTCTGGACGCAGGATGCTCACTTCGAGGGTATGGCGGACGTGAAGTACGTCTCGGCGAGGTCTGACTAACAATGGCATCAACCTGACGGCCACGAGGGGGTCTGCGGAAGAGCGGGGATTGCGCCGCAGGTTATGCCAAACACGTTAGATGCACAGGGGGAGTGGTGGACTCCGACAGCAGCTATGCGGATCTGATGCGTATATTGGAGGCAGCATCGAAGCGTGAGGCTCTAGCTGTCGCCAAGTCGATGACGCTAACCAGCACCGCTTTCGACAGCCTGATTGTGAACAGCGCCGATCTCGGCTATCTGCATCAGATGTGCGTGCGGGACTTCGTCCCTGCTCATTTGGTCTCGGGGCTCCTATCCCTCGCACCCTCGCGACTGGGCAAGCGGTTGCCGCAGGTTTTCAAGGACCGGCGGCGACTCGTAGCCCACCTATTTCACGCACCAGATGATTCCGTCTGGCACCTCATCTATTTCGATCAAAGGGACACTGGCTACACGACTGAATCGAACTGGAAGCATGGACCGCACGTCCATTACCTGAGCTACCTGTGGCCTGAACACTCAATGCGGTCGATCGTCGACCAGATGAATGGCGACAAGCCGCACCTGAACGGGGAGCACATCAGGTACTTCGATGATCATCGCTGGCATCTAGCCGGGGGGACCTAGGCGGAGGGCGCGAAAGGCGAGGTATAGTGTTTGGGGCTTTCGCACCGGCGTTGTGACGCGAAGCCCAATTGGAGCCGGAGCCACTGGGGAGAATCGGCACTGGCGGGATTAGCCGTATTTTGCAATGAGCGGGGGGATAGTATCGTGGGCGACAACGACAACCAGAAGATCTTCACCGGTATCATCATTGCGCTAGTCATTTTCGCCCTGTTTGCGTGGGCCTCGGGGGTCGGAGAACCCAAATACGACTCAAAAGCGGAGTACGATGCCGCAGTGGAAGCGGGCCTAGAGCCGCCGGAGGGCCTTTACGACGACCGGCCCGACTACGACTACAACATGGGACGCCCCTGATTCCGGCGCTTGGCAATGCGGTGATGAGTCGCGCACAGTTTGCGCGCTACCCGGATCAGCTAGGCTTCGACGGACTCCGGCGACACGTGCCCGCCCTTGACCAGGAAGCGGATGAACGTCGCGGCCGCGACGACCTCACCTTCCTGCGACGACCCGGTCGAGTACGTGCAGTAGCGCAACACGGCCGGCCCATGCGCGCTCCATGCAGATTCGAACCGCTCGTCGTCCACTTGTGCTCCTTTGCCACCGTGTGACCTTCACAGCGTATGTGTTCGGTACTCTAAAAGTTGACCACCTGGAGGCCTTTCGATCACCGAAAAGT
>CAYMAN010000086.1:0-2709 GCA_964388455.1 uncultured Eubacteriales bacterium
TTGTCGAGCAGGCGGTGCACGCCGGCGACTCCCACGTCGAAGAGGCGGTGCACGTTGCAGCCCATGAGCTCGGCGGTGCGTGCGGCCTCCTCGGCGACGGGGATGTCGGAGGTTCCGCCGCTGGCAACGACCACGAGGCCATCGCTGGGAGGGGCGGAGCGGCGATCGACCCAGAGCAGGCGCGGGACCTCGTCGTAGACGGCGTCGGTCACCATAGCCGAGACGGCGGCGGCCTGGTCGGCGTTGACGCGGGTGGCGAGGACCACCTCGCTGCGGGTGAGGATCTCCGCGACGATGGTCGCCACCTGGTGCGTGGTCTTGCCTTCGCAGAAGACGACTTCAGGAAAGCCGCAACGGTCCGTTCGGTCGTGGTCGACCCGGGCCTCGATGTTCTCGCCGTTCATCTCACTCCAGCCGGTCATCGCGCGCACGCGCGAAATCTTGCGTCAGCTATACTTGTACCACGACCTCACCCGCAACCGGCTCCTACTCGTCAGCGGATCGGAGCCAGCGTTGGCCTCGAGCACACCTTCACAAACCTTCACCACCGACGAACGCGCGTATCTCATCGCGCGAGTCGTGCTGCTTGTGGTGCTCGCGGGGATGTACGTGATCGTGTTCGCGGACACCAGAATGCTGCAGCTGCCGACGCTGGAAAAGACCCTCTACCTCACTGCGCTGTGTGTCCTTGCAGTGGGGAGCCTGGGCGTGTACGCCGCCGTCTTCTGGTGGAAGGTCCGAGTCGAGCGAGTCATGCTGGCGGTGCTGCTGCCTGACCTGGTGGCCCTTACGGGGTTCGTATACCTCGGGATGGAGACCGACGCGTTCTATCCGATCTGCGTCCTGCTTCCGGTGATGTACGCGCTCGTTGTTCGCAGGCGTGAAGCCTGGATGGTGGGTGCCGCGACGACGGTCGCCTACATCGCGGCCCATGCGATCTACCCCCACTTCACCTCCACAAGTTACATCGTGTTCGCGTTCAAGGCGCTTGCGATTCCGCTTCTCGGCGCCATGGTCGCGGGAGCTGTGGCCAAGCAGCGCGAACAGGCAGAGAAGATCGCTGTCGCACTCAGCGAAAACGCCGAGGTAACCGATAGACTGGGACGGCGAGTCTCCGAGCTGCAGGCGGTCTCGGAGATAACGGAAGTCATCCACTCGTCGCTGGACTTCGACAACGTGGGCCCTGTGGTGCTCGACATCGTCGCGAAGCTGATAGACATCGAGTCGTGCACGCTGTTCATCATCGATCGACAGGAATCCGCAACCATATTCTCGGCCAGTGTGGGTGTGAACAACTACGACGCCCTGAGCAACGGGATCGATGCGATGGTGGAGCTCGACGGGCTCGACGACCACTTCACCTGCAAGACGATCTTTGACCGTGGCGAGATCATGGTGCTGTTCTGCGCGGCCGCCGACGACATCGCGCGACTCTCACCGGAAGACAGTCTTATCGTCAGCGCAGTGGCAAGCGAACTCGTCGTCGCGGTGGAGAACTCACGCCTGTACAAGTTGACCAAGCGACTTGCCATCACCGACGAACTGACCTCGCTGTTCAACTATCGCCACCTCCAGCATCGGCTCGATGAGGAGATGAGTCGGGCACTGCGCTACGGCAAACACCTCTCCCTTCTGATGGTCGATGTCGACGACTTCAAACACTTCAACGACAGCTACGGGCATCTCGCGGGGGACGCAGCGCTCGCAGAGCTGGCCACCGTCATGCGCAAGTCCGTGCGCGAGGTCGACTTGGTGGCACGCTACGGTGGCGAGGAGTTCTCGGTCGTGCTGCCTGAGACCGACGCCGCCGGTGCATACAGCGTTGCCGAGAAGATCAGGGAGGCCATCGCGTCGCACGCATTCGCCGATCCCGACGGAGAGCGATGCTGCACGCTTACGGTCAGCATCGGCCTGGCCACGTTCCCTTCGCACGCTTACGACAAGGAATCTCTCCTGCGCGAAGCCGACGACGCATTGTACGCAGCCAAGCACGGCGGCAAGAACCGCGTGCGCACTTCGCAGAAGCATCTGGCCCCGGCGCAACCGGCCGACTCCACTGAACCGACCGGAGACGATTCATGACTCGCTACGCCTTTCTGGGACCTGCCGGAACCTTCTCTGAGGAAGCGCTGCTCTCGCTGGAGCTGCCGGAGTGCGAGCTTGTGGCGTGCGCCACCATCGGTGAGGTGTTCGATGCTGTTGAGCGGGGTCGGGCCGAGGCGGGCGTGGTCCCCATCGAGAACTCCATCGAAGGCTCCGTGCCGGCGACGCTTGACGCGCTTGCGTTCGATACCCAGCTCGAAATCCAGAGCGAGCTGGTACTCGACATCCACTTCTCTGTGGTCGTTGCGCCGGGCACCGCTCTGGCCGATGTGACGTCTGTCGTCGCCCATCCGCAGGCGAGCGGGCAGTGCCGACGCTGGCTCGAGCGCAATCTCCCCGGACGCGCAGTGACCGCCGTCAACTCGAACGCCGAGGCGGTTCAGATCGCCGTTGCGACCCCCGGTGTCGCGGCGTTGGGTCCCAGCATCGCCGCCGGCCTCTACGGCGCCGAGGTGCTGGAAACAGGCGTCGAGGACTATGCCGGCAACCAGACGAGGTTCGTCCTGGTCGGCCGCGGCCTGTGCGAGCGCTCCGGCCGCGACAAGACCTCACTCGCGCTGTTCATGAAGAAGGACAAGCCTGGCGCGCTCCTCATGATCCTCTCGG
>CAYMAN010000087.1:0-2484 GCA_964388455.1 uncultured Eubacteriales bacterium
ACCCGTGATCTCCGCCTTGAGAGGGCGGTGTCCTAACCGCTAGACGAACGGGCCATACAGTGGTCTCGCCTGGCTGGGGTGGAAGGAGTCGAACCCTCACATACGGCACCAGAAGCCGCTGTCCTACCATTAGACGACACCCCAACGGCGAAGCATCTACTTGCAACGCCAGTGAAGCGCGCAGGAAGGTATGTTACGGACGCTCCTGAAGGGTGTCAACCCCTACTTTCCAGCGGTCTTTGGTGTTGCTGTGACAGCCTATTCTCCGCAGAACACGGCGGCCGCAGCGAGCCTGTTCAACGTCGATTCCCGACCGAGCAGTTCGAGCGACTCGAAGATGGGTGGGGAGACGAGTTCGCCTGTCACCGCGACGCGGATCGCCTGGAAGACGACCTTGGGCTTAAGTTCGAGCTGGGCGGGCACTTCGCGAAGCGCGGCTTCGATCGACTCGGCATCCCATGCGACATCAGCAAGTGCTTCCGAGGAGGCGACAAGTGCTGCTCGGGCGCCATCCTTGGCTAGTGTCTTGGCGACGGCAGTCTCGTTGGGGGTCACGTCTGTGAACAGGAAGCTCACCATCGGCACGATCTCGTCCATGCGCTTGATACGCTCGGAGACGAGCGGTGCAAGACGCAGGAACCATTCGCTGCGAGTCTCTGCGTCCGCCACCGACGTAAGCCCGGCAGCTTCGAGCCAGGGAACCATGCGAACCAGGAACTGCTCCGCCGACAGCTCGCGGATGTAGACGCCATTCATCCACTCAAGCTTCTCCACGTCGAAGATCGCCGCGTTCTTGCTGATGCGATCGAGTGAGAAGCTTGCCTTGAGCGTCTCCGAGTCGATGATGGTGGTCTCGCCGTCGAGCGACCAGCCCAGGAGAGCGAGATAGTTCATGATCGCTTCCGGCAGGTAGCCCAGATCTCGGTACGCTTCAACGCTGGTGGCGCCGTGACGCTTGGAGAGCCGCTTGCCGTCTGCGCCCCAGATCATCGAGAGGTGCGCAAACGTGGGAACCGGCAGGTCCAGCGCCTCGAACACGAGAATCTGCTTGGGGGTGTTCGACAGGTGGTCGTCACCGCGGATGACGTGAGTGATGAGCATATCCGCGTCGTCCATGACTACGGCGAAGTTGTAGGTGGGGGAGCCGTCCGTGCGGGCCAGCACGAAGTCGTCGACAGAATCCGCCGAGAATACCGTCTCGCCGCGAACCGCGTCATCGAAGACGATGTCGCTACGCTCCTCGGGGACCTTGAGACGCCACACGTGTGGCTCGCCGGTGGCAATGCGCTCGGCTGCGGTCTCGGCCGGAATCGAGCGGCAGGTGCGGTCGTAGCCGGCGAAACCGCCCTTGGCTCGACCTGAGTCACGCTTGACGGCGAGTTCCTCGGCGGAACAGAAGCACGGGTATGCGTGACCGGTGGACTTGAGCGTCTCCAGACCCTCGGCGTAGCGGTCGAAACGCTGCGTCTGGAAGTAGGGGCCATAGTCGCCGCCGACGCCAGGACCCTCGTCGTAGTCCAGGCCGAGGAACTCCATCGCGCGGACGATCGCATCGGTGTTTTCCTGCGTGGAGCGCTCCGGATCGGTGTCCTCGATTCGCAGCACGAACGTCCCGCCCAGCTTGCGGGCGAACGCCCAGTTGTAGATGGCGGTGCGGGCACCCCCGAT
The DNA here is from genome assembly GCA_964388455.1 of uncultured Eubacteriales bacterium. Classification (GTDB taxonomy): domain Bacteria; phylum Actinomycetota; class Coriobacteriia; order Anaerosomatales; family JAAXUF01; genus JBBRWO01. Next base: position 1,669 of record CAYMAN010000087.1, read on the forward strand.
GTGCAGATGGCCGGTGGGGCTGGGGGCGAAGCGAACACGTACGGTCACGGCGAGACACTCCTTGGGTTTGAGGTGCGGTGCGGGGGACAGGGTAGCGCGTCGTGGTTACTCTCGCAGATCGCACGCTTGCGAGCGTGAGAGCGCAAACCATGAGATCGCGACCGCCAGAAGCAGCGCAGACATGCCGAGAGCTGTCTGCAGGTAGTTCTCGGAGCCTTCATATACGACGAACTTCCGAGCGACGGCAACGAGTGCCGCTTCGAGAACCGTGGGAATGACGTTCTCGTGCCGCATGTACGCCATCGCAATCCTGAACAGCTCAACCAGGATGAAGATTTCCAGGATGGTACCGATGATCTTGTTGAACTGACTTGAGGTCAGGATGCCTCCCGACGTAGCAAGGTGATACATCTCGACGCCGAGTGACACAAGCGCTCCGCCCGCCAATGCGACGAGCGCGATCGCGACCACGACCTCGATTCCGACGATCGCTGTGTTCAACATTTCTTGATACCGCTTCATGCAGCCTCCTTGGCACGATAGTTCCTTATTCCATGGTACCCGAGATACCGCGAGGGCACTTGGCGGCTTCTCGGCATCGCGTTACACTTGCACGGCTCATCAAGAGGCAGTCATTGGCTTGACTGCAGAGGGTCGAGGGACCGAGCCCGTAGACACCCCGGCAACCGGCGCAGAAAGAAGCGTACGGTGCCAACTCTCGGCAGGCGAACGTAGCCTGGAAGATGAGGGAGAGATCGTCGCGCGCAACCGGTACGCTCGCGAGGTGAAGCCCCTGTCTGGCCAGGCGGGGGCCTT
>CAYMAN010000088.1:0-2454 GCA_964388455.1 uncultured Eubacteriales bacterium
CCTACTACCCGGGCGAGTTCGCCGCCGCGATCATGAACAACGAGCCGATGGGCTTTTACACCCCACGGCTCGTCATCAACGACGCCCGCCGCCACGGCATCGCGATTCTGCCGCCGCACGTCAACGAGAGCGCCGCCCGCTACGCCGTGGAGCGCGACGGTCGCGCAATCCGCGTGGGACTGCGCGACATCCACCGCATGACGCAGCGACTTCTCGGCGAGATCGAGCGCGAGCAGGCGGTACGGCCGTTCCGCGACCTCACCGACTTCATCCGCCGCACGCGTGCTGAGCTACCGGCGGCCGAGTCTCTGGTGCGCGTCGGGGCGCTCGACGGTCTCGGCGTGACCGAGGAGGAGAGGCCGCCCACGCGCGACGAGCTGCTCGCGCTCCTGCCCGAGGTCAAAGCCGTGCTCGCACGCGAAGGCGTTTCCGGCGACGACACACTCTGCCTCGCACCCGCGCCCACACGCCCCGCCGAGGACCCCAGCCACGTGAGCGGCTGGAGCGCGGCGCGACGGCTCTCGGCGGAGCTTGAGCTCACGGGGCTGTCGCTCACCGCGCACCCGCTCGCGCTCGCCCGCGCGGACCTGGAGGCTCGCGGCGTCACGTGGGCGTGCGATCTCGCTGCCCTGCCGGATCGCACGCGCATCCGCGTCGCCGGCGTTCGCGAGCGAGCGCAGACGCCCCGCACACGTTCGGGCAAGCGCACGTGCTTCCTCACCCTCGAGGACCCGACCGGACTGCTCGACGTCGTCGTGTTCTCAGACGCTCTGGCACGCAGCGGCGAGGCGATCGTGAAGCACCGCGCCTACATCGTGGACGGCACGCTGCAGAACAACTGCGAGCGCGGCCTCGCCATCGTCGCCGACAAAGTCAGCCCCTACGTGATCCGCGCCCAGGGCGGCAATCGCGTCCGGCTGCGCCGCGGAGTTCCCGCAGGGCCGATGGGGCCGTCGCTGGGTGGCGCGGGTGCCCCGGAGGAGGAGAGTTGGGAGGCCGCTGAGACATCGCAGGCGGCCGAGGAATCAGCGATGTACACAACCTGACGTCCCGATCGCTCGCTGACGCAGGAGCCGCCCACGGCCGGACCACGCCCGGGGCGTCACTCGTCGGAACCCTCGGTTCCAGACGGGGTGCCGGTGTCCTGGATCGTCTTGCGCAATTCTCGGCCGAACTGAACAGAGCCCTCACCGAACCGCTCGCGAACCGCATCGAGCCCCGCCACCAATCGCTGTCGAGCAGGGGATACCTCGACCGCAGGGAGAACCTCGCCGTCATCTCCAAGCAAGTCGAGCTGAACCGCCTTGTCGTCGAAGCCGGACACGCCAAACCCCAGCAGCCGCAGTCCCACTCCGGGCGTCCAAGCGGTATGAAGCAGGTCGCGGGCAACGGGCACGAACACCGACTCGTCATCAGTCGAAGAGGGGAGCGTGCGCCGCACGGTCTTCGTGGTGAAGTCCGAGAATCGAAGCTTTACGGTGACCGTACGACCGGCCAGCTCCTTGTTGCGCAGCCTACGACTCACTTTGGCTACCAGCAGCGTGAGAGCACCGTCGACCTCAGCCGGAACTCGAACGTCTGTGGCAAAGGTCCGCTCGTTTGATACCGACTTGACCGGCGCGTTGTCGTGCACGTCACGCACATCCAGTCCTCTTGCTCGCATGACCAGACCGACCCCATGGCTGCCGAGCACCTCGATAGCTGTAGCATCGTCGAGCGCAGCGACGTGGCCGAGCGTCTTGAGGCCAAGCGATACAAGCCGCTCAGCGGTCTTGGGTCCGACGCCCGGCATTGCTCGCACCGGCAGGGGACACAGAAACGCCGCCTCCTCACCCGGACACACTACCGTCAGCCCGTTTGGCTTGCGAAAATCACTCGCAATCTTGGCTACCGACTTGACCGCCGAAAGGCCGGCCGAGCACGTCACACCGATTCCCGCCACGCGTGCGCGGATGCGTTCCGCGATGAGCGCAGGGTCCTCGGACGTGAAACGACCGGGCGTCACGTCGAGGTAGGCCTCATCGATCGAGACCGGCTGCACTAGTGGCGTCTCGTCGGCAAAGATTGCCCGTACTGCAGCAGAGATCTCGTGATAGCGATCGAATCGACTCGGCGCCCAGATCGCCTGCGGACACAACTGGAGCGCCCGAGACGACGGCATGGCCGAGCGAACTCCGTACACCCGCGCCTCATAACTGCACGTCGACACCACGCCACGTCGCGATGGATCGCCGCCGACGATTACGGGCAAGCCGCGCCACTCAGGGTGATCAAGCTGCTCAACGGCAGCGAAGAACGCATCGAGGTCGACGTGCAGAATCGCGCGCTCGGCCCAAGATTCAGTGTCACAGGTATGTTGAATCCATTCCATGGACACGAGTGTAGCGTGCACCTTGGGAGAGCGCGTAAGGTTTTGGGGGGCGGGACCCCGAAGCCGTCTTGAGCATAGAGAAC
>CAYMAN010000089.1:0-2297 GCA_964388455.1 uncultured Eubacteriales bacterium
GCGCGAGCCTCGGTCGTCTTGATACGCTCATGGGTGAACAAGGCACCGGCGATGCTCTTCAGCATTGCCTTTGTGTGGCTTGCATCGGTGCCGAGTTTACGGCCCTTCTTCTGGTGTCTCATCTTGTGCGCTCTCCCACTACTGCTTGAGGCCCAAGCCCATTTGCTGGAGCTTGTCCTTGACTTCTTCGATCGACTTAGCGCCGAAGTTCCGAATGTTGAGCAGGTCGTTCTCCGAGCACTCGTTGAGCTGGCCGATCGTGTTGACGCCCTGACGCTTCAGGCAGTTATAGGAACGGACAGACAGGTCCAGCTCCTCGATCGGTGTGTCCAGCACTCCCTCGCCCTCGTCGACCGCAGCCGCGAAGATGCCGTCGTCCGACATCGACTCGGTCGCCTGGTCAACGAAGAGCATCATGTGCTCGTCGATGACGCGACCCGCGCGAGCGACAGCGTCACCTGGGTCGATAGAACCATCGGTCTCGACCTCGAGGGTGAGTTTGTCGTAGTCGGTACGCTGACCGACTCGAGTGTTCTCAACCACGTACGTACACCGCGTGATCGGGCTGAAGAGTGAGTCGACGGTGATTACGCCGATCGGATCCTCAGGACGCTTGTTGCGGTCTGCCGAAACGTATCCACGGCCGACGCCGACACGAATTCCCATCTCGAGCTTCGCGCCCTTGTTCAGCGTGGCAATGACGTGCTCAGGGTTGACCAGCTCGAACTCGGCAGGGACCTTGAGGTCCGCACCGGTCACTACGCTGGGTCCGGACACTGACAGGGTCGCCACCGCATCTGCGGCACCGATTCCGGTCTCACGGAAGACAAGACCCTTGACGTTGAGAACCACGTCGGTGATGTCTTCACGTACGCCCTCGATGGACGCGAACTCGTGCTGGATACCCTCCACGCGAATCGACGTGGCGGCCGCGCCCTGAAGCGACGACAGCAGCACGCGACGCATGCAGTTGCCCAGCGTGTACCCGAAGCCACGCTCGAGCGGCTCGACGATGTAACGTGCTACACGATCGTCGATACGGTCGACTTTGACCTGGGGCCTCATGAACTCTGTCATCCAGCAGCCTCCTTGGCTTCCCAGTCGTTACTTCGAGTACAGCTCGACGATGAGCTGCTCGCGAACCGGGCAATCAATCTGCTCACGCGTCGGGAGCGACAGGACCTTGCCCTGAAGCTTCGTCACGTCAACCTCAAGCCAGCCCGGCAGTTCGATCTTCTCAGACGAAATGAGCGCCGTCTTGACTACCAGAAGATCCTTGGACTTGTCGGCGATTGCGATGACCTCGCCCGGGCGAACGCGGTACGACGGAATGTCGACACGCTTTCCGTTCACGGTGATGTGCCCGTGACGGGTGACCTGGCGAGCTTCGTCACGAGACTTTGCGAACCCAAGACGGTACACAACGTTATCGAGACGACTCTCGAGAATCCGAAGCAGGTTCTCACCAGTGATTCCGGTCTGACGGCTGGCGATCACGTAGTAGCCACGGAACTGCTTCTCGAGCAGACCATAGATGCGCTTGGTGCGCTGCTTCTCGCGAAGCTGAACGCGGTATTCCGAGTCACGCGGGCGCTTCTTGCCCGCCATACCCGGCGGATACGGCCGCTTCTCCACTCCGCACTTGTCGGAGTAGCAGCGGTCGCCCTTCAGGAAAAGCTTAATGCCTTCACGGCGGCACAGACGACAGTCCGCCCCGGTGTATCGAGCCATAGTACAGTTCCTCCCGAGTTACACGCGACGGCGCTTGCGCGGCCGGCAGCCGTTGTGCGGGACAGGGGTGCAATCCTGGATGCTCGAGATCTCAAGGCCGGTGGCCTGGAGCGAGCGGATTGCGGTTTCCCGACCGGAGCCGGGACCCTTCACGAACACGGCGACCTTGCGAAGGCCGTGCTCCTGAGCCATCTTGGCGGCTGCTTCCGCAGCCATCTGCGCCGCGAACGGCGTGGATTTACGCGAGCCCTTAAAGCCCACCGTGCCAGCTGACTGCCAGGAGATCACATTGCCCTGCGGGTCCGTGATGCTGATGATAGTGTTGTTGAACGTGCTCTTGATGTGCGCCTGACCGACTGCGATGTTCTTACGCTCTGAACGCTTAAGTCGAGTCCTGACGTTCTTCTTCTTCGCTGCCATGTGTTACTTGCCCTTCTTCTTAGCGCCGATCTGGCGACGCGGACCCTTTCGGGTGCGCGCGTTCGTATGCGTGCGCTGACCGCGGACCGGAAGGCCCTTGCGGTGGCGAAGGCCACGGTAGCAACCGATTTCCATGAGGCGCTTGA
>CAYMAN010000090.1:0-1927 GCA_964388455.1 uncultured Eubacteriales bacterium
GCCGGTAGTGAGATAGCATCAAGCGGAAGCTCCGGTATGCGAGTGTGGGGCCAAAGACCAGGTCAGCCGGGCGGGAGCGCCCAAGGGTCATGCCACGAAGGGAACACGGATGGGTCGTTTGAGCCGAATCGGTATAGCGGGTGGCGCAGTCGCGGCACTGTGCGCGTTGCTGGTAAGCACCGGCTGCTCCAAAGCCTCGGTGTCCAAGGCCGAGCCCAAAGTCGTGCCACCCGCCGTCAAGGAAGCGGGGGTGCTGCGTGCCGGAGTCGATCTTAGCTATCCGCCGTTTGCCGGTACCGACAACGGCAAACAGGTCGGTCTCGATATCGACGTGGCCGCCGCACTAGCCGATCAGCTCGGTCTGACGCTCAAGATCGTGGACGTGAAGCCGTCGGAGGCAGCGACCGCGCTGGCAGACGGCACGGCAGATGTCGTCTTCTCAATCGGGTTCTCAGACGCCGGTCTCACCAACACGTCGCTCGCGGGATCCTACCTGAGTAATGCACCCTCGTTCTTCGTTGGAACCGACACCACATCTTCGGTTGAGCCGTCACTCACGCTCGACACGCTGCAGACCGGCAAGATCGCGGTGCAGTCGAACTCCATCGCATATTGGAGGCTCGCCTCAGAGCTGGGAACCCAGACGCTGGTCGTCTTCCCGACGCTCCGAGAAGCCATCACCGCAGTGGACGCAGATGAGGCCGACTTCGCTGCGGGCGATGCGATCGTTGCCGGGTACATCATCCGCGACTTTCCCAACGTCCACCTCGCCGGACAGCTCGAACCGGCGGTGCCTCTCGGCGTGGGTGTCCTTCCGGAGAACTCAGATTTGCAGACCGCGGTCCGTGGTGCGCTGGACGCTCTCGCCGCTGACCGGGTGCTGGATGCGATCAGAACGAAGTGGGTCGGTCAGCTGCCTGAGCTCGTCGCCGCGCCGAGCGTCGATACCAGTACTACCCCGTAATCTGCTGACGCCTCACGTAGAGGCGGATGTTGGCGCGACACCCATCTGAATACTGACTACGAAACGGGCACCCGACGGGTGTCCGTTTCGTTTTCGCTGCGAGGGGAGACACTCCTTCTGTATCGAGATTCTGTTGGATCAAGCGTGTATCGCTAACGGTACTGCATACGTTAAGGCGCCCATTGGATAGCCGTCAAAGCGTTCGCAGCCTTGCAGAATCGGTGTATGATTATGCACTGTAGTTCGGTGGAGCGTCGTCGGCCATCCGGTGCGCTCTTGTGATTCAGGACACTGAGGAGGAACGATGCAGAAGGCTCGTAAGTCTCTTGCGCTCGTGCTCGCCCTTGGTCTTGTGTTCGCCCTTGTGGCGCTCACGGGCTGTGGCAGCAAGGCGGAAACCCCCGAGACCCCCGCGGCAGAAGCTCCCGCCGCCGATCTCGGACTGGTCGCCGATGGCGTCCTGACCGTAGGCTCTGACACCGCATTCCCGCCGTTTGAGTCGATGAACGGTGACACGGCAGAGGGCTTCGACGTAGACCTCGCCGATGCACTGGCCAAGGAGATGGGCCTCACGGTCAACTTCACCAGCCAGACGTTTGACACCCTGATCCCGCAGCTCAAGGCTGGCGGCACGTTCGACGTCATCATGTCGGGCATGACCATCACCGCCGAGCGCGAGAAGGAGATCACCTTCTCCACACCATACATCGACTCCAACCAGTCGATCGCCGTGGTCAAGGGCAAGGTCGCCAAGCTTGACGGCAACGACGCAGCGGCCATCAACACCGCCTTCACCGGCAAGGTCATCGGCGTTCAGTCCGGCACCACCGGCGAGGCCTGGGCCAAGGAGAACATCAAGGGCGCCAAGCAGATCGTGCCGTTCAGCGACACGCTCGCTGCTTTCTCGGCACTTAACGCCGGCAAGGTCGACGGCGTCGTCAACGACCTGCCCGTCTCCGCGTA